>JBGQBN010000064.1:0-23368 GCA_041494805.1 Terriglobia bacterium | reverse complement strand
CTGGCTTTTGCTGCTGGGCATGCTGCGGCTTGTTCTGGTCTGGCTTTTGCTGCTGGGCGTGCTGCGGCTTGTTCTGGTCTGGCTTTTGCTGCTGGGCATGCTGCGGCTTGTTCTGCTCTCGCGGTTGCTGCTTGCCCTGCTTTTCGCTTTGCTGTTCATGCTGTGCGAAGCCAAAAGCAGTAGCTCCGAGAAGCACGGACAATAAAAATGCCGTGCTGATGACTCCAAATCGTTTCATGAGCGTTGCCTCACCTTTCAGCTTAAGCGCAGCAGAGGTGATTAACTGTCTCCTTTTGACCAGTTTAGGTACGGATCATGTCGCAGCGGTTGCTGCAAGCTGCCTAATGCTTCTGCGCATGTACGACGAACCTCTATGGCGCGGCACCGAAAAACTGAAAGGGGTAGCAAGTCACGAGCGTGAGCGCGGATTCGGTTGAGGGCGCCAAGACACTGATGTCATCGGGAGCGACCACCTTCACCCAATCCACCTCATAGCGGAACGACCCGGTTGCTGTCTGAAGTTGAATCTCGTCATTCCGGCGAATGCCCTTCAAGTCGCGGAAGAAGGTGTCCCGGTGCCCTGCGATTGCGCTATTACCCAGATCCCCGGGAAGCACGGTTCCCTCGATATGCCCGGTGCCCACTCGCAGTATTCGCGAGTTTGTACCTTGTAACACTGCGACGGACATTCCCAGCCTGGGGATTTCAAGACGGGCAAGAACTAGGCCCGCTTCCACTCAGGCGTGTTTGCGTTTGGTCCCTGGGGTGTTCCAGTTCTCGCATTCGTTCTCGGATCGCCTCACGCGCCAAGACAAACCGCACCCGCATTTTCTGCATATCCAATTCCACTAGAGCAATTATGTGATGGTCTGCCCACTTTTCGCGTTGGCTGGTAAACATGGGACGCTCTCGCTTGCACTTCGAAGAAGGTTCCAAAATACAAACACGCGTCCTGACGGGTCTGTTCAGTATTGATCACTTACCAGAGTCTCCGGAAATCTCTGAAAGCAGGACCCTACGGAATTCGCGGCAGGACCTTCAATAAAAATTGGCCCACAGTTTGCCGGTTGGTTAACGTGAGCAATTTTGAACAGACGCCCTAAATTGCCCCGTGCTAAATTTTTGTCGCTCCAAGGTTCTTTTATTTCACTGTACGGCAGCAGTTGCGCCGAGAACAAGAAGGGCGATGGTTATGCGTAGATACGGCAATTCCAAGATCTGGTTCACAGCATTTCTGCTGCTGATTTTCGCCACCGGATGCAACGATCCGGACAACACCGCCGGGGCCCCAGGCCTGACCCCGCCTACCGTGATTTCCGTGGCGCCTCCGGATGGCGCCGTCGGTGCATGTGCCAACACCATAGTCACGGCCACCTTCAGCGAGGCTATGAATCCGTCGACCATCAATGCCTCAACCTTCACCTTGACCGGTCCGAATAGCGCAGCCGTGCCGGGGCAGGTTACCTATGATTCCGCGAGCCACACCGCGATCTTTACGCCCTCGGGCAGTCTCGCACTGAACACCCTCTTTGGCGCCATGATTACCACCGGGGCCAGGGATTTGTTTGGCAATGCGCTCGCGAGTAATTTTGTGTGGAGCTTCACTACCGGCATTGCGACCTGCTCAGGGGCAGGCGCGCCGACAGTGGTTTCCGTCACCCCTGCTGATGGGGCATGTCCCAACACGACTGTTACCGCCACCTTTAGCGAAGCGATGAACCCTTCGACGATAAATGCCAGCACCTTCACACTCGCAGGGCCGGGTGCGGCAGGAACAGTCACCTACGATGTGCCAAACCTGACTGCGATCTTTACTCCAACCGCGCCTCTTGCCTTGGACACCCTGTACACGGCCACGATTACGACCGGGGCCCAGGACCTTTCCGGCAACGGATTGGCCAGTAACTTCACCTGGAGTTTCACTACCTCCGCGGTACCATGCCAGGCGCCGGTACCATTGAAATCCGCCGGTAATTTCAAGATCTTGGCTGGATCCACCGTTACTAACACCGGCCCAACCACCATCACCGGTGGAGACCTTGGGCTTAGTCCAGGGTCCGCAGTCACAGGATTCCCACCGGGAACACTGACCCCGCCTGCGGTCATGCACGTAACCGATCCGATCGCTGCACAGGCACAACTGGATCTGACCGCAGCCTATAACTACGCCGCCGGACTGCCGGGAGGTGCGGTTCTGCCCGGAGACATGAGCGGGCTGACCTTCACGCCCGGAGTGTACACGAACGCCAGCACGGTCATGCTCTCGGCTGGAAATGTCACGCTCGATGCCCAAGGCGATGCCAATGCTGTTTTCGTCTTCCAGGTTGGTTCCACGCTGACGACGATAGGCTCCACCCAAGTGGTTCTTGCGGGAGGCGCCCAGGCTAGGAACATCTTCTGGCAGGTCGGCAGCTCAGCCACGCTTGGGACGAACTCCATCTTTATGGGAACGATCATGGCCCTCCAATCGATCACGTTGGATACCGGTGCCAGCCTGCAAGGCAGAGCGTTAGCCCGCAATGGCGCGGTCACATTGGACAGCAATACGATCACTGACCCCTAACCATGGACATCCTGTAGTGGGCCAGCTTGAGGCTGGCCCACTAGGGGGCCGGGCTGGAAGCAGGATTTTCAAGTCATCAAGTTCGGAGGAATTTTCCTATGTCATCTCACTCTCAGAGCCATCGTGGCCTTGTCGCGGCAACGCTGTTGGCGGCATTTGCCGTCCTGTGTGGCGCTGGCACGCTCGCGGCAGCGCAGGATCAGCCTCCTCCCCAATGGGAGCTTTTCGGCGGATATTCTTTCTTCTATCCCGGCACCGATGTGCACGGCATGCTTCCCGGAGGATTAGTTCCGGTGAGCAGTCGTTTGGAATCGAATCCGCGGGGCATCGGTGCCAGCGTCACCTACAACTTCAACCGCTGGTTCGGATTGACCGTCGATAGCAGTGGGCATTGGGGCAGCGGTGAGGACGGACTGGACAGACTTGACGACGCCGGCTTTTACAACGTCTCCGTGGGACCTAAGCTGACCTTTCGCAGAGCGCATTTTGCTCCCTTCATTGAGGCAATGGTGGGCTGGCATCGCCTTAGTTCCGACACCTTCGGCAGCGATAATCGGGTCGGGTTTATAGGCGGGGGTGGAATTGACGTCCCCCTGAGCAAACATTTTGGCCTGCGTTTGATCCAGGGAGACTATGCAGTTTCCAATCACCATTTTGGTGCCTCGTCGATTGTTCCCAGCACCACAGTCGAAGGTGTGAGACTGCAGAGTGGCTTGGTGTTTATGTTTGGTGGTGGCGGACCCGCTGCGCCGGTGGCCGCGAGCTGCTCGGTGACGCCCAGTGAGGTCATGGTCGGGGAGCCGGTCGCCGCCAGTGCGACGGCCAGCAACTTCAATCCCAACCACACGCTGACTTACACCTGGAGCAGCACAGGCGGGACGGTGAGTGGGAAAGATACCACGGCAACCGTCGACACCAATGGCGTCGCGGGTGGCAGCTACACCGTGACCGCGCACGTGTCGGATCCCAAGATGAAGAAGGGCGGGGAAGCGAGCTGCAGCTCGAACTTCACGGTGAAGGAGCCGCCGAAGAATCCGCCGGCGATGTCATGCACGGCGAATCCGGCAAGCTTGCAGGCGGGTGGAAGCGCGGCGATTACTTGTAACTGCACCAGCCCCGATAATGTTGCTGTGACCGTTGGCGGTTGGAGTGCCCCAGGTGGCAGCATCAGCGGCAACGGCAATACAGCTACCCTGAACACCGCCGGTGCGTCCCCGGGACCGATCACGGTAAGTGCGACCTGCACCGATTCCCGTGGCCTGAATATTCAGGCTACGACCCTGGTGGCGGTGGAGAACCCACCGGTTTCGCCTGAGGTCAGGCAACTCGAAGCCAGACTGGCCTTGCACAGCATTTACTTTCCGACGGCCCAGCCTACCGTCCAGAATCCCGATGGCGGCCTGCTTGCCAGTCAGCAGCAAACCCTTCTTTCGCTGGCTGGCGATTTCCGGAAATATCTGGAGATCAAGCCGGATGCCCACTTGATTCTCGGAAGCCATGCCGACCCACGGGGCTCCGTGGAATATAATCAAGCGCTCTCCGAACGGCGTGTCGAGCGCACCAGGCACTTCTTGATCGAACACGGCGTTCCCGACGCAAGCATCGAAACCAAGGCGTTTGGCAAAGAACAAAACCTTTCCGATGCCCAGGTGCGAGATGCAGTTGAGCAGAATCCCGAGTTGACTCCCGAAGAGCACCAGAGAATCCTCAAGAACATGCAAACCATCATCCTGGCGAGCAATCGGCGCGTAGACGTCACTCTGAGTACCACTGGTCAACAGTCCGTCCGCCAATACCCGTTCAACGCTGCGGATTCCTTGACTCTGCTCAAGCAGGAAGGAACCAAAAAGACGCCAAGGCCCGCAACAAAGAAAAAGGCAAAGCCTGCGGCTCAGCCATAAGCCAGGCCGAAGGGTGTAACACATAAGGAGGGGTCGGCCGAGTTCATCACTTGGCCGGCCTTTTCTTGTGGAAGAGACTTAAAGAAGGAACAGGTCTGCGCGAGAGTGGGTAATTTCTGGCTCCCGGTGTCCAATCGAAGCACCTGCGCTATTCGACTGGGAGGCCATGCCTATTTCACCATTGTCTACAAGGACTACCAAATTACGGATGCTACTCCGTTGGGCACGCCAAGTAAGGTCGCAGGGTACAGACAGCACTATGGTTGATTGGGAAGAGTTAATCGTGTAGAACTACATTCAGCAGTGAACTGTGGACTTGCAGCCCGCCGTTGTAGTGAATGAATCCCAATTTCCTGAACCGGTTCATGAAAAAGCTGACTCGCGAGCGGGTTGTGCCGACCATCTCTGCCAGGGTCTCCTGACTGATCTTCGGAACCACGGTCTCGGGCACTCCTTCCTTGCCAAAATGGGCAAGCATAAGGAGCACACGGGCCAGTCTCTTTTCGCTGGAATTAAACAGTTGGTCAACCAGGTCCTCTTCAAAACGGATATTGCGCGCCAGCAAATACGCCACGAACACATCGGAAAAGGCGGGTTCCCGATGCAGCGCATTCATCATCGCTCTCTTCTCGATCCGCAGAATCTCGCAATCCGTCATTGCCGTTGCCGACCCCATGCGGAGGACCTGTCCGGCAAGGCAACCTTCCCCGAAAAAGTTGCCTTCCGTTAATATCCCGAGGGTTGCTTCCTTGCCATTCTTCGATACCACCGTGAGTCTCACCTGGCCTTTCTGGATGTAAAGCACTGCATCGGCCACGTCCCCTTGCGCAAAGATTGTTTGCTTCTTGGGAAAAGACAGGATTCTCCTGCCCTCGCCGATGGTCGCGAGGAATAAGTGCGGATTGAAATCACGCGTCGTCTTGGACAAGGTAACAGGAGTCATCATCGATGCCATCACACTAGCGCAGCTTGGGTTATAGGGGTGAATTCTTATCAAGTCTTAGTGCAACGCAGGCAGCGCATCTTTCTGAAAATACGTAACTTGGAGCAAGCGTACGGGGGCGGTGCGATGCCACCGAATGCAGATCGCCCGCAATCCCATAGAGTTTCAGTTGCAGTTTACGATTCTTTGCGATACGATTTCCGGCGTACGGATACGATTCCAGAGGAAAGGGGAGCCGCCATGGGACGCAACGGAAAAGGGGGACACAACGGAAACGGGCGGGAATTGCACTACTCTGCGGTGAGTCGGTCCGATGTTCCGCAGGGCCGCAAAGGAAAACATCGGAAGGCGGTTTCGGACATTCTTGGCGACCTTTCAAAACTGACCGCCCAGCAAGCGGTTAAAATCCCGCTGAGCAGTCTGGACGGCGAGAAGATGCAGAATCTCCGGTCAGCTTTGAACCGCGCAACGCGAGAGAAAAAGATCCCCGTGATAACGTCGAGCGACGACAAATACCTGTACGTTTGGCGCGCCGATGCCGCCAAGGACGCTGGAACACCCGAGTAGCGGGCCAAGGCACCGTGGAGCGACAAAGCCAGGTTGCTGAGTCGGGTTCTACCCGTCACCTTCTACCGTTGCAAGGGGAGATGCGCCCAGGATTTTGGCCGCATTCACGCAGATACTCAATCGTGCAGAACTATATTAAGCAGTGAACTGTGGACCTGCAACCCGCCCTCTAAACCGCCGGCGTAATGGATAAAGCACGCAACAGATTGTTCACGCCGTAAACTATTGAAATCTGGCGCGCCCGGAGAGATTCGAACTCCCGACCTATTGCTCCGGAGGCAATCGCTCTATCCAGCTGAGCTACGGGCGCGCACCCGTCATTCCAGTCTACATCCGGAGCTTTGCTCCATCAATGAGACGGGCCGCAATTAGACGGGCCACGGCGCTGCTGTAAGGTTTTCCTAGAGACAGACCGCTAGCGATGTGGGAGCAATTGCCGAACTTACCAGCGACCCCGGCCGCCGCCGCCGCCACCGCCGCGGCCGCCACGGTCCCGGCCGCCGCCGCCGCCGCCGCCACCGCCGCGCTCTACCTTGGGCCGGGCTTCATTGACGTTCAGCGTACGCCCGCCGACTTGAGTGCCGTTGAGGGCTGCGATCGCTTTTTCTCCCTCTTCCGCGTTGGCCATTTCCACAAAACCGAACCCGCGTGAACGGCCGGTATCCCGGTCGGTCATGATGCTGACGCGGTCCACCTGTCCGTACGCCCCGAACATCTGACGCAGTTCATCTTCTGAAGTGTTGAAGTCGAGGTTTCCAACGAAAATATTCTTCAAGCGAATTGCCTCTCAGTGAGCTATCTGAGTGCAGCTGACTTCGGCGGAAAGGAAATAACCGGTTGCCCGGTCCTGCAATGCCGGAGTTGGCGAACAGTCAAATGCGGAGGGAAGTATAGCAGGTCTGGGATTTATGGGAAGCTATTCTGCGGGAAGGGTATCTCGTGGGCAGGGGGCTGTCGAAATCAGGCTATGCGGCTAACATTCATCCACCTTCCAGTATCCTTCGCGGTGATAGCCGACCTGAAGCAGCAGGTTCTTCGGGTCGTGCCGCTTGCCGCAGTTGGGGCACTTCAGGTATCGGCTCCAGGCAGTGCCCTGCCGATCGTAATCCTCGGAGACTGCAAAGGTCGTCCCGCAGCTGCAGGGCACCAGGTACATCTTCAGGGGATGATCCCCTGTCTTGAGCGGTATCCTGCGATTCCGCCGGGACATCGCTAAACTTCCTCCACCGTCACCATCGCGCTCTTCTTTCTCTTGTTCGCTTGCAAAACTTTCTTCCGTAGGCGCAGCGACTTGGGCGTTACTTCGACGTATTCGTCCTCGGCGATGAACTCGATGGCCTGCTCCAGATTCAATTGGCGGAACGGAACCAGGCGGATGGCTTCGTCGGCCGTGGAGGCACGCATGTTGGTCAGCTTCTTCTCGCGCACCACGTTCACATCAAGATCGGCATCTTTGGCGTTCTCGCCGATGACCATGCCCTCGTAGACATCGACGCCAGGGCCGACGAACAATTCGCCGCGCTCCTGGAGGTTCCAAAGTGCATAGGCCGTGGAGACACCGCCACGGTCTGAGATCAGGGCGCCGGTGAGCCGGTGCGGGATCTCTCCCTGCCACTCGGTGTATCCGTCGAACAGAGAATTCATCACGATGGTGCCGCGGGTGTCGGTGAGCAACTGGCTGCGCAGGCCGATCAGGCCACGGCTGGCAACTCGGAACTCAATGCGCACCCGGCCATAGCCGTGGTTGTGCATGTTTACGACCTCACCCTTGCGCGTGCCGAGTTGCTCCATGACTACGCCGACAAACTCTTCAGGAACGTCCACGGTAAGATGCTCGACCGGTTCCATCAACTTGCCATCCACCCGCTTGGTGACGATCTCCGGCTTGCCGACCATCAGCTCGTAGCCTTCGCGGCGCATCATCTCGATGAGGATGGAAAGCTGCAATTCGCCGCGGCCCATCACCTTGAAAGAATCCGTGCTGTCGGTTTCCTCCATGCGCAATGAAACATTCGTGAGCAGTTCTTTGTGCAGCCGCTCTCTGAGATTTCGTGAGGTGACGTAGGTTCCATCGCGCCCGGCAAAGGGCGAGGTGTTGACCGTGAACTGCATGGCGATCGTGGGCTCGTCAATGGTGATCGGCGGCAGCGGCGCGGGGTTCTCGGCATCGGTGATGGTCTCGCCGATGGTGATGCCTTCGACGCCGGCGACCGCGATGATATCGCCCAGTGTGGTCTCCGTGATGTCGGTACGTTTCAGGCCGGAGAAGGAGAAAAGCTTGGTGATCCTGGTCTTGTGGAGGGAACCGTCCAGTTTGGCAATGGCGACATCTTCGCCGGTGCGCATGGTTCCGTTGAACACACGCGCGATCGCCAGCCGCCCCAGATAGTCGCTGTAATCGAGATTGGCCACCAGGATCTGCAAAGGTCCAGCCGGGTCACCCTCGGGCGGCGGGATGGTCTTGAGAATGGCGTCGAAGAGCGGTCTCAAATCCTCGCCACCACCTCTGATGTCCGTGGAAGCCGTGCCCGCCTTGGCATTGGTGTAGAGGACCGGGAAATCGAGCTGGTCTTCTTTCGCGTCAAGATCAATAAAGAGGTCGTAAACCTCGTTCAACACTTCCTGGGGGCGCGCATCAGAGCGGTCAATCTTATTGATCACCAGGATCGGTGGCAGATGTGCCTCCAACGCCTTGCCCAGCACATAGCGTGTCTGGGGCAGCGGGCCTTCGCTCGCGTCCACCAGCAGCATGACCCCGTCCACCATCTTCAGGGCGCGCTCGACCTCGCCGCCGAAGTCGCTGTGGCCGGGCGTGTCCACGATGTTGATCTTCACGTCGTGATAATGAATGGCGGTATTTTTTGCGAGGATCGTGATACCGCGTTCGCGCTCCAGGTCGTTCGAGTCCATAACCCGCTCGATGATGTGCTCGTTGGACCGAAACGTGCCGCTCTGCTGCAGCATGGCGTCGACCAGTGTGGTCTTGCCGTGGTCGACGTGGGCAATAATGGCGATATTGCGAATGCCTGAACTCAAAATATGACTGTCCTTGCTTAGGGATCGGCGAACGGGAGCTTCCGCTCCTCTGACCACTTTACTATGTGTGCCGTGTTCTCAGGGAGTTTGTATGGACTTACGTGCCGGGCTCGAGGTTCGGGAGAGTGTGGCAAATCCCCTGCTGTCAGCCCGCCATAACTGCTGTTTCCTTGGGCATCGGCTTGCCCGCCAACCGAGCCTCCACTTCTCTCACGGCGCGCTCGGCGGCAGTGATCCCCGTGCTGGTAGTGGACTCGGGGCCTTCCGAGTCCGTGTTGGCAAAGAACACCCGGTCCAAGGGCTGCCGGACCAATGGCTGCACGTCGGTGTACAGACCGGGAGTGGATAGATAGAGAGGGTGGCCCCGGCGGTAGAGGTGCACTTCGAGAGGATCGACATTTAAGCCCGGGAGCAAGTTCTGGAAATCCTTGAGCACGTTGGCAGCAACTCGCCGGGCGCTGGGTTCGGTGAGCAGGTAGCCGCGGTCTTCTTCGTGCATGGGCGTGTAGCAGGTGAGAATGTTGTACCTCTGCTTGTAGCCAGGCTGGTTGCGGACTACCCAGTCAGCGACCACGAAGTCCGAAAATGCAGTTCCCGGGCACCAGGTGTCGTAGCCCCGGTTGAACACCGGCCTGTCGAAGATGAGGTTGACCACCGCATAGGGAATGTAGCGGATTTGATGCATAGCCTCGCTTTGCTTGTCAGGCAGGCCGTCCACGATACGCCGAGTGATGAACTTTGGCGTGGCCATGATGACCGCCTTGGCGGCGACAGTTTTCAGTTCGGTGCCCTGCATGTAGGTGACTTGCACTTCGTTCTTGTCCGAGACCACGGCTATGGTGGTGGCGCCGGATTGAATGTTCGAGGCGAATTTTGCCTGCAGAATTTCAGCCAGCTTTTTGGTGATTGCGCCCAGGCCTCCGGGCCAGGTGTAGTAGTCGTTGCCATCCCCTCCGGCTAATTCGTGGAAGTCGTCAATGGCAAGTGCAGCGGCGGTCTCCTCGCTGGTGGCTCCCCAGTTGGAAGGCCCGTAAGTGTCCCACCATTGCTTGAGCTCGTCCGGATATCCCTTCAAGAAATTGGAGAAGGGAACACCAATCAGCTCTTTTCCGCGCTTCTCGAGATCAATCGCCAGAAGCTCCTTCCTGAACATCTTGAAACTTTCGCGCGTGGCCGCGGGGTAGGGCAGCTTGTCGAGGCCGCTTCGCCAAGTGTCCGGAATCCATTCGCCTTTGACAATGGTGCTGTCCGAGTCGTTGATGGGCAGAGGTTCTAAACCGATTTCCTGAGCGAAGCCGAATGCGCGTTCGCTCTTCGCCAAGAAGGCTGACCCGGTGGCGTACGGAGTCCCTTGATACTCCATTAAATAGGCATTGCCGCCCCAGTGCGGTTCCTTCTCCAGAAGTAAAAAGTCGCGCTGACGCAACCGGTAGGCCGCAGTCAGTCCGCTTACGCCGCCGCCGACGATGATCACGTCATGACGCGCGGAAACTGGTGGACGCGTGAACACCTTTCCGTCGCGCACCTGATGGCAGATCCGGTTATCTTCTCCCTCTACCAGCGGTGGGTTGGTGGTTTGCGCGGCCAACAGAGAAAGATCCACGGGGCATCCTGCTGCAACCGATCCCGCTACGACGAATTTGATGAAGTCCCTGCGATTCGTACCCATTTGTAGTTTCCCCTAGAAACCGTAGCGCCGGCGCTACAACTTCATGTTTCCACCAGTTCGGCGGCGATTTCCGGTTTGCCTTCCGCACTTGCGCGCAGGCGATACCAGGTCACGATAGCGACTAGCGAAAATATGAAAATGATGCTGGAGATAGCGTTGATCTCCGGCGTGATGCCGCGCCGCAGCCGTCCCCAGATTTCCAGCGGCAGCGTGTTGTCCCGTCCAATCAGGAAAAAGCTGACGGCGATCTCGTCCATGGAGAGCGTAAAAATCAACAGCGCCGCGCCGATGATCGACAACCGCAGGTTGGGAATAGTCACGCGCCAGAAGGTTTGCCAGTAATTCGCTCCCAGATCGAGCGAGGCTTCCTCCTGGGCACGGTCCAGCTTTTGCAACCCTGCGAATACTTCGGTGGTCGCTACCGAGATTAGCGCCGTGCCGTGTCCCAACACGATCGTGATCAAGCTGAGCTTCATGTCAGCTTGGCGGAACAGCATCAGCAAGGAAAGCCCGGTGATGATGCCGGGCAAAATCAGCGGCAGCAGCGCCAGCCGGCGAAACAGGGCCTTGCCCGGAAAGTTGGCGCGATCCAGCGCCAGCGCCGCCGGAATTCCGAAGGTCAGCGAGATGACCATTGCGGCAAATGCCACCACCACGCTGTTCAGGACAGAAGTCCAGATGGCATCGTCGGCAAAGAGCATGCGATACCAGTCCAGGGTCAGATTGCGTGGGGGGAATCCGCCCACGCCCGAGCCGTTGAACGAGTAGACGATCAACGTGACGATGGGCAAATAAAGAAAACCGAAGACCGCGATGGCATGCCACGGAAGCCAGCGCGAGGTGCGGACCGTGCCGCTCATCGGAAGCTCCATTTCTTCTCCAGCTTTTCCGATAGAACCAGGAGCGTAACCACCAGCAGCAGCATGCACAGTGAGATGGCCGCGCCCAGAGGCCAGTTGTATGCCGCGCCGAACAGACTGACCACGATGTTGGAGATCATGATGCCGCTGGGTCCGCCCAGCAGCAGCGGAGCGAGAAAGTCACCCAGACTCAGAACAAATGCGAAAGTGGCACCGGCCAGAACTCCGGGAATAGAAAGCGGGAAAATTACTCTCCAGAAAGTCTGAAATGGAGAAGCGCCCAGATCATGCGAAGCTTCGACCAGGTTTCGCGGAATGTGTTCGAGCGACGCGTAGATGGGCAAAAAGGCAAACGGCGTGTAGATGTGCGTGAGCGTCAAAACAACCGCGAAGGGGCTGTAGAGCAGAAAATCGAGTGGGTGTTGCGTCAGGTGCACATACTGCAGCAGCGTGTTGAGGACGCCGTCGCTGCCCAGTATGGTCTTCCAGGCATAAGCGCGAACCAGATAGCTGACCCAGAGCGGAATAATCACCAACTGATAGAAAAGATCCTTTCTGTTGCCCGCATGGAACGAGAGGTAGTATGCCAGCGGATAGCCGAGCAGCAGAGAAAAGAGCATCACCCGGGCCGCGATCCACATGGAACGAAACAGCGTCTGCAAGTAAACATTCACGCGAAACAGCTCACGATAGTTGTCCAGATTCCACGTATGGACGATCACCTGCTCGGGTGAAACCGACCAGAAGCTGTAGCAGAAGAGCAGTGCGTAGGGAACCAGCAGGAACACAGCTACCCACACCAGAGGAGGCAACGTGATGGAGGCGCGGTAAGCGCGGGAAAACATCAGGTTCGCTCCGGTGATTCACGCACGGGTATCGCGTCCGCCGATGAGAATTCCAGCTCGAGGTCGCCTTGCCAGTTCTCCCGCGAGGCAGCCCTAACCGAGAGCACAAGGCCGTCGGCGCACTCGATCTGCAGCAGTTCCGTGGCGCCGTGGAAAGCCTGGCGAAGAATGCTGCCGCGGAAACGCACAGTTCCACTGCCGGAAGTACCTGATGCCAGCCGTATGTTTTCTGGACGCAAGGAGAAAAGCCCGGGGCCGTCGCGGAACCCGGTTCGCCAGGACAGGGAATTACATCTAGCGATTCCATCCTTTATCTCGCCGCGAAGCAGATTCGTGTGGCCGATAAACTGCGCGGTGTAAGCCGTGGCCGGACGGCTGTAGATGTCACGCGGAGAAGATACCTGTTCCAGTTCGCCCATGCGCAGCAGGGCAATGCGATCGGACATGACCATGGCTTCTTCCTGGTCATGGGTCACAAACACGAAGGAAATGCCGACCTCCCGCTGCAGCGATTTCAGTTCTACCTGCATCTGGCGGCGCAAATTTGCATCCAGCGCAGAGAGAGGCTCGTCGAGCAGCAGCAGGCGAGGCCGGTTCACCAGGGCACGAGCCAGGGCAATGCGCTGTTGCTGGCCGCCGCTGATCTTTGCCGGCTTGGAATCGGCGTAGGCCGTCATCTTGACCATGTCCAGGGCTTGTCCGACCCGTGTGCTGATTTCTTCTTTCGCGACTTTTGCCACGCGCAGCCCGTAGCCCACGTTTTCCGCGACCGTCAGATGGGGAAACAAAGCATAATGCTGAAAAACAGTGTTGACGCGGCGGCGGTAGGGAGGCAGACAGTCGAGCCGCTCGCCGCCCATTACAATCTCGCCTGAATCGGCGGCCTCGAAGCCTGCGATGATGCGCAGCAACGTCGTCTTCCCCGAGCCGCTCTCGCCGAGGATGGTCAGGAACTCGCCCTCTGCCACCTGCAAAGAGATGTCGCGAAGCACCGGGTTCCGGCCGAAAGACTTGGCAACGTTACGGATGGTGAGCAGCGCTTCCGTACCCGGCTTGACGGAACCCGTGATCGTGGGTTGGGTTGTGATAGCCATTTAGTGCATCGCAGAGGCGCGGGCGAGGGCGCCCGCGCTACACTACTGTGCCGCTTTTACTTCGTTCCAGATTTCGTTGTACTTCACCCGGCGCGGCACATTCTGCCAGAAATACAAACGCTTCTGATAATTGTCCACGTCGTCGAGATGCAAGCTCTTGACCTCCTCCGGAGTCATGTACTGCGCTGCCTGCGGGTTCGCCGGAGTGTAGCCGGTCACATCCGTGACTTTCTTCTGCGTCTGCGCCTCAACCATGTACTCGAGGAACTTGTAAGCCAGCTCTTTGTTCTCGCTGCCGGCAGTAATCATCAAATGATCGATCCAGCCCGTGGTGTTTTCCTTGGGGATGGTCTCGCCGACCGGATAGTTGATCTTGCGTAGCTGGTTGGTCATCAGAGGCCAGCCCATGGCCGCAACCACCTCATGGTTCTGGAAAAGATTGGTCAACTCACCGCCGGTGGACCACATCTTGCGGATGTTGGGCTTCAACTCCAGCAGCTTTTTCTTCACCGCCTCCAGTTGTTCGTCGCTGAGGTTGTAGAGCTGGGTGGGGTCGGGCTGGTCATAGCCAAGAACCTGTGCCGCCATGTACACCGTGGAAAGATCGTCCCAAACCGAAATCTTGCCACGATACTTCGGGTCCCAGAATACGCTCCAGCTCGCTGGAGGCTTGGGGAAAACTGTAGTGTCGTAAATGATCGGGTCCGGTCCCCACATGAAGGGGACGCCATAAACTTGTCCCTTCACACGCACCAGAGGCAGTGACGTGAGCTGCGGCGAGAGTTGGCCGTAGCCGGGAATTTTCGAAAGATCGAGGGGTGCGGCCAATCCTGCCAACGCAATCGACGTGGCAACGTCGCTCGAAGGCGATATGACATCGTAGTTCCCCGCGCTGCCGCCACGGAGCTTGGCGACCAGTTCATCGCTCGATCCCATGTAGGACGCGGAGACCTTGCAGTGATACTGCTCCTCGAAGGCGTGCACGAACGATGGGTCGGCGTACCCTTCCCACACCAGCAGGTTCAGCGTGGGCGTCTTCTTCCCGCAGGAGCCGAACACGACAAGCGCCGCCAAAAGCGGCAGAACCAGCAAGCGTCGTATCATCACTTCGCCTCCATTGTGGTCGCCGGTGAATGATAGACCACTTTTCCGCCCACCATGGTCAAGAGCACTTCTGTTTCCGCGATCGTGTTCGGTTCAATCTTGAACAGGTCTTGCGAAAGCACGATCAGGTCGGCGAGCTTGCCCGGTTCCAGCGATCCTTCTGTTTTCTCGCGCCGCCCCGCAAAGGCTGCGCCCAGGGTGTACGCCTTGATCGTGTCCTCCAGGCCGATGCGTTCAGTGGGCACGAAACCGCCCGGAGGGTCGCCTTCTTTCGTTTGCCGCGTCAGAGCATTCCGCACTCCGGGCCAAGGGCTAAGCGTGACGATCGGCCAGTCGCTGCCGAATGCAAGGACGCCACCCCCAGCCTCAATACTGTGCCAGGTCCACGCCCGTTGTGCGCGCTCTGGTCCGACGTTCGGCGCCCACACTTTCAAGACGTCATCATCCGGATAGGCATGCAGCGGCTGAAAACTCGCGATGACTCCGAGCCGGCCGAAACGAGGAATGTCCGCGGCGGAGATGCACTCGATGTGCTCAATGCGGTGGCGGGCGTTCGACGTGTGATTGGCCTTTTGCGCGCCTTCATACGCATCCAACGCCTGACGAATTGCCCGATCGCCGATGGCATGGGAGAAGATCTGCACACCGCGACGGTCCAGTTCCGTGACGGCCGCTTGGTAAACTGCCAGGTCCCAGAGCAACTGGCCCGACTGCGAGGGATCATCCGTATACGGCGACAGCATGGCCGCGGTGCGGGTCTCGATCACGCCATCCAGAAAGAATTTTGCCGATCCCGCTGAGATCCACTCATCCTGGTAGCGGTGGCTTGCTTCCTCAATCTGCCGTAATTCCTCCGGGGTGACGGCGGGCGGATCCAAACGGTAGGCGAGGTACATCCGGACTGAGAGTTCGCCCGACCGCCGCAGATCCTCGAGAAGGTCGACGTCTAGTAGGTCGCCTACTCCCGCACTCACGCTACCGGCGACGTGGACCCGCACCAGGCCCACGCGATTGGCCTCCTTCAGCCCCGCGCGCAGGGCCTGCAGCTTCTCTTCGCGGGACGGGACTGGGATTGCGCGCCGGATTACTGCGTCAGCAGCATCTTCCTTGATGGCGCCGGTCGGTTCACCCGTTTTCGGGTCCCGCACAAAGATGCCGCCGGCCGGATCGGGGGTGTGGCGATTGACTCCCGCCAACTGCAGCGCCTTGCTGTTGGCCCACCAGGTGTGTCCATCAAAACCCTCCAGATAGACCGGACGATCAGGGACAATTTCATCCAGATACTTCTTGTCCGGGAGTCCAGACGGACTAAACACGGGGTAAGACCATCCTCTCCCGAGAATCCATGGATTCTCAGGATGTGCCGCGGCGAACGCTTTCACGCGCTGCTGAATTTCCGGGACCGTTCTCGCATCTTCGAGGTTGATCCGCTGCAAGCCGAGCGATCCGTCGAGAAAATGAGTGTGGCAGTCGGTGAAGCCGGGCAGGACCAGCTTCCCTTGGGCGTCGATAACTTTGGTGGAAGGGCCACGATACACGGCAACGTCCGCTGCGCCGCCCACAGCAACAATCTTGTCACCGCGGATGGCGAGCGCTTCCGCCCACGGCTGCTGTGGATTGACGGTATAGATCCGAGCATTCACCACGACTACGTCCGCCGGCAGGGATTGCGGTTGCTGTGCGGATGCGGAGCCAGCGCACAAACACGGAATCGCAAGCCAGAAAACCAATCGGCGTAACGTGGGCCGGACATTTGCAGGCTTGGACAAAATCACTCTCCATCTCCGCTCCCCGTGCTGGGGCGCTAGAAGGTCGGCGGAGTATTTATCCACAGCACCCAGGTTTCCGTGCGGCCTGGATTTTTCCAGCGATGCGGCGTGGCGCTTTCGAAGTAAAAGCTGTCACCGGGCTTGAGCCGGTATTCTTCTTGTTCCAAAGAAATCTGCAACTCGCCCCGTAGGACGTAAAGAAACTCCTCGCCTTCGTGGGTATAGGACTCGCCGCTGCCGGAATGTGGAGCGACACGGAACAGGTGTGGCTCCATCACCGTATTACCCCAGGCCAGCAGTTCCATGCGGACTCCCGGACCCGCTTCCAGTACCTTGCGCTTGTCTGGCGGAACCAGGGGGCTATTGGATTCCGCGGGATCGAAAAAATCAAGGATGCTGGTCTTATAAAAACGCGCCAGCTTGCGCAGCGTGCTCACCGACGCGCTCATGTGGGAGCGTTCCAGGGCACTCAGAAATCCGACTGAAATTCCCACCGCGCTGGCGACCTGGGCGAGAGAAAGTCCGCGCCTGGCGCGCAGCTGGCGGAGGCGCACTCCGATCGCGCTGGCGGCGGCGTCGGGTGTCGGACGCACCAGACCGTCCCGTTTCAACATCTGCACGATGGCGGGAGCATTCAGCCCGCGCACCTTGCGCAGGAACCGCGCCCGCTTGAGCAACTTCACGTCGTCGGCGGTATAGAGCCGGTACTTGCTGGCCGTCCGCCGCGGACGGGTCAACCCCAGGCTTTCCCAGGAGCGGATCACGGAGGGTGAAACGCCCACCAGTCGCGCGACGTCGCCGATCTTCAAGTAAGATTTTGGGCTGGCGGGCTTCATTTCAAGAACTGCACCCTCCACGTGTCTTCCGGGCCTGGGACGACGGCTATTTTTTGCTTGACAGCTTGCGGCGGATTCTCTAACCTTGCGCGATTATAGCAAGGTTTGCGCCGGGCGCAAGCCGCTGTTTTCAAAATTCAAGAACTTCCACCCGTACTCTGGAGGTCTCCATGCCGTCCTCGACAGCACGCTGGGCGACCCGTTGGCTGGTCGTCCTGTTTTGTCTTGCCAGTTCCACGCTTGTTCTTGCCCAGAGCACCGGTGGCAGAATCATCGGCCGGGTCGCCGACCCTACCGGCGCCGTTCTGGCCAATGTGAAGGTCACGCTGGTCAACGAGGCGACGAGTGCCAGCCAGGAGGCTCAGACCAACGACAGTGGCGATTACGTTTTCCCGCAAGTGGCGATTGGTACCTACCGCGTTGAGTTTGAACTGACTGGTTTCAAGAAAAACATCCGCCGCGACGTGGGCCTGGACCTCAACCAGGTCGTGACCCTGAACATGGTTATGCAGATCGGCGGGGCTCAGGAAACTGTGGAAGTCACGTCATCAGCGCCACTCGTGGATACAAGCAGCACCCAGCTGGGCGCCATCATGGATTCACGACAGGTGTCGACGCTACCGCTCAACTCGCGTGATACTTACCAGTTGCTGCAATTGCAGCCCGGTGTGCAGGGGGTTGGAGGGTCCGACCTTTTCTACGGGAGTAATCAGGCCGGTGCGGTATCCGTGAATGGCGGCCGCGGGCGCTCAAACAACTTCAACGTGAATGGTGGTGATGGCAACGACTTGTTTGTCAACTCTCCCGCCATTCAACCCACGCCCGACAGCATCGAGGAATTCCGCGTTCTTTCCAATACGTTTGATGCCGAATACGGACGCAACTCCGGCGCTGTGATCAACGTGGTCACCAAGTCCGGAACCAACAGTTTGCACGGTAGTGTGTACGAATTCTTCGGTAATCAGGTGCTCGACGCGAAGGGCTACCTGGACATACGGAGACCCGACAACAAGCTGAACCAGTTCGGTGGGACCTTGGGAGGGCCGATCAAGAAAGACCGGACTTTTTTCTTCGCATCGTATGAAGGACGTCGCTCCGTGCACGGGATTTCGTCAGACCCGGTTGTTGTTCCCACGGCTGCTGAACGGACCGGTGACTTCTCGGCAACGCCACTCACTGGAGGGATCAGCGACGACCTTGTGGCGCAAATTCTAAATGCAAGGTGCGGTTTGAGCATCCCTCTACCTTCGACGACCGTCTCCGGGCAGGTTCCCTACTCAGGCGTCTTCCCTGGAGACCAGATTCCGACCAATTGCTTCGACCCGGCGGCTGCAGGCATTATGCAGCTTTACGTACCGTTACCCAATTCAGGCACTAACGTCTTTCGTGCCATTCCGAATGACGATTCTCATGCCAACCAGTTCACGGTGAAACTGGACCACAGGATCAACGACAACCAAAATCTGAGCTTCTACTACTACTTGAACGACGCCTTCGACGCGCAACCTTTTACCAGATTCCAGGCAGCTACTCCCAATCTTCTGCCGGGATTCGGCAACAACAATTCGACCACCGCCCAGCAGGTCAACCTCTCGCATACCTGGACCATTAATTCGACGACAGTCAATGAAGGCAGAATTACTTATTTCCGCGAGGCGCAAGGCACATTTCTGCATCCGCAGCGCGCTAACCTGGTCACGGATTCTTGCGGCAGCGGGACAGCGGCTCAGTTTTGCTTCACTGGCGACAGCGGTGTGACCACCATGATTCCATTCGATCCCAAAATTGGAATCACTCCCAACCTCGGGGCCAACCGCGAAGGCGTACCGTTCATCGGCATTTCAGGTGGCTTCACCATCGGCAACAATTTTGAGGGTGAGCTGCCCCAGATCGGCAATACTTATCAATTGAGCGACAACCTGACCAAGGTAATCGGGAGCCACACCACCAAATTTGGCGTCGACCTCAGAAACCAGCGTTTCTTACAGACCTTGTACTTCGACGTGAATGGCGATTTCAGCTACTTTGGCGGGGGCCTCAATGACCCGATCGCCCTGGATGCTAACGAAAACCAGAACTTATTCCCTAACTACCTGCTGGGCCTCCCCGACTCTTACTTGCAGGGTTCCGCGCAAACTGAAGACGTGCGCGGGAACTCCATCTACCTGTTTGCACAAGACAGCTGGAAGATCCGGCCGAACTTGACGCTCAACTACGGGTTACGGTGGGAGTTCAACGAGCCCATCTATGATGCCGGCCTCCGCTACCAGACGTTTCGGCCAGGGCAGGCCACGACGATATTTCCGTGCCAGCTCAGTGCGAACAGCTTGAGTACGCTTGGGTATTCGGACCCGAACTGCAGCGACCCCAACGCGGACTCAGCAGCGGTCTTTCCACTCGGCTTGGTCATTCCGGGCGACACAGGCGTTCCTCGGGGACTTACCCAGAGTTACTACAATGCTTGGGCTCCTAGAATCGGGATCGCATGGGACCCGAAAGGCGATGGAAAAACTACGATCCGCGGCGGCTTTGGCATTTTCTACAATCCTATCGAGCAGTTAGTGCTGGAGCAGTTCCAGGCTGAGCCTCCGTTTGGAGGCAGTTCGCTACTTTCGGGAGGTCTGTTTAACACGCCATTCGTAAGCCAGAGCGGCGATTCCGCCAATCTTACGATCTCTCCCAATCCCTTTGACGGAATCATTAATCCAACACGGGGGTCGGCGGTTGACTGGTCCGCATTCCGGCCCATTCTGCTGTTCGGAGAGCTGGAGCCCAAACTGCGCGCCCAGTATACCGAGCAGTACAACTTTGGAATCCAGCGTGAGATTGGGAAAGACACGGTGCTCTCGGTGGGATACGTAGGGTCCGAGGGACACCGCCTGTTGGCTACCAAAGACTTGAACTTCGGGAACGCACAAACTTGTATCGACATGCAAAACATCTCGGATTACTACACGAATGTCGCGCCGGACGTGAACTTGGCTTCCGCGTACTCGTGTGGTGCGTTCTTCGCCGATAGCCAGTTCATCCTTCCCGCGGACAGCATTCCCGCAGGATTCACGGTTCACCTGCCTTACGGTTCGGTTCCGACTGTTGGTACTGGCAATCCTGAGATTAATCTGGTCGGCTTGCGCCGTTACAGTTCCCCAATCTGCCAGCCCACTACTGGTGCCGGTTGCCCGTCAGACGGCGTACCGGTTTTCTCCAGCATCTTTGCCCAGGACACCATTGCGAACTCGAACTACAACTCGCTGCAAGCGTCGTTGCAGAGGAAATTTAGTCATGGACTGCAGTTCGAGTTGGCATACACGTGGAGCAAGTCCATCGACAACGCTTCGAGCTTTGAGAACATCCTGAAACCGATCTGCGACCGCTGCAATCGTGCGCTTTCACTGTTCGATGCGACCCACCGCTTCGTCGTCAGCTACGTATGGGAGCTTCCCGTTCCCCACTACCAGGGAGCCAAGGGCACCCTCCTGAACGGATGGCTAATCTCGGGGATCACCAGCTTTCAGACCGGCTTCCCCATCCGCATCCAGTCAAGCAATGACTCGGAACTGGAAAACAGTTTCGACTTTGAATTGCCGGGCAAGCCCGATCTGGTTGCGCCTTTCCAGACACAGGATCCAAGAAAGAACGGCGGCTACTATTTCAATCCCAATTCTTTCGCACTCCCAGAGCAGACTGCGACTTCGACCCCCATCCAATTATTGGGCAATGCGCCCCGTACCATATGCTGCGGGCCGGGGATTAATAATTTTGATTTTACGGTGCAGAAGCTCACCCCGGTCGGCGAAAGAAAACAAATCGAGTTCCGCGCCTCGTTCTTCAACCTCTTTAACCACACGCAGTTCCTGAATCCGGATGGCAATATCAGCGATGGAACAGATTTCGGCCGAGTAAAGCGCACGCGCGCGCCCCGAAGCATTCAATTCGCATTGAAGTTCTCGTTCTAGCTCGAAGCCCGGGCGGCTGCGGCTGCCCGGGCATTCTAATGGCCGCACAACAATCGGCCTGAGTTCCCTGGAGACCCAGATGTACCCCGACCTACAGAAAGAGATTTCCACCTTCGAGCGCCGCACCCCGAAGTCTGCGGACGCTTACAAGAAGAACCTGAAGCGCATCCCGCTCGGCGTGGCCAGCAACTACCGCGCCTACGATCCCTATCCAATCTTCGTGAAAGAAGGCCAGGGCTCACACTTTCGTGATCTCGACGGTAACGACTACATCGACCACAACTTGTGTTTCGGCGCGCTCATGGCCGGCCATTGTCATCCGGCAGTCATGAAGGCCGTCGAGCAGCGTTTGCACACCGGCACGATGTTCGGCATGCCCCATGACATGGAGTGGCAACTGGCCGAGGAAATCTGCCAGCGCTTCCCGGTTGAGATGGTGCGTTTCGGCAACAGTGGCACCGAAGCTACGATGCACGCCGTCCGCCTGGCCCGCGCCGCCACGGGCCGCGACAAGATTGTGAAATTTGAAGGCGCCTACCACGGCCTGCATGACAGCGCGCTCGTCAGCGTCAAACCCCATGCTCCAGACTATGGCGACATCAAGGCGCCCACCTCTGTTCCCGGCGGTCTCGGCGTGCCCAAGGCCAGCATCACGAATGTGGTCATCGCCACCTTTAATGATCTCGCCAGCGTTGAGCTTCGCTTCAAGCAGAATCCAAGCGGGATTGCCGCGATCATTCTGGAACCCATTCTGATGAACGTCGGTCTCTGCATGCCGCAGCCCGGATTTCTCCAGGGACTGCGCGACATCGCTACGAAGAACGGCGCGTTGCTGATCTTCGACGAAGTCAAGACCGGCGCAAAGCTGGGCTGGGGCGGCGCTTCGGAATACTTCGGCGTGAAGCCAGACATGATTTGCCTGGCGAAGTCCATTGGCGGCGGCTTGCCGCTGGCCGCGTTCGGTACGCACAAATCCGTCATGGATCTCATCTCGCAGCACAAGGTCTTCCACGGCGGAACATACAACACGAATCCGGTCTCGATGGCCGCCGGCTTGGCAACGTTTCGTGAAGTCCTCACGCGCGAGAACTACGCTCACGTGGATAAGCTCAGCAAGAAGCTTACCGAGGGCTACCGCAAAACCGTCGCCAAGTCCGGCCTGCAGGCCTACGTCGCCAGCGCTGGCGCTAATGGTGCCCTGATGCTCTATCCCAAGGAGATTCGCAACTACCGCGATTGGGAAGCCATCGATATCGACCTCTGGCGCCACTATTGGTTCGGCATGGTCAACCGTGGCGTAATGGCGCAGCCCTACTGGTGGGACGAGCAGTGGACCATCTCCGTCCAGCATACCGAGGCCGATATCGACAAGCATCTTGCAGCGTTCGCAGATGTGGCGCCCGCGTTGGCCAAGGCGCAGCAGGAGCGCACAGCAGAAGTTGTGGCCCACTAGGAACTCACGTAGGGACAGCCGCCCTCGGCTGTCCGGCGGAGCGAACCTCCGCAGAGCGAGCCAAGGAGTGCGATTTGTCCGCTAACCATCATGAGGCCAACCAGCCTCATCTGAAGCGCGTCCTCGGTCGCCGTGACCTGGTTCTGCTGTTCGTAGTGGCGATTTTCAACCTGAACGTAGTGCCGTCGATCGCAGCCAACGGCGGCGTTACCGTCTGGTTGTGGATGGTATCGCTGATACTTTTTTTCTGGCCGCAAGGCATCGCGGTCATCGAGCTGGCTCATCGCTATCCCGGAGAAGGTGGAGTTTACCTGTGGGCCAAGGAAGTCTTTGGCGACTTCCACGGCTTTCTTTCCGGATGGTGCTACTGGACCAACAACATGCTGTATGTGCCGACGGTGATGCTTTACTTCGTCGGTGTCTCTGTTTTTGTTCTCGGCCCGAATCATCAGGCGCTGGCAGACAACAAGGTCTTCGCTTTAATCGCCTCGTTGTTGCTATTGACCGTGCTGGTAGTGCTGAACATCGTCGGCCTGGGCGTCGGGAAGTGGGTCAACAATCTGGGAGGCATCGGCACCGGTGTTGCCGCTGCCGCTTTGATCGGCTTGGGATTCGTGGTGTGGCTGAAGTTCGGAACCACCGTCACTGCCGCCGATTTCCGCATTCCCGCAAACCCGCGCTTCGTGCTGAATTCTTTCGGCGTGATTTGCTTTGGGTTGGTCGGACTGGAATTAGCGTCCGTCATGGGAGACGAAATCAAGGATCCCCAACG
>JBGQBN010000095.1:0-7215 GCA_041494805.1 Terriglobia bacterium | reverse complement strand
ATACTGACGAGTCAATTCGAGTCCCCTCCGCCGGGGAAGGGTAACGGGAGTACCGTGCCCCCCTTGGAAAGGAGAATTGAGAGCGGTCTCGCAACGAATCTGCTCACACATAGAGGTGACAAGCTCGAACCGCCATGGTTATGAAGTAGGATAGACACCTGCAAGTAAGTAGGAGCCGCGAGGCTGATGAGATCAGATTCGGCTGCGCGATCGCATGAACCTCAAGCTCAGGAATACACAGGTCGCCCGTAGAAACGCAGGCTTCGCCTTCCTAGTCTTTTTTGCAAGTGTCATTTCCTGGCGGTCTCTGCTTGCTGCGGCTGTAGCAGCGTTCCACAACGATCAGTATTCGCACATCCTTCTGGTGCTCCCCGTAAGCGTCACTCTTCTCTTCTTGGAGCGCCGGAAAGTGTTCCGGAATATGGCGTATTGCCTTCCGGCTGGCCTGGTGCTGTTTCTGCTGGCGATGGCGTTTCTCTGGGTAGCCCGGTATCCTTTGGTCTTAGGCCAGAATGACACGCTTTCGCTGCGGATGGTTTTTTTCGTAGGCTGGTGTGTTACGGCCTTCGTTTTGTGTTATGGTATTCCGGCCTTTCGAATTGCGCCCTTCCCCTTGCTGTTCTTGTTCTTGATGGTTCCGATTCCGGAGCTCGTTCTGGAGCGAACCATCGGGTTGCTACAAAGTGGCTCCACTGACATGACCTTTCTGATGCTGAAAGCAGCGAACGTCCCGGTTCTGCGGAAGGGCTTCGTCTTATCGCTTCCCGGAATTGACATCGAGGTCGCGAAAGAGTGCAGCGGCATTCGCTCAAGTTTGATGCTGTTCACAGTCGGTCTGGTGCTGGTACAACTCTTCCTCCATACTGCTTGGAGGAAAGGCGTGGTGCTCCTGTTGCTGTTTCCGATGGCTGTAGCGAAGAACAGCGTGCGAATTTTTACACTTTCTACGTTAGGGATCTATGTAGACCCGTCTTTTCTGAACGGCGATCTCCACCAAAAGGGGGGGATCGTATTCTTCGCAGTGGCTGTGGGAGCGTTGATGTTGGTGATTTGGTTTCTTCGCACGACAGAAAAGAAGACAGCCAAAGAAAGATCGCCGCAATACCCATAGCCACGCGATCCAGTCTTGTTGAAAGAAAACACGTAAGAGACCATAGGAAGCCGGAGCGTCCTAGGCGTCACGAATGGAAAGAAGCCGTATTGTACGAAATACTACAAAATAAGGAGTAGTTAATGAAGCGGACGACCCTTCGTCTTTTTGCAGTTCCGTTGATGGCGGGTTTCCTACTGGTGAGTGCACCTGCGGTGCGAGCCGCGGTTTTTCAGGGCTCACTCAATTATTCTCAGGACAGAGACAGTAATAAGAAGAAGAAAAAACAAGTGCCTGAAGGAAGCACGGGCGCAATCCTGGGCCTGGCTGCCGCGGTTCTGGGCGGTGGTCTGCTGATTTGGCGACGTAAGAAGGGTACCGGGGTGAGCTAGACATTGAAGCCTCTGCCAAGCTGCGGCATTTCGTGGCAAGCGGGGCTTCCGAGGCATAGCCTTGGAACAAGTCGTTATACTCAATAACTTCGACACCGTTGCCTAAGAGCAAGGAGCCGTCTAGTCACAGACACCTAACGCGTTTGCTGTCTGCCTTGAACCGAAGGAGACCCCGGAGTTGGACTACCAGATGGAAACCCCCTTTGACAGCGTCGAGGGCGCCCAGGAATACCTGAAACTGTTGGCCGACGCCATTCTCGAAGCCAAACGGGACGTCGAGGCCGATGTTAGCTCCGTAGCGAACTCCAACTTCCCACGCCGTGTGGAAGCGCTGCGCTTAGTCCTATATAAATTGGAGAAGCTGGAAGAACATTTGAAGGCCAGCCGCCGAATGCTGAATGATCTGCGTACGCTACGCCGGCTTCTTCTGGAACAGAAAAGCGCCGTGTCCTGATCAAAATAAACAAGTGCCGTGTCATGCTAGGCCGTTATCATCCTAATAATGTCCACTCTCAACTCCAAGCGATCTCCACATTACAAGGGCATCATTCTCGCGGGCGGATCGGGCACACGGCTTTATCCCGTGACCCAGGCGGTTTGCAAGAGCCTGCTGCCCATCTACGACAAGCCCATGATCTACTACCCGCTCTCCACGCTCATGCTGGCGGGTATACGGGATATCTTGGTCATCTCCACGCCGCAAGACCTGCCGAAGTTCGAGCAACTCCTCGGAGACGGATCCAGCTTCGGTTTGAGTTTCCAGTACGCGGCTCAGCCAAAACCCGAGGGGATCGCGCAGGCATTTCTCGTCGGCAAAGAGTTTATTGGTTCCGCATGCTGCGCCCTGGTACTGGGTGACAACATTTTCTACGGACACGATTTTGCCAAGAGCGTCATGCAAGCCAGTCAGGAAACTCGAGGAGCTCGAGTCTTTGCCTATCCTGTTCACGACCCCGAGCGTTACGGCGTGGTTGAATTTGACTCTGACGGCCGAGCATTAAGTTTGGAGGAAAAGCCGAAGACTCCTAAATCCCGCTACGCCGTCACCGGGCTCTATTTCTATGACAACCAAGTCGTGGACATCGCCAAGTCCTTGAAACCCTCTGCCCGCGGAGAACTGGAAATCACCGACGTCAACAAGGAATACTTGAAGCGCAAGCAATTGGAAGTTGTGGTGATGGGGCGAGGCATGGCATGGCTTGATACTGGCACCTACCAGGCCATGTTGGATGCCTCTTTGTTCATTCAGACCATCGAGACGCGACAAGGGCTGATGATCGCGTGCCCCGAGGAGATTGCCTACCGTTACGGCTACATCACTGCGGAGCAAGTGGAAGCCATCGCGTCTTCGATGAAGAACAACGGGTACGGCTCCTACCTGATGCAACTGCTTAGGGAAAAAGTGTTCTGATGCAGCTTTGACAAGCCGGAAACTCCGCGATCGCGGGGACCCGACGTCGTTGCTTGAGTGCTTGCCTGGCTACGGATTGGGAACTACGGCTGTCGCCTCGTTTGAGAAGACGCTCTCCCGTGAATTCGAATCTACTGCAGTCGAGACATAAAAGTACGTTGTCCCGGATTGAACGGTGCTGTCCGTGGACGCCGTACCCGCCTGCGGAGAGGAATTCAGCTTGGTGTAGGGCCCTCCCGATTGGGTACCGCGATAAATGTTATAGCCGACCACTTGAGAGGCACTGGCAGTCCAAGACAGGTCCACGCTGTGCTGTGTCGTTACGTCTCCCGTTCCGGTGAATGTTTGCACGGACGGAGAATTTGTGGCATCGCTAATAAAAGAGACGCTGCCATTCGAAGCCCCGGCCGCCTGCGGAGCGAAGCTTACAGTAAAAGAAACGCTTTGCCCGGCCGATACCGTGACTGGAAATGTGATTCCGCTTACGGAATATCCTGATCCGTTCCAGTCCGCGGAAGATACGCTGATGTCGGAAGCTCCCGCCGTAAGTGTTCCGGTCAGATTCTTGCTGCTACCCACAGCCACGTTGCCGAAGTTCAGCGCTGAGGGGCTGACGGCAAGTTGCCCGGCAGCCAATCCGGTGCCGGAGAGTTGCACTACAGCCGGGTCACTCACGCTTTCCACGACGATCGACAAGCTGCCAGTGGCTGCACCCGCCGACAGAGGTGCGAAAGTAATACTGAGACTGGCACTCTGTCCGGTCGCTAGCACCAGAGGCAAGTTGGGAACATTGCCACTGAAACCGCTGCCGGTAATGGTTACTTGAGAGACAGTAATGCTTGGGCCGCCACTTGCCGACGAATTGGTCAGCGTGAGGGAGTCCGTCTTGCTGCCTCCAACCGCGACGTTGCCAAAATTCAGGGAAGAGTTGTCGAGCGTCAGACTTGCTGTGTTATTGGAAACACTCGCCGCGTTGGCACCACCACCGCCGCACGAGACTGTTGTGAGCGCGGCAAGGAGCACCACCGCCAGGCTCAGCGAGGCGCTTCGGTGTGTAAGTGTTTTCCCCATCCGCACATCAATTATCGGGATAGAAGTCACCCTGTACTAGAGGTCTGAAAGACATGACCCTTGGCAAAACTTCCCCGATACTTCCGTAAGGGGCCGACGATCCTCGTTGGCACGCTTCTTGAGCTGCGCCGACAAATGTTCCAATGGTGGAGTCCTTGGGATTATTGTGTTGCGCTGAGTGCCAGCGATTGTACAGCGGGTTCTGGCCGACGGGACATGCCACCAGTACATTTCTTGCTTGTTGCGCAAGGTCAGTGATCGAACGCAAGTTCCCGGGTTTTCCGGTCGCGAGAGCCTGTTGCATCTTATAGAAACCAAACATCTTAATGTGAGCTCCCGTTTCACGGAAATGGAATCACAGCTTTCGCTACATTAGAGGGCTTGCTTTCCATGCCGTCTGCGTCGAGTGCCGTCGCCGCGTAGAAATAAGTCTGCCCACCTTGCACGGTGCTGTCCATGTAAGTGGTGAGGGAATCCAACTCAGAATTGATCTGGGTATACGGACCACCGAACTGGTTGCTGCGATAAAGGTTGTAGCCCACCACGTTGGCATCATTGCTGGCGTCCCAGGAAAGTTCGACGCTATGCTGCGGCGCCGGTGTGCCGTTTCCCCTTGCCGCTGCGATCGTGGGTGAGTTCGAGGCGTCGCTGACGAAGGAAATACTGGAGGACGCAGTCCCGCTGTCCGTAGGCATAAACGTTACACTAAGCGCTGCGCTCTTACCGGCGGCAATCGTAAACGGGAAGGACAAACCGCCGACGGTGAATTTCGGGTTGCTGCTGGTCGCAGAAGAGACGGTGACGCTGGCGCCACTGGCGCTGAGAGTTCCTGCCAGACTCTTAGTCGTGCCCACGACAACATCGCCGAAGTTCATGGCGGCAGGAGATATGGTCAGCTCCCCGGCGGACAGGCCAGTGCCCGATAGGGGGATGGTGAGGGTTGGGTTGGGGGCGTTCGAAACCACAGAGATCGTTCCGTTCGCATCGCCATTTACCGCCGGGGTGAATCTCACCTTGAAAGTAAAGCTCTGTCCCGCCGTCAGGGTGATCGGCGGAGTTAACCCGCTCATGCCGAAGCCCGCCCCTGCGATTGTGGCCTGCGAGATGGTTACACTCGAGCTACCGGAGTTCGTCAGTGACTCAGATCGGGTCTGGCTTTGGCCCACCTGCAAACTTCCGAAGTCGAGGCCCCAGGGGTTGGCCGTGAGCGATTCGTCCATCACGCCCACACCGTAGAGGTAGATGATGAGATCGCTGCCCGGTCCACTGCTGATGAACTCGATATTCCCAGGGATGCGCCCATTGTCAGCGGGCATGAATGTAACATCGAAAGTCGCGCTCTGGCCCGCCGCCAGGGTTAAGGGAAGACTTAGATTGCTTACGTCGTAACCGGGAGCGTTGTCGTTCATCTTGGAGACGGTCACGCTCTTCGCTCCGGTGTTGGTCAGGGTGGCGGATAACGTCTTGGTCTGGCCTACATTGACTTTGCTGAACCGGAGATGGCAGGGCTGGCAGGTCAACTTCCCGGTGTCCGTTTCAGACGCCCCGGATATACCTGCCGCAGGCACGAGCAAGAGTGCACTCGCGACAAATAGGCGAGCCAGCGGCCTGACGTTAAGGTGGGGGAGGACCATAACGTCACAAGTTTCGAGGGTTTTTGGTTTAAGCGGAAGGTCTGAGAAGGACATCCCCGTAACTTATTGAATGGCGGACTCTTCCGGCGGTGGAGCCGCATTTTTGGCGGATCTAAAGACGGGGCGACCACTTCAAGGCGGTGCCTCGAAAACAACATGCCCGCTCCGCGCCGGATTCTACGGCGTCGGAATGACTGCCTGAACTTCGTTCGAGTAGACGCTCTCTTTGCCGGTCGAGTCGACCGCCGTACTCGCGTAGTAGTAGGTCTGTCCGGATTGGACGGAGCTGTCCGTGTATGACGTGCTGGCGTTGAGCCCCGAATTGATCTTCGTATAGGTACCAGACTTAGTGCCACGGTAAATGTTGTAGCCCACAACGTCGTTGGAATTGCTCGGATCCCAAGTGAGATCTACGCTGTGCTGCTGCGGTGGCGTTCCGGTTCCAGTCAGCGACTGAACTGTGGGTGAGTTTGAGGCATTGCTGATAAAGGAAGCGGTAGCAGATGCCACGCCACTGGCCTGTGGCGTGAAGGTCATAGTGAATGATGCGCTCAGACCGGCTGCGATCGTGACCGGGAGAGAAAGCCCGCTGACGGAGAATTCAGAACTCGTCACGCTGACCGAAGAGACAATCACACTCGCACCGGTGGCGCTGAGTGTTCCTGTGAGACCCTTGCTCGATCCCACGACGACGCTGCCAAAGTCCAAAGTCGTTGGCGTCACAGCCAGCTGACCAGCGGCGGTGCCGGTGCCCGACATGGAAATGGAGAGCGGTGAATTCGAGGCATCCGATACGACGGAAATACTCCCACTAAAGCTGCCGGCTCCAGTCGGAGTAAAGACAGCGCCGAACGTGAAACTTTGTCCTGGTGACAGGGTCAATGGCAGGGTTAACCCGCTTATGCTGAACCCGCTTCCGGTCACGTTGGCTTGAGTGATGGTGGCGCTGCTGCCACCAGAATTCGTCAGTGTCTCGGACAGCGTCTTACTGCTTCCCACCTGCACACTGCCAAAACTCAGGCTCGACGGGTTCGCAGTGATAAAGCCAGCTGTGACGCCCGTCCCAGAAAGCGGAATGTTGAGCGTGGAGTTGGAAGCGTCGCTGATCACGGCGATGTTGCCGGTGACAGCTCCCGCTGATTGCGGAGCGAAGACCACGCTGAAAGTCTTACTCTGACCCGCTGTCAGAGTCACCGGCAGACTGAGGCCGCTGAGGCTGAATCCGGTCCCTGTCACGTTGGCCTGCGTGATCGTGACCGTAGAGCCACCGGAGTTGGTCACGGTCTCCGAGAGCGTCTGACTGCTTCCGACTTGCACGCTTCCGAAGCTCAGGCTAGTTGGGTTAGCGGTAAGTAGCCCAGCCGCCACCCCTGTGCCGGAGAGCGGAATGTTGAGCGTGGAGTTGGAAGCGTTGCTGATCACGGCGATGTTGCCAGTGACAGCTCCCGCTGATTGCGGAGCGAAGACCGCGCTGAAAGTCTTACTCTGACCCGCTGTCAGAGTCACCGGCAGGCTCAAGCCGCTGAGGCTGAATCCGGTCCCTGTCACGTTGGCCTGCGTGATCGTGACCGTAGAGCCACCGGAGTTGGTCACGGTCTCCGAGAGCGTCTGACTGCT
>JBGQBN010000042.1:0-35795 GCA_041494805.1 Terriglobia bacterium | reverse complement strand
GCGCAGGAAAAGAAGGCGCGGGCCACGGTTCCGATCCTAACGCGCGCGGAGGAATTTCTCCCTATCCCGGTCCGGGCGGCGCAGGCAGCGGTACGAATGGCACACCCGCCATCCCCGGAGTCTCGGTGCGCGGTGGCAGCAGCAACATCGTGACTCTGCCGAGTTTCGGCTCTGACGGAAATCAGCCCTCGACTTCTGGCCGCTCTTCCGTCGGCCCTGACCATCGCGGACCAGGAATCACCGTGGTAGCGACCTCGCGTTCAGGAGGCGCGTTCAACTTCTACGGCGCCCTGAAGGGCGAAAAAGTCTACACCATCTACATTGACACGACATTGGGAACCGCGGTCATGGAGTACACGGATACCACTTCCGCAGCCCATCCCTACGCCGAAGACTTAACCGCCCCCGAGAAGCTACGTGCTGATCTGCCGCTGAACCTGCAGCGCTCACGCCTGGTGATCGCCTGCATTCTCGACCGTTCTGGAGCGCTGCGCAATCTGCAAGTGCTGGAGTCGGGCCCAGCCGACTTGACCACGAAAGTGCTGGCCGCGCTGCCCAACTGGAAATTTCGTCCGGTCATGCGCGGAGATCAGCCGATTGAGGTAACTGCGATCCTGGGATTCGACATTGATACGCGGTAGGAGTCATCCAGCGGGTATCTTCTTACTCGCGCAATCCGTTCTGAAACAATACTGCGGCCTCGTCCTCATGGATCGCAATCCACGGCTTCGTCTGTCTAAGAATAGTGGCGAGCGCAGACTCCCGTGGCACCAGTACAAAACCCACCTGCCCGTCACTAAGGACACGTTCCCAGCCGGGTTGCACTCGAATCACCTTTAAATACTCCTTAAGAAAAGCTTCCCCGTAGAGATCATGCCGGTCATCCATAAAAACCCGCGCCTGCGGGTAGAGCCGGTAGATCAGGTATCCGCCCCAGTAATCGGGACAGAAAATGGGCCCCGAGATCATCTCGCGCTGGGAAATGGCCTCAACGGCCTGGACCGGAAAACGCTTGGCGTCGAACTGCGCGTCCATCAACTCGCGGGAGCCGAGGCGTCCGTGTTGCAGACAGATTGCCAGGCTCATGATCACCGCCACCACCGGCCAGAGACCGCTGCGAAGGTTCAGCTCCATACGACCCATTCGGGATGTAAAGGAATCACAACGCGAAAAGAAACCCCGTAGCCATGACGCAACTCCTTCATCCGCGCTGGCCTCGACCACAGCCCGTGAAAGCAACGGAGCTACGATCAACACCAGGAGCATGGACGAAACCGGAAGATTGCGGGAAGCGTACAGACCGCTGGCGGCCGCGAAAAGAATTACCAGCACCTGGGAAGCACGAGGCTTAGACCGCGCAATCGCCAGCACCACGATCGTGATCAGCAGCAGCGCCACAAAACACTGCTCCGCCGCCCCGTGGAAATTCGGCGAGCGGAACTCCTCAATGTGATTCATCAGAAAACGGTTCGACAGGTATTGATAGATGTGAACGTGCAGCTGGTAGCCAAAGGGATTCACCAAGCTCGCCAGCAGCGAAAGCAAAGCCACTGTCCCCAACTGCTTGAGCCGGTTTCCGATTTCTCGCTGCTTGCTGCAAGTGAAGTACTCGATTAAGTTGCCTGCCAGGTACACACCGAGCAGCAGGAATCCCACCAGGAACCCGCCATGAAGATTGACCCAACCCACCATCAACACCGGCAACCAGAACAATCGCCGGTTTCTGTCTGTAGTCGCGCTTTCCCAGGAATCCACCACCTGAAACCAGACAACGGCAAACAGCCAACTCAGCACATGCGGCCGTGCCAACCAATGAATCGCGGAAGCCCCAAGCGACAGCATCAGCAGGACCACCGTCGGTGGCAGGCTTCCTCCGCGGCACAAAGCAATGCGGAGCACGAATGCGAACGTGGCCGCGATGATTGTTGCCGTAACCAACACCACCCCATTCAGTCCCAGCCAGCCGTGGATGCTGGCAATCCCCAGGTCATACAGCCATTCCCAGGCATACCAGGGCTGACCGTTCATGGTGGACGAGAACGAATCGGTCCGGGTGATGGAGTGGGTCTGCAGCATCTGCTGTCCGTTGCGGATGTGCCAGCCGATGCCGGCATCGCCCAGCAGCCGCGACGCCGTTGCGCCGTAGGTCAACGCGACCAGCAGAACGATGAAGACGAGGTCGGAGACGGAGGGTACTAGATAGCGAACCCAGCGTGGAGCTGGCGATTGCGCCGCGGTTGATGGTGAATTTCCTGGCAAAGCGTCATATTACCTGATCCAGCCGCGTAACAGACTATTTGCCTGACTTCCCGGCAAAGACCGGTTCCCCATCAAAGCTCGCCTCGGGGACTGGTTTTTGCTTCTTCCTGGACCTCAACCAGTTCTGGAAGGATTCCATGTAAGTGTAGAAAACAGGGGTGATATAAAGCGTAAGCAGCTGGGAGAAAAGCAGGCCTCCGACCACTGCCAAGCCCAGCGGACGGCGCGATTCCGCACCTGCGCCGAGACCCAGAGCGATTGGCAAGGTGCCCATCAGGGCCGCCATCGAGGTCATCATGATGGGGCGGAAGCGAAGCAACGCGCCTTGATAAATTGCCTCATGCGCCGGCTCCCCGCTTTCGCGCTGCTTTTCCAGCGCCACGTCAATCATCATGATGGCGTTCTTCTTGACGATGCCGACCAGCATGATGATGCCCACAAACGCGTACAGGTTGAGCTCAAGGTGGAAAAGTGTCAGGGTGATCAAAGCGCCAAATCCCGCCGACGGCAGACCGGAGAGAATCGTCAGCGGGTGGATGAAGCTCTCGTACAAGATTCCCAGCACCAGGTAAATCACCAGAATTGCCATGAACAGCAGCAATCCCAAGCCCATAATGGACGACTCGAATGCCTGTGCCGTGCCTTGAAAACTGGTGCTGACCGTGGCGGGCAACATCTCCCGCGAGGCTTTGTTCACTGCGGCGACCGCATCGCCCAGTGCGACTCCGGGACGCAGGTTGAATGAGAGGGTCACCGACGGCAGTTGTCCCAGGTGATTAATAGTCAGCGGACCCACCGTCGGAGTGAGCTTGGCCACCGCATTCAACGGCACCAGCTGTCCGCTCGTAGAACGCACGTAAAGCAGGGACAAGGCCGAGGGGTCTAGCTGATACTGGCTCTCCAGTTCCGTAATCACGCGGTACGCATTATTCGGCGCGTAGATGGTCGAGATCTGCCGCTGGCCGTAGGCGGTATAGAGCGCGTCTTCCACTTGTTCGGCGCTAATCCCAAGAGAAGAGGCTTTGTCTCGATCAATGTCCAGATCGACCTGGGGATTCTTGATCTGCAGATCGCTGGTCACGTCTTGCAACACTTTCTGAAACTGTGGATCGGTCCGGAGCCTCGCTTCCAGCTTGGGAGCATCCTGGTAAAGCTCATCCGTATCCGGTGACTGCAGCGTGAACTGGTACTGGCTCTTGGTGAGCTGTCCTCCGATGCGGATGGTCGGCAGCATCTGCGGAAAGGCATTGATGCCCGGCACCGCCGCCAGTATGGGACGTAATTCCTGAATAATCTCCTGCGCTGATTTGCGCTCGCTTCGCGGCTTCATGCGAAGGAAGATGCGTCCCGCATTACCGCCGGCAGCGGTGGATGCAAAGGACTCCACCCAAGGCTGTGCCATGACCACCTTGTTCAGGGCCACCTGGTGCTGCACCATGTCGTCGAACGAGATGCCCTGCGGCCCTTCGGTGAAGATGAAGATCTGTCCCTGGTCCTCATCTGGCAGGAAGCCCTTGGGAATCGTGATGAACAGATACACCGTGGCCACGAGCACACCTGCCGAAACCATCATGGTGGCCAAGCGGTGCTTCAGCGTTACCTGCAGCGTACGGTCGTAGACCCGCAGCAACCCGTCGAAGAAGCGCTCAAACAACATCCATAGGTGGCCATGCTCCGACTCCTTGGAGGCGCGCAGGAACCGGCTGCACAGCATGGGCGTGAGACTCAGCGAGACCAGACCCGACACCAGGATGGCTACACTGATGGTCACGGCAAACTCGTGCAGCAAACGGCCGAGAATGCCTCCCATGAACAGCACCGGGATGAATACCGCCGCCAGCGACAAGGTCATGGAGACGATGGTGAAACCGATTTCCCGCGCTCCCTTGAAAGCCGCCTGCATCGGCCGCTCGCCCATTTCCATGTGACGCACGATGTTTTCCAACATCACGATGGCGTCATCCACCACAAAGCCGACCGAAAGTGTCAGCGCCATCAGGGACAAGTTGTCGAGCGAATACCCCAGCAGGTACATCACGGCGAACGTGCCCACAATGGACATGGGCAGCGCCATGCTGGGGATGGCGGTTGCCGACAGATTCCGCAGAAACAGAAAGATAACCAGAATGACCAGCACCAACGCCAGGAACAACGTGAACTTCACGTCATTCACTGAAGACCGGATGGAAACCGATCGGTCATACAGAGTGTCCACGTTGACCGATGGCGGCATCACCGCATGGAACGCGGGCAGCAACTGCTTGATCGAGTCCACCACTTCCACGGTGTTGGTCCCCGGCTGGCGCTGGACGGCCAGGATGATGCCCCGCCGCAAGCCTTTTGAGTCGTAGTACCAGCTTGCCGTCTTGTCGTTCTCGACCCCGTCCACCACCTGGCCCAGGTCCTTCAGCCGAACTGGGGCGCCGTTGCGGTAGGCCACAATGAGCGGCCCATAATCCGCCGCCTTGGTGAGCTGACCGTTGGCTTGGACGGTGAACGCCTGGTGCGTCCCATACAGAATGCCTGTAGGCAGATTGACGTTGCCGTTCTGAATCGCCGCCGCAACTTCATCAATGCCGATCTGGCGGCTGGCCAGCGCCTTGGGATCGAGCTTGACATGCACTGCGTATTTCTGCGCGCCCAGAACCTGAACCTGGGCCACCCCACTGACCATGGAGATGCGCTGCGCCATCAACGTTTCCGCATATTCGTCCACATCCGAGAGGCGCAAGGTCGGAGAATTCAGAGATAAGTAGAGAATCGGCTGGTCGGCCGGGTTCACCTTCTGATAGGACGGCGGGCTAGGCAGATTCTGCGGCAGGTCGCGGGCCGCCTTCGCGATCATGGACTGCACGTCCTGAGCGGCAGCGTCCAGGCTGCGGCTCAAGTTGAACTGCAGTGTGATTTGAGTCGAGCCCTGGGAACTCGAAGAGGTCATCGAGTCCACGCCGGCGATGGTGGAAAACTGCTTCTCCAGCGGCATGGCAACCGCAGAAGCCATGGTATCCGGCGTCGCACCCGGCAGACTGGCCGAGACCAGAATCGTGGGGAAATCCACATTGGGCAAGTCACTGACCGGCAGCAGACGATAGCCCATGATTCCGAACATCAGAATCCCCAGCATGACCAAAGTGGTCATGACCGGACGCCGAATGAAGAGTTCCGCAACGTTCATGCTTACTCTCTCTGGTTATTCTCCCCGCTTATTCTCCCTTAGTCTTCTGAGCCGAGGGATTCCCCGAAGCTGGCTGAGGGGATACTGCGGCCTGCTTCACTTCCACCGTGCTGCCCGGCACCAAGCGGAGTTGTCCGTCGATGACCACGCGTTCTCCTGGTGCGACTCCTTTGTCAATGACGGCCTGGCCATCGTTACTCCGGTTGACCACCACCGGCCGGGCTTCTACCGTCATATCCGGCTTGATCACGAAGACGAATTGCCCGTGCTGTCCGTTCTGCACCGCCTGCGACGGCACCACGATCGCGTTCGGCTGGGAGGCAAGCGTCAGTGCCACGTCCACAAACTGCCCCGGCCACAGCCGGCGATCGGAGTTGGCAAACTCCCCTTTCAATTTGATCGTACCCGTGCCTTGGTCCACCGTATTGTCGATGAAACTCAGCCCCCCGACAGCAGGTCCGCCCGCGTCATTGGGAATGTATGCCTGCACCCGCAACTTGCCCTTGCTGGAGTACTTCTTGATCTCTCCCAGATATTGCTCCGGTACGGTGAACGTCACATAGATGGGCTCGACCTGGTTAATGCTGATCAGGAAGGGAGTGTCATTCGCCTTGATCATATTGCCCTGATGAATCAGCAAGGGGCCGGTGCGTCCGTCAATGGGCGAATAAATCGAAGCATACTGAACCTGGACCCGGGCATTTTCCAATGCGCCCTTGTCCGCGCGAACCGCGGCTTCGAACGCCTGCGCATTGGCCTGCATCTGTTCGTATTCTTCCTTAGAAACGACTCCCGAATTCCACAAAGCCTCATAACGTCGCGCCTGCGCTTCTGCGTTGGCCATCTGAGCCTGATCTTTGGCCAGCGTGCCCTCGGCTCTCCTCACGTCTGCTTCCAGCGGCCGCTTGTCGAGCGTGAAGAGCAACTGTCCTTTCTTGACGTCTTGCCCCTCCTTGAAGAACACACCGGTCAATTCTCCCGTGATCTGGGTCTTCACGGAAACATTCGAATAAGCTTCCACCGAACCAATAGCCCGCACCTGGAGTGGAACATCTTTCTGCTCGACTTCAGCAGCCAGGACCGGCACCGCCGGGTTGATGGGCGCAGCCGCTTTGGTGCCGGTGCACGAAATCAAGAGCGCAAGGGCGCCGCCTGCCACCAGTGGCAGCATCCAACGGCGCAACGAATTAGCTGGAATGATTACGAGCCGCATGATTTTGTTTCCTGCGATGATTGCCATTATTCGATTTCGCTGACTGACGTCCGGTTGCATTTTTCCCATTGCTCAACATGCCCTGCAGCCACACCTCCGACAAAGTCGTGCTTACCTGTTGGACGGGAAAATCCTGATAACGTTTCCCCCCATACAATTCCTGGATCCACGAGTGGTAGATCACCATACCGAAGAAACCCCGCGCCGCGAGCAATGGATCCAGCGGGCGGAACTGCCCCGTATCAATGCGCCGGCGGATGTAATCCGCCAGCACCTCGTAGTACTCAGCCACATAGTTGCGGAAAAAGCGGTGGGAGAGACGGTGGTTTTCCAGCGCGCTGTAAAGCAGAAGCCGGGAAAGCGTCTGGTCTTTGGCCCGCCGCTCCAGGATCTCAGCCGCGATCCCGGAAAGCACTTCCACGTCCGTGCCCCCGGCCTGCAGCCGCTGCTGCATGCGTTCCCGGGCTCCGGAGGCCTTCATCTTGCTTTCGATCACCGCCCAATAAAGGTTCTCCTTGCTGGGAAAATGCCGGAAGATAAGCGCCTCGGTCACCCCACTGCGTTCCGCAATCTGCCGGGTCGTGGTGCCTTGAAACCCCTGGCGGGCAAATAGGCCGGTAGCCACGTCCAGGATTTGCTCCCGCCGGTCGGCTGCCGAAAATCGGATTTGGGCTGTAGCCATAATAAGTATTCGCTAAGTAAGTAAACACTTACTTATAAATCGCTCCGGCTTGCCTGTCAAGCCGCGCCCGCTGGGCTGCTCCCGCCCGCCGGAAGACAACCTTTTTCGACGCGACGCACCCCAACGGAATCTAATAGAGTGATAACCATGCGTAGCACAGGCAAACCGCGCATAGCGATTGTCGGCGGCGGCTTCGGCGGCCTGCTCGCAGCCCGCACCCTCGCCCGTTATGCGGTTCAAGTTACCCTGATCGACCGCAAGAACCATCACACTTTTCAGCCCCTGCTTTATCAGGTTGCAACTGCCGGGCTGTCTCCCGGAGAAATCGCCGCCCCCATCCGCTGGATCCTGCGGGGCCGCCGCAATGTTCAAGTGCTGCTCGGAGAAGCAAAAGACTTCGACCTTTCCAAGCGCCTGGTAAAGCTCCCCGATCAGGAAATTCCCTACGACTATCTGATCGTCGCCGCGGGTGCCAGCCACGCCTACTTTGGCCACGACGAATGGGAACCCTTCGCTCCCGGCCTGAAAACGATTGAAGACGCGCTGGAAATTCGTCGCCGGGTTCTGCTCGCCTTCGAGCTCGCCGAACGCCAAGCCGCGAGCGGCGAAGGACAGGTGCAACTGAATTTTGTAGTCGTGGGCGGCGGCCCCACCGGTGTGGAACTGGCGGGCACCCTGGCGGAGATCGCACGCCGCGTCCTGGCCAACGAATTTCGCTCCATCGATCCCAAGCGCACCCGAATCCTGTTGCTCGAAGGCGGACCGCGCGTCCTGCCTACCTATCCCGAAGATCTTTCCCGAAGCGCCGAGGAGCAACTCCGCCACCTCGGCGTGGAGGTGCGCACTTCCGCCCTCGTCACCGGCATTGAGCCGGCTGCCGTGCTCATGGGCGAAACCCGTCTGCCCGCCGCTGTCATCCTGTGGGCTGCCGGGGTGGCCGCCTCAACTTTGGGAAAGAAGCTCGGAGCGCCGCTGGACCGTGCCGGGCGGGTGCTGGTAAATCCCGACCTGAGTATTCCGGGGCATCCCGAAGTCTTCGTCATCGGCGACCTCGCCTCCCTGAAGGACGAAAACGGCAAGATGCTGCCGGGAGTGGCGCCGGTCGCCATGCAAGAGGGTTCGGCCACCGCCCGCAATATCCACCGCGACCTGCAGGGCGAACCGCGCAAGAATTTTCATTACTTCGACAAAGGCAGCCTCGCCACCATCGGGCGCTCCGCCGGCGTGGCCCAGTTTGGCAAGCTACACATCTCCGGCTTCATAGCCTGGTTGTCATGGCTGTTCATTCACATTTTCTTCTTGATTGGGTTCCGCAACCGGCTGATCGTCCTGATCCAGTGGGCATGGTCATACCTCACCTATGAACGTGGCGCGCGCTTGATCACCGGAGATACGCGGCTACCCAGTTGGGCGGAACTGCAGCCGGAGAAGACCCAGGTTCACCACAGTGGGCACTGAGCACACGATTCCTCTTTTCCTCCGTGTCCTCAGTGTCCTCTGTGGTTTATTTGTGGGCTCTGAGAGACAATAGAAGCGAGGGCCCGGGACCGATGAAACTGTTCTCCATCTCACGCGTTTTGTGCGCCGTAGTCGCCGGGCTCCTGTTGTGCACGGTACCCTCTTCCGCCGAAGTGCTGAAGATCGTGATCAACGACACCATCCACCCCATCACCGATGAGTACATCGGCCGCGCCCTGGCCGAGGCCGGGCACAACAAGGATCAAGCACTTCTGATCGAGATCAACACGCCTGGAGGCCTCCTCGACTCGACCCGCGACATCATCGAGAAAATCCTGGCAGCGCCCGTCCCGGTGATCATCTACGTTGCCCCCGGGGGCAGCCGGGCCGCCTCCGCCGGTTTCTTCATCCTCGAAAGCGCCGACGTGGCGGCAATGGCGCCTGGTACCAACACCGGTGCCGCTCATCCCGTGACCATCGGCGGCGGCAAGATGGACGATGTGATGAAAGAAAAGCTGGAGAACGACTCCGCCGCCCTGATGCGCTCGATAGTGTCCAAGCGTGGCCGCAATGTCGAAGTGGCCGAAAGCGCCGTGCGCCAGTCGAAATCCTTTACCGAGCAGGAAGCGCTCTCGCAGAAGCTGATCGACTACGTCGCCTCCAGCGAAGAAGACGTGTTCAAGCAGATGCAGGGAAAACCGGTGAAGCGATTCAACGGCCAGACCGTGACGCTCAACCTGGTGGGTGAGCCGGTCCGCAAGTTCGACATGACCCTCAAGCAACGCATCCTGGCCTACATCATGGACCCGAACATTGCTTTCATTCTGCTGGCCATCGGTGCGCTGGCGCTCTATGCCGAATTCAACCATCCGGGCGCGGTAGTGCCGGGGACGGTCGGTGTAATCTTCATCCTCCTCGCGCTGTTCGCGTTTAATCTGCTGCCCACGCGTTCTGCCGCACTGATCTTGATTCTCGCCTCGTTTGCTCTCTTCGCTCTTGAGGCCAAGTTTGCCACCCACGGGGTGCTGGCCATCGGCGGGATCACCACCATGGTATTGGGCGGGCTCCTTCTAGTGGATGCCCCGATTCCAGAGATGCAGGTCCGGTTTGCTACCGCGCTGGCAGTTAGCATCCCAATCGGGATCATTACCGTCTTTCTAATGCGCATTGCCCTGAAGGCCCGAGCCAACAAGATAGTCACCGGCGCGCAAGGTCTGGTCGGCGAAATTGGCGTGGCCCAGACCCCGCTCTCTCCTCAAGGCAAGGTGTTTGTCCACGGCGAATTATGGGATGTGGTGTCTTCCGCCAGCGTTCCGGCCGGGCAACCGGTGGTAGTGAGGAAGGTGGACAGTCTACAACTGCAGGTCGACCCCATCCCCTCCATGCAGCGCGCCCCGGCAACCACCTTGGCCTGACTTGCCGGTTGAACCTCGACGGACAACCTCGAATCACTGCACCCGCAAGCAGAATTGCGATACAATCCGCCGCAGAAGCGATCTTGAAAGTCGGGAGTGGAGGCTGAGATGCCAGAGTTCGGGTTCACTGCTGTTGCCATCATTATCGTCGCTCTGTACCTCTTGAGCTCAATCAAGGTCCTGGCCGAATACGAGCGCGGCGTCATTTTCCGCCTGGGGCGACTGCTGGGGACCGCCAAGGGGCCGGGTATCATCCTGGTGTTCGTGCCCATCGACCGCATGGTGCGCATCTCATTGCGGCAGGAGGCCCTGGAGGTCCCGCCACAAGACATCATCACCCGCGACAACGTCACGTTGAAGGTCAATGCCGTTATCTTTCTGCGCGTGATTGACCCCAACAAAGCGGTGGTGGAAGTCTCCAATTACGTCTACCAGACCTCGCAATTCGCGCAGACCACGTTACGCTCCGTGCTCGGCGAGCAGGAACTGGACGAACTGCTGGCCCATCGTGAAAAGATCAACCTGCGCCTGCAGAGCATCCTCGACACCCATACCGCCCCCTGGGGCGTGAAAGTTACCAACGTCGAGGTCAAGCAGGTGGACATGCCCGAGTCCATGCTGCGCGCCATGGCCAAGCAAGCTGAGGCCGAACGCGAAAAGCGTTCCAAGATCATCCACGCCGAAGGCGAGTTTTCCGCCGCCCAGCGCCTGGTGGATGCCGCCAAGCTGCTGGCCACCGAACCGGTCAGCGTGCAGTTGCGCTATCTGCAGACCCTGACCGAAATCGGCGTGGAGAAGAACACCACCGTGGTCTTCCCCGTCCCGGTGGACTTCTTCTCCGGCATTCAGAAGATGTTGGGAAAACCCGACGGAGGCGGCTCGCCGCCCGCCGCCAAGAGCTGATTAATTTCCACCGGCTACAACCACGAGGTCGGAATGGCCACCGCATCTCAGGACACGGAAATCACGCTGGGCACAGGCAAGATGCTGGTGCTGTTCTTCGGGCTGGTGGCACTGTGCGCGGTGTTCTTCGGGATGGGATTTTCCCTCGGCAGAAATTCAGCAAAAACCGCCACCGCCGGCGATCTGTCCCCTGCCGCCACTGTGCCCAATAGCGCCGTACGTCCGTCAGCGGTCAAGTCCGGCAACAGCAATCCAGCTCCATCTTCTGACCTGACGTTTTACAAAGCGGTGGGACAGAAAGATGCCAACGCCCAGTTAGCAACCAACGATACGGCCAGCAACGCTCCCGACACCAACGCCAGCCCACCCTCCGATACGCCGAACCCTTCCGATCCGATGGCCGCCCCGCCCTTGACCGGCTACTACGTGCAGGTCGCCGCCGTCAGCAAACAGGAGGATGCCGAAGCGCTGGTAGCGGCCCTCAAGCAAAGGCAATATCCCGCATTCGCCACCAACATACCGCCCGACAAGCTCTTTCACGTCCAGGTAGGCCCCTTCGCCGACATCAAAGACGCCGAACTCATGCGCGCCAAGCTGGTGAGTGATGGCTACAACCCGATACTGAAGAAGTGAAGATGCTAAAGGCGGCGTCGGACCTCGGACGTCAGACCTAAGACCAAAGCAACTCACCTATCCCATATTCCGGATGCCGGAGTGTCCGAAATCTGAAGTCCGAGGTCTGAGGTCCGAAGTCCGACGTCCGAGGTCCGCCTTCCGCATTGACAGCCGTCGATTCCCGGTCTATTCCTAATCTTGCCATGACTGATCCCGAGCAAGCGCTGAATCGCGCCTTACAAGCCATTGCTGATCCCACCCGGCGGCGAATCCTGCAGGCCCTAAAGGAGAAGGGAGGCTGTTCCCTCGGCAAGGATGTAGGCCTGTGTGCCTCCGACATCGAACTGCGCATTCACCTTTCGCAGCCTACCATTTCCCATCACATGTCCATTCTGAAAAAGGCTGGCCTGGTGCAGGCCAAGAAAATCGGGCAGTGGCGGTGGTATCGGCGAAACGAGAACGCCCTTCGCGAGTTTGCCCGTACCCTGCGACAGAGCCTGTAGCTTGGGAAGGAGTTCTATCCCGCGACTGCCGCCTGAGTCTTCTGCAGCAGGCGTCGGGCCTGGGATATCAGATCTCCCACTTCGAACGGTTTTACCAGGTAGGGCAGGTTGTTATCGTGCAGGAAACTCCGTACTTCCGGTTCCACGACGCTGGAGAAAGTGAACAGTACCCGCTTCTGCAAGTCTGGGGATTTCTCCGCCAGCCAGCGGTGCACTTCCGGCGCACTCCATCCACCCGGCATCTTGCCATTGATGATGAGTGCATCGAAGGAGTCCTTGAGCAGGCGTGCTTTCGCTTCTTCCCCATCCATTAACGTGACCACCTGAGCTCCCGCACCCACCAGCACGTCACGTTCAAATTCCAGCACTGCCTCTTCGTCCTCCACCAGCAGTACGCGTCCTTCAATGGCAAACTCGCGCCTCGGAGCAGGTAAGGTCTTCTCCGGTGATGCGGCCTTGCCGGCAGCAGGCAGTCGAACTTCGATGCACGCACCCCCCTCCTTGCGGTTGCGCGCGGAAATGTCGCCGCCGTGTTCCTTGATGATGCCGTAGCAAATGCTCAGGCCGAGACCGGTGCCTTTGCCGATGCTCTTGGTAGTGTAGAACGGATCGAAAATGCGGTTTGGTTCCTTGATGCCTGGCCCGGAGTCCTGAAATTCAGTGCGTACGTACCCGTCCTGCGAGTAGACGCGTACTTTCAGCGTGCCCCCCTGCCCCGCTTCCAGCATGGCATCCACTGCGTTGTTGATGATGTTGAGAAACACCTGCTCCAACTGGTGCGGATCCGCGGTTACGGCCGGGACCCCCGCTTCGATATCGCGCTCCAAAGTGATGTTGTTCACCTTCAGGTCGTAGTCGCGCAGCGCCAGGGTTTCGTCCAGCACCTTGTTAATATCCACTTGCTGCTGTTGCGGCTTGCGCTGCCGCGCAAAGGACAGCAGGTTCTGCACCACTCGATGAGTACGCTGCGCCTGCTTGAAGAGTTTGCGCACGTAATCCGCTGCCCGCTCCTCCAGCCCTTCGCTTTCCAAAAGCTGCGCATATCCCAAGATCGCCGTGAGCGGATTGTTGAGTTCATGCGCTACCCCCGAGATCAACTGCCCCACCGCCGACATCTTTTCGCTCTGCAGTAGCTGTTCTTGGGTGCACCGCAAATCTTCATAGGCGCGACAGGTCTCTTCGTAGAGACGCACTTTCTCGATCGTGGTCGCCAACTGGCGGCCGATCGCCACCAGCAGATTTTCATCATTGCTGGTGTACTCCCGGGCCTCGCGGCTGCTGATGCCCATGATTCCGATGGGGCCGTCCTTGCCCCACAGCAATACCCAAATCCAGGAGCTCAGTCCGTCGGCGCGAATGAACTCGGCCACCAATGGAGGCAGGTGCGGCACATACTCCAGCGTAATCACTTCGGTGCGCGAACGGGTTACCAGATCGCCAAAACCATCGGGAAACTTGACCTCCGAAAAGCGGGCTCGGTCCGCGCTGCGTTGGCCCCATCCCGCGCGCCGGCGGAAAGTGGTCTCGTCTTCGGAAAGATAGATAGACCCCGTCTCCGCCCCCAGAAGAGAAATCACCTGCCGCAGCGTCAGGTTCAGAATCTCGTCCAGGTCGAACGACTGGGTAGCGATCACCGCCATCGCGTTCAGCGCATTCAATTCGCGGTTGCGTCGCCGGATCTCGTCTTCCGCTCGCTTCTTCTCCGTCATGTCGAGCAGGAAACCCTGATAACGCTCGATCTTGCCGTTGGCGTCGCGGGTGGCAAAGCTGCTTTCTACCGCGGTCAGCAGCGTGCCATCTTTCCGGCGCAACGTGACCTCGAAGTTCCGAACATAGTTTTGCTGCTCCACCTCGCGCCGAAACGCATCCCGCTGCTCAGCCGACGCATAAAGCTCGGTGTCGATGTTCATTGCCAACAAGTCTTCGCGACGGCTGTGGCCCAGCATGCGCACGAAGGCATCATTGCAATCCAGCAGTTTCCCCTCCGGCGTGGCCACGAAAACCCCTTCCTGCACTTGTTCGAACAGCAGGCGATACTTCTCCTCCGCCACCTGCCGGTCGGATATGTCGCGGACTACGTGGATAGTGCCTTTCTGTTTGCTGCCCTGGTCGACATAGGAAGAGGTGGAAACCATGGAATAACCCCCGAAGCAAGGGTCCGGGCCTTCGTCAAACCCTTCCTCCATTCCACGGCAGTAAGGACATCCCGTCCACTTTTGCTGATCTCTCGGCAGCACCGCTTCGCACGGGTTGCCCATGACATCGGCGGGCGCCTGGCCCAGGCGCTGTAGCAGGGCGTGATTCGCTTTCATTACGCGGAATTCGGAATCGTGCAGCAGGACGAAATCATGGATCGAGTCGAAGGTGTTGGTCCATTGACGATGCGAACGCAGAATCTGTTCCACCAGTCGGAGGTTTTCCACGGCCAATCCGAGTTGGTGCGCGCTCGTGGTCAGGAATTCCAGGTCTTCGGGCGTGTAGGAGAGCCGATGGCGGCTACCCAGCGCCAGGGTGCCGATTGGCGATTTTTTTCCCAGCACCGGCACCAGCACCACGTGGTGAAACCGCTCGCGCTCCAGGTACGGCCGGATGCTCTCGTTGGTGGTGGAGGCCTTGACCACCGTCGGTGTGCCTTCCCGAAGAACATGCTCCAACGTATCGTCCACCGTGACCGAACTGCGATCCTGCAGGAAGTCCTGCGATAGCCCGATATGTTGCGTGATCACCATGCTTTCGCCTTGCAGCAGGCGGAACCACGCAGCCTTGGCGTGCATCAGCGCCTTGAGCTCTTCCAGTGCCGTGGCCATCATCGGCCCGTGCTGCTGCTCCCGGCTGATGCTGCTGGTGAGTGCGTTGAGAACATTTAGGCGGCGATTCCGCATGTTGTAGTCATCGAACACCACCAGCAACATGCTCAGCCCTAACAGCAGCTCCGCCATCAGGTTGCAGCTGGGTGGAAAGTACACATTCACCGGCGCCCATTCCAGATGCAGCAGCAGCAGGCTGGCGCTCAACAACCACGGGCCGATTTCCCATCGTGCCCAGCGGAAGCGGATCAATTGCACAGCGGCAGTAAACGCAATGATGCGATAGGAAATCTCCAGCGCCGCTCGCAGCGTGATCGACTCCGGCCACCACAGCGCCCGAACCACGGCGTAGCCCGTGAGCGCAACCGAAATCAACACCAGCGGCAGTAGCAGATCTCGGGCGTGGGTGTAGACCAGTACCGCGCCCGCGAACAGGCACACCGCTAGAATGAATTCTGCCTGCGAAACCGCCGTCCCATAGCGCGCCAGTGACCCGGCGCCCACACCGCGGAGCGTGCCGCGGGAAACGAAGTAGGCCAGCCACCCCAGAATCGAGATCAGCAGATAGCGTTCGCGAAAGGTCCGGAACACCAGCAGGCTGGCGGCCAGCATGATCAGGGCGGCCGACTCCTGTGCCATCAGCCTGGGGACAAAGATCTCGCCCATCGTGGTCCAAGTGCACAAGATAGAGATAGGTATCGTAGCCAAAGGCATTAAGCGCTCGCCCTCCTTAGATAGCATGCTTCCCGCCGTCGGCAATGACCTTTCGGGCACTAGATGATTACTTTCGGAACATCGCACCTGGGATAGAATTGGCGATAGACTGAAGCAGGCCATGGCAGCCGAACGCATCCTGGTGGTCGACGACGAGGACGCAATCCGCGAGGTTGTGTCCTCCATGCTGGCCTACGCTAACTATAAGTGTCGTCAGGCCGCTTCCGGTCTGGAGGCACTGGCATTGCTCGAATCCGGCGAGCAATTCGAGTTGATGCTTTCCGACCTCATGATGCCCGACCTGAACGGAATTGACCTGCTGGAACGCACCAAGGAAAAATTTCCCGACATGCCCGTGGTCATGGTGACCGCGGTACACGATATCTCAGTCGCATTGGCGGCCATTCGCAATGGCGCCTACGACTACCTGCTAAAGCCCTTCGAGCGTGAGCAACTGCTGGCCACGGTGCGCCGCGCGCTGGAAAACCGTCGCCTGAAGTTGGAGAACCGGGCCTACCAAACCAACCTGGAGGCGCTCGTGGCCGCCCGCACCGAGCAACTGCGAGCGAAAGCTATTGATCTGGAGCGGTCCTATGACATCACCCTGCAGGCTCTCGGCGGCGCGCTTGACTTGAAAGATGCTGAAACTGAGGGCCACTCCAAACGCGTTACCGCTTTTACCATTGCCATTGCCCGCGCCATGGGAATACCAAAGGATCAAATTGCGGTGATTGCACGTGGCGCTTTTCTGCACGATATCGGCAAGATGGGAATTCCCGAAGCCATCATCCGCAAGCCTGGCAAGCTCACGCCCGAGGAAGTGGCCATCATGCGCGAGCATTGTTACCACGGCTATCAACTGCTGAAGAACATTCCGTTTCTGAAGGAGGCCGCCGAAATCGTCTATTCCCACCAGGAACGCTTCGATGGAACCGGCTACCCACGTAGGCTCAAGGGCCAGGAGATTCCGCTGGGGGCGCGGATATTCTCCGTCGCTGACACCCTGGATGCCATTATTTCTGACCGTCCCTATCGCGCCGCTCAGACTCTGTCTGCGGCCCGCGACGAGATTCACCAGTGGTCCGGACGCCAGTTCGATCCCGAAGTAGTCACGGCCTTCCTTGCCATGCCGGAAGAGATCTGGGCAGACCTGCGCAAGGAGATCGATCTACAGATCTCCAGATACGCTTATTCCGCCTCCGCCAAGAGTTAGGCTGACCCCGGTTTTCGCAGCATTCTTTCTTTTCCGCTTAGCCTGGAACCTATCCCCATACCGGCGATACCGAGCTTGGGCGTTTTGGCGAGATGTCGGAGCCGGGCAAGGAGCTAGACGACCCCGGATCCCAGTCGCGCAAGTTTAATCCTTCGCAGCGTTCTTTGTAGTAGGGGCGCCCTCGGGCGTATAAATTCACTTGTCATCCCATGGAGAACACTCATGAAAACTTCAAGCGCACTACTGGTGGTTGTGCTTCTGGCTGGAATAGTCGCCCTGGGGCAGGATCGGCCCACGGTTACAGCCCAGCCCAACACCGTTTTTGTCGGCGCCGACGGCAAGTTCGAGGCGAATCCCGACACCGTGCAGATACAGTTCAATATTTCAGCGCAGGAAGAGTCTTCCCGGGCGGCCTATGACCGTGCCTCCAAAGCTGCTGAACAAATCCGCCAAATTCTTCGCTCCAACGGAATCGAGCCCAAGACGGCGGAGATCGGATTTTTCTCCCTCCAGCCGGTTTACGATTACAAGACGGCCAAGCGTAAGCTGGTGGCCTATCGCGTAAATGCGAATGTATCCCTCAAGCTGAAGGACTTTGCCAAACTTGCCCCCATCGTGCAACAACTCGCCGACACCGACGTCACCGAGAACCAAACCGTCAGCTACACCCTGGAAGATATCGATGCAGCCAAGACCCGGGCGGTAGAGGATGCGTACCGCCGCGCCCGGGAATCGGCCGCTGCCGTGGCCCGCGCCGGCGGCCGTACCTTGGGAGAACTTTCTTATGCGTCGGTAGATACCTTCGAGAACGTGCGGGTGGTAGCCCCGATGGCCAGATCCATGATGAGAATAAACGGGGGAGTTGCAGCACCCGCGCCGACTGAGGAGTTCAGCCCGCAAAACATCGTAGTGACAGCCCACGTGAATGCCATGTTTGCGCTTCGGTGACCGCGCTTCGGTGACCGCGGTAGCAGCGGCCATGTGGGCACAGGTCTTCCACCTGTGCTCACTTGGCGACAGGCGGGATCCGGCTGGCATCCAACGGTATCTCGCGCTGGATCACCATCTCCAGCGTGGTACCAGCATCCAGCTTGACGTCATTCCCACGCGTTAACAGAGCGATTGCCGTTCCCACAGCGCCTCCGACTCCGGCACCGATGAGGGCCCCCTTCCCGCCACTGCTGAGGCCACCCACCACCGCACCTGTGGCTGCCGTGCCGGCCACGGTCCCAACTTTCTGGCCGGTCTGGCTATCCCCGCGGATCGTGCCTTCGTCACCCTTCATCGAGGTCTTGTCGGCCCCGGGGACATTTTCCACCGAGCCAGGCAGCAGCACGGTGTAACCACTCGGATAGATCAGCGTCGTGAAGTGCATCAGAACTTCGGCCCGCCCCTTGATTCGTCCCGCGCGCTGCACGCTGCTGATTTTTCCCTGTACGTAAGTGCCGGCCGGAATCAAAACCCGGTCGTTCAGCACCACCGGAAACGTGGTCTCCGCATAAACCGGATCACCTTCGCGGGCGCTCTTGGTAGAGATGGCATGCTTGAGCGCCACTGGGACCTTTGTCCCCGCCGGAATCACCAATCCAGTTGCAGGCGCTGCTGGCGCGGCGGGCGGGGCCTGAGCACTCGCCTGGGTACCGGAGCCGGCTTGTGCCGCCACCAACGCAGAGAGCAGAAGCACGGTCATCATCATGCGCACCACACACCTCCCCAAGAAACCACAACTCCAGCAAGCCGCCAAGTATGGACGCCCCAGTATAAGGCGGCGTCCATGGAATTAGGTTCCCGGGCAGGTAGGATGCGGGCTGGATGCGAAAAGGTTAGTTGGAGCTACACCGGATGAGGCTAAGTGCTAGCCCCCGCTCTTCTTAGGCTGGCTCTCGCTCACGTTGCCCATGAACTGCGATTGCAGCCGTTGCGCACAACGCTCACCACACACGTGCAGGGTGCCTTCCTTTTGCGCAATCTCCTCGTCCCACGGGCACAGGTAGAGCACCGGCCGATGGAATTCACCAAAGGACGTCCACATCAGCCACCAGCGGTTCGTTGCACTCTTAACTACTCCGCAGTTCGGACCGGCGCACCGGTAGAAGGGACTGGGCACCGGCGTTTCTGAACCACCAGCTTTCATCAGGGGCACTCCAAGGGAAAATGAACCTCAGCAGGACATTCTAATAGAAGTCGCAAGAATTCTTGTGGCCAATCTGTTACGCGCTCACTTATAGATCAAGTATTTCTGCCGGAGCTGCTGGAATTTCTCCAGCGCCTCCCGCCAGTCGTCGGCGATGCGCTGCGAATCCTGTCCCTGGGATATGGCGTCATACGCCGCCTGATTCAGCAGCAGCTCGATCATCCGCTCCAGATGAAACTGCTCGGGATACAGCTTGTGCAGCGCCGAGGCGAGTTCTATTCCCAGTTTCGGAGCGTCGAAGGCGTTGCGATCAATGAGGACAATGTTCACGCCCTCGCACTTCTGCCCCGCATACGTGCTCGCACTGGGAGTAAAGCTGGTGGGCACGAAACGCGCTCCGGAAATATTTCTAGCGTTGAGGTAAGCCGCCAGTTGGCGCCCGTTGATCCAGGGCGCCCCCAGCAATTCAAACGGAGTGTCCGTACCCCTTCCCACCGAAACATTGGTGCCTTCGACCAAGCCCACCCCGGGATACAACGTAGCTTCAGTCAGGCTGCGCAGATTGGGTGAAGGGTTGATCCATGCCAACCCGGTCGAGTCATACCAGTCCCCACGCATCCATCCCTCCATCGGCACGACCGTCAACTTGGCATTGATGTTGCGCTCCGCATTGAACATCTTCGCCAGTTCCCCCATGGTCATCCCGTGACGCACAGGAACACTAAAGTAGTTCACGAAGCTCTCGCGTCCGGAATCCGAGACTGGCCCCTGCACAAACGATCCGGTGATCGGGTTGGGGCGGTCGAGCACGATAATCTCAATCCCCGCCTTGGCCGTCGCTTCCAGAAAGTATCCCAGCGTAGTTTCGTAGGTGTATAAGCGTGTGCCGGCATCCTGAATATCAACCACGACCGCGTCCAGCTGCTTGAGAATTTCCAGCGGCGGCCGCCGCGCGGCATCAGTCGCGCCGTACACGCTATAGACGGGAACTCCCGTGGCCGCGTCCCGCGAGTTGCCGATGTCGGTCGCATCCAGCGCCCCGGTGACTCCGTGCTCCGGGCTGAAGATGGCTTCCAGCGAGACCCCCGGGGCCTGAGCCAGCACCTCAATGGTGCGCCGTCCCTGCGAATCCACCCCGGTCTGATTAGTAAGCAGACCGATCTTCTTCTTCCCTGCAGACCCACGGATCACGTCGAAGTTGTGGGCCTCGAGCACATCAATCCCCGTTTGCACCGCTCCATTACGGACAGCCAGTCGCCGCGCCGCAGTCTGCGCCTCGTTGTATCCGGTGAGAGTTTTCCAGCGCAGCGCTTCCCTTTCACTAACTGTCAAGGACAGCGCCGCAACCACGGCGGTAGCGACCTTTGACCGCAAAGCAACCGCCGTTCCCTTTCCCCGGGGATGCACCGCGGTGGTCAGCAGAATGATGTAGGTCTGCGTGCTGGGATCAATCCACAGCGAGGTCCCGGTAAAGCCCGTGTGCCCAAACGAACCGACGGGCAGCAACTCGCCACGGTTCGTGGAAAAAGGAGAATCAATGTCCCAGCCAAGACCACGCAGGCTCTGCGACGTCGGCGGCTGCTGCGGCGTGGTCATCTTCTCGACCATGAGCGAGGGCAACACCGCGCTGCCATTCAGCAAAGCCTGGGCAAATTTCGACAGATCGTCCGCGGTCGAGAACACCCCCGCCTGTCCAGCCACGCCGCCCATGCGCCGCGCCGTGGGGTCGTGCACCACCCCACGCAGCATCTTGCCCTGCTCGTCGTATTGGGTAGGCGCAATGCGCGGCCCCCAGGCTGCGGGCGGAACAAACCGTGTGCGCGTCATCTGCAACGGAGTAAAGATATTCGTAGCGCAGTACCGATCCAGCGTGGTTCCCGACACCCGTTCCACCAACGCACCCAGAACAATAAAGTTGATGTCGCTGTAGAGAAACCGCGATCCCGGCGGAAACACGGGCTTCTCCGCATAAGCCATGCGGAAAGCCGTGTCGCGTCCCTGCCAGGCCTCAGTCAGGTCCAGATCCTCGCGCAGCCCGGAGTGATGAGTAAGCAGTTCGCGGACCGTAATGTCGTCCTTGTCGTTCTGAGCGAACTCCGGAATGTACTTCGCCACCGGGTCATTCAGACGAATCTCGCCCCGCTGCACCAGCTGCATCGCGGCGGTGGTCGTGGCCACCGCCTTGGTCAGCGAAGCCAGATCGAAGATCGTATCCACGGTCATGGCCTCACGCCGCGGCTCGAGCGACCGGCTGCCGAAGGCCTTCCTATAGACGACCGCGCCGTTGTGCCAGACCAGCACCACCGCCCCGGGAATCTGCCCGCTATGGATGGCACCCTGCACAATCGAGTCGAGCACCCCAAGACTGCCCGGCGTGACACTCCGCTTCGGCGCCGCAGCCAGCGCGAGCGACGAAAGCATGCTGACCACAGCGGCAGCCACAAGAATGCGGGACAGCCGCAGGTTCGGATTTGTGCTGATGGTTCGGATACTCTGACTTTACACAACCGCCGCGGGATCGCTCAAGAAACTCAAGTAAGGGGGTGCCGTTTGTGCCACATACTAAAACTGTCATCCTGAGCGAAGTTGTCGTTCGCAAAGCGAACGACAACGCAGCCGAAGGACCCCTTGTACGCGTAGAGCAAGATGAACCCGGAGAGGCGTTCTCACGACGTTCTCGAGTGACCGGAGAAAACTCCAACCTTAACCCGATCGCCGTAGGGGCGGACGCCCTCGTCCGCCCTGGCCGAGCGCAGCTCGGCAGTCTTTGGGTTGCGCAGCGCTTCCCGCGCAATTCGGGGGCAGGTAGCGTCTTGTACACGCTTGAGACACTACCCGGGGGCACGACTCCTAGACCAAATAGGGAGGGCACGACTTCCACAGGCTGCGGAAAAACGTCGATCCGGATGGGTTTTGGGAAGGGCACGACTTTCGAGTCGTGCCGTAAGTCGCTGAAAACAGGTTCGGCTTTAGCCGCTGCGGTGCGCTGTTTTATCCCGCTGCGGCATTTTTCCGCAGCCACTTCGAGCCGTGCCGCAAGCGTTTCCTATGATCAGGCTTTAGCCACTGAGGTGGCGCCGAGGCAGCGCGGACAGGAAAACTCCGGAGTCGGCTCTCAGCATCATCCGGGCTAGGCCGTAACCTGCACGAACGGCCCTAGGACCATCCCCCGAAACGTCTTCAAAATGGCCTCAGCAAAGGCCGCGCAGCTCGTTCGGTCAGGGACTGACGCAGCAACCCGCCGCGGATATTCATCATAAGTCCGGCCATCCAACTCTCTCCCATTCTTGGTCTTCCTCACGCCCCCCCACTGCTTGAAAAAGAAGGGCACTCGATACTGACGACACTGATCACGAACCGAGACCACCCATTCCTTCCTCATCGGACGCGCCCCCGGCCCACTTTCCCCGCCGACGATGACCCAACTGATCCCCGAAAGATCGACCTCACCCAGATCTTCCAGGAGCGGCTCCACGGACAGGAAGCGAACAGCCGCCGGAGCTTTCCGCAGGTCTTCAATCCGGGGCAAGCCATACTTCCGATCTTCCACGCTGACGCCCCACCAGATGTTTTCCCGCTCGGCAGCGAATCGCAACTTGCCGGTTAGCAATTCACGCAATCTCTCAGATCGTTTTGTGAGTACCTGATAGGTATGCCAGTTCGCCGCAACCATGACTCGCGAAACAGCTTCGGTGTAGTCATCCGGCACACCTGTCTGGAACAAGTCGCTCATCGAATTAACAAAAACCAGCTTGGGCGAGCGCCATGCAAAAGGCTCGGTTAGTTTCTCCGGCACCAGGCGCAGGTCAAATCCCTGTTCGTAGGGATGGCCTTTGACTCCGCGAAAGCGCTCAGCGAAGGTTTCGGCGTAGCAGTGCTTGCAGCCAGGGCTGATTTTGGTACAGCCGCGGACCGGGTTCCACGTCGCGTCGGTCCATTCGATGTGAGAATTGAGGGACATAATCTTTAGAATAAGCCGAGTTGATCGTCGCTGCCCTTGAGCGCCTTATCCCAAAGCGTGTAGGCAAGCGGGTGACGTGAAAACAACCCGACCGCATAGAGCGGGAAGTTTTTTTCGTAAAAAAAGACTTTACGCATGGAATAGAACGGTGGAGGAATATATTTCATCGTCGCCATGCTGGCGGCGAACTCCTCAGCTAGGAAGCGCGGGAATTCTGCACCCGTCTGTTTTGCGGTCGTCCAGCGACCGTGCCAAGACGACGTTCCAAGCAACTGATTGATCTTTGAAGGGTTTTTGATGTAGTGCTGTTCGGCGCGGAGTGCGTCCATGTACAACGCTAGCAACACAATAAAATCGACATATTTCCGCGCGAGGGTCTGGAGCGTGGCGAACCTAATACCGATGTCATTGGGGTCGACGAAGCAGAGACTAAGGACTTTATGGTTTTTCGAATATTGGGGAATAGCTGCAGAGATCTTATCAACATTAGCGTCGCATTCTCCCGCAATGAAAGTGACCTCCGCTGAAGGAGCGTGAAACCTTGCACGGACGCGCAGCGCTTCCAGTTTCTTGGGATCCTGTTCGCAGAATATGTACCTATCAAACGGGACTCTAAGTTTGAGCGCCTGAATAGGAGATCCTGCGATGACTCTCTCCGTATCGCGAATCCGGCTGTAGCCGGCCCCGGCGTACAACTCGATGTAGATTCGTTTTCCCCATTTGTCCTTCATCCCAGCTGAAAACAGAGCCGCATAGTATGCGACCAACCTGTGCTTCGCTTCGGTCCATAGCCCTACGTCGTTACAGGGTAGGCCGTCGGCTTCGACGTTGACGGTGTTGTCGTCCGGCACGTTCACACCCAAGATCCTATGAGTGTCATCATAGTAGCTGCGGAAGTATCGCTTCCCAAGTACTTGGGGAGGGACTCGCTCATCGTGGTCACGTCCGACAGCAATATATTTCCATGATTCTTTGGAGGGCTAACCTAACCGCTTAGGATTATGGTAGAATCAAACTGTGCCAACAGTCCTCAGATTTCATGGACTGCGCGTGGTGATCTATCCGAACGATCACCGCCCGGCCCACGTCCATGTGATCGGAAGGGGTTGTGAAGCAGTATTCAACTTGAATGGTCCAGCGGGACCGGTGGACCTTCGGGAAAACTACGGCTTCTCGCGGAGGGAAATCGTGCGCATCCAAGCCGAGTTGACGACGCACATGGAAAATCTGGGCCAGGCATGGGAGGAAATTCATGGTATTGCATGACAGCTTCGAACTGGCAAACCAGCGTGCCAAGCAACTGGGGGCAGCTGTCCCGAAGATCGTCTCGGCTCAGTACGACCACAAGAGCGGGCACATCGTGATTCACCTCAGTTCAAAGCTGATTGTGAGTTTCTCACCACGCGATGCGCAAGGATTGGAGAATGCCAAGCCATTCCAGCTTGAAGAAATCGAGATCAGTCCGTCGGGCTTCGGGATTCATTTTCCAAAGTTGGATGCTGACTTCTACGTGCCCGGCCTCTTGGACGGGTTCCTTGGCTCAAAGGAATGGATGGCGGCCAGACTCGGACAAATCGGCGGTCAATCCAGGAGTAGGGCTAAGAAGACTGCTTCCAGGGCAAATGGACGGCTCGGTGGCAGACCCAGGAAAGCAATCGCGAAGTAGCCGATCTTACGGGTTGGTACATGCGTTCTTCATAATTCTCATTCTCCTGTTGCTTGGTCAAAACCGTAGCATCAAATAAGATGCTGAAATGAGTCATTCGCGGACCACGCTCAAGCACAACTCTTCCGGCCTGATGAAACACATGAAGAAAACCGGGCGTCCGCTGGTGCTCGCGGTAAACGGCAAAGCCGAGGCCGTGCTCCTCGACGCCGTGGCCAGCATTCGCCGAGGTCTTGCCCAAGCCAGCAAAGGCGCGGGACGGCTGGCGGATGAAGTTTTTGACGAACTGGAACAGGAAGACTCGACCGGGTAGATGACTTACCGCGTCATCTTCACTCCCGAGGCCGCAAGGGAAGCAGCGAGGTCAGGTCAGCAAGGGTCTAACGCGAGCTATGGCCGAGACGAATGAGCTCAACATCACCTCGGGACTCTTATTTTTTGGCAGCTGCAAGTGGTTAGCTCTACGCCTCCCCAACTCTCCCAAGATCGGAAACCGCGCCAGAGCGGTGATGTGGAATGCAGCCCAGTCAGGAACAAGATTTCGGGAGTAGAAGAAACAAATCAGCTCCTCAATCGCCAATCGTTGCCATTGAGGCTTCAAGAAGGCTGTTCACCAGGCGCATTTCCGCTACAACCTGATCCGGGGAAACTCTGCTTTCTAGAATAGCCGGTACGCTTCCCGGAATTAGCGTAGAGACTATCGCAAAAGCTGTGGCCGCCTCTAACGAGATTGGGTCGTGCTTGCTTTCCGAATTCACTTCGCTAACATGCAATTGAACGAGTCTCTCTAGGAATTCCTCCAGAATCAGGACAGCTTCACCCATCGTTGGGTCTATTTGGTGTGCGTGGCCAATATCGAAACAGAACGTCGCTTCCGGAAGTCTGTCAAAAATGCGCCGAAGATCGGATGCTGTCTGCCCAATCGACTTTCGCTTGTCCATGTTCTCGATACAAACTCTATTGCCCAAAGCTTTCCACTCACTCCAGTCGCTAATTATGTTCGGATGAGTGACAAGGGGCCATTCGGGCGGGAAGCGGTCAACTAACTTGAGTATCACCGCTTCAAACTCCGGCTGAACTGAACTGGGCAGATGCACGGATATATGCGAATACTGCTCCAAGCGCAGATCACCTAATGCTGACACGAGTGGCTCTAACTCAGATTGCCGAAGGGCAGAGAGTTCGACAGACGTTGCATTAGTTGACGCGAGAATTCTCAGCGCAGAGCGGAAATCGCCGTACGCGAGAGCACCAGTCGAAAAACCTAACGGCCGCATTTAGAAAACCCCATATTTCTGAGTCAGTGGCGCTAGAATTTCATTCTCAAAGAAGATGTTGTGTAACGCTTCCTCGAACTCCCTGCTGATGGCTTGCACTCTTGAGAAGATCTCATCTTTTCGAGATTCCTCTGCCTTTAGCTCTTTGAGATGCTCCCTGATTTGCTTGTCCGACATCATTGCAATGAATGCGTCGTAAGCCGAGAACAGCTTCGCCGCAACTTCATTTTCAACCTGGTACTCTCTAACAGCTGCAGCGAGAATATCCAACGGAGTTCGAGTGACGTAGTCCCAAATATGGTTCTCCAAGTGTGCGAGATTTATATCACGGCTCGCAGTGGAAATCTTGGCTCGAAGTTTTGTATCCAAATAGCAACCAAAACATGTCAACAACCCGGATGCAAAGATCAGCTTTCGCGACATCCTCAATTTTGTATTTCTTAGTCCCCAGCCCTCCCCTCCACGGTCACGCTGCTTGCTGGCAAAATCAACAGCCATCGTTCTCCAGAATCGCACGATATCGTTCAGCAGGAACCTTGGCACCTTAAAATGGCTCTTATCCCTTACCAACAGATGAGGTTCTTCCTCAAGATATCTCTTGATGCTCGTGCGCACTACTCGGCCATACGTGTTCTTGGCTCCAATCGGTTTGGATTCCAGCAACAGGAGAATCCGCTGTGTAGTGTTCCTGTTTGTGTCGTCTTGGCCACCTATTCGGTGAATTAGCTCGTGGCTGAACCCTCTTTACTATTTGCAATTTCATTATGATGTCACAAAAGAACCGCCTTGACCACGATTCCAATTACCACCCCGGTTCCGATCTTCTTGGCGCTGTCATGTTACCGAAGGTGCCCGTGGGGCCGGGTTCGCCGAAGCGATACTCTTTTCGCTTCTGACCTTCTTCGTTCGGCATAACGACAATTCGGAATTGCGTACGCAGCGCAGCCTTAATATCCTGAGAGGTATTGAAATGTGGAGATTGGGCTGGGCCATCTATCAGATACGTCCAATCCAGGTCACTAACCCAGTCAACCCATTCTTTCCGTGCTAAGGAACCAAAAACGACCAAATTCGCATCTTCCGGCGGAAAGTTTAGGCCCTTCCCTACTTCCCGACCGAGAAGTTGAATCAAGTCTTGCGTTGCTTGGGCCGCCTCGCGATCCGCGTTCTGAAGATGCTCCCATCGGCAGCCAAGAGATTTTTCTAACTCGAAAAGTGCGCGCGGTTCTGGATCCGCCATATTCCTCTCCAGATTAGCAGCTATGGTCTCACAGCGGTATATTCCCATGCTTCTTAGCCGGATTCTTATCCCGCTTGGTTTCCAGCATCTCCAGCGCCTGAATCAGCTTCTTTCGCGTCTCCCGCGGCTGGATGACGGCATCCACGAACCCTCGGTCCGCCGCCACATAAGGATTGGCAAACCGCTCGCGGAACTCTTCAATCTTTTGCCGGCGCACTTCTTCCCGGTTGGAGGCCTTTTCTAACTCCCGCTTGTAAACAATATCCACCGCCCCCTCCGGCCCCATGACAGCAATTTCTGCCGTCGGCCACGCATAGTTCACGTCGGTGCGGATATGCTTTGACGCCATCACGCAATACGCCCCGCCATAAGCCTTGCGCGTAATCACCGTGACCTTGGGCACGGTCGCCTCGGCAAAAGCAAACAGCAGCTTGGCCCCGTGCTTGATGATCCCGCCATATTCCTGGTTGGTCCCCGGCAAAAATCCAGGCACATCTTCAAAAGTCACCAGCGGAATGTTGAAGCAGTCGCAAAAGCGCACAAACCGCGCGCCCTTGATGGACGCATTAATATCCAGCGTCCCCGCCAGCACCGCCGGCTGGTTGGCCACGATGCCCACCGGCCGCCCGTTCAACCGCCCGAATCCCACCACGATGTTTTTCGCGTAATGCTCCTGCACTTCGAAAAAGTAGCCGTCATCCACCACGCCGTGGATCACGTCTTTGATGTCGTAAGGCTGGTTCGATTGATCGGGAACGATCTTGTCCAGTGCGGCATCGGCGCGATCGACAGGATCGGTGCAAGCCTTGCGTGGCGGATCGTCCAGATTGTTGGACGGAATAAAGCTAAGCAACTCACGAACCATCGACAGGCACTCCGCATCGTCGTGGGCCATGAAGTGGGCCACGCCCGAAGTCTCGTTGTGAGTATGAGCGCCGCCGAGCTGGTCTTTGGTGACTTCCTCGTGAGTGACGGTCTTAATCACGTCCGGCCCGGTGATGAACATGTACGAAGTCTTGTCCACCATGAGGATGAAATCGGTGATGGCCGGCGAATAAACTGCGCCGCCGGCGCACGGGCCCATGATCGCCGAAATCTGCGGCACCACGCCGCTGTACAAAGTATTGCGCAGGAAAATGTCGGCATACCCGGCCAGCGACATGACGCCTTCCTGAATGCGGGCCCCGCCGGAATCATTCAACCCAATCACGGGCGCGCCCATTTTGGCAGCCAGGTCCATGATCTTAACGATCTTACCCGCGTTGGCCTCCGAGAGTGAGCCGCCGAACACGGTGAAATCCTGGGCAAAAACGAATACCAGCCGCCCCTCGATACGCCCGTAGCCGGCAATGAAGCCGTCACCGTAAAACTTCTGCTCTGCCATGCCGAAGTCGGTCGAGCGATGCGTGACCAGCTTGTCGGTCTCCTCGAACGTGCCATCGTCAAGCAGAAACTCTATGCGCTCGCGCGCCGACATCTTGCCTTCCTTGTGCTGCCGTTCGCGGCGCTGCGCTCCGCCGCCGTCTTCCGCCAGGTGTTCGCGCTTCTTCAGCTCTTCCAGCTTCTGTTCGAGATTCATGGGGGAGATTATAGGTGACGGGAGATTGGCAGGCTTCAGGCTCTAGGCTCTGGGCTCTAGGATCCACGATCGAGCGTCAGGCCCAAAACCTAAAGCCTAGAGCCTAAAGCCTACTTACTCCATGCTGGAGCCGACGGGCTGGTACTTATACTTCTTGCCATCCCAAAAAACTGCCGAAACCGTGCCTTCGCCCTCGTGCGCTTCCTCCGCGTAAATGGCCATGACAGTCTTCTTGTGCACCGTCAGCTTCTTCACCAGAAGCTGCTTGAAGGGCAGGTTGATGAGGATGAACTTTGCCTTTGGCGTCTCCGCCCGCCAAGCCTCGGGGCCGGCACCGTGGATGATCAGCACCGAAAGGCCTCGCCCCTTAGGGTCTTCCGAGGCGAACCCCGAGGTGACCTTGGGGTCGCCGAATCCGTAGTACGTGTTGTAGGGGTCCACGACCTTGTAATTGCTCTCCGCCTGGTCCATCAACGGGTTGGTGCAGCGCGCGACGATGACGACGTCCTCGACACCATCGCCGTCCAGGTCCACCGTGAACACAGGCGGGCCTGCGACCAGCGTGCAAGTCGCCCCAAATTCTTTTTGGATGAAATCGTTGTCCACCGCCGACCCGGAAGTTTTTACCGGTTGCTGGGCGGACGCACTCAGTGGCATCCCGAGCCCGAAGATAAGTAGCAGACAGATACAACGTGGGGACAGCATGACCCTACTTTAGTCCTGTCCGGGTCGGCAGCATAGAGACAGAAAAGGTGACCCCTAAAAGCTAACCACAGAGGACACAGAGACCACGGAGGAGGAAAAACATGCCCTCATCTCGCGAAGTGTTCCCAGCCCTGTGCGATCAATTCGTAACCCACGCGTTCCTGGCTCATCAGGAAGATCTTTTTGCCCTGGGTGATGTGGCCGATCTGAGTGATGGGAACACCTGCAACCCGGGCAGGAACAGGTTTGCCGCGCGGTACGGTGAACAGCAATTCGTAGTCTTCTCCACCATGCAGGGCGAAGTGGAGATCCACCTGATGCCGGGGTTTGCCAATCATGGCCAGCGGGATGGCTCCGCCCCGTACTTCCGCGCCCACTCCACTCTCCTCACAAATATGGGCCAGATCGGTGGAAAGACCGTCGCTGATGTCGATCATCGCCGAGGCAAGGCCCCGCTCTCTCAGGATGTGGCCGACCTGGAGGCGCGGTTCGGGAAAGAAGTGCTGAGGGAAATCACGCGAGGTGAGCTTGCGTTTGGGATTGGCCATCATCCTGCGCACCGCCGCGGCGGAACCTCCGAGTACTCCGCTGACGTAGATCCGGTCTCCGGGCCGGGCTTCGGAGCGCAGAATCGCCTTCCCCCGGGGCACCGATCCCAGCACCACAATGTCGGCCAGGATGCCATCGGGAGATTCCACGGTATCACCGCCAGCCAGGCTGACACCAAATCTGCCGCCAAGTTTCAGCAACCCACGCAGAAACCTGTCCACCCACCCCTGCGGCAAGTCTCGAGGCACCGCGAGAGAAAGAAACGCAGCCACCGGCTCTCCTCCCATGGCAGCGATATCACTCAGCCCGCGGGCCAGACAACGATGGCCAACCGACTCCGGCGGGTGCCAATCCCGCCGAAAGTGAATGCCTTCCAGCGTGAAATCGGTGGTGAGGAGCGCTTCGTGGCCAGCGGGAAGCCGCAGCACAGCACAATCGTCGCCGATACCGGCAATGACACCCTTTCTTCTTTTGCCCACCTGGCGACGGAGGCGGGCGATCAGCGCTTTTTCAGCTAGGGGCAAGGCGAAATCAATATATAAGACCCAGCGTTCGGCAGGGAATTCGGCTAGGTCATTTTCCCCGCCCGGCTGGTTTAAACCCCAGCAATCGCCCGTCCGCAGTGCCTTCGGTAACCCGTCCCAAAGTACCGGTGTCATTACCCAGCCTTGGTAACCAAAATGATTGCCCCGTGCCGTTGACAGGGGGGAACCTCCTTTGTTACCGTTGGCCAGCTGTTTCCATGACCTTTGGCCGAACTAAGTGCTGCATCCGGTTAGGATTGCAGCCAATAAGAGTTTCGGACCTTACCTGGTTCCGGTAGGATACGGGCGCGATCGGCCCATCGCCAAATGGGGACGTAGCCCGCAATCGGAGTGGAACTTGAGGACTCTCGTAACCGCGAGCCGTCCTGCAGGGGTTCGCTCCTGATGAACTAACGGCAGAGGACTATTGCAAAAACGCTTCTACATTCTTTTTGTCGCCCGCGGTGACGATGGGCAGCTCCGCAAGATTCCTATCCCGCTCCACTACCTGTATGTATTCCTGGTGGGAGCGGTGATCGGGGGCTTGAGCCTCACGGGGATCGCCGGTTCCTACATGCGGATGCTGCTGAAGGTATCGCGCTTTAACGAGCTGCAGACGCAAAAAGACCAGCTCAAGAACCAATATTCACGGCTGGAGCAGGTAGCGAAGGAGCGGGATGTCCAGGTGGCATCGCTGGGCTCGCTGGCCAGTGAAGTTTCTTCTCTGTACGGTCTGAAGTCGGATCCCATCATGGTGGCAGGAACGGCGGCAGACCTTCGCGACGCCCAAGTCTCATCCTCCCTGGATCAGTTCTACGCGCTTAAGAGCTCTGCGCTGAGCGGCGCAACCATGAACGGCATCTCTCTTGGCCTGACTAAAAACGCAACCACTGCGGACTGGATACGGGCCAACCAGGCTCCCAATCTTTGGCCCGTGGAAGGCCATGTGACCGGGTCCTTTGGAGAACGAATCGACCCCTTCAACGGAGAAGGCGCGTTCCATAGCGGCGTGGACATTTCATCTTCCTACGGCGAGCCAGTGATTGCGCCGGCAGACGGTTTTGTGCTCTTTGCCGATTTCCTGGGCGGCTATGGCAGAGCCATCGTGGTGGACCACGGCCACGGTATCACCACCCGCTACGGACACCTGGCAAACTTTGCGGTGGCCAGAGGACAGCAGGTGCGCCGCGGCGAGACCATCGGGTACGTAGGCCTGAGCGGCCGTAGCACCGGCCCCCATCTCCATTACGAAGTCCGCATCAACGACACTCCAGTCAATCCCTACAAATACCTCCGCCTCACGGTGGCCCGCTCCGGTGGCTTCGCGGCAGGAAGTTGATTAGGGCAGTCGTCGGTCGTCAGTCCTCAGGTGTCAGGCCCCTACAACCTCAGCTCCGTTGGCCGTTTTTCCTGACACCTGACGACTACTGTCTCAGCCCCATCCAGCGCTCTGAAACAACAATCGAATTGCCAGGGTTCTGGGGATCATAGCGGACGGACGTGGGCAGGCCGAGACGGCAGGAATGGAGATTAATCAGCTGGCGCAGGTAGGTCACGTCCTGCGAGGCCTCGTAGGACACACCCGCAACGTCGTACTGGTAGATCAGCAAAGTCGAAGGCTTATGGTCGCGCCCCGCCATTTCCTGCACGTCGATTACCGTGCCGTCGGTAATGCGGCCCACGCGGTCAAGCCAGGCCCGCCGCTCCCGCTCCAGATCTTCCGCAGTCTTGGGCTTGCGGCGCAGCAGCAGATAGCTGGCCAGCACTGCGCCAGAACCGGCCAGAACCAGAGCGTAGAGACCGAATGGAGTCATGACTTGCGGACTTGCTGAGACAGCATAAGGCCAAACGGAAATTCGGGGAAGGGGCCCGAGGAAATTGAGTGATTGGGAAATTGAGCAATTCAGTAATTGACCCGATTTCCGATCTCCAATTTCCCAATTACCAAATTCCCCAATTACTCAATGATCTCGTCCACTACCGGATTTCTGATCGTCCCCACTCCCTCCACCCTGACCTCCACCACGTCGCCGGCGAGTAGGGGCCCCACGCCTTTGGGTGTGCCCGTGGCGATCAAATCGCCAGGAAGCAGCGTCATGACCTGGGAGATGTAGCGGAGGATGACATCGAGAGGAAAGATGAAATCCCTGGTATTGCCCTGCTGCCGAACATCGCCATTGACACGGGTTTCCACGCCGACCCCGGCCCAGGGGTCAAGCTCAAGCCCAAGCTCGTCGGTGACCAGCGGGCCGACCGGGCAGAAGGTATCGAAACCTTTGGCCCGAGTCCATTGGCCGTCTTTGTTCTGCAGATCGCGTGCGGTCACATCATTCACGCAGGTGTAGCCGAGAATGTAGGCGCGAACGTCTTCGTCGGCGCGAGCCTTGTAGCAGGTCTTGGCAATGACCACCCCCAGCTCGCCTTCGAAGTCCACACGCTGGGAGAGCTTCGGACGGCGGATGTTCTCCCCGGGCGCGAGCAGCGAGGAAGGCGGCTTGAAGAAGATCAGTGGCTCGGTGGGCACTTCGTTCCCCAGTTCGGCGGCATGCTCGCGATAGTTGCGGCCGACGCAAACGATCTTCGAAGGACGGACCGGTGCCAGCAACGTGGCCTCAGCCAAAGACAACGAATTCATCCGTTTAGTGGGCAGATCTTCCATGTCTCCACCGCTCCCTTCCGGAGAGGTAAGCAGCAGACGGGTAATAGTTTCCTGTCCCGCAACGGATTCGACCAGTCCGTAGTAGGCTTGGTCGTTGAATTTGAAGCGACAATATTTCATAGCACCTCAGCTTTAGCATTAGCACTTGGCACTTGGCCCCTGAACTGATCATATGGGCCAAACGCTAAGAGCTAAGAGCTAGAAGCTAAGAGCTGCCTTCATGGTACCTGCTCACTCGTCTCCTCCGACCGCCCACTCTCGTTCCCGCGCACATCCACCGCTGACACCGAGTAGAAGTACCTCTTTCCCGAAGATACATTGGGGTCACGCGACGCGGGCGTTTTCACCAGATCCTGGTTTGTCTTCACCGGCTGGCCACCTTCTTCGTGGCGGTAGATGTTGTATCCGGCTAGGTCGGCTTCAGTGCCGGGCGCCCAGATCAGGTCGATGAAGGGCTGCTGGCCTGTCCCCGAAAAGACCGCTTGCAGGCCGGACGGGACGGCTGGCGGGAAGACGTCGTGGGTAACGACTTTCACGACGGGCGTGTCGTCGCCTTCCACCTCGGTCTGCGGCTTGCCGGTTTCAGAAATGAGGGTTACGACATTCGCCCGGTAATAGTAGGTCTTCTCCCAGTCGAAGGTCTGGTCCAACAGCTCGGGTCCGGAGCAGTCCCGAAAATCGACTTCACCGATCTTGTTGTCCGTCTGGTTCCCTTCCAGACGCCGGTAGATACGAAGCCGGTCTTCCAATTCCAGGCCGCTCACGACGAAGCGGGGCGGACACATCCACGAAATCCGCACGCCGCCCGCGCCGACTTCTACCTTGAAATCTTCCGGCGGCGGCACCGCGTGCAGCGCCGAAACATGTACCTGATTGGACAGCCCGGCGCTGCGCCCGTTTTCGTTCAAAGCAGAGACCGCATAGGTGATCTGCGCGGCGCGATCTCCTTGCTGAAGCTTCGCAGGAAGAGTGTCGATGTAGCTGGCTTGGAGTTGTGGGGATGCCTTCCCGGATTTACCTTGCATGGACTTACCTTGAATGGACTTGCCTGGCATGGAACTCGGCCTGGGGAGCGGGGATGCCGGAACTGCTTCCACCGGAGTTCCGCAGTCGCTCATGACCGCTTCGAGGCTCCGGCAGATGCTGGTTGGACCCAGGTGCCGCACCCTCTGCCGGTCCGTAGTTTCGGTAGGCACCGTCCAAGCGAGGTAAACTTTGTCACCCTTGCGGAGAACCCGCAGATCAGTCACTGGCTTGGGCAATTCCAGTGACGGCGGGAGAGGCGCGCCCGGAACGCCACATCCGGCCAGCAGAACGGCCAGTAGAACGGCCAGCAGAAACCACAGATTCTTCGGGGTGACATGCCTCATGGATGGAAGCAACAGGGTATCAGAAGGCAGTTGACGCTTTCGTGTCTTCTATCCCACTAACTCCTTCACCGCCTCCCGGAAGACACGGGTATGTTGGTCAACATCGGAGTTGTCGGTCTGGGGCGACATCAGCGCCATGTTGTGGAACGGAGTCAGCAGAATGCCTCGGTTCATGGCATAGAGATGCATAAAGCGCTCTAGTTCGAAGTCCATGGCGTCGTGGGCTTCGGTGCCATTCCTGGGACGCTGAGATGAAAACAAGTATTCAGCCCTGCAGCCGAGCCGGGTGACGTGCCACGGCAGCTCCGATTCGATGATGGTCTTCTCCACGCCCGCAGTCCAGCGTTCAGCCAGAGGAATCATGCGGGCGAACGCTTCCTTCGTCAAAACCTTCGAAAGCGTGGCCCGCATGGCGGCCAGTGAAAGCGCGTTGCCGGCCAGCGTCCCACCGATACCACCCGTGTCGCAGTCCTCCAGATTGTGGCGGTCGGAGATACACTTCGCAACTTCCTGGGTAAAGCCATAGGCCGCGCCGGGAACTCCCCCGGCGATGGGCTTGCCGAAAACCAGGAAGTCGGGCTGAAGATTTTCGACACGGGTATAACCGCCGGGGCCGGCACAGATGGTGTGGGTCTCATCGATGATGAGCAGCGTGCCGGACTTGCGCGTGAGTTCCCGCAAGGCCTGGTGATAACCAGGTTCGGGATGCACGATGCCAACATTGGTCATCACCGGCTCTGCCAGCACGCAGGCGACGTCGCCGGGAGCCAGGGCCTGCTCCAGCGCGGGCAGATCGTTGAACTCGACCACTTTCGTAGTGACCGCCGGATCGACCGGCGGGCCAATATTGCCTCGCCGCGCCTGGGCGACGCCGTCCTTCAGAGTGATGAACGTTTCGTCCACCGTGCCGTGGTAGCACCAGTTGAAGACCAGGATCTTTGACCGGCTGGTGATCTGGCGGGCCAGGCGAATGGAAAACCGATTGGCGTCGGTCGCGGTCAGCGCGAATTGCCAGTAGGGTAGGCCGAACCGTGTCTGCAACTCTTCGGCGACGAAGATTGCATCTTCGCTGGGCAGCATGAGGGTAATACCACGGCGCATTTGCTCTTCGACCGCCTTCACGGTGGCGAAGGGAGAGTGGCCGGTCATGGCTCCGGTGTCGCCGAGACAGAAG
>JBGQBN010000072.1:0-16978 GCA_041494805.1 Terriglobia bacterium | reverse complement strand
TGCCTTCGAAGTCGGCTTTTCTGACCGGGGTCTCGATCGTGCTGGTGCCGGTATTTCTGGCGTTGTTCTGGAAGCGTGGGATTAATCTTTGGAGCGCTGTGGGTGTGGGCTTGGCGTTTGTCGGGCTCTACCTGCTGACAGTGCCTGGCTCGACCGGAACCGGCTTGAATCTGCAGAGCATGAATCGTGGCGACCTGTTCACCCTGGGCGCGGCGCTGGTGTTTGCCTTCCACATTATTTTTATCGGACATGCGACGCAGCGGCACCACTGGCAGCAGATCACCGTGGTGCAAGTGGCGGTGAGTGCCTTGCTGATGATCTGCACCGTGCCGGTCGCGGAGAAGGTGGAGGTGGTCTGGTCTCCGCGCGTGTTCTGGGGAATCGCCATCACCGGGTTCTTTAGTCTGGCGCTTGCGTTTGCGATCCAGGCCTGGGCGCAGCAGTTTACGCCGGCCACGCATACGGCGTTGATATTTTCTTTGGAGCCGGTATTTGCCTGGCTGACATCGTTCCTGTTTCTGGGAGAACGGCTGGGGGCGCGGGCCGGGCTGGGTGCGTTGTGCATTCTGGCCGGAGTTTTGATTTCGGAGGAGAAGGGAAGCGCCGAGTCCATGGCCGTTTCCCCGGACCATGCCGGGGTTCCGGCCGGTGCTGAAGCGCGAGAGCCGAATTGAGCATCAAAGTGAAAGAAGATTGAAGAACTGCTGCGCAGGTTTCTTTCGCCCCGCTGGGGCTGAGTCTGCTGCCATGCTTATCCACGGCTCGCGCTGTGGGCTGCATTCTTACGCCGCTTGGCGGCTAGCTGTCTTGAACTTGCTCCTCGCTCCTGTTTGAGATCCGCTTAAGTGACAGACTAGAGCGCATTTAAATCACAGTATGGAAATTTGTAGTATGGCAACACTTTTCCTCGACTTCCGCGTCTAACAACGGGACGATGTTTCTCCGCCGAACGCGGGTTGGTGCCTGCGATTGGTGAAAAGGTATAATCTTAAAGTTTAGACTGTTCTGGAGGAAGTTAATCTATGGAACCGCGTGCAAGCGCCTTTTGGGTGCGCTTCAAGGCCAACCGGCTGGCTTATACCCTCACGATTCTGGCCACACTGGCCGTCGGTATCCTGATCGGGACCGTGATCTCGTACGGAGTCAAGGGGCAGGAAGGTAAGAAGACTTCTGATGCTACCCCCCTGAGCATGCCCTCGCCACAGCAGCTCTCGAACCAGTTTTCCCAGATTTCCAAGCAACTGGAGCCCAGCGTAGTCAACATCAACACCGAATCGACCATCAAGACCGCGCCACGGCGTCGTGGAGCGCCCAGTGGGCCGGATGACGGGAATCCGTTCGACGACTTTTTTGACCGCTTCTTTGGCGGTCCGGGCGGCAGCGGTGGCGCGATCCGCGAGCGGTCTCTGGGGTCTGGGGTCATAGTGGATCCCAAGGGCTACATTGTCACTAACCGCCACGTAGTCGAAAAGGCAGACCGCATTCGGGTCAAGTTGCAGGACGATCCCCCGGCCGTACTGCATGACGCCAGGGTGGTCGGAAGCGACCAGGAAACCGATCTGGCGGTGATCAAGATTGACGTGGATCGCCCGTTGCCCGTGGCCAAGCTGGGTAACTCCGACAGCATGCAAGTGGGCGACTGGGTGCTGGCCATTGGCAGCCCGTTCGGACTGCAGGAAACCGTTACTGCAGGGATTGTGTCCGCCAAGGGCCGCAACATCGTGCCCAACCGTCAATTTCAGTCGTTCATCCAGACCGACGCCGCCATTAATCCGGGTAACTCCGGCGGGCCACTGGTCAACATGGCGGGCGAGGTGATCGGCATCAATACCGCAATCCTCACTGAGACCAACGTCTACGCGGGCGTGGGCTTCGCCATGCCCTCGAAGACCGTGGCGGATGTCTATAACCAGCTCATTCAGCCGGATCACCGGGTAGCGCGCGGCTCCATCGGCATTCAGTTCAATGCGCAGGAGAACCCCGCCATCGCGCGCGTCTACGGTGTGGGCACGGGAGTGACGGTTTCCGATGTGGTCGCCGGAAGCCCGGCCGAGCAAGCTGGACTCAAGGTTGGAGACACCATCACGACCGTGGATGGCAAGGGCATAAAGAACGGCGACGAACTGGTAGGGGATATCGCCAGCCGCAAGCCGGGCAGCAAGGTGACGCTCGGGTTCATCCGCAACAGTAAGAAGCAGGAAGCCAGCGTCACGGTGGCCGACCGGGCCAAGTTGTTTGCTTCCCGGCTCGGCGATGAAGACGAAGGCGGCCCGGAAGATGCTCCGAAGGAGAGCAAGCTGGGTATATCCGTGCAGTCCGTGACTGCGGCCATCGCCGACCGGCTGGAAATCTCGGCTGGCAAGGGCGTGATCGTGAAGGAGGTCAAGACCGGCTCTTTCGCGGAAGACGTGGGCTTGAGCCGCGGCGATGTCATCCTTGAAATCAACAAGCAGCTGATTAACAGCGAGGATGATTTCAACCATCTCCAGTCCAGTTTGAAGAGCGGGCAGGATGTTGTGTTCCTGGTGCGCCAGCGGGGCGCGAGCAGCGGTGGCACGATCTTCTTGGCCGGTACACTTCCGTAACCTAGGGTCAGCCCAACGGGAACTGGCACTGTTGCCCTGAAATCAGGGATGATCTACAGTGCCAGCCCAGAGTTGGGCTTTGTTTTTTGCAGAGAACTGCAGGCAACGGCATTCCGAGGTGTGGTTTGAGACTTGCTGGGTCATATTCCGGACGGTGGTTGAGCGCAGGATGCGCCTTGGTGCTGGTGTGCGCATTAGCTTCTGCTCAATCGGCTAAGACGTCACCTGTGGCTGGAAGGAAAACCGCCACCACGCACACTTCCCGCAAGAACAAGAAATCGAAGAAGACGGCCGCCAACTGGCGCCGCCGTGGGCAGAAGAAAATTGACGCAGAGCGCGCGCGGGAGATCCAGGAAGCTTTGATTCGTGAGAATTACTTGAAAGGAAAAGCTACCGGCGTTTGGGACGATGCCTCGCAAGAGGCGATAGAACGCTACCAGGCCGACAACGGCTGGCAAAGCAAGACGGTTCCCGATTCGCGGGCGCTGATTAAGCTGGGCCTGGGACCTGACCACCAGCATCTGCTGAATCCCGAGAGCGCCATGACCACTGCACCGGCTCCCGCCACAACCAAAGACCCTTCCAGCAGCGGCAACCCACCACAGAGATAGGTTTCAAGGTCTCAAGGTTTCAAAGGCAAAGTCGGGGTCCACAACCCACCACAGAAATAGGTTTCAAAGTTTCAAGATTTCAAAGGCATAGTCCAGGTCACAGCCACGGGTGTGAAGAAGGTGTTACAAGAGTTGTATTGGTCTTTAAGTGCGGCAAGGTTTGGGGTGAGGAGTGGCGCCAGGAGGTTTTGTGGGCCATTCCTATCGGGAGCTTATAGTTTGGCAAAAGGCTCGGGCATTAGCGCTGCAGGTTTACAGGCAAACTGAGGAGTTCCCCAAGTCGGAAACTTACGGTCTTAGATCGCAGCTTCGGCGCGCGGCCGTCTCCGTCGTGGCAAACATTGCGGAGGGGCAGGGCAGGTTGACCACGGGCGAGTTTCAGCAGTTTCTCGGACATTCCCGCGGCTCACTGCTGGAACTGGATACGCAGCTAGGGATTGCATCTGATCTGGGGTATCTGCTGAAGTGCAAGTTCGAAGCGCTCGAGCACGACGCCTATCAGGTACTGGGTCTAATAAACCGCCTTCTAGACTCGTTACGCGCCCCAAAACGCGTGGTTACCTTGAAACCTTGAACCTCATCCCTTCATCACTGGATCCGGAAAATACGGCAGTGGCTGTCCGCTGACGATGGCGCGGGGGTTGTCGTCCACTAGCGTTCGGGCTATATCGGCGCCGCAAAGCTCCTCGGCTATGTTGCGGGCTGCGGAGAGCAGGGGGGCGCGGTGCTTGGTGTCATGGGCATCGCTGGCGAGCACGTGAACTGCGTCTCGTTTGAACAGCCACTCGGCGGTGCGCCAGGCGCGCTCTCCCCACGATCCGGTCAGCACCGATGCGGTGACCTGGACGGCGCAACCCAACTCCACCCACTGCAAGACGCGCTGCGGAGTCCGCTGCAAGATTGGATTGCGTTCCGGATGAGTGATCACTGGCGTGATGCCTTTTTCGCCCAGCCGCGTAAAGTATTCATCAATCTGCGGTGGAACGCTGTAGTTGCTCAACTCCACTAGCAGATAGTTGCTGCCCTCAATGGTGTAACGCTCCGGACGCACCAGTGCATCCTGCACATTTTCGTAAGAGAGATGGAAATCGCAGCCCAGGCTGAGGCGCGGAGCTTCGCCAATCCGTTGCCGCAGGTAATCGAGAAGTTTGGTGAGATATTCGCGATCATAGTGGTAGCGATCGTTGGCGTGCGGGGTAGCAACCATGTGTTCGATGCCATCCGCCGCCGCCATGCGGCACATTCCTTCGGCCACGTCCCAGGACTTGGCGCCGTCGTCGACTTCGGCGAGGATGTGGCTGTGGATGTCGATCACGGATTCGCTGTCAAGAATCTATGAGGATTTAAGCAGATTCCCCGGCAAAGACCAAACGGCAGAGATCGACGAAGAGATCCACTGAGAGATGCGTTCGCGTTATCGCTTTGCCTCGCGACTCACCACAATCTTGATTTCTGGATATTTTGTCGGATTGAACGGCGAACTGCCGGCAAGAATGGAGTGCATGTACTCCTCGACGATCGCCACAATGATCGAGAGTCCACGCTTCGGTTCAATTTGCCTACCTCCGAAGCGGGTGAGGGTATTGGGCATGGTGAAGGGGCCGTCGCTAAACGACAGGTGGCCAGTGCCGTCGACAGACAAAGCCCACGCGGCGCCGCCGCTGGGCGAAAGAGTTTTCTGCCATTCAGCAGTGCGTTGTTTGCCCAAGGCGTCCCATTTCTCGCGGGTGCGGCCCTTGGCGGCGAGTTCTTCATCGGTATATTCAATGTGGCTTAACAGGATGAGTGCACCTGGGGTCAGACCTTTCTCTGCAACTTCTCCGAAGGGAGAGCCGTCCAAATCCACGCAGACACGGACCTGTGAATTCATTTGGCACATCTGGAGCGCCGCTGCTCCTCCGAGGGAGTGCCCCATAGCGGCAACGCGTTCTCGGTCGATATGCGACCAGAGCCCGTGCGGGAGTTGATAAGCGCTCTTCGAGGAAAGCAACTTACTCTGAAAATCGAGTGCGTCGTGTGCCCATTCGTTGACCAGCAGAGCCGAGGACGCGTCATCGCCGCCAGCATCGCTTTGCTCGAGGCTTCCATCGGGCAACACCATGAACCCGCCATTGGAAAAATCAACGGTGATCACGACGTTTCCATTATTGGCGAACTGCTCCGCGAAGGATGTGTAGCTGGCACGCGACAATCCCAGGCCGGGCATCAAGAAAATAAGCGGAAATTTTCGCTCGGAATTTGCGGGGGCATCAAGCAAAGCATGTGTGGTCATGCGTCCCCAGGCTTCGAAGACACACTCCGGCTGGCCGTAATACTGTTGCTCCTTCATGGCTTTCAGCAAGGGCTGCCATGGGATGTATGGCGCGGTTGTGCCATGCGCTTTCTTCTCGGCGGGGTACCAGACCTGCACTTGAAAGCGCGAAGGTTTGGTACCTGCCGAAGCGAGTGATTGGATAGGAAGGATCGCCGTGCCGACTGCGTACGGACCGGTTGGGGCTGGCAAGTCCGAAACCGGGCAGGTTTCGGCCATGCCGAAAATGCTGAGCCACAAGCAGAAAAGGAATAACTTTAGAAGGGCCGAATTGATTCGCACTCGAATTGGACGGGCGGACATGACAACCGTTAGCTGTTATCTTACCGAATCCAAGACCTTGTTTGAAGGCCGGGCACTAGACTTCCTGTAACCTTCCTCACAGCCGCGCCGTAAGCGTATATAGAGGGTACAGATGACGGTGGTGGAACAGCCCGCCGACGTGTTGCAGCAGTTCTGTCAGGGTGACGTCGACGCCTTCGAGGTGCTGTTCCGCCGGCATCAGGGCGAGGTTTACGGATGGATCGTGCGCATCGTCCGCGATCCCGCCGCCGCCGAGGACCTCACCGTCGAAACTTTCTGGCGCATCTATCGCGCGCGTGCCCGCTTCGACCCCACACGAAGCTTCGGAGCATGGGCACGGCGCATCGCCACCAACGCTGCGCTCGATCACTTGAAGACCGCGCGGCCTGAAACTGATCTCCCAGACGATCTGCCGGCGGCGACGTTGCCGGATCCCGGCATCTCCGAGGAGCTTCGCCGGAAAACGGCGGATGCGTTCCGCCGGCTTCCGCCTAAGCTGCAGGTCGCCGCCACGCTGGCGTTGATCGAAGAGCAACCATACCGGGAAATCGCCGAGGCGCTGGGCATTTCCACCGGAGCCGTTAAGGTGCGCGTCTTTCGTGCAATCCGCCTTCTCAGAAAAGAATTGAAGCGACGAGGAATCGAACCATGAATGAAAACGATCAGGAACGAATCGAGCAATTGCTTAAGAAGTCGCTGCCGCCGGTCAGCACCCGAGTTGGCGTGGAACTGCGACGCGACCTCTGGCCTGCGATGCTGAAGCGCCTCGCAGCGCCTTCCATCTCGGTGCCGTGGTTTGACTGGGCTCTACTTGCGGCAGTGGCAGCGTGGCTCGCATTTTTCCCGGGAGCGATCCCAGTGCTGCTCTATCACTTGTAATTGCACTTGTAATTGCACCTGTAATCGAACCGTAATTGGAGGACACTTATGAACACTCACCCATATCTTCGTGCCTACATGGCGGGCATTGTCGCGCCCAGCTTGGGTCTGCTGGTTGCGCTGACGGTATTCATCCTGACGCGCCTGGTGTTCCAGGTCCCCATCCCTATTGAGCGTGTCATCATTTTCCCGATGGCCCTGGTGCCCAATGCGTTCGGTATTTGGAACATGTTCTACCTGTGGCTCCGGCCGCGCCGCCATTTGCCCATCGGTTTTCACGGTGCGCTGCTGCCGGTACTCTTGGTGACGATGGGAGCAGCATTCGCCACCTGCGGCGGACTCCTGACGATCGGCACCGACGGCGTTACCTGGTTCCAGGCCATCAGCGTCCCGTACTTTCTGATCGTGCCCTGGTTCTTCACCGCCGTTGTGATCTATTACCTGGTGTGGAAGTATGTGGTGGGATTCCTCAACCAACTGCTGGGGATCGCGTGAAGAGCAGCCCCCGCGTGGCAATGCCCTGAAGGTGAGTTCGGCTGCGCTGTTTACGAGTATCGTGCTGCGATGAACTCCCCAATCGACTGATATGCCTTGGCCAGCGTCTGCTCGTCGGGCAGGAACACAATGCGAAAATGCTGCGTTCCCGGCTTCTGGCCGAAGCCGGAACCGTGCACCACTAACACATGCTTTTCGCGGCAGAGTGCCTTCACGAAGACCTCATCGCCTTCGGGAATGTCCAGCCGCGGGAAGGCGTAGAAGGCGCCGCGCGGCGGAACACAGCTCACCCGGGGCGTCGAGTTGCTCCACTTGACGGTGAGGTCGCGGCGGGAGCGGAGTCTGTTGCACACTCCGATCAGGTGGTCCTGCGGGCCTTCGAGCGCCGCTTTGATGGCGTACTGCTCAGGATGGTTGGCGCTCAGGCGCGCCCGCAGCAGCCGGTGGATACCCTCGCTGTAGGGCTTGACGGTGGCCGCGTCGCCGCTCACGATGCCCCATCCGATGCGCCAGCCGGGAGCCAGATAGTTTTTCGAGAGTCCACCGAAGGTCACGACCGGCACGTCGGGCGCTACAGAAGCCATGGAGATGAGTTGATAGTCGTCATCCAATATCAGTTTGTCGTAAATTTCGTCGGCGAAGATGACTAGGTTGTGCTGCCGCGCCAGTTCTGCCGTTTGCTCGAGCAAGCGGCGCGAGCAAATAGCACCGGTGGGATTGTTCGGGTTAATGAGTACGATACCGCGGGTTAGCGGCGTGATCTTCCGCTTGATGTCAATCAGATCAGGCTGCCAGGCGTCTTCCTCGTTCAGGTCGTAGGCGTTCAGTTTGATGCCCAGCTTAGCCAGGACCGCGGAATAGAGTGGATAGTCCGGGCTCGGGGTCAGCAGGTCATCGCCGGGGTTGAGCAGTGCTGTCAGGCAAACGTCCACCGCCTCGCTTGCCCCCGCGGTGACGAACGCATCCTGCACGCTGGTGATGCCCTTGCGCGCGGCCTCGCCACGGATCGCATCCAATGCTTCCTTAATGCCTGGGGACGGCGCGTAACCGTTCTTGCCGTCGCGCATAGCCTTGTAGGCAGCCTCGATCACATGGGCGGGAGTCTGGAAGTCAAAAATGTTGGGATCGCCGACGTTCAGATACAGGACTTTGTGGCCCTGCTTGGTGACTTCGTCAGCGACCAAAGCAAGGTCGCGGATGGCGTAGCGGACGTTATCGAGACGGGAAGCGGCGGCGATTTCATGTGATTGGGTTAGGGGCATTATGGCCTCAGCACGTACACTCTGGAGGTTTCCCGCTGCAAGAGTTTCATTTTACCGCCGAGAGCGCGGAGTTCGCCGAGATTCTAGAAGAGTCGTTCTTCTCGGCGCTCTCAGCGTACTCGGCGGTGCCTGCATTAATCCACTCTGTCGATCTGCGCCTTCTGCAGCCGGTCCGAATAATCCACGTAGATCGATTTCCATTCCGTGTAGAAATCAATCGCGCCCATGCCGCCCTCGCGGTGACCGTTGCCCGTGGCTTTCACGCCGCCAAAAGGCAGGTGCACTTCGGCGCCGATCGTGGGTGCGTTGATGTAGGTGATGCCGGCATGCAGGTCGCGCATGGCCACGAAGGCTCGGTTCACGTCTTTGGTGTAAAGCGAGGACGACAATCCGTACTCGATGTTGTTGGCGATTTCGATGGCATTCTCCAGGTCATCGCAAGGAATGATCGAAACCACCGGCCCGAAGATTTCTTCCTGGGCGATGCGCATCTTGGGATCGACATCGATGAATACGGTGGGCTCCATGAAGTAGCCGTATTGATAATCACCCTTGTCCAGGCGATTGCCACCGCACTTCATCCGTGCGCCTTCGGACTTGCCGATTTCGACATAGCTCAGATCGGTCTTGAGCTGGGTTTCGTTGATGGCAGGACCCATTTCGACAGTCTCATCCAGTCCGTTGCCCACTTTCAGCGCCTTGGCACGCTCGATATAACGCGCCACGAATTCACCGTAGACACCCTTCTGCACGATGATACGGCTGGTGGCGGTGCAGCGCTGTCCGGTGGTGCCGAAGCCTCCCCAGAGGCCGCCTTCGATGGCGAGGTCGAGGTTGGCGTCGTCGAGCACGATCATCGGGTTCTTGCCGCCGAGCTCGAGCGAGCAGTGCTTGAAGCTCTTGGCGGCGGTAGTACCCACGATGCGGCCGACCGCGGTCGAGCCGGTCAGCGAAATCGCGCGGACCTCAGGATGCTCCATCAGCGGGCCCCCAACCTGTGAGCCGAAGCCGGAGACGATGTTAATCACGCCTTTGGGAATGCCGGCATCGGACAGCACGCGTACCAGGTTGAAAGTGGAAAGTGGAGTGTCCTGCGCGGGCTTGATCACGCACGTGTTGCCACAGACGATGGCGGGCAGCAGCTTCCACGACGGAATCGCCATGGGAAAATTCCAGGGCGTAATCATGCCGCAGACGCCGAGCGGCTGACGCACGGCCATGGCGAACTTGTTGGGCAGTTCGGAAGGCGTGGTGGGACCGAACATGCGGCGGCCTTCTCCGGCAAAATAGTAAGCAGTGTCGATGGCCTCCTGCACGTCGCCCCGGGTTTCTTTTAGGATTTTGCCCATCTCGCGGGTCATGTCGCGGGCGCATTGTTCCTTGCGCTCCATCAGCATCTCGGCGGCGCGGAAAACGATTTCGGCGCGGCGGGGAGCGGGCACCAGACGCCACTTGGCGAAGGCCCGCTTGGCCGCGTCAATGGCGGCGTCCACGTCGGGCTTGGCGGATTTCTGGAAGATGCCGACTACGTCGCGGGTGTCGGCGGGGTTACGGTTTTCGAAGGTTTCCCCAGTCGAGGACTCGACCCACTCGCCATTTATGAAGTTCTTATAAACCTTGGTTTTGGTGCTGCTTCCGAGCATGACCGGCGTGGCCAGAGTATCGGTTGCCATGAGGCCTCCTAAGAATCCTGGGAACTATTCATGCTACAGCCCGGCTTAAGGCGCGGCAAGTGAGGCGAGACAGAGTAGTCGGTCCGGGGCTCGGCTAAAGCAATGATGCTCTTTTGCCGATGGAAAGACCAAAGGGTCTTGTACGAGGCCAGATCGAACCATAAGGTATTGCCATTTGGGTCCGGTCTCCCGACCGAACGCTGTTGAGACGAACTCACGCACGATCATGAGATTGCCTATGAACAAGCCACCTTGTTCCGCTCTTGTCCGAACCCCCGGCCAACCAGACAGCACGAGCGAGCCAGTGGCATTCTGGCGCTCGGTCACGGGTTTGATTCGCCACCGTGCACTGCGAGAGATCCTGTTCTGTTTGCTGGGGGTCAGTGGGCTGGTCGGGGAAAGCCGGGCGGATACTCCGCAGGCAGACCAAGCGGCTACGGGACGTCTCACTCACCTGAGCCTCGAACAACTGGGAAACACTGAAGTTACAACGGCCTCAAAAGAACCGGCGCAGGTTTGGCGAACGGCAGCGGCGATCTACGTCATTACGCAGGAGGACATACGCCGGTCCGGCGCCACCAGCATCCCAGAAATCCTGCGATTGGCACCGGGGGTTGAGGTGGCTAGACTCGACTCCGATCACTGGTCCGTTGGCATTCGCGGGTTTGGAGCGGTCTTAGCCAGCAAACTGCTCGTACTGATCGACGGACGCAGCGTTTACACGCCGCTCTTCGCGGGTGTGTATTGGCAAGTCCAGGCTACCCCGCTCGAGGACATTGAGCGCATTGAGGTGATCCGGGGACCCGGAGGCACCATTTGGGGAGCCAATGCCGTTAACGGGGTCATCAATATCATCACCAAGAGCGCCAAAGATACCCACGGGTCGATGGTGTCCGTGGGAGGCGGCAATGTTGACCAGGGTACCGGCGCCTTCCGCTATGGAGGCGGGAACGACCGGGGCTTCAACTATCGTGTGTACGGCATGGGCTTCACCCGCAGTCCCGCGTTTCACTCGGATGGCAGGAATTTCGATGATTGGCGAATGGGCCAAGCCGGGTTCCGGGCGGACCGGGATCTGGGCGCACGCGATACCTTCACGTCTCAAGGCGACATCTATCGTGAGATTGCCGGGGAAACGACCCAGTACGCACTGTATTCGCCTCCCTCCCAAGTTACGGTTGATGGCAACGCGGAGTTGACGGGCGGGAACTTGCTGGGCCGCTGGAAGCGCGTGCTGAACGAGCGATCGGACTTCCAGGTTCAGGCTTACTTTGACCGCACGAACCATTTCGAGCCTGAATTCGGAGAGACTCGCAATACCTTCGACGTCGACTTCCTCCATCATTTGACCCTGCCGGGGCAGCAAAACTTCCTCTGGGGGCTGGGGGCGCGGGTGAGTCCGTCGAATGTTGTGCAACTGGTCCCGACGATCGACTTCCTGCCGCACCACATGACGGACCAGATCTACAGCGGCTTCGTGCAGGATGAGATTCCCTTCTTTCACCGCCGACTTTCGCTGACCTTGGGATCGAAGCTCGAACATAACAACTACACCGGCTTCGAAGTGCAGCCGAGCGCGCGTCTGTTGTGGAACCGCACCCCACGACAATCCTTCTGGGGCTCCGTCACCCGGGCGGTCCGAACTCCGTCTCGTCTCGACGAGGACATTCAGATTAACTTTTTCGCGACGGTGACGCCGCTGCCCATTTATTTACGCGCCGGCGGCAACCGCCAGTTCCGTTCCGAAGAATTGATCGCCTATGAAGCCGGGTACCGGACCCTGGTAGTTCCCACTTCTATCTGGATGTTGCGGTGTTTTACAACGACTACAACGACCTCTATAGCTTTCAAGTGGGCTCGCCATTTCTGGAAGCGTCGCCACTGCCGGTGCATGCGATTCTTCCGCTGCTTACCAGTAACGGAATCCGAGGCACCACGAAAGGATTCGAAGTGACGCCCGATTGGAAGCCGACGAGTTGGTGGGAACTGAAAACCTCCTATTCGCACCTGGAGATGCACATGGAAAATGGGCCGGGGAGCAATGACCCCACCAGTGTCCCCAACTATGAGGGATCGAGCCCACGGCACCAGGTGGTGATTCAGTCTTTCGTGAATCTGCCAAAGAAACTGGAGTTTGACCAGACTTATCGTTACGTCAGCGCCCTGCCCGCCCAATTGGTAAAGAGTTTCAGCACCGCGGACGTACGCCTGGCTTGGCATACCACTCGAGAGCTCGAATTTTCTGTTGTGGGAGCGAGCTTGCTCCAGCCCCAACACACCGAGTTCGGAGGCGACGCTGGACCATTGGTCGGGATCAAGCGAAGTATCTACGCACAAATAACGTGGCGACGCGACGCAAATTGACATTCATGAGGCCTGTTCGCGGCACAGAATTTCTCCGGTGCATTCCGCAAGGTCATTGGGCTCGGCGTGCTCATAGTCCTCGACCCTGGCTCACGGCTGTGGCACTCGCGTGGGCGCTGGTTGTGGTTCCGAGCCTGTGGGCACAGGGTTCAAAACCCACCGACTACGACGTCAAGGCGGCTTATCTCTACAACTTTGGCGGATTTGTCGAATGGCCAGCTAAGGCCAGGGCGGACAACGGCGACTCCTTCACCATTTGTGTGCTCGGGCAGGATCCGTTCGGCTCGGCTCTCGATGCAGCCCTAGCCGGTGAGACCATTGCCGGCAAGAACGTGGCCGTCAAGCGAATCCCGAGACCGCGGGACGCGGTGAATTGCCGAATTCTGTTCATAAGTTCTTCGGAGGACAGCCAACTGAAACAGGTCCTGGCGGCGCTGGATGACACCAGTGTCCTAACCGTCAGTGATCTGCCCCAATTTTCGCGCCGCGGTGGCATGGTCCAGTTCGTTTTGGACGGTAACCGGGTGCGTTTCGAGGTGAACTTAACGCCAGCCGACCACGCCGGTCTAACTCTGAGTTCTGAACTGCTCAAGTTAGCGGTCCAGGTGAGAAGAAGTCCCTAGGTTGGAGACGGATCGACCATGCTCAGAGTGCGCGACTATTCGATTTCCAGGAAACTGACCTGGATGAACCTGCTGGCAAGTGGCGTGGCCCTGCTGTTGGCCTGCGCGGCATTTGTTGCATACGACCTGATCACTTTCCGGGAGAGCATGATCCGTAGTCTTTCGATCCAAGCCCAAATTGTTGGTTCCAACAGCGTCTCCGCGCTGTTGTTCAACGACCCTCAGTCAGCTGAGAAAACGTTGTCGGCGTTGCATAACTCTCCCAACATCATTTCGGCGGGTATCTACACGCCGGACGGTCGACCGTTCGCCGCGTATTGGCGCCATCGCGGGAGCGGAGCCTTGCAACTGCCTCCAATTCTGACGGCAAGAACACAGCTTCGCTTACGGGATGGTCAGATGGTGGTGCTGCGCTCGATCGTCTTCCAGGGAAAGCCGGCTGGCACCGTCTACATCCAATCGGACCTCCAGGAGTCGATCGACCGCCTGAAGCAGTACGTCATAATCGTCGTGGCCGTATTGTTAACGTCCCTGGTGGTGGCCCTGTTAACGTCATCGATCATCCGGCGGGCCATCGCCGATCCCATCGTGCAGCTGGCGGAGACCGCTCGCATTGTTTCCCGGGATAAAGTCTACTCGGTCCGGGCGCCCACCACCGGCAACCGCGACGAGTTGGCGATCCTGATCGGGACTTTCAATGAAATGCTGGCGCAGATTGAAGAGCGTGACACGGCCTTGCGAGAAACCCGCGACAACTTGGAGCAACGGGTACAGGAGCGCACCGCACAGCTCAACGCCGTGAACCTGGAGCTGGAAGCTTTTTCCTATTCCGTTTCCCACGACCTCCGCGCCCCGCTGCGTCACATCGGGGGCTTCGCCAGGCTGCTGGAAGAAGAATACGGCACGACGTTGGATGCCGCCGCCCAGGGCCATTTGCGACGAATCCTGAGCGGGGTAGAGAACATGGGTATGCTGGTCGACGACTTGTTGAAGCTGGGGAAGGTCGGGCGTCAGGAACTCGTCTGGCAACAAACGGACCTGAATTCCCTGTTGCAGTCTGCGCTCCAAGACATCCAGCCGGAATTGGAGGGCCGTCAAATCGAGTGGCGCATCGGAGAGTTGCCTGTCATAGATTGCGACCCAGGATTGATGAAACAAGTGTTCGCCAACCTGCTGTCGAATGCGGTCAAATATACGCGGCGCCGCGAGTTTACTGTCATCCAAGTCGGCCATGTCGCCACGGACGGCGCACCCGTAATCTTCATTCGCGATAACGGCGCCGGCTTTAATCAGCAATATGCCAGCAAGCTCTTCGGCGCCTTCCAGCGCCTCCACCGCACGGAGGACTTTGAAGGGACAGGGATAGGACTCGCCACGGTCCAACGCATTATCCGAAAACACGGCGGACGTATCTGGGCGGACGGTGAAGTGGAGAAGGGTGCGACTTTCTCTTTTTCTCTTGCGGCAAGCAGCCAGGGTTTTGCCGCCACAAAAGCATCTGCTGCCGTTGGGTGAGCCATGCTCCATGCGGGGAGCGGTCCCCAGTGCCGGCCTATAGCACCGCCGGACATGCACCACGGGTTCTGTGACCCAAGTGGATTACCTGTTTTCGCCCAGTTAAGCTTGTGATAGTGTTCAAATTACCCCATATTCTCTAAGTTTGGCTGGGTCCCAGTGGCCTTAGTGTCCTCGAATCGCAAGCCGGGAATCCACATTGCGTGGAAGACGGTAACCTACCGCAGCGTGGCGCTGGCGGTATTGGCGATCATGCTGGTCTTTTTTGTGGGCCTGCGGTTCGCGTTTCCGCAGTTCACCGAGAACGGCATTCGGACGGCTAACAGCTTGGCCAGCAACCTGTTGGAGAGGGTTGCCGGAGCGGCGGGGGGTCCCGCCAAGTCCGGCACCATGAACTCCCAGCAGGCCCATATTACGGCCCTGGACGGCACGGTGCGGGTAAAGAAGTCGAACAGCAACAGTTGGGTGACCGCCGACTACAACGTGCCGCTGGAAAAGGGTGACGTGGTGCAGACCGGCTCGGAAGGCATGGCCAAGATCGTTTTCAATGATGGGACCAACTACACGGTGAAGCAGGATTCCCTGATCGTGATCGAGGAAAACTCGGCCAACGAGCAGCAGCAGACCAATGTGGCCGTGGCCGTAAGCACAGGAACGGTAGATCTGACTACCGCCACCTACGTGCAAGGTTCCAAGTCGCAGGTCATTGTGGCGGGCGCCACCGCTTCCCTTGCGCCGGACAGCGCGGCCATGGTGCACAACGACCCCAAGGCCGACCAGCACGAGATCTTGCTGAAGAAGGGAACGGGCGAGATCACGCGCAATGGCGAGGTCGTTCACCTGGCCGATTGGGAAAAGGTCGCCTTCCAGTCGGAGTCGCCGCGCATGGCCAAGTTGAAGGAGATCGGGCCGCCAACGCCGATTTCCCCGGCCAACATGATGCCGATTTTCGTGCAGGGAGATCCCAAGCCGATAGAGTTTTCCTGGACGGTGATGGCCAACGCGGTCGGGTATCGCCTGCGCATTTCGCGCAACCCCTACTTTTCCTCGACCATTGTCGACCGCAAGGTGGACACGGCGGACGTATTGGTCACGGGGCTGGACAAGGGGGCGTACTACTGGCTGGTCCAGTCCTATGATGCGCAAAGCAAAGAATCGGTAGAGAGCGAAAAGAACCGGTTTACCATCATCCCCAAGGGCAAGGACACGACCGCGATCGACCTGGAACTGGAGCCGTTTGTGCAACATGGACACGTCATCGAGTTAACCGGGAAAACCGAGGTGGGAGCCCGGGTGATGGTCAATGGACGGGAAGTGCCGGTGGTGGGCAGCGATGGCAGCTTTCATTACTTCACGCCTCCCTTGGCACCAGGGGAGAGCGTGATTACGATCACAGCGCAAAACGCGCAAGGCGGGGTCAATACGCTGCAGAAGAAAGTAGTGATCCAGTAGGGGAGGACGGTTTTCTCCCTGAGGTGCAAGAACTTTGGTGTACGGTAGGGACCGGGGATATCCCATAGAATTAAAGACCGGCCCCCACCAGCTACGGACAAGAGTAACGGGGCATAGCCCGGAATGACCGAGTCCTCGACCTAGGGACCAGAGAGAAAAGTTCGCGTATGTCATCCAACGGCTTTCATTCCAGCGCCTCGCGCTGGCACAACCTGAGATCGTTGTTCAGCGTTTTTTCCAGCGACCTCGCGATCGACCTGGGCACAGCCAACACGCTGGTGTATGCGCGCGGCAAGGGCATCGTGGTGAACGAGCCTTCCATTGTGGCCATCAACAAGAACACGGGCGAAGTCGAGGCCGTGGGCAAAGAGGCCAAGGAAATGCTGGGCCGAACTCCGGGCAACATCGTCGCCATCAAGCCCATGAAAGATGGCGTGATCGCGGACTTCAAAGTCACCGAGAAGATGCTGAATTATTTCATCCAGAAGGCGCACAACCGCAAGATGCTGGTGCATCCCCGCATCGTGATCGGAGTGCCTTCGGAAATCACCCAAGTGGAAAAGCGCGCGGTCATGGACTCGGCTTATCGCGCCAAAGCCAGCGAGGTACACCTGGTGGAACAGGCCATGGTGGCGGCCATTGGCGCGGGGCTGCCGATTACCGAGCCCAGCGGCAACATGGTCGTCGACATCGGCGGTGGCACCACCGAGGTCGCGGTCATCTCGCTCGGCGGCATCGTCACCTCGACCAGCATCCGGATCGGCGGCGACGAGCTCGACGAAGCGATCATCCAGCACGTGAAGAAGGAGTACTCGCTCCTTCTCGGCGAGCGCACATCGGAGGCGATCAAGCTCGCGATCGCGTCGGTGTTCCCGATGCCCGAGGAGCTCGTGGCCGAGATCAAG
>JBGQBN010000030.1:0-47634 GCA_041494805.1 Terriglobia bacterium | reverse complement strand
CCATGCCTGAGTTCGACCGTCGGCCAGTCTGTCAACATCGGCTGTTGGCCTTCGCCAACGACCAACGATGAACGACCAACGCCCAACCTTGCGCGCGCGACTTCCAGCGCAACAGGATCTTTATCGAGCCCGATCAAATGTCCCGCGGCGCCGAGGCGTTTTGCGATTTCGTAACTGTGCCCGCCCAGGCCCACGGTAGCGTCGATATAGGTCCCGCCACGTCTGATAGCTAAAAAGTCGATCGCTTCTTTTAAAAGAACGGGAACGTGACCGCTGCCACGCCCAACCCCCTGAGGGGTGTCTGTTATGTCCTCGCCCACTAGATGCCCAGATCGTCGAGCGTCTTCTCATCCTCTGGTGTGAACGCTTGCTCCTCGATCTCTCTACGCAAAGCCTCCAGGTTCCGCACTATCAGGTAGGTCAGGTTGCCCAGCACCGCGACTTCGCCCTTGATCTGCGCTGCATCGCGGAGCAGTTGCGGCATCAGCAGCCGCCCCTGGCCGTCCATCTCGACCGCCTGCCCGTAGTAGTTCACCCGGTCCAAGAACTTCTTCTTCGTAGGATTGAAGGTGGAGAGCGATGCCAGCTTCTGCTCGATCCGTTCCCACTCCTCGAAGGGATACACTTGAGCAACCTTCCCATCCAGGCTGGTGATGTAAAATTGCGAGCTGTACTTCTCGTCGATCACGCGCTTGAATTCCGCAGGGACCTTGAGCCGTCCTTTTTCGTCGACGCGAGTTGGGTGGTTGCCGCGAAACATGTGCTTTGCCCCTTAAGGGGGCTGGAAATCTCTTGACAACTAGCACTGCCACAGCGAGGGAGGTCAAAGCGGTCAAAATGGCGGTCGTTTCTGGTTCTTTAGGGCTGTTTTTGGGGCTGTCAGCTGCACAATCCACTGGCGCCTCTCTCTGTTTCACTGCTGCCCACGATCACCACTCTCACCACCACTTCTTACCACTTTTGTCCACATCTTACGCCTAAGCTGTTTGTTGTCAATAAGAAAGTTATGGGTCCATGCACGGAAGTGCGTCGGGTTTGGGAAAGCGCGAGAAGTTGTAGCTAACTGACTAGGTGACCACAATAGGTTGGGTTTAGACCTGTGGTTCCATGCTCCGAAAAGCGTGAATCGAGCGGCTCGGCGCAGCCCGAATCCTGCGAAATCCTGTGGAAATCTGCCTCGCCCTAGCCGGCCCGGTAGCTGTTGAGACACTTCCCGTCCGAGGTGTACCCGTGGAAGCATTGAATTTCGCGCGAGATTGGTTTTGCAACCAACCTCCGAGAAGCCGGAGTTTAGGGAGGACGCCTTCATGAAGAAAATTCTCGCCCCAACGTGTGTGACCTTGCTGGCTGCCCTCGCCTTGGCTCAAGAGGCTACCCCCGTCGAGCCCATGGACCAAACGCCGGTGTTCCGCGTCAAGGTGATTGCGCGCACCACGAAGGCGGTCAACTATCGCCATCGCGGCGGCTCGACCATGGTGGATTTCAAGGGAACGAGTCTCCTGCCGGAGGCCGGCGGCAAGGCCAAGGTGGAAGGCAAAGAGGGTCGCCTGCAGATTGACGCTGAGCTGTCGCGCATGCAGCCGGCGACTAAGTTTGGCGGGCAGTATCTCACGTACGTGCTGTGGGCGGTCACGCCGGAAGGACGTTCGGTCAATCTAGGTGAAGTCGTGCCCGGCAACGACGGCAAGAGCAAGATCAGCGTGACCTCCGATCTGCAGGCGTTCGGGCTGGTGGTAACAGCGGAGCCTTATTTTGCCGTGACCCGGCCGAGTGAGCTGGTGGTCGCGGAAAATATTATTCGTCAGGAGACCAAAGGATTCGAAGAGGCCATCGACGCCAAGTTTGAAATGCTGGAAGGTCAGGAATACACCATCGATGTGCCCGCCGACCAACTCCCTTCCGCGAAAGCTGATCCCAAGACGCCGCTAGACCTGCTGGAAGCGCGCAATGCGGTCGCGATCGCGAAGGCGGCCGGGGCCCAGCAGTATGCAGGCGGCAGCATCAGCAAGGCTGACGACATGCTGGCGCGGGCGGAAGACTATCTGAAACGCAAGCAAGGCAGAACCCCTATCGGAACGGCGGCTCGTGGCGCTACCCAGATGGCCGAAGATGCGCGCGTGCTGACTTTGAAGCAGAAAGAGGCAGACCGCGTCGCCGCTGAAAAACGAGCCATGCAGGAGGCGCAGGAGAAAGCCGAGGCCGAAGCCAAAGCTTCCGCCGAAGCGGAAGCGCGGGCCAAGGCCCAAGCCGAAGAAGACGCGCGCAGACGTGCACAAGCAGAAATCGATCAGCTAACCGCGGAAAAGGCCCAGGCCGAAGCCGAGCGGCAGCAGGCGGCAGCCGTGGCGGAGCAGCAGAAAGCACAAGCCGAGGCCGAGAAGTCTCGTCTGGCGGCGGTAGAGGCCGAACGGCAGAAGCAGGAAGCCATCCGCCAGAAGGAAGAAATGCGGGCCCGCCTGCTCAGGCAACTCAATCAGGTATTAGAGACCAGGGACACGGACCGCGGTCTGGTCGTCAGCATGCCAGACGTGCTCTTCGACAGCGGACAGTACACGCTGAAGCCCGCGGCCCGGGAACGGCTGGCGAGAATCTCCGGGATCGTGCTTGCCTATCCTGACCTGCGACTCGAAGTCGAAGGCCACACCGACAGTACGGGCGGCGAAGAATTCAACCAGCGTCTCTCGGAGAAACGGGCCGGGTCGGTGCGCGATTACCTGGTGGACGCAGGCGTGCCGATCAACAGCGTGATCGCCCGCGGTTTGGGCGTGACGGATCCGATCGGCGACAACAGCACCGCGGCCGGCCGAAAACTGAATCGACGCGTAGATATGATTGTGTCGGGGGACGTGATCGGCGACATTGTGGGGAAGCCGGCTGATTCCAGCACGGCGAATCCGAAGACGGAGACGCCGCACAATTAAGCACCGGTCCGGCATTCTGCGTTACTGGATCGCCCGGCAGCGGGCGCGATCACCGTGTCTGCAGCCCGGCGGCCAGCAGCCGCTCAACTTACTACCAGATCAACTTCACGCCCAACTGAATATGCCGTGAGCCACCGGAGCCGACCACCGGATTGGCCACACCCACGTCTGGAGTGGCCTTGGCCACTGCCAGGTCGTTGATCGCATACACGGGATCAGAAAGATCCGTGCTCATGGTGAACAAGTCAAAGTTGGTATGGTTCAGGATGTTGAAGAACTCCCCGCGCAGTTGCAGGTTCATGCGCTCGTTGAGTCTCCAGCGCTTGGTGACCGACATGTCCCAGTTGGCGAAAGCAGGGCCGCGGAAGATGTTCCGCCCCATGTTACCGAATTGTCCCTGTTCGGGCGGTGTAATCACTGAGTTCCCCGCGACGAAACAGCCCCAGTAATCTAGCTGCCCCGCAGAAGCGTGAGCGGCACACTGGGAATTGGAAGACGCGGGATAAATGTACTGCACTTGCTGCTGGGTTCCACCCCGGCCGATACCAACCGGAGCCGGGCGCCGGATCCAGAGCTGCTTTGCGTTTGGGAATGATCAGCGTGGCCACCGAATTCAGCTTGCACAGCCCGTTTACATAGGGATTGTAGGCATCATCGCCGCGGGCCCGCAGCACCAGGAAATCACCGCCGTTCGCCTTCTGGCATAACCAGCGAAAGGCTTCATCGAGATCCTCACCACCGCCCATCATGGCGGTTCCTGCAACTGGAGTTGCCTGGCTGTCCGTCTTCTCACCCAAACGGAAGTATTTATACGAGGAAGCCTGCGCCGCGGCGGGTAAGAAGATCGCGCCCAGGAAGAAAAATAGGACTGTAAATTGGAGAATTTTTCGAGACATAGGGGATGGACAATCTATCGCGATCCGGCTCTGCCGTCCACTGTCTCATTGCACACGGTGCCCGGTTGCCATAGAGTGGGGCTGGTTCTGATGGTTTATCACGCTCAGTTCGAGCAGTGGGTGCCAGTTCCCATGGAACGGATATTTCTCTTCTTCGCCAATCCCGGCAACCTGCCGCAGATTATGCCTCCGAAGACGGGGACCGAACTGCTGCGGGTCAAGTTGGTGGCGCCTCCAGGTGTTCTGACCGACGAAGCCACAGTCACCGATCGCCCGCCCCTTGCGGGCGCGGGATCAGAGATCGTGACCTCCTTCCGCATTTTTCCCTTTCTTCCCTTCCGCGCCGGATGGATTGCCCTGATTACCGAATTCGAATGGAACCACCATTTCGCCGACGTGCAGAAGAAGGGACCGTTCAAGCGCTTCCAACATCGCCATGAGTTCAGCCGCCAAAGGCGCAACGGTGTCGAAGGAACGATGGTGCATGATGTGATCGAGTACGAGATCGGCTTTGGTTTCCTGGGCGCTCTCGCAGAAAAGCTTTTCGTCAGCCGCCAGTTGCGGCAGACGTTCGAATACCGGCAGAAGGCACTGGGGGAGCTGCTCGGGTAGACGCTGTCCTATGCGCTCTCCGCAACCTGCGGTTTGGTGGTACACTCCCGCCGTCGTCTTCGACTCGCGTTAGAAAAGGTCTCACTTTGGAGGTGGTCCATGGGCGTGAACCGGGGCCGTGTATTTCTCGGAGGTTTGGCTGGAGGCGTGGTCTGGGTGATCTGGAGCTTCGTGATCAGCTTCTTCGTCATCGGAATGGCGCGCTATCAGGAAGCCCAGAATTCTGGCCAGTTCCTGAAGGAACCGCGCTATCCCGCTTTTGAAGTTCAGTGGATCGTGATGCTGTTCATTCTGGCCATTGTCGTGGCGCACCTTTACGCATGGTCGCGGGCAACGCTCGGTGCCGGCCCGAAGAGCGCGCTCAAGATCGGGGTTCTGGTGGGGTTTGCCGCCGGCTTCCCGAGCAACTTCCGCACCGCGAGCTGGGCGCCGTTCGACCGTGTCTTCCCTCTCGGCTGGATGTTGGAGATGTGGGTGGGAGCGATTCTGGCAACGCTGGTCGCCGGATGGCTGTACAAGGACTGATGGCACAAAGTGTGGGCAGGGACTTTTGACCTGTGCCGCGCTGCGGCACCAGGCAGCCGCGACAGAAACCGTCGCGGCAAGGGCGGGTCAGAGACCGCCCCCACACAAGACCTACCCACAAGTCTCACTTTGCCGGCTCGACCACGATCGCCGTGCCGTAGGCCAGCACTTCGGTGACGCCCTGCATGACCTCAGTGGCGTCGTAGCGGGCGCCGACCACGGCGTTACCGCCGAGTTCGGCGGCATGCTGGAGCATGAGGTCAAAGGCTTCGGCGCGGGTCTTCTCGCACAAATTGGTGAGCAGGGTGATGTTGCCGCCCAGGATCGTCTGCAGGCCCGCCCCAATCGTGCCGAAGATTGAACGCGAGCGCACCACGATGCCGCGCACAACTCCCAGGGTCCGGACCACGCGAAATCCGTCGAGCTCGAACTGGGTAGTCACCATATTGTGGGCAACCGTCCGTCCTGGAGAACTGTAGCTAGTGGCCATTGAGTGCATCCTTTCTACGAGAAGTGGGCTTCTGTTGTCTGGCTCCGGCTAATTACCATAACGTCGCGTATTATTTCTTATTCCAACTCCGCCGCGATCATAAACTCTTCCGTCTCGGGATCATAGGAAACACGCAGGAGGTTAGGTCTGCAGCAGACCTGGCAGTCCTCCACGTAGGACTGGTTGTGCCCGGCGGACTCATCCACCGTGGTGTCGTTCCACTCGCCGCAGCCGGCACATTGGAATCCCGGGCGCATGTCTAGACTTCATTTTCAATTTTCAATTGCCGATTGCCAAATAGAAAGTAACCCGGCCACTTTTTCAATCGGCAATTGGAAATTGGCATTTGGCCATCGAAACACCTTTATAATGGCCAGTCTCACCGGAGGGTCCATGGTCTCTCGACGCCGCTTTCTTCAGGCAGGCACGGTTGCTGCGGGCGCGACACTTGCGGCGCGCTCGATGCACGCTGAGGAAGCTCATCCGCCGCTGCCGCCGTCCATCGCCGGCCTGAAATCCATGAAAGATCAGGCCAAGCCCATTACGCGCGAGGAACGGCATGAGCGCCAGGAGAAGGCGCGGCGACTGATGGCGGCCAACAATCTCGACGCTATTCTGCTGATGGAGGGCACTTCGCTCACCTATTTCGCCGGAATCCGCTGGTGGGGTGGTGAACGGCTGTTCGCGATGGTGTTACCGGCCAAGGGAGCAGCTTTCTACGTCTGCCCCGCTTTTGAAGAAGGGCGGGCACGTGAACAGATCACCCAGGCGTCAGAAGGTGAACACGCGGACGTTCGGATTTGGCAGGAAGATGACAGTCCTTATCAGCGCGTGGCGCAGGGATTGGAAGACCGCGGGATCGCTGGCGGAAATCTGGGTTTGGAAGAGACCGTGCGCTTTGTTTTTAACGAAGGAGTCGGAAAGGCCGCGCCACAAGTAAAGATCAGCAGCGGCACCCCCGTCACGGCCGGCTGCCGCATGGTGAAGAGCGAACATGAAATCGAGCTGATGCGCCTGGCGAGCCAGGTCACGCTGGCGGCTTACGAAGCTGCGTACCGGGCGGTGAAGGAGGGCATGACCCAGCCGCAACTCGAGAACTTGATCGAAGCTGCGCACACTCAGCTGGGTTTCTCCGGAAGCGCCGACGTGCAGGTGGGGGAGTATTCCGCCTTCCCGCATGGCTCCATTACTCCGCAAGTAATCCGCGAAAGCACCATCGTGTTGATGGATGGGGGCTGCAAGGTGGAAGGCTACAGTTCCGACATCACGCGCACATTCGTGTTGGGCAAACCGTCCGACAAGATGAAGCAGGTGTTTGACATTGTCCACCTGGCCCAGAGTACAGCGCTGAAAACGGCGCGCCCGGGCCTGGAGTGCCAGGCCGTGGACGCTGCCGCACGTAAAGTGATCGCCGACGCAGGGTACGGGCCGGACTACAAGTTTTTCACCCACCGCGTGGGTCATGGTATGGGCATGGACGGTCACGAGTGGCCCTACCTGGTGCGTGGCAACACCACGCCGCTCGCGGCGAACATGACCTTCAGTGATGAGCCCGGGGTTTACATCCGCGGCGAGTTCGGGGTGCGGCTCGAAGATGACATGCATATCACCGAAAACGGCGCGGAGTTGCTCACGCCGCAGAGCCCATCGCTGGAGAAGCCCTTCGAGACATGAGCAGGCCGCCAATCGCGACTGCCCGGTAGCCCGCTTCAGCTGAAACAAAGAGAAACAAACGTCAACAAAATGCGTCATGCAAAAGTGTTGACAAGAGCCCCGGCTTCAAACATGCTCATGTGCCCATGAAAACGCGGCGAAAAGTGAACCCACACCCGGCTCCTGCGCTGAGCCTGTCGGCTCGCATCAGCCTGCTGAGTCCCAAGCGGCAGCAAACTATCAGGCTCGCCTTGGAGCACCCCCGGGAGTTTGTACTGCTCAGCGTTCGCGCCCTGGCACAGCGACTGAAAACCGATCCCGCCACCCTGGTGCGGATCGTGCGCGGAATGCAGTTTGGCTCCTACCGGGAGTTTCAGCATTATCTCCACGAACTCTCCATCGCTCATGCGACTTCCATGGATACGATGCAGACCAGCAGCGCGGACAAGCTTAGCATCCCTACCCAAGTGCGGGCCTCGCTCGATCAGGATTTCAAGAACCTGAATGAAGTGGCTCAACGCCTCGAGCCGCACCGCATGGCTGCCCTGGCACGCCGCTTGTATTCCGCCAAGCGAATTTTGCTTCTGGGGGGTGACCTGGCTGCCAACCTGGCGAAGTTCCTGGAACATCATTTGATGATGCTGTGGCTGCCGGTTTCCAGCGCTACTTCGCCCGCTGAAGTCGTACACAAGGTGAGATTCCTGGGCAAGAAAGATCTTGTGATCGCGGTCAGCTACCGGCGCGGCCTGCGCCAGACCGTGGAAGGGTTGCGCCAGGCGCGCCTGAATGGCACCTATTGCGTGGGCATTACCGATACATTGGTTTCGCCCATCGGTCAATTTGCCCACGAGTGTTTTCTGACCTCGGTGGACACTCCTTCTTTTGGCGCGTCTTACGTTGCACCCATGGCGTTCGTTAACATTCTCGTGGTCGCGTGCGCCAACTACAGGCGTTCACGAACTCTGGCCCTGCTGAAGAAAGTCGAGGAAGAACAGCGGCACGGGTTTCGTTGGCATGAGCCGTGACCGTGGTACAGGGAGACAGCAGCGCGGTTCATGTACGCAAATATTTTCTGGGGGACAGAACTTTGGTTAGCCGGCCTGCATTTCTATTCTTACTGGTTGTTGCCGCGGTTTTGCCCGGATTTTCCGTCGAGCCTGCTTCGCCACCCGCTTACGGAGTTCGCATGGAGCGCGCATGGATTCCCATGACAGACGGTGTGCGCCTCGCCGCTACTCTCTACATGCCCGACGGCGCGAAGCCCGGCGAGAAATTCCCGGCGCTGCTCGAGTACTTGCCGTATCGCAAGGATGACGGGACCGCCGCCGGCGACTATCCCAAACACGCCTACTTTGCCCGCCGGGGCTACGTGAGTGTCCGCGTGGATATTCGCGGCTTTGGCGCGAGTGAAGGAGTTCCCCCGGAGCGCGAATACTCCCAGCAGGAGCAAGTCGACGGTGAACAGATTATTGCCTGGCTTGCCCACCAGCCCTGGTCGAACGGGAATGTAGGCATGTTCGGAATCTCCTGGGGTGGCTTCAATGCGCTGCAGATGGCGATGCGCAATCCGCCGGGCCTAAAAGCGATCATCGCCACCGATGCCACCGCGGAATTGTTTCACGACGACGTCCACTACATGGATGGCATGGCGCACATTGACGAGTTCGAACTGAACATGGATATGGCGCAGGGCTGGACCGGCGCACCCGAGTACACGCTCGATGAGAAAGTTCTGGGCCCACGCTTCGAGACGCCACCCTGGTCCTTGCTCTACCTCAAGCACCAGCACGATGGACCGTTCTGGCGCAGCCCGGTTCGACCCTATAGTGAAATCAAGGTCCCTTGCTTTCTGATCGGCGGGCTGCAGGACGGCTATCGCGACAGCGTCCCGGACATGCTCCAGCAAACGACCAAAGCGCCGGTGAAAGCGATCGTGGGCCCCTGGAACCATTCGTTTCCCCACGACGCCGACTTCGGCCCACGCATTGAATGGAGAGAGGATGCCGTCCGCTGGTGGGATTACTGGCTCAAGGGCCGCGATACTGGAGTGCTGCAGGATCCGAAGCTGGTGATCTATATGCAGCACTGGCGGCCGCCCGATCCGAATCTGCCAGAGGTCCCCGGTGAGTGGCGTCGCGAAGATGGCTGGCCGCCGCGCGATGTGCGCGACACGGTCTTTTTCGCGCAGCCCAATCACACATTGTCCGATTCAGCCGCGGATCCGGACATCCACCAGCTCAAATACATTCCGTCCATCGGGGTTGAAGCCGGTTTCTGGTGGGGCGAGTTGCTCAGCGATCCGCGCCCCGTGGACGCTTTCAGCCTGGTGTACGACTCAGCGCCGCTGCCAGAAGACATGGCAATCCTGGGAAGGCCGCACGCTCTGCTCCGGGCGTCTGCCACCGCACCATTGGCGGATTGGTTCGCTCGTCTCTCCGATGTGGCCCCCGATGGTACGGTCACCCAAATCACCGGCGCTGGACTGAATGGGGCGCAAAGGGAATCCATGAGTGAACCGCGCGACCTCGAACCGGGGAAGATTTATCCCCTCAATATCGAGATGCACGTGACCTCGTGGGTCTTTCCCAAGGGTCACCGCATTCGTTTGGCAGTTTCGAATGCGCTGTGGCCGATGATCCTGCCGACACCCTATTCCATGACCACATCGCTTGAACTTGGCGGAAACAACGGCTCGCGGCTGGTTCTTCCCGTTGTCCCGATACCAGGAGCGGCATCACCAGCTCTTACGCCGCCTCAACCCTCTGACGAACGCACCGACATTCACAGCGTGGGCTATCCGTGGCCCGGTGAGTGGACGCTGGAGCGGGACGAGGCCCGTCAGAAGGCGACAGTACATTGGAAGGGCAAATCGGAAACCACTTATCCCTGGGGCAAGGAAACAGACTACGAGAATCTGACCTATGACGTGGACGATGCTCACCCTGAGATCAGTTCAGTTCGTGGCGAAGCCGAGAGCATTTTCGTGCTGAAGGGTCGTACCCTGATCTGGCGCGGACATCTTTCCGTGACCACTGATCAGAGGAATTTCTATTACAAGTACACGCGGGAGTTGTTGAAAGATGGGCAGATGGTGAAACAAAAAATCTGGCAGGAAACCGTTCCCCGCGACCACCAGTAGAGACGTTGCTGGCAACGTCTCGTGCTTGCAGCGTCTCGGACTTGCAGCGTTGCCCGGCAGCCGGCGAAAGGCAGACGTAGCAAGCTACGTCTCTACAGAGATGTTTCTAGTTTCACTGTTTGAATATTCTTCCATCTTTCATGACAAACTCGACTTTCTCCAGCACGCTAATGTCCTGCAAGGGATCACCCGTCACCGCGATCACATCGGCATATTTCCCCGGCTTGATCGATCCAATGACGTCCGAATGTCCCAACAGATCGGCTGCTGAACTGGTCGCCGCCTGAATCGCGTGCATCGGGGTCATTCCATACTTCACCATGAATGCAAACTGCCGGGCGCTCACATCGTAAGGGCAAACACCGGCGTCGGTGCCAAACGACATCTTCACTCCTGCCTTCACCGCCTTGCGGAAGTTGTCGCGCTGGATCTGCCCTAATTCAGCATCATGCTGCAAGAAATCCTTGGGCATCTTTCCACGCCGCCCGTCCTCCTGGATGCACTCTTCGTCGTAAATGTCCATGTCGAGATAAGTGCCGTGCTGCTTCGCCAGTGCGATGCCCTCGTCATCGATCAGGGTCGCGTGCTCGATCGAGGCCACGCCGGCGATGATCGCATTCTTAATACCCTGGGCGGCATGGGCGTGCGCTTCGACCCGCAGGCCAAAGTGGCTGGCCTCATCCACGGCTGCCCGCAATTCCTCCAGCGTGAATTCTTCGGACTTGGGATTGCTGCCGTGGGTCAACACTGCTCCGGTGGACAGCACCTTGATGTGATCGGCACCGTTGTGTGCCAGCAGCCGGATCTTTTGCCGCACCTCCCACGGACTGTTTGCTTCTCCGTAGCGCAAGTCCCACGGGAGCCGGATGTCAGGAGCGAAGCCAGTCATGGCACCAGCCCCGCCGGTGATCGTGATGTAGGCACCGGCCACAAACATCCGCGGTCCCACGATGTTGCCGCGAGCGATCGCATCGCGCAGTGCAATGTCATTCAAGGCCCGGTATACTCCCACGTCACGCACCGTCGTAAACCCCGATTCCAGCATCTTGCGCGCGTTGGGAACGGATTCCAGCGCGACCTGCGCCGCCGTCTTTTTCAGCTGCGAGATCGGATCACCGTTGTCCGAGGCTCCGTCCGCCAGGTGAGTGTGGCAATCGATCAAGCCGGGAAGCACTGTCTTTTTGGAAAGATCAATGACCTGCGCTCCCGCAGGAATAGTGAGGCCTTTCCCCACGGCTTCGATTTTGTTGTCACGAATGAGAATGACCTGATCGTTCAATACGACACCGCCGTCCGGATCAATCAGCCGCCCAGCCTTAATGGCGGTTACCTGCGCCTCACCCATGGCGCACGAGAGTAACAACCCCAGCAGGAATGCAAGAGCTCTCTTCACCATCTCACCTCGTTCTTGAATGGAAAACGGAGGACGACCTAGTCCGCGGCGGCGGCCACGCGACCGAGTCCACCCTTCAGATCAGCCGCCAGCAGCCGATGAAACAGGTGCTCACCCGCCTCGCGACGCACTGAAAGTCTTCCCGCGCCGTAGGCCCGCGATTTCAATCCACGCTGCACCGCCTCGCAGATACCGAGGTCTTCATCCTGAACTCGAGCGCCCACCGCGACGCTTTGCTGGTTGTATTCGCGACGTGCATCACTCACATCGCCGAAGTAGAAGTCGAAGATCACGCGGCAGTGGTCCACATCCAGCGGCAGCACCAGATTGGTGTCCATGTAACCTTCGTAGCAATTGATCATCAGGTTGGGATAATGCCAGAAGTACCACGCGCGATCGCCCTTGCGTGTAGCGCCCGTGGCCGCGTCCTCGTCTGACACCACCATGGGGCTCGATTGCAGGCAGTACCGGTCTTCATTCTCGATGGTGTATTCCTTGTAGTTGAGAACGCTGCTCAGGCCCTTGTGTAGATGCGGAACGTGGTATCCGCCATCGAGATAGTTATCGACGAAAACCTTCCAATTACAATGAATGTCGTAGGTGCGGCTATCAAAGTAGTTCAGCTTGCTCACACCCAGAGGTCGCACACGCTTCACCAGCCCGCCAAGAAAATCCTGTAGCGGCGCCGCCTTGGGGTCGAGGTTCACAAACACAAATTTCTCCCACGTCTCCGCTTTCACCGGCGTCAAACCGTTCTGCTTCCGGTCGAAGTTTTTCACGCCGTCGAATTCCGGCATGCCTTTCAGGGATCCGTCCAGGCCGTAATTCCAACCGTGGTAAGGGCAATGCAGGATTGAAGCCTGTCCACAAGGTTCCGTCACCACCGCCGCGGCGTGGTGGCAGCACACGTTGAAGAAGGCGCGCAGCAAACCGTCGTTGCCCCGCACCGCTACGATCGGTTCGCCGGCTACGGTTGCGGTCACAAACTGGCCCGGCTTCTCCACTTGCTCAATCCGTCCGACCAGCTGCCAGCTCTGGCTGAAGACAGTCTTGGCCTCCAGCTCCGCGATGCGCGCATCCACATACCAGGGCGCGGGAATGGTGGATGCCTCCGACAGCGCAGCGCCGTCGTCGTAACTCGCGAGAATATCGTGCACTGATTTTTGCGTGATCATCTGAATCCTATTTTGGTAGCACCGGCATCCCGCCAGCTGTCCCGAGGGCGTCTCGCCCTGGGACGGTCAGCCACGGACTGGGGGGCACGCTTTGCGTTCCGCCCCGATCGCCCTGCGCAGCACGTCCAGAAACTGCGCGATTCTCGCTTCTTTTTTCTCCGACGGATCCCCTTGACGCCGGAAAAGCCCGGGATCCAATTCCTCGGTCAGAAGTGCATCCTGAAATCGCTCCATGGTCCAATCGAGGATGGAAACAATCATCTCCTGATCAAGATCGCGGCGCAGCTCCCCACGCTGCAGACCGAAGCGTACAAAGGCGACTGTGCCGTAGGGATCTTCCGCCAGCAGGAACCGATTGATCTCACGCTTCAAAGTAAGGTCGGTTCCGTAGTTCCCCAGCAGTGAGACGCGATAGGGAATCCAGTCCTCACGAATCAGGTGCTCGGTGCACACCAGCCAGTAGCGCAGCACGTCAAAAAATCCCTTGTCCCGAACTTCCGCCGGCACGTCGAGGTAACGCGGAAACGAACGCACCGCTTTCTTGTACACCTCAAAGAAAAGACCATCTTTGCTGCCGAAGTGCTGGAAGATGGATCCCTTGGCGATGCCGAGAGCCGCAGCGATATCTCCCATTCGTGCCGAGTGGTAGCCCTGCTCGGCAAAGTGGCGCATGGCGGCGTCGATGATTCGAGCCCGCTTGCCCTCGGAACGCGGCCGTGGCGGCAGGTTCCGGTAGCGCGGCGGAGAGACTAAACTACTGCCGATCCCACTCATACATTGACCTCAAGTCATAAGACTCTATAGAAAAATACTCTGGATTTCAATTCTATTTTGCAAGCTCATGCGGTAATGTATCTTGCCCGTGACGATAAGCATTGACTGCAGGTCATGACGGTGGGCAGTGAATTCTCAGAAGACTTATGACGCTATCGTAGTCGGCGCCGGCCACAACGGACTCACCGCTGCTGCCTACCTCGCTCGCGCCGGACTCTCCACCCTGGTGCTGGAGCGCCGTGAAATCGTCGGAGGCTGTTGTGTCACTGAGGAAATTGCACCCGGCTGCCGCGTTTCCACGACTTCCTACATCGCCAGCATGCTTCGGCCGGAAGTGATCCAAGATTTGAATCTTGGTGAACACGGCCTGCGTATGGTTCCTTGTGATCCCGCGATCCAGGTCCCCTTCCCTGACGGTCACGTACTGCCCTGGTGGGTGAATCGTGCACGCGCGAAAGCGGAATTCGCCAGGATCTCCGTCAAGGACGCTGAAAGGTTCGTTCAGGTTGATGATCAATTGAAGAAGCTGGCCCGCTACCTGCAACCGTTTTTTCTGGAACCTCCTCCGGAGATTGACACCGGTAGCATGCGCGGCTGGGCAGATCTGTTTCGCGTCGGCAAGCGATTTCGCGGCATTTCCAGCAGCGAGATATCGCAGCTGATTTCGTTCCTGACCGGAAGCCTGGGCGAGTTTCTAGACAACAATTACGAATCCGACAAGATCAAAACGATGTTTCTTGCCAACAACGTGTATGGCAAGCATGGCGGACCGTACCAGCCCGGGACTGCCATCGGCTTGCTCTTTCACCTGCTGAGCGGCGGCGAACATGAATTGCAGGGCTTCTTTGGACACGTCATGGGAGGGATGGGCTCGATCACGCAGGCTCTGGCCGCGGCCGGCCGGAAACTTGGAGTTGAAATTCGCACCTCCGCCCCGGTGGCGCAGATTGACGTCCGCAACGGCAGAGCTCGCGGCGTCGTGTTGCATGATGGCACTGAGATTCGCGCGCGTATGGTGCTCTCGAACGCCGATCCCAAGCGCACTTTCTTAAAGATGGTTCCAGCCAGCGAGCTCCCTCAGGATTTTATCCAGGCTATCCAAGGCATCAAGATGGACGGCCCCTGCGCCAAGGTCAACATCGTGCTCGGCGAAGAGCCGCATTTCATTGGAACTCCTGCAAGTGCCACTCCGCTGGAGCGGACGTTCTACACCCTGGTTCCCTCGCTCAAGTTCGCCGAGCGCTGCTACGACATCGCTAAATTCGGCGAGATACCGGAAGAGTTGTGGGTCGACTGTGTGGTTTCGTCCAATGCAGATGCCTCGCTGGCGCCCGCAGGCAAGCACATCCTGACCTGTTTTGTGCAGTATGTGCCTTACCGCTTGCGCCAGGGCACATGGGACGAAAATCGTGAACTGCTCGGGGATCGCGTGGTTAAGAAGATCGCCGAGTACGCTCCCAACGTACCCAATACAATCATCGCCCGCCAGGTACTCACACCACTCGACCTCGAGCGCACGTATGGATTGACCGAAGGCAATATTTTCCACGGCGACCTACGCCTCGAACAGCTCTTCTTCATGCGGCCGGTTGCGGGATGGGCGCAGTACCGCACCCCGGTCGCAGGACTCTACCTCTGTGGAGCGGGTGCGCATCCTGGCGGCGGCGTCACGGGGGCACCCGGCCACAACGCGGCTCATCAGGTTTTGCGCGACTGGAGGAAGGGACGCTTCAAGGAGATTGCCGCATGAGCCACGGCAACTCGCAGCCCGGCAACTCACAGTCCAGCAACTCGCGTCCAAAGACTGCCGATATCGTGATTCTCGGCGCCGGGGTCATAGGGACATCTATTGCTTTTCAGTTGGCTCAGCGCAACGCCGGACGCATCGTAGTGATCGACAAAGATCATGTCGGCCGAGGAGGAAGCGGACGCTCTTCTGCCCTCATCCGCATGCACTACAGCTATCCGCCCGAAGTGCAACTGGCCCTGGTGAGCTTGCACATGTTCCAACACTGGCGCGAGATCGTGGGTGAGCCCGGTGACTTCCGTAAGACCGGCTTTGTGCGCATCGTGCACCCCAACGAAACCGAGCGCCTTAAGTTGAATGTGGAAATGCAGCGCAAGGCCGGAGTCAACGTGCAGCTGATCACCCGCGAAGAACTCCAGCAACTGGAGCCTGACTGGTCGGTGGACGAAGTCGAGCTGGCCGCTTACGAGCCCGAATCCGGCTATGGCGACGGCGCGGGCGTGGCTAACGATTTTCTAAGCCGTGCCCGCGATCAGGGTGTCACCTACTTGCCCCGTACGCAGGCTACGTCGTTTCTGGTGGCGGGCGATTGTGTCCGCGGAGTGAACACCGACCACGGCAAAATCAATGCGCCCATCGTCGTCGCCGCTACCGGTCCGTGGACCCGGCCATTATTCCAGCAAGCCGGATACGACCTTCCCATTGAAACCGAGTATCACCAGGTCGCGATCCTGAAAAATGCGCCCGGGATGAAGGGCGGCGGTTGCGCCTGCATTGATTCTGTAAGCGCGACTTACTTCCGCTCGGATGCGCACGACAAGTTTCTGGTGGGAGACTTCTACGGCAAGCGGGGCGCGGATCCGGACAACTTCCCGCAGCGTGCTTCCGACGACTCGCTGGAAGAGATCATCGAGCGCGCCAGCCACCGGGTCCCCAAGCTGGAGAACGCGGAAGTCATGCGCGGCGTAACCGGAGTCTACGACATGACGCCGGATTGCCGCCCGCTCCTCGGTGAAGTCCCGGACATCAGTGGACTGTACGTGTGCGCCGGATTTTCCGGCATGGGTTTCAAGATTTCTCCCGCCATCGGTGTGGTCATGGCGGAACTTGTACTCGATGGCCAGGGCAAAACGGTGGACATCAGCGCGTTCCGGCCCAGCCGCTTCGCGGAAGGCCAGCCGATCAAAGCGGAGTACGAGTACAAGGACGACTAAGGGGAAACAGAGACGTTGCCAGCAACGTCTCTGCAACACATTTCCTGTAGAGACGCAGCTTGCTGCGTCTCTCTCACCAAGGAGCACGTATGAAGAAGAAAGGCATTCTCGAACGTCTGAAAGAAGGTCTGGTCCTCGGAGACGGCGGCTATCTGCTCGAGCTTGAAAAGCGTGGCTGGGTACGCGCCGGTCCGTTCACTCCGGAAGTCGCTCTGGTGTATCCCGAGGCCCTGCGTGAATTGCATGTCGAGTTCCGTGAGGCCGGCGCTGACGTCCTGCAGGCCCTCACCTTCTACGCCAGCCGCGACAAGCTGGCCACCGTCGGCCTGGAAAACCGGCTTGAGGACCTGAACCGTGCCGCGGTTCGCATCGCACGCGAAGTCGCGGGAGATAAGTGTCTAGTCGCCGGTAACCTGAGCCTCACTTGGATGTACGAGCCTGACAGCCCGGCCGCGGCCGACCGCGTCCGCAAGACCTTCGACGAGCAGCTCGCAATCCAGGTGGACGAAGGCGTGGACTTCATCATCGGCGAGACCTTCTCCTGGCTGGGCGAAGCCTTGCTGGCCGTTGAGCGCGCCAGGAAGACGGGCTTGCCCGTGATGGTGACCATCTGCCTCGAAAACAAAGACGAGACTGTAGAGGGCAAGAATCCCGCTGACGCCGCCAAGTCGCTGCTCGACGCGGGCGCGGACATTGTCGGCATCAACTGCTTGCGTCCGCCGGAACACATCCTCGGGCCGATGGAACAAATGCGGAAAGCGGTTTCTGGATATCTCGCCTGCCAGCCGGTTGCTTACCGTACGCCGAAGGACAAGCCGGATTTCACCAGCTTGCCCGAGTTTCCCCTGGCGCTCGATCCGTTGCAGCTCACGCGCAAAGAGATGGCCGACTATGCCACCCGCGCCCGTGAGATTGGCATCAACTACATCGGCGCTTGCTGTGGTGCAGTTGCCATCCACATTCGAGAGATGGCCCGCGCGCTCGGAAAGCTCTCCGAGGACAACCGCCTGTGGAAGAAGGGCGGCGAAAAACCGATGTCAGCCTATGAGTACTACGGTCATGATCAGGCAGCCGGAGGGAAACGCTAGCCCATTGGGAAGCATTGTGGTGATCCACGCCACAAAAAACGGCCAGCCCCACAGGGCTGGCCTAATGTTTCTAGGAGAGAGGTTTACCGAACGCTTACAACTGCCAAATATCTGCCTCGCCGTTGCTGCCGATCAACTGATGCAGATCAGCAGCGCTGCACACCAACCGGCTCCCACAACCATCGATGCTGAACAACTACGGTCCCGGGACCAATCATTTGGAACGGGCCAGCAGCGGCCACCCGTTCCTAGTATTCGGAGCTTAAAAGGGTGCGCGCGGCCGGTTGTCACAAAGTTTTCACGCAATTGTCATTTTTTTGTAAAGTCAAACGGCGGAAGGGCATCAGGCAGCCGCTTGCAGCGACCGAACTTCCTGGACCCATGCTTCACGGACGCGAATAAGCGGGGCTGTCGGGGGCAGGCGGCTCGTAGTCTCGGCCATACTTGTTCTTGTGGCCTTGAGGAATACTGTCTGCCGTAAGCCGCAAAACTCCGAGGGTTGAACTGCTCTGTGAAACCGTGACCTCCCGGGTTTGCGCCTTCAGCGTTTCAGGCAGCGCCGCTTCGTACCACGTACGAAGCACGTAGCGTCCGACGGGCACGTTGGGAATCACCACCTCTCCCCGCTGGTCTGAAATTCCATAGTAAGGAGTATCCAAAGCAATCACCACCGCGCTCATCTCCGGATAAATGTTGCAGAAGATGTAAGAGATTCCCGGCTTGTCGAAAAGCACGTCGCGTGTGCTCCCGGCTTCATACAGGCCGAGGTCGAAACGCTTGCCTTCGAACAGAGAAAACACGTTGTGAAAAAAGGGATCGCGGTTGGGAAACTCCACCACGGACCCCACCGGTACTACCAGCACGTGCGGTTCGAAGCTCTTGTTTCGCTGAACCAAGCGCGGCTTGGGCGGGTCTCCTGGCGCTGGTGGCGTAGGCTCAGCGGCAGTCCCGACCGGCGTGAGCCAGAGGACAATGTTGCCGGCATCATGGGCCTTGTGGCCTTTCGTGCCGCTCGCCCATGCCACCCGTGCCGTCAGCGTGGCCACCTGGGCGCAAGCAAAGCTGCTGCACAGCAGCAGCGCGGCCAGCCCGCGGTAGTGAGTATTCGATGGTTTCATGCTCAAAAAAGAATTCCCATCATCAGATTGACCTGCTCGGCCTGGTGGGTGTCACTATCGATCACAAACGTTCTCAAATGGCGGTACTCCGCGGAAAATAGCAGGTTCGAACGCGGCCGGTAAATGAAGTTCACCAAGGCGCTGCGGTTCTCCACCAGCGTGGAAACATAGCCTTGACCGATGCTATAGCCGCGCACGTCCTCCGCCGTCGGGTTGTCCAGACCGAAGGCGCCGTTGAATTCCAGTTTCGCGTTGGCCTTGAATTTCAGCTGCGACCAGCCCCCGATGGAGTCGAGGGGCTGCACCACAGTATAAGGATTGAGCGGATCGCCCCCGAACAGCACACTTCGACCGATGCCGCCACCGAACCCGCCTACCGCCAATCCACGATAGAACTCGCCGGAGAGACTAACTCGGGGAGCTAACGGAATCTCCCAATCCGCCATGCCCGCCCAGCCATCGACGTGGCGATTGAAGCCCCATTCCTGGCGGCTGTAGTAGCCTGCCGTACCCAGAGTTAGCGGCAGTCCAAGAATATCTCGTTTCCAGGCCACCCGAATCCCGTACCCCGGTTGGCCTGATCTCTCCCCAGCTTGAGGCACGCTTTCAGGCTGCCCGTAGGGCCGGTCACCGGTCAGGTTGTCAAAGATGCCCCCTTGGATGGTGATGTCTTGTCTCTCGGAGAGCTCGAAGCGGTGCTCTACCCGCACTTGCGGAATCCAGCCCCACAAGTTGCCGGCGTAGGCGAAGGCCGGAACCGCGAGTGAGGCAAACGAAGTCGGCGAGAGCGGGGATAGAAACAAGCTGTCCTGCCCGGCTACGATGGACGTATGACCCCAATCCATCCGCATGCTCGCGGTGCGCAGCCGGACCAAACCGAAGTTCGCTCCATTGCTGACGTTGGGAAATCCGCCGGAGAAATCCAATTGCACTTCTCCGGACGTCCTAGCTCCCGCCACACGCGGGCCGAACACTTCCAGGCCAATTTCAGACTGCCGCAGGGTTGCACCGAAGCTTCCATTCGGATTCAGGGGATTGGGCGCGGTCACATACGTTGGGAAGTCCTGGTTGTCGGTGGCTCCGCGGTTGCTGAAAAGGTTCAATAGCACAATGCCGGAAAGTCGCACCCGGTACTTCGACGCGCTCTCCACCTTGGTCTGGTACTGTTCGTCCACCTTGCCGTGCAGTAGTTGCGATGACTCTTCCAGGGAGGCAACGCGGTCTTCCAATGACCCTGCGGGCGCCGGCTTGGAAGCCAGGCTGGCGCTGTCGGGGTTGGCGCTGCTCGCAGGCGACACCACGTACGCGCCCGCTGGCTGCGTGGCACCGGACGCGGCCAGCTGGCTGCGCGTGGCTTGAAGTTCCCGCTTCAGTTCCGCGGTCTCAGCGCGGTACTGGGCGGCTTCCGAACGCACTTCTACAACTGCCGCGCGCAATTCCTGGACTTGCTCCTGGAGTTCCTTGATCGCGGCCGCCATCGAGTCGCTGGGTGGCTTCGGGTTCGGCTCCTGTGCCCACAGCGAAATACTCGCAACCAGCAGAACCCACATCGTCATGCCGGATTTACCAATCCAACCAGGCAAACCATTCCCATGCTTCACAATTCGCCTCCCGCAGAAGACTATGGAAAGTACCCCTATGCTACTGCTGTCTTGAACCCGTGGGACGACTACAGACCGGGGGCTCGGTCTGCTTGCGAAAATCCTACTCTGATAGGGCCCGTTTTGTCCGGGCCAGTGGGGGCGGCAGCGGCTTCCCCTGCTCACGGTCTTCAGGTGCACCGTCACGGGATGACGTAAGTGGGAGCAATAGCTTGAAAACCGTCCCTTCCTCCGACGTCCTCTGCACTGTGACGTCGCCCCCATGATCCTGGATAATTTTCTGCACCACGGTCAGCCCCAGACCGGTGCCATTCTCCTTGCCATAACTGACAAAGGGTTCGAAGAGTTTGCCGCGAATGGACTCGGGGATACCATGGCCATTGTCGGCCACAAGAACTTCCACGCCGTCCCGAATTTCGCGCACCTCGACTTCGATTTGTCCCCGGTCCGGCGTCATGGCCTCGCAGGCGTTCAGCAGGAGGTTGTAGAGAGCGCGCTCCAGTTTCTTGGGGTCGAACCAGCCAGTGCTGTTACCCTTTTGGCTGACCACAATCCGGACCTGATGGAATTCGGGATGCGAGTGTATCACCTGGACCACATGCTCGACCGTGTCGTTAACGCTTCCAAACGCCGGCCGCAGCGACTCCCGCGTCCGTGAAAACTCCAGAAGAGAATCGATCAAGTCGGTCATCTGGTTCACGGCAATCCGAACTTCCTGATAGAGCTCTTCGCGCTGCTCGGAGGACAACCGGCTCTCACATAGGAACTCGGCATTGGCCACAATGGCCGCCAGGGAGTGCCGCAAATCATGCGAGATGGAACTGGCCATGCGCCCAATGGTCGCCAGTCGTTCCGCTTCCAGCAGCTCCTGCTGGGTTTTCAGCAAGCTGTCGCGCATGCGATTGAAGGCTCCGGTCAACTCCGCGACTTCGTCACCGCCGCGAGCATCCAGCTTGTAGGTAAAGTCGCCCTGTTCCAGGGCTCGGACGCCGGCCACGAGATTACCCAGGGGCCGGGTGAAGGTGTGGGAGATGAGGAACACCAGCGCACTGCCTCCCACCACGGCGGCCAGTCCCAAGGCCAGCAGCAGGCGGTTCAGGCTGTCGAGGAACGAGGTCGCCTGATCGTACGACTTCAGAACCGTCAAACGCACCGAGGGCGCCTTGCCCCCCGCCAGCTCCAGGGAGGTCCCCAGAAAGCGCTCCTCGTCGAGTTGAACTTCTTCCGGTTCGGCGCTCCCAGGTTTGAAATGAACCACGTGTTGTTGCGCCAGTTGTGCCTCGCGGGTAGGCGTAAGTGTGCTGCTTACGATAGTGTCGCCGTAATAAAAAGCCACCTGGCTGGCAGCGATCCGGCTTACCTGGGATGCCACACCATCGTCGATCTCGTAGCCGATGACCAGGAATCCCAGCAGCCGGTTCTCCGCCGCCGGACCGAAGTAGATCGGTTTCAGAAAGACTTCGTAGAGGTGCCGGGATCCGAACCACCAATGTCCCGGTCCCTCCTCGTTCAGGGATGCACTGAACGATGCCCGGGCCATGTCATGGGTGAACCCTGGTGATGCCGTGTGCAGCGCCACCACTCTTCCCGTCCGGTCCGCCAGCACGAACAGGTCGCTGCCCGCCAGCTGCCACAGGGCATTCGAAGCATCCTGGATGGTGGCTTCGTGCTGCGTGGTCATCAGCGCCCGCAGGTTGGGCAGGTCGGCCATCAATTCGGCCGAGTGGGTGAGGGTAAGTTCGCGTTCTTGCTGGAAATTCTGGAAGGTGCTGACGGAGTTATGCAGGTCCGCAAGTATTCCCTTCTTGACCTGCGATTGGACGCTGCGGCGGACCAACAGAAGGCTGGTGGAGGTTAGGCCAGCGGAAATCAGCAGCATGGAGAGCAGAAACTTGGTCCTCATGCGAAGTTTCAACATGCTTACTCTCCTTGGCCCAAGAACACACTTTCGCGTACCTCAGCCGGCCCCCCCTGCCGGCCGTGTGGGCACGGGCGACTGGCCCGTGCTGCGTAGCTTACTCGGCCGCACCCCCACATTCTTTCTCAGCGCACGAACTTGTAACCCATGCCATGAACTGTCCGGAAATGCACTGGATTCGAAGGGTCCTTCTCCAGCTTCTGCCGCAGCTTCAGGATGTGATTGTCCACCGTGCGGGTGGAAGGATAATTCTGATACCCCCAGACTTCATTCAGCAGCTCATCCCGGCCTATTACTCGTTCCGCGTTCTGCACGAAAAATTTCAGCGTCTTGAATTCCTGCGCGGTAAGGCCCACGGGCTGGCTGTCGCGTGTGACGTCCATCTTGGTGAAGTCCACACTAATCCCGCCAAAAGTCACCACCTCGTCGGTGCCCGCCCGAACTGTACGCCGCAAGGCGGCCCGCACCCGGGCCAATAACTCTCGCGGACTGAAGGGCTTGGTCACGTAATCATCGGCTCCCAGTTCCAGCAGCAACACCTTGTCAGAAACATCACTCATCGCGCTCAGAACAATGATGGGGAGTCCCGGCGCCTGTTGCTTGATTTCCCGGCAAACATCCCGGCCCGACATGGCCGGCAGACGCAGATCGAGTACAACCGCCGCCGGAGCCGCCGTATGAAAAGCCTGCAAGGCGGATTTCCCGTCCGCGCTGATTTCAACCCCAAAGCCCTCCGCTTCGAACAGACGCTTCAGGGCCTTCTGCACCGCGCGATCATCTTCCACCACCAGAATTCGTTCCATCGTGGCTGCCCCCGGATCTGGGTACAAAACATCTCCACGCAGGGTCTCTCGGTGCTGAACCGCTAGGCCTCGGCTGGCTTCTTCTCTCATCATATGATATGCGCCCCGCCTCCCAGCCCAAGCCAGGAATGCCACTCCAGCTTACTACCACTCTTAACGCCGAGGCGTCCATCACCCTACTGTTGACAATCTTTTTACAACCTGCGGACAACTGCGCGGAGGCGGGCCAGCTAGCCTTGTTGCGCGTGCTAGATGGGCCAACTCATCTGCTTGGAGCGAACCGTGAAAACCATGACGACGTCCACCCGGCCGTCCGCATCCCGCTGCCCTCTCATTTTCGAGATGCAAGACCCCCGTAGGGACAGCCGCCCTCGGCTGTCCAACCCGAGCGCAGCTCGGCGATTCTATTCCGGGTTCCCTCGGTAAGACCACGCCACCTCTCCGGGCTTCTCTCCTCCGGAGTTGACTTGCAGTTGGACGCTCTCAATCAAGTGGTGAGTCGGTGCCAGCGTGCATACCGGGTCGGTCGCACTGGCGTCCCCCGTAATCAGGAAAGCCTGGCAGCGGCAGCCGCCGAAGTCCTCACTACGACGCTCGCAACTGCGGCACGGCTCCGGCATCCACTCTTCCCCACGGAACCGCTGAAAGGCCGTGGAGTCTCTCCAGATCCAGTCCAAAGCATGCTCGCGCACGTTGTCGAACTGCATCCCCGGGATGACTTCCGCGGCATGGCACGGCAATACCCGCCCGGAAGGATTAATCAGGATCAAGTTCCGGCCCCATCCGCCCATGCAGGCTTTCGGATAACGCGCGTAGTAGTCGGGAACAACACAATCAATTCGAATGCGCCCCGAAAGCCGTTCTTGCGCGGCTCCGACCACGCGCAGACAGTTTTCCAGCTGCTGCCGGGTTGGGATCAAAGTGTCGCGATTTTTCAGTGCCCAGCCGTAATACTGCGCGTGCGCAATTTCCATCCGATCCGGCCGTAGTTGTTCGACGAATGCAATCATCTCTTCGAGATGATCCAGGTTCTGACGGTGCACAACTAGATTTACGGTAAAAGCCACGCGAAACTTGCGAATCACTTCCGCCAGCGCCACTTTGTGCGCGTGGGCTTTCGCGCCTCCGATCCAGTTGGCCGCTTCCTCCTTCGAATCCTGGAAGCTCAACTGGACATGATCCAAGCCAGCATCCACCAGAGCCGCCAGCCGTGTTTCCCCCAGGCCAATCCCAGACGTAATCAGGTTGGTATAGAGCCCGGCCTCATGCGCAGCCTCGACCAGGTCTTTCAGGTCCGCGCGCGCCAGCGGTTCGCCTCCGGTCAGATGCAGGTGCAGAATCCCGAGGCGGCTGGCTTCCTGAAAAACCCGGACCCACTCCTGGGTCGAGAGTTCCGACTTCGCAGAAATCATTTGCAGAGGGTTGGAGCAATAAACGCAGTGCAGAGGACAACGGTGGGTAATTTCGGCAATCAGCGCCAAAGGGTTGGGAATCATCAGTAGTCCACAATGCGCTTCTGCTGCAAGCCTTCGAGGAAGCTAGCCACGTCTTCTCGAATCTTTGCCGGATCAGCGCTGCGGTACCGCTCCGACAAGACCTTAGCGATTTCCTCGACCGTACGCTGGCCATCGCACAGTTCCAGGATGGCCCGGCCGGGCCCTTCCACCCGGATCATGCCTTCCGGATAAAGTACGACCGGATTCTCGCCATGAGCACCCCAACGGCAACCGGATGCGAAGTGAGGCCGGCTGGAATCCAGTGGGCGAGGCACGACTACGCCTCCTCAGTACGAAACGCGCCCGGCGGCGGCCATCCCGGCTGCACGTAGGCAAAGTGCAACGCGTCCAGTTGCGCCCAGAGAATGTCACATTTAGCGCGCAGCGCCCCGATAGCCAATTCTTGCTCGGCACGCGTTCCTGCATGCTCCGTCACCCACTGCAGGGCAAAGCGTGCATCCTCCGGCGCCTGGTGGAGACGCGCCTTGAAGTAGTCGAGCCCACTCGAAAGCCACGGGTAATGCTGGCGCAGCCGATCCATCCGCAAGGCGATCAAGTCCCGCGAAAAAAGCTCCGTCAGCGAAGACGCCACCGCCTCCAGAAACGTGCGGTTCCTAACCAGATCGAGATAGGCGTCCACCGCATACCGGACACCGGGCAGGATTTCCGTGCAGCCGGTGACGCGTTCGCGATCCAGCCCGGTAGCCTCTGCCAGACGGATCCAGCGCTCGATCCCGCCTTCTTGCGTGGCATCTCCGTCGTGATCGACCACGCGTTTACGCCACGCCCGGCGAAAATCAGCGTCATCACTACGCGAGAGAATGATGGCGTCTTTGATCGGGATCATCTTCTGGTAGTAGTAGCGGTTCAATGCCCAGGCCTGTAGTTGCCCACGGCTCAACTTCCCTTCGTGCATCAGCAGATGAAACGGATGACGATGGTGGTACTGCTCTTCACCCACCCGGCGCAGCCGCATCCGCAGTTCTTCGGGTGTGAGCGGAGTGGCGTCGGCCGTCGGCTTGATCCTCTGTGTCCTCGGTGTCCTCTGTGGTTTAGTCGGTTTCACAGATCGAAGTGCCATCCGTCCTCCGCCACTTCCCAACCCGCTCCACGAACCTCGCGGTGCTCGGCGCTGGATTCATCCAGCATGGGATTAGTGTTGTTCACGTGCAGAAAAATCTTGCGCGGACGCCGTAATCCCGCTAGCTTCCGCAAGCTTCCTTCCGCCGACGCCACTGGAATGTGTCCCATTTCACGCGCCGTGGCCCCGGCACCCTGCACCAGAATCAGTTCATCATCGCTCCAGAAAGTGCCGTCGAACAGTAGCAGATCAGCAGCCTCCAGGCGCTGCAACAACCCATCGTCCGCCGCTGGAACCGCCGGCAGATAAGCCAACCGCTTCCCCGAGGGCGCTCCCAGCATTAAGCCCAACGAGGCTTCGTGCGGCGACAGGCCGGCCGAACCCGGTTGCGAAACATAGGCAGGATAGCGGCTCCCCAGCGAGAACGGCTCACACTTCAGTCCCGATTCTTCCCCAGCCACAGTCAGCAACGAAAAATTTTCTCCCGGCCTGATCTCCGTCCACATCACCTGATCGGGCACGCGATTCAGCATGGCAAACACACTGTTGTTTTCCTGCAGAACGCGGCGGATCGAAGCCGTGCAATATATTCTGAACCGCTGCAGTTCGCGCAGTGACAGCAGACCTGCAATCTGGTCGAGATCGCCGCTGGTAAGCACAACGCCGGCTATGGGCGAACTTCGCCCCCCGTCCCGAGGATGGAGCACTGGCGCGGACTCGATCTGCAGGCGCAGATCAGGGGATGCGTTCAGCAGGAACCAGGAGAGTCCGTCATTGCTGACGGCAACCTGGGTTTGGGTGCGCCTCTTTCCCGGGAAGGTCCCGGCCCGCAGAGACTGGCAGTTCCGGCAGCCGCAATTCCACTGCGGAAAGCCGCCCCCCGCGGCCGAGCCCAGGATTTCTATGCGCATCCTTACAGCTTACAGCGCGGCGCTAGCGTAGGAATTGATTTCGCAGTTGAGTGCAATTTCCTCGAACTTCGGTGTGGTCCACTCCATGGTAAGGCCCCTTTCAGAGAATGTTGTTTTATACCAATTTCCTGACTTTGTCCAGCAACTTTCCACGGCGAAAGCCCTGTCGGGCGGCCCTAAGCGGCCGAACCGTCGGTGGCTTTCAGGTCCAACTGTGGCACTGGAACCTGCCTCGGCATGCTTTCCGATGCGGCCCGAATCAGCCGGTCCGGGCAGATCCACTCCAGCACCGGTGTGGTCATGAACGTCGTAAACAGCGCCATGATCACCATCATGGAGAACAGCGCAGGTGAGATGACCTTGATCTCCAGACCAATGTTAAGGATCACCAATTCCATCAGCCCCCGCGTGTTCATCAGCGTGCCCAGCCCAGCGGCTTCTCTCGCCGGCATGCCAGTCAGCCAGGAGGCCAGCATGGAACCGCCCAGTTTTCCCAGGGTCGCCACCGCGATGATTACAGCGCAGTAGATCCACATCTCCTGGCCCTTCACCAGGCCGATGTTCGTGTGCAACCCTGTGAAGGCAAAGAACAGGGGCAGCAGCAAGGTGACGGTGATGGTCTCAAACCGGTCCAGCACGTAGCGCACAAATTTCTGTTCCTTGGGCATGATCGCGCCCATCAGGAACGCCCCGAATAACAGATGCAGCCCCAGCCAGTCGGTGCAGAGTGCCGAACCCAGCACCAACAGGAGCATCAATGCCATCAGGTTCTCGCTGAGTGCGCCCTGCTCCCGGTGAATGGTTTCAAAGCGTCGCAGCAGCCGCCGAACCCCATAAATCATGATCAGCGCAAAACCGATCAGTCCCCCCACGGTCAGCCATATTGGTGTCCCAGTGTGCGCGCTACGGATGAGCAGCACGATGTACGCCAGAATGCACCAGCCGGTCACATCGTCCACGGCCGCACAGGCAATCGCCACCGTCCCCAGCCGGCTCTGCAGCAAATCCCGTTCTGTCAGGATGCGCGCCAGCACGGGGAACGCGGTGATGCTCATCGCCGCTCCCATGAACAAGGCGAAGCTGGTAAATGCCACGCTGTCATCGGAAAGCTTCGGATACAGGTAGAGCGAGAGAAAAGCCGCCAGCACAAACGGGGCGGTGATGCTGACGTGGCTGGTCAGCACGGCGGCATGGCCCTGGTGCTTCAGTTCCTTCGGGTTGATGCCCAACCCCACCAGGAACATGAAGATCACCACACCCACCTGGCTCAACGCGTTCAGGAACCCCAGGCTCGACGGCGGAAACAGATATACCGAAAGTTGTGGAGCCATCCACCCCAGCAAAGACGGTCCCAGCATAATGCCGGCGAACATCTCGCCCACCACGCGGGGTTGGTGTATTTCTTGGAAGATCGTCCCCACCACCCGGCACACCGCCAGGATGACCGCAATCTGCAGAACGAGTGTGAAAAGGTTCGGCATCATCGGCCCCTCTTCCCCTCGGCCTGGACCTCGCGGATAGCCCGCAATTCAACCGGAGTGCAAGCTGGACAGCCCTCGACCGACAACATTCCCACCAGCGATTTTGGATTCGCCTTCGGATCCACGGTGGCGCTGAGCGTCAGCACTCGGTCGCTTCCGCAGCCCGTTTCGCTGGCCCATGCAGCGGAGGGTTGCACTGATGCCTTGAGCGCAGTTCCATCGATCACACCCGAAGCCGTAGCCTTCGGCCCGTTGGCCAGGTTCAGAGTGAAGTTCCTGCCCGACTGTGAAATGGTGACCGCCGCAGCCTGAGCCGAGGCAAGGGATTTCCCGCAAGGCATTGCGGACAGTTGGTTGCTATCCACTTGCAGCTTCCAGTTGCCATCCACCGACACCGGCGCTGCCAGATTGCGCCCCTGCCTGAGGATTCCCAGAAGCCCAACCAATGGCAGCAGGACTAAGATGACGTACGCAATCACGAAATTCCTGGTCGTTGCGGACATGACCCTGCGATTCTCCGGCTCTTGTTTATGGCGCATCAAATCCGAGCGGGTATGACGTTTCAAGGTCGACCACCCGCCCGGATTGGAGTTACTCTAACCTTTTGTAAAGAAACCGCATGGGCCCCTAGACGGTGGCCTCTGCCGCTTCCGCGAACACATTGGACGTCAGGTCGCCCAGCAAGTTGTGCCAGATGTGCTTCGGATTGCGCTCCACTTCCCGGACAATGTTGCGCATCCGGGTCAGCACGGCTGGCTCATCCACGTCGTACACATCGCCCTGCAGCAGCTTGATCACGTCCACCCGGTACCGGGGATCCATGATGAAAGCCGTGAACAACACATTCAGGCGGTAGTACACGTTGATGAAGTTGTACCAATTTTTCGTGCCGCGCCTCAGCGTCGATTCGTATTCCTTGAAAGTTTCGCGCTTGAAGCTGCCAGTTTCCAGGCCCTTAAGGATGTCCCTGTGGGCAAACTTGGAGCAGTTCAACGCAATGCTGACTCCGGTCGAGAAGATCGGGTCCACGAATCGTCCGGCGTCGCCCACCAGGACCAGGCGGTCCCCGGCGAGCTGCTTCATGGCATAGCTGTAGTCGCCCTCTTCCTTGAAGGGCCGAGTCTGCTTTGACTCCTTCAGCGCCTTGTAGAATTCCGGCCGGGTTTGGATGCAATCCCAGAAGAATTTACTTCTCTCTTCCTTCTTCGCCGGGAAGTTTTTCTTCTGTGTGACCACGCCGATGCTGGTCACGGTCTCCGAGATCGGAATCTGCCACACCCAGGTGTTGCTGATCGGGAGGAAATGAATAAAGATGAAGTTATTCATGTTATCCCGATAGGCCATCGCACTCCGGTCGTAGTCCTCGAACCAGGTGTGAATGGCGTACTGGTCGAACACCGGATCCTGAATCCGCCACTTCATCTGGTTCCCCATGATGGTCTTGCGGCCGCTGGCGTCCACCACCATGCGTACCTTGGTGCTCATTTCCTTCTTGCCCATGGTGTACTTGATGGAAACAATTTGCGGATCGGAGTCGAAATCCGCGCCGCTCACCGACACCCCGGAGTAGACCTTGGCGCCCAGTTCGTTGGCATGCTGCAGCAGCATGAGATCAAACTTTCCCCGGTCCACGTACCAGGTGTAGTTCTGTCCCACGCCCTGATCGCGCTCTTCAAAGCGGATGTCCGCTTCATCGTTCCTCATGAGCCCGTCAAAGTTAAGGTCGTAAGCGCTTCCGCCGTGGGCCGCAGTCCAGGCCGCCCCGAATTTCTTGGGAAACCCGGATTCTTCCATCTTGGGCAGGAAACCCAGGTCCCGGAACACTCGCGTGGAGGATGGAACCAGTGACTCGCCCACATGCGGACGTGGCATGAGATCACGCTCAAACACCACGCAATTGACACCTGCCTTCGCCAGGTAGGCCGCCATACTGGAACCGGCGGGACCACCTCCAATGATGCCTACGTCAAAATCAGGCTCGGAAAAGTTCATGTCCGCTTGCTTTCTCCAATCGTTGTTTTAGAGCTGGTACTGCCAATAAAGGGTGCAGGGAGGAAAAGAATCGTTAGTCTAAGTCGCCTATGCCAGAGCACCTGCTCTGCCAAGCAGGGAAACTCGCGTAAGTCATTGATTTACAATGACATTGAGAGTTAAAACGCGGGTAAAGTCGGCCCTGCCGACGAGCAAGAAGTTGTCAAAAACAAGTAAAAACATGCACCTAAGGGAGCATAATCTGCGCCCATGGACTCCCTCCAAGGAACAGCCCTCCCTCGGCCAGTCGCGGTTTTCCGCCGATGGGGCCGGCGAGTCCTAGGCCGGATGAGTTCCGGATGACTTCCCTCCTCGAGTTCTGGTTCACTTCCAAGACCCCATTCACTTAGGCGGCCCAGTCATCTCCATGGCCCAGATCGCCGCCGGACGCATGTACATGGACGCGCGGTAATTTCCGTCGACCTCCCAGGCTTCCGGGGTGCGGAACCAGTAGCCCTTGGTCTCATAGGTGACGTGGTACACGCCCCAGGCGGTGCGGTAGCCCTCGTCTTTCATTCCTTCGCTGAGCATCAGGGCCGCTACTCCGAACGTGGTTCCGGTCCAAACCTCCTGCACCTGCTCGTTGGTTTTGATGATGCTGCCATCCGCACCCATGCCATTGACCGCGCCCATCTCCCCGTTGGCAAACTTCATCACGTTGAAGTCATAAATCTTTTTCAGTGCCTTTTGCCGCATCTCCCGTGGGACTAGGTCGCCGAGCCCCGTCATGTTGGCGTACCACTGGCCGGCGAGCTGGTCGGCCTGCACGTTGTCGCGATATTCGCTGTTGGTGTCGTAGCGGAAGTATTCCCCATTCCAAAGCTTCCTGATGTAGCTGGCCTGGCTCCTGGTGAACAGGTCGTGATACCTGGTCGCCGCGGCCGTGTCACCCAGTGAGCCAGCGATCTCCTCGGCTGCTCGCAGCGCCGCCAGCCAAAGTCCGCCACAATAGGCGCTCTCACCCCGGACCACCCAGACGTCGTAGGTCTGGTCCGGGTAGCCGTCATTTTCCGGAACGCCGTCACCATCGCGGTCGTACTGGCGCAAATATTCCAGCGCTTCCTGGATCGCCGGCCAGGTGTAGCGCAGAAATGCGAGATCGTTCTTGCCGGTGAACACATAGTCACGGTAAATCATGAGCACAAACTTGCTGTTCAGGTCCTTCCAGCCGTTGGTGTTCTGCCAACTGAACTGGTTCGGCTGCACAAACGGATCTTCCTCCGGCACACCCAGGTCATGGGGCACAGCGCCTTTTGCCTTTCGCACTCGGAATTCAGGCTTGCCGGTTTGCTGAGACTTCCACAGCCACAAGTATTTGTCGGTCAAGTCTTCCGGCACGGTGTCGGCAAATTGACGCAGTTCCTGCTTGTCGATCTCCGGCCAGAACAGGGCCAGCGGCATGGAGCCGTAGAAGCGCACATCGAGCGTCCCGTAAAACGAGTAATCAAAGCACTCCATGAAGGCAAACGAGTTGGGAGTTTTCGGGTCGGATCCGGCCGGGCGTCCCCAAAACGACCCGCCGTCCGCGACGGTGTACATTTCGTTGAACAGCGCTCCCCGATACCACAGCGGTTTGCTTTCGTCGTTGACGTAGGGCGCCTGCCAGGCATCGATGGCGTCGCTCCATTGGGCAGCGTTGAGCAGGCCGTCCCGGGCTATCTTCCACGCGTTGGTCCCAGTTGTGCCGTAGAAATCTGTGTAGTGGCGGAGCCATTTGCGTCCCGAGCCGAACTGCACAATGGGCAGGTCCCACGCGATGACCATCGGGATGACCCGCTTTTCGCCCGGCTGCAGAGTGAAGCGGACAGCAATCGCTCCCCCGAGATGTTCTCCACTGCTCACCCAGTTTTGATCGCTGTTGGCAAGCCTGCCGTCTTTGGCGAATGGCGCCCATACCGCGCTGCCATCGGTTTCATCGGGCAAGAACGTGGTTTGGTACGTGACTTCGACACCGGGAGACTCCAACGCCGCGATGGCGAACTGTCCATCCCATTCCTCCTGGACGGCTCCACTGCGGTTGCGATCAAAGACAATTCCCTTCATCCCTTCCTGATTCATGAAGCGGTTACGGTTGCCCGCATTCAGACTTCCGCTCAAGTCGCGCGAGAAGTTCCGGAACCAGCCCACCATGTTGGTCCAGGAGAGCAGAACCGACACCGTCACCGAATGATCTGTGGGATTCTCCGCATGCCAGCGGTACACGGCGACCGGGTAGCTGGTCTCGCGATAGTTGCCGGGAAGAATGGGAGAAAATTGTTCCAAAACCACGTGCGCGGGAAATTTCTCCCAGCGATAGTCATACCAGGACTTGGGATAAAGAGCGTAGTAGTCGCCGGCAGCCACCGGGTAGTCCCACTTCCAGCTACCCAGCGCTCCGCCCTCGGGATGAGTGGCCGCCAGTACCTGCGCGACCCCTTCCGCCGCTCCCTCCGGCTTCTGGTACATAGCGAACTCGTTGGCAAAAACAGTCTGGTACTTGTGGACACCAGTCTTTATATGCCAGCGCGCGAAGTCGCCCCGATAAGTGCGCGAGAAGGTGCCCGCGCCGAAACCGCCGACCGGCGCTCCCTGCCAGTAGCCGTCGTCAATGTGTCCGGAATCGAGCGCTGGCTTTTTTGTCCCGGCGTTGCGCAGAGGCAAACCGATGGGACGCTTCCAGGCTGCCTTGGGTATCGCATCTCCCGCCCATGCCCACGGTACGCAAAAAGATACGCAAAGTAGAATGCCAGCCAGAACCGTGTGCTTCCCCACCCGCTGCTTCATGGATCCTCCGGGGACGATTGCCATGCGCACCACTCCCGGGCAATGGCGCACCACAATCGTTATTTGCGCCGCGGAATTTACAGCGATGAAACTCGATGCGTTGTTGGGTCTGCCAGTGCCCTGACCCAACCCGTGCAGTATAGCTTGTCCCAATTTTGCGCTGGTTTCATAGGCCGCTGGAGCGTGGGCCGCATTGACTGGGAGCTCCCCGAGAACGGCTGACCCAGGGTCAATGAGTGTAATGGCGATGTTACGCCAATTACCTGCTGCTGGTGATACTAGGTCTCTACTGCAATTGCTCAACCGTCACGAACAAGTCGAAGCTCTGCCCTCCTGAATTGTCCTGGCCAGTCACGCTGTACTGGATCGGCTGTCCTGCAACACAGCGGAAGTTCCAGCTTAGGCTTTGTCCAGAAATGCCACCCGGATTGGCTCCAAAGCTGCCTGTCCCCCGAGTCTTCAGGTCATCCGTCCACTTAAAAGAGATATACCAGACGGAGCCATTAACGTGGGACGACTCTAGGTAATACGTGACATGGAACAATCCGCTCGTTGCCGGTGCAAATAAGGTCGTCGGAGTAATCGGTTCCGTTTGATTCGTGAGAGACACGGAGGCGACGACGCAAGGCAATGCCGCGCATTCTGTTCCATCGGCTTTCTTAGCCTTCGCCGTTTGAGCGAATCCCGGCGCACTCAATACAAGCAATAGAACCACCACTAGACAATGCTTCATAAATCCTCCTTGATTGGCGACATCTTACCTCAAGTCTGGCGTCACCTGGGGGACCCAAACTGAGCCACCACCGGCACTTTTGGTAGGTTTCACACTTCTTTCAGGCCGGGACGAGTAGGGCTGGCTTGAGCCCCAACACAGTCAAACGACGGCGCGTAAAAGAAACTGAGAAAAATAGTCTTGCATGACCACTTCTCCGAACACCTATTCATCGTAACTGTTGTAATCAGGCGATTACACCAACTATAGGTCAATGAGTGTAACGGCGATGTTACGACAATTATGGACTGCTTCCAAACAAGGAGCGCAGCGCAACAATGCTCGGTGGAAGACGGTCGCCTTCCCGGTACTCATACCAAGTTTCGCACGTTCAGGGCGCAGTCGAGGTCTGAGTCAATTCTTCGCGCACCCGTTTGGATAGCTTTTCCAACCGCTTCAGCTTCTCTAGCGAGTCTTTCGACAAGAGACCTTGCTTCACGTGATCCATATCATCCGAGACCGAAGCGCAAAGTCCAGCGAGTTCCTTAGCATCCTTCTGGAGCTGAAGGTTGCTTGCGCGGGCCCTCATGTCCTCGGGCGAGGGGTGCTTCTGGACCTGGATTTCCTCCGGGCGCATCGGGTTAACGTTTTGGCTTGGAAGAGGAACAGCTACAAGCAACACTCCGAGCAAGAGGCAGAGACACTCGCTAGATCGCATGATGGCCTCCCCACGACGGCTAATTTGGGAATTGTACTCGCTGGGTGGATTGCTGTTGTAAACAGGCGATTACACTCATTGACCCTGCGCCGCGCCCGCCCAATCCCCCACGCAACTTTACTCAACTCCCACTCCACGCCAGCGCCAGCGCAAAGCAAACTTTTACTTTGACTTGGATGAGAGAGAGGGGGGGCGCTCTGGACCCCTCCCTTTCCCTTCTCCCTGGGCCGCATTGACTTACCCTCGCAGCGTCCCTAACATGGCATCCCTGGCCGGTGCACCGCTGATGATTGGTAAGTCCATTGCGCATTACCGCATCCTGCGCAGAATCGGCAGTGGTGGCATGGGTGTGGTGTATGAGGCCGAAGACCCCAAGCTCGGTCGTCACGTCGCGCTCAAGGTGCTGCCCCCGGCGTTGGTTTCGGATCCCGAACGCAAGCGCCGGTTCACCCTCGAGGCCAGAGCCGCGGCCCAGCTCGAGCATCCCCACATCGGCGTGGTCCACGAGATCGGTGAGACCGACGGCGTAACCTACATCGTGATGGAGCTGATCCGCGGCGAGACGCTGTCTGAGATCCTCGACCGGCAGTGCCCGAGTCTATCCCAAGCCCTTGGTCTCGCCACCGAGATCGCCGAGGGCCTCGCACGGGCCCACGAGAAGGGGATTGTGCATCGCGACCTGAAGCCCGGAAATATCATGGTTACCGAGGATGGCCATGCCAAGATCATCGACTTCGGTCTGGCCAAGCTGCGGGAAGCTACGGAATCCGGCATCTCCGATTCCGAGACAGCTACAGCCATGACGGAGTCTGGAGTCGTCCTCGGAACCGCAGAGTATATGTCCCCCGAGCAGGCTCGCGGCCAGACAGTGGACCACCGCAGCGACGTCTTCGGGTTCGGCGTGGTGCTCTACGAGATGGTGACCGGGAAACATCCTTTCAAGAGCACATCGCGCCTGGACACGCTCCACGCCATCGTCAACTCCACGGCACCACCCCTCGAGCTGCCGGGTAGCGAGGAAGTCGCAGGCGACCTGCAGCGGCTGCTGGACAAGTGCATGGCGAAAGACCCGGCCGATCGTTATCAGGGCACTCGGGACGTCGTCGTGGACTTGCGGGCGGCCCGGCGACGACTCGAGAGTGGCTTAGTGACCCCTACGGCACTCGCTCCCGGACGCTCACTTCTGCGGCGCTTCTGGATGATGGGCACCGCGTTAGTGCTTCTCACGGTAGCCGTGACGGTTGCCGTTCGGCTCGGCATCCAAACCTCGCACGCACGCTGGGCCCGCAACGTTGCGCTCCCCGAGGTGGTTCGCCTCGCCAAGGAGGAGCGCCTGCAAGCGGCGTTTCGCCTGGCACGGCAGGCTGCGCTCTATCTCCCCGATGATCCGCAGCTCCAGCGGCAGATCAGGGACATCACAACCGTCACCAGCATCAATAGCACCCCGCCCGGAGCGCAGGTCTTCTTCGCCGATTATCTCGACCCCAGCGCGGACTGGGAGATGGCTGGGACCACGCCCATCGGCCAGACGAGGGTCCCGTACGGGCTCCTGCGCTGGAAGGTGGTCAAGGATGGATTCGAGGAGTCTGTTACTCCTGCCACGTCCGGTGCGCGCTCTCTCGAATTTCCGCTGCTTGCCAAGGGGACGTCGCCACCCGGCATGGTTGCGATTCCTGCGGGGCACCAGGATTCAGGCGATGGGGTGGACCACGAACTTCCTGACTTCTGGCTTGACCGCTACGAAGTGACCAACGCGGATTTCAAGCGATTCGTCGACGCGGGGGGCTACCGGAAGCGCGAATACTGGGATCAGCCTTTCGTGAAGGATGGCCGTACTCTCTCCTGGGAGGAGGCGATGGCCCTCTTCCGCGATCAGACCGGAAGACCCGGGCCCGCGACCTGGACGCTGGGGAGTTTTCCCGAAGGGGAGGATGACCAGCCGGTAGGAGGCGTGAGCTGGTTCGAGGCCGCAGCCTTCGCGAAGTTTGCCGGCAAGAGCCTCCCCACTGTCCATCATTGGCGCTACGTGGCCTTAAAGACCCAGATTAACCTTTATTCCTTTGTAACCCGCTTGAGCAACTTCCACAGCGATGGCCCAAAGCCCGTCGGCCAGAGTCGTGCTCTAGGACCCTACGGGACGTACGATATGGCAGGCAATGTCAAGGAATGGACATGGACTGCTTACAAGGATGGAACGCGGGTCCTCGCCGGCGGGGCGTGGGGCGATCCCGAGGTTATGTTCGAACAGCCCGAGCCAGCCTCGCCGTTCTCGCGTTACCCGACCTTCGGTTTTCGATGCGCTCGTTATACGCGCGCCCCGTCACCTGACGTGCTTGCTCCATTCGTGGATGTAGATTCTGAGTCTACCGTGGGCCGCCCTGTGGGAGACGAGGTTTTCCGCGTCTACAAGAGCCTATACAACTACGAACGACGGGACCTGCGCGCCGCGGTTGAGAATGTGGAGGAGACACCCTACTGGCGGAATGAGACCGTGAGCTACGATGCCGCGTACGGGGACGAGCGGGTCCTCGCACACCTGTTCCTCCCCAAGAAAGCGACGCCCCCTTACCAGATGGTGATCTACTTTCCAGAAGGATGGGCCGAGTTTCTTAAGAGCAGCCGCGACCTGGATGTGCGCTGGGTGGGCTTCATCGTCCAGAGTGGACGGGCCGTGCTCGTCCCCGTCTTCAAGGGGACCTTTGAGCGTCAGCCAAGTGTCCAGGGCTCAATCCCATTTCGGGAGTTGATGATCGACTGGGCGAAAGACCTGGGACGTTCAATCGATTACCTCGAGACCAGGAAGGACATCGATCGTCAGCGGATCGCATTCTACGGCTTCAGCCTTGGCACTTATGTCGGCCCGGTCGCCGCCGTCGTCGAGCCCCGGATCAAAACGCTGATTCTGCTCAACGGAGGCCTGTTTGGTGGGGTGGCCCCCCAGGCCGATGTCGTAAACTTCGCTCCGAGGGCCCGCATCCCGGTCCTGATGATCCACGGCGTGAACGATTACGTTATCGGGAAACGCTCGCAACAACTCTTCGAGCTGTTCGGGACGCCGCCGGAGCACAAGCGCCTGGCCCTGGTCGAAGGCGGGCACATACCTGCGCGACGGGAGGAAGTCATCCGCGAGGTCCTAGACTGGCTCGACCGCTACCTGGGGCCGGTCTAATCGGCAAGAGATTGGTCAGGCATTACTCCATAGTGGAAACCGCTTCAGGTGCACGATACGATTGCCCCCCATCAGAAGATGAGCTTCAGCGCCAATTGCAGGTTGCGCTTGCCGTTCTTAAAAGCGGAAATGAAGTTGGGATTGGTCGTTATCTCGGCCAGGTCTGTGTGCACGAATAGATTAGGGTGGTTGAAGGTATTGAAGAATTCTCCCCGCGCTTGCAACCTCATACCTTTCGGCAACTGAAAGCTCTTATAAACACCAAGTTCCAGGTTCCAGAAACCCGGAGCACGGAAGATGTTGCGCCCAGTCATGTTGCTCGGAAAGGGGCAGGGCGGTGCCGCAACTTGGGTGCAATCCCCAATATCAGAGATGCCGGTCAACGGATTCACATAAGAAACTGCTGGAGATAGTGGAAGGTAGCTGAAGAAATTTGGCTGGCCGGTGGGCACAGGGCTTTGCGCTGCGGTTGAGACCGCCTCAGTGGGAATGTATCGCGGACAATATTCTGCAGCATTGCTGCAATCGTAGATAGAAAAAGGAATGCCGGTGCGCGCGGTGAAAACAGGAGCAAAGCTCCACCCGCCCAGTGTGGATCGCAACCATCGGTGGGAAGATTCGGCGAAGAAAGGCTCCTCCCAAATCGCGCTAGCGACAAAGCGGTGGCGCAGGTCGAAATCGGAGTTGCCGCGGTCGAACCGCGGGTTGAGCAGGTCGAGCACTCCAAAGTTGAAATTGTTGAGGGACTCACTGAAAGTGGAGCTAAGGTTATCAATGGTGTGTGCCCAGGTGTAATTCAGGGTGAAACTGAGTCCGGTGCTTGCAAGATGATTGCTGCGCAGGCCCACGTTCAGCGCGTTGTAGACGGACAGTCCATTGTTGCCGCGCATGTTGATGGCCGTGTATTGCCGGTTCAAACGGCTCACCGCGTTGACGCCGGGGTCATCGCTGCCGTAGACCACGCCGAACCCCGCCCGGTTGATATCTTCAATGGAGTAGAGGTGGACACCGCGCGAGCCGGAATACTCCAGCGAGAGCACTGTATCTTTAGCCACTTGGTGCTCGAAGGCTGCGCTCCAGAAGTGGGCAAATGCCGTCCTCAAATTGGGATTTACGGCTACCACCTTGGTAGTAAAGAACGGCTGGGTCCCACTGGAGCCGCCCAAAGGGCCAAAGTTGTTGGTGGTAAGGTCGAGGCTGGGCACGTCCACACCGGCAATGAGCGAAAGCGTGCCCTGGGCCGGCGGATTTAGGATGATATTGAAGGTCGCTTCGCCGAAGTTGCGCTCGTAGCCGATGCCGTAGCCGCCGCGCAGGCTGGTTTTACCATCGCCGAATAAATCCCAGGCGAACCCGATGCGCGGGCCCATGTTGCCGTAACGGGGCTGGCTCAAACTGCCGATCGGGCTCCGGGGGACCGTGAATACCTGCCCATGGCGAATCTGCTCTGCGAAGTTGCTACCAGGACCGAAATAGAAATTGGAATCGAGATTGGGGTCTTTATTGTGCTGAATGCCGTAGTATTCCCAGCGCAGCCCAAGGTTCACAGTGAGACGGCGTTGCAGCTTCCAGGTGTCCTGAACATAGACAGCAAAATCGTTGAAGCGGTTGCTGCGGCTGAAATTGGGAGGTCCCACGGGAAGAGAGAGTGTGCACTCTGGAGTCTGGATCAGGGTAGTATCCAGATTGGTGGTGCAGGGAAATTTGCCCTGCGGGTCGATCGCAACACCGAAAGATCTCAGTTTACCATTCAGAAAATTCTCCAGACTCCTGGTTTCAGAAAACCCAAGTCCTTCTTGTCCCTGTTCACCAGTGCCGACGGTAAAATTATCACGACTGTGGATATACTCTCCGCCTAGCCGTAGCTGATGATTGCCGCGTACCAGGCTCACATCCTGTTGAAACTGGAGGTTGTATTCCGTGCCGGAAAAGAAAACGTCGCGGTATCCCGGTAAGGCAATCGGCCTCCCAAAGGGGGCACCGCTGGCGAACAGCGCCGGATTCCCTCTCGGGGCGGTCCCTAGAGGAACTTCATTGTGCAAACTGTTGAAGCCCAGCTTGGTTTGGCTCACAAGGGCCGGTGAGAACACGTGAGTCAGCGAGAGCTGGCTGTTGTTCTCGAGCGGATTGGCTCCTATGTTGTACCCCGCATACGGACTGGGGGAGAAAAGGCCAGGGAAAAAGTCGGAACTTACCAGAGCATAGTAACCGCTCAGCGTAGTGTCCTTGCTGAGGTTGTAATCAAGCCGCGCTAGCAGGCTGAGGGAATTCTGCGGGCCTCCTCCACCGGCATCCGAGGGCACAGAAAACGCTACCTGGCCGAATATTGGCGTGGCGTCGGGAAGCAGGTCGAGCGAGCTCCCCGGATCCGGCGAAATCTCGCCGGCATTCACCAGAGCGGCCTTGGTGAAAACCGGGCCATTGATGGGAGTAGAAAGTGTCCCAAACGTATTCATGAACTGCTGCGTGTTAGGAGCGGCAGCGGTAATGAACTCTGGCGTGGGGACCAGCACAATCTGCTGCACGTTGCTGCGCACGCGGATCCACTCCGTGCTCACAAAAAAGAACAGCCTGTCTTTGCGGATGGGACCGCCGAGCGAATATCCAAACTGGTTACGGACAAAGACGCCCCGTGGGAGACCATTGGCATTGTTGTCATAACTGTTGGCCGCCAGCGCAGAAATACGGTTGAAGGCATAGAGCGTGCCGTGAAACTCGTTGGTGCCGCTCTTGGTGGCCACATCCACCACTCCTCCCGACGCCCGTCCGCTCTCCGCGGTAAAACTACCGTGGGAGAGCCTGAACTCCTTGACGGAATCGAGAGGCACCGACGGGAGGAGCCCACTGCTGGCGACCACAGCGGTAAATAAGAGCATGTTCTCGCCGCCATTAAGGGTCACATTGGTGCTGGCGGCACGCTGGCCGTTAATGGCCACGCCTACTCCGCGCCCAGTGGGATCTTCGGTGCTGATATTGCCGCTGATGGCCACCAGGTCATAAGGATTGCGGGTAACGGTGGGCAACTCCGTGATCTGCTTTCCGCTCACTACCTGGGAGAGGGTTTGGGTCTGAGTCTCCACCTGCACGCCGCCCTCCCCGAGGACCTCGACAGAAGTTATTGCCTCCGCCACTTTCAGCTGCGCATCGCCGCGAATGTGCGAGCCCACGGTGATTTCGACTCTGCGGGTGAGGGTGGCAAATCCGGGCGCCTGAATCGCCAAGTCAAGAAGGCCAGGCTGTACATGGGGAATGGTGTAAAGGCCCTCGGCATTGCTCACTGAGGTGCGGGTGGCATGAGTCTCGACCGAAGTGAGGGTGATGGAAGCACCCGGCAGGAGCGCCCCCAACGGGTCTGTGACGGTTCCGCTCACCACGCCGGTTTCAGTCTGGCAAGGCGCAAGAGTTACCCAAATCGTGAAAAACCAGAAGACCGCAAGGTGCCGAAGCGACTTCATCGCCCTCCTTTCAGCCAGGGCGTTCGCACATCGCATCGCTATCTGGTGCAAATAAACGGCCAATTATATGCTATTGCATCCGGTCGGCGCGTTTTACGCGCCCGCGCGCGTGACGGACAGAAGGAGGTTTCAAGGGCTTCGCCCGAGGGTTTGTTTTTCAATCTGGGTGCGAAAAACTGGCGGAGAGAGTGGGATTCGAACCCACGTTACCCTTTCGAGTAAACACGCTTTCCAAGCGTGCGCCTTCAGCCACTCGGCCATCTCTCCCGTGAGGGAAACTACTGCGGAAGCGGGTTGTGGGAAGCTATTGCGGGTGTCTCTTCACAGACCGAGGGCGGTAGCGCCCTCCATCACTTCCCTTTCGATTTTATGGCCCGCAACGTCCAAACCGCAACTCTTGTCAGGCCAACTTCGAAATGATCCGCGAGCCAGGGCAAGCTCACTAGCTCTCGCCTGCGGAAAGCTGATGGCTGACAGCTACTTCTCTTCTTCGTGCAACTGCTGTGCCAGGTAGTTCTCGATTCCCATCTCACCGATGGCGTGCAGTTGCCCTTCCAGCCAATCGATGTGCTCTTCCTCATCGGTAAGGATGCCTTCCAGCAGCTCACGCGAGCCGTTGTCTCCGGCATTTACGCAGGTCTCGACGCCGGCGTTCAGGCGCTTCACCGCCTCCAACTCCACTTGCAGATCGTTCTGCAGTTGCGCCTTCACATTCTGTCCGATGTTGATCTTGAAGTAGTCGGTAATGTTGGGAGTGCCGTCCAGCAGCAGGATGCGCTCCATCAGCTTTTCGGCATGCTGCATCTCCTCGATCGACTCTTTGCGGGTATGTTTTGCCAGTTTTTGGTAGCCCCAGTTTTCGCACATTTCCGCGTGCAGAAAGTACTGGTTGATGGCCGTCAGTTCCGCCTTCAGCACCTGGTTGAGCACTGCAATGACCTTCGCATCACCTTTCACGGTTCGCCTCGCAGGAAAGCATTCAGCATGCAGCACTCAGCATGCAACCCTTAAAAAACAAGCCCTCTCTCCGGATCCTGAGTGCAAGTGCTGCAGAAAACTATAGCACCCCAAAGCGGGAACGTGCTGAGACCCCCACCCAGACCAAGCAACTAAGGAATTGGCTGAGAGCTGAATGCTGAATGCTGTCTAGGAGAATTTTTCCGGAGCTTCGGTGCTGCTGATCGAGGCAGTTGGAGCACTGCCGTTTCCGGAGGACGGCGGTAAAGACGGTGGAACCGGCGGCGGTTTCACGGTGCCGTCGAGCACCCGGTTGTGCAGACAATAGAGCGCCAACTCCAGCCGGTCAGCGACTCCCAGCTTGTCATACACCTTGCGCAGATAGTTCTTCACCACTTGTTCGGTCGTGCCCACGCGCAGCGCAATTTCCTTGTTCTTCATGCCTTGCGTCACGCAGGAAACGATCAGGGACTCTTTGGGCGTCAACTGCACTTTGGGACGCGAGGAGGATGGGCGCACACCCTGCGTGCGGTAGGCCTCCAGCACCCAGTGGATTCCTTTGCTATCCAGCCACGGTTCTCCCTGCGATACCTTCCGCAGGCAGTCCACCAGCATCTCCGGCTCCACTTCGCGGGAAGCGATGCCGTGCGCGCCGCGACGGAACAATTCCAGTGTGAGTTCTTCGTTGGGCTCCGGGGTCACAACCACCAGCCGCAGCGTAGGAGATTGCCGCAGCAGATCGGAAACCGCGTCCGCAGGATTCGGCGCCAGCGCCGCTTCCAGAATCAGAATGTCCGCCGAGAATTTCTTGGCAGCGGACATTGCTTGGCCTAAAGTCTCCGCCTGCCCCACTACCCGGATGTCATCTTCCAGGGCAAAAATCTTGCGCAATCCCGCGCGGAAGATCGCCTGTGTGTCCGCCAGGATCACACGGATAAACTGGCCGCCGCCATCCCCTTCGTGCGGCTGTTCGACGTTATCTTCGACGCTGACCGGATTGCTTGCCATCAGTTCCCTTGCGAGCGCCTAACGGCGCTCAAAACGATATTCATCGATGACCACGCCCACACCCCTGCGGCCATCCTCGTCAAAATTGCGCACCACCCGGCCCCGGCAGTCGAGCTGCACATCCGTCTCCGCCCCCACCACGTCAGCTGGCAGCGAGATGGTGAAATCCACCATCGAACCGATGGGCATTTCTGCGTCCACCTGAAACAGCACGCCGTTGGCAGAAATGTTCTGCGTCTCGGCGGAGCTCTCTCCGGTTTTCGATTTCACCGAAGCCGACAGCTTGATGGGAAAGCGCACCGCACTCTGCATGTCCGGATAGCGCCCGCGTCCACCTTTTCTCTTGACCGTTTCGGTTTTGGCTGATTCGTCTGGCACCGATTGCTCTTTCCGAACCTCCGGAGAGGTACCGGAATTCCCGTTCTCCGTGGATCGAGAATTATTCGACATTACGTCCTGCAGCGTACACCCCGGAATCAGCAGTGGAAAGTTACCGAAGTCATTGAACTGTAGGGGGATAACTGCTTACGGATCAGAGGATTAAAGCCGGTTCAAACGGGGCGAAAAAACGGACTCTTTGGGGCTAAAACTCGGTCCCTCTTGAGGCAAAAATTCAACGACCGCCCGTTCCCGGGCCAGCTTGGCCAGCGATCCGGAACGGCAGTCATCGAAGACTCACTCTGCCCGGGCCAGTATTTCGCCGTTCGGGCCCACCTGGACTTCACTTCGTTTCTGACCGCTTCGCACCTGGGCTTCGTACGCTACTAACGTCCCACGCTTGGTGAGTGACTCGACTTTCATGATTTGGCCCGAGCCTGCGGCCTTTTCAAGTCCGTCCTTCACGGCCGGAGAAAGGGAGTCCAGGGACACCTCTTCCTCCACTTCCACGACCGCGCCCGAGGCGTCCATGAGGACGTCCTTCGCATGGCCGTTTACCTTCATCTCCAGTTCGTAGCAGGTCTTTTTGTGCTCAACTTCTTTCGAATATCCCAGCACCTTTGCGCCCCGGCTCTGTTCGCCCGCACTCTTCTTCACGGCGGCCGGAAGCTCCGACTCTGAAATCCGCTTCTCTTGCCCCGCCACAAGCGAAGCGGCTACCAACCCTGTGATACATCCCAGAAGCAACCGTCCGCGCTGCACATTCATAGCAATCCTCCCTAGAACTTCGTGACCTCGGTGAAGTTGAATCCCCTCACCTTCATCGCCGGCGCCACCATGTCGAACGACTCCTCGCCGCTGGCGCGTACTGGCGCCCCCATTTCTTCCACGTTCGAAAGCATGTGGATCAAGCTCTCGTTGAAGCGGAAGTTGCGCACGCCGTAGCAAATTTTTCCGTTTTCCACATAGAAAGTTCCGTCGCGAGTCATGCCAGTGAGGATCTTTTCGTAGGGATCAACTTCGCGGATGTACCACAACCGCGTGACCAGCATCCCACGCTCGGTGGAAGCAATCATCTGCTCGACTGTCTTAGCCTCCCGCGGTGGCGCGAAGACAATATTCATCGGCGCTTCTCCCATTTCATTGGGGATGGGAAAGCCGTGCCCTGTCGGCTCGATCGGGCCGACTTTGTCTTTGTACTCCGACTTCCTCATTCTTTCGGCGGTGGCACGGGCATACACCAGCCGCTTCACCACGCCATTCTCCACCAGTTGCAAGCGCCGACGGCGCGTCCCTTCACCATCGAACGGCGCGCCTGACTGCAGCGGATGAGCAACGTCGTCCGAGATGCTGATGTTCTCGCCAAAAAGCTGCATGCCGACCCGGTCGTTCAGGAAAGATCGCTGGTCGAGGATGGCCAGTCCGCTGAAATCGAAGAACATGAATCCAACCATGTCGAGCACCGCAGCGGGTTCCAAGATGACGGTGTACTTCCCCGCCGGAATCTCCCGTGGGCCGGCCGACTCCAAGGCCTTGCGGGCGGCCGTCTCCGCCAGGCTCGTAGCGTCCAATTGACCGACGTCCGGCGAGTTGGCCTTCTGCCACCCCGACGAATCGCTCGCCAGCATGGTAATCGAAACTTCCGACGAAGTCTGCGTGTGCCAGTCACTCAGTCCGCGCGAGTTGAAGATTCCCTCGACGTATTCCGAAGTCGAAAAGATGCCTGCGGTCGTAAGCTTGTGCTTCTTGGCAAGTGACACGATCTTCCCGACCGTTTCCGCTCGCTGGTCAGGAGTAATCGCTGCCGTTTGTGCAAAGTAACGGCTTGCTTGTGTGGCGCGGGCGCCCCCGCCCGCGTCCGGCATGGGCAACAAATCCGGGTCGGCATGCTGCACTCTCGCCAGTTTCTCCGCTGCCAGCACCACCCGCTTCAAGCTCTCATCATCAGGCTTGTTGGTAGTCGCCCGCGCCGTCCTCCCACCGAACGCCACCCGCACTGAGACCACGTAGTTCTGCTCAGCCACATTCTGATGAATAGTGTTGTTGGCAAACCGAGTCAGCGCCGACAACCCTCCATAAACGAGGACTTCCACCTCATCGGCAGTCGAATGTTTCTTGATCCGTTCGAAGACATCGCTTGCGCTGTCCTTGGTTAGCATCCGGCTCTTATCTTTTCTCCGTGTCCTCTGTGGTTAATTTCCCCGGTAAGCCGATCCCACCTTGATGTTCCGAAACCTCGCTGGCGCCGCCCCGTGTCCCGTCCCCATCACCTGCTGCGGCTGTCCCTTGCCGCAGTGCGGCGTCCCCCACAGCACCCACTCATCCCGCGAGCAAATCGCATCCATCGAATTCCAGAACGCGACTGTAATTCCCGAATAGGACGGATTTTTCAGCATGCGCACGCGTTTGCCGTTCTTGATCTCCCATCCCACTTCGCAGCCAAACTGGAAGTTGTAGCGCTTATCGTCAATCGACCACGACCGGTTGGTTTCCATGTAAATGCCGCCATCGGTCGACGCAATAAGCTGCTCGCGAGTAAGCGGCTTTTCTGCTGGCAGAATACTGATATTGGTCATGCGAATGATCGGCAGCCGGTTCCAGCCCTCCGCCCGCAGGGTCCCACCGGAGCGACTTGCGCCGATGGTATGCGCGGTCTCGCGCGAGCTGAGATATCCCGTGAACAGTCCGTGCGTGATGATGGGCGTGCATTGCGCGGGCACGCCTTCGTCGTCAAAGGCAAACGTGCCCAATCCCGGGCCGTGCTCCTGGCGCGCATCGGCCACGATGTTGACCAGGTCGCTGCCGTAGCGCAGCGTCCGCAGCTTGTCGAGCGTCAGGAACGAAGTCCCGGCGAAGTTGGCTTCCATGCCCAGCACGCGGTCAAGTTCAATGGGATGCCCAACTGATTCGTGAATCTGCAGTCCCAGCTGCGAGCCGTCCAGAATGACGTTGAACACGCCTTCGGGACACTGCTCCGCTCTGAGCAGCGCCACAGCTTCTTCACCCACGCGGCGCGCGTTCTCCACCAGCTTGAGTTCGCCGACCAGCTCATACCCCTTGTTCTGCCACTGCCCGCCATACGAGTTAGGATACGACCGCTTCTGAATCTCACTTCCGGCAAACGCATGAGCAGCGTAACCCACACCCGTGGTGTATTTCGTCTGATGAATGTCCGCGCCCTCGGACGAGACAAACCACTGCTCCTCCCGGCGGAAATTCATGTTGGTCTCGGCCAGCGTGACCCCCGCAGCCGAGCGCAGCTCGGAATCGATCTTCAGCAGCAGGTCGATGTTCTGCTCCACGGAAGTCGTAAACGGATCAATCTGGAAAGGAGAAGTCCACTCCGCCCTGACCGCCTTTTCAGGCGCCAGCCGGACATCACTCTGCTTGACTCGCGAAGAAGCCTTGGCGATAGCAACCGCGCGTGCCGCAGTGGCTTCCACCGCGGCCCGGCTGAGGTCGTCCGACGCGGCGAATCCCCACGCCCCATCGGCAATCACCCGCACCCCGATCCCCAGCGACTCCGAGTCAGAAGCACTGCTGACTTTGCCGTTCTTGGTAGCCAGCGCGCGGCTGCGATCGTCGGCCATACGGGCGTCGGCGTAAGCAGCGCCGCGCTGGGTGGCAACATTCAGGGCCCAGGAAGTTACGTCTTTCATGGCTGAAATTCAAATCTACCACACAGGCACGGGAGACACGGAGCAAGCCAGAAATGGTTTCATAACCCTCACCCGCCGGTTGGAATCTCCGTCTGAGTGAGACTCTCCGCACACCCTTCTGTGATCTCCGACACAGACCGTCCGCCCGCCCAGGACTCCAATAGACCGTGGGGCAACCACGCGCCGGCGGAGGACTCCGTCTGCCAAGGAGATATCCATGAGCACTCTTACGCAGGACAAGAAAGCCGACCTGGCCGGCCCGGGCATCGGGGATTACAAGGAACTGGAAAAGATCCTGCCGCAGAATTATCACTCCCTGCTGACACCCCGCGAGACCCAGCAGGCTATCTTCAAGGTGAAGCGCTACATCGAAGACAACCTGTGCAAGGAACTCAACCTGATGATGGTCGAAGTGCCGCTGATTGTGGACGTGAAAAGCGGCGTCAACGACATGCTGGACCGTGACGGCTCGCGCACTCCGATCCAATTCCACATCTCGAACGACCGCGACCAGCACCCCATTGACGCCCAGGTGGTGCAAGCCGCCACCAAATGGAAGAGAGTTGCGCTGCGCGAGTTCGACTGCAAGTCAGGCGAAGGCATCTGCACCGACATGCGCGCCGTGCGCAAGGACTATTTCCTCGACCACGACCACTCGGGCTACGTCGACCAGTGGGACTGGGAGAGGGTGATCACGGCGGATCAGCGGAATCTGAAATTCCTGAAGGAGATCGTCCGACGGATTTGG
>JBGQBN010000093.1:0-7538 GCA_041494805.1 Terriglobia bacterium | reverse complement strand
GGTTCTGGTCCTGAGTGGTCATCCGGAAGACCAATTTGCCGTTCGTGTTCTGAAGGCGGGCGCGGGAGGCTACATGACAAAGGAAAGCGCTCCCGAGGAGTTGGCGAAAGCCATCCGCAAGATTCTAGCCGGAGGGCGATATGTCAGTTCCGCGCTGGCCGAAAAGCTGGCCTTGGGAGTAAAAAGGGATCTCACGCGCATGCCGCACGAGACGCTCTCCGACCGCGAGTATGAAGTCATGTCCTATATCGCCTCAGGAAAGACGCTTACGGAAATCGCCGAAGAACTGTCACTCAGCGTAAAAACGATCAGCACCTATCGCGCGCGGGTCCTGGAAAAGCTCGGCGTTAAAAATAGTGCGAAAATCGTCCAGTACGCGATCCGAAATGGCCTGGTGATTTGAGAACGTCCCAAATGTAGGTGCCGCCGTCCAGCCTGCAACCTCTTTTCCGGCCTTCAGTCTCCGTGTAAGACAAACACCGACAAATCTTTCAGCCTGCGTCCTACGAAAGAATCAGACTGGGGCCGATGGGCATGATCGGCGTCGGGATTTATCTTCCAATCTGACGAAGCGGTTTTTACCCATTCTGAGCCAAGGTGAACTTCAGGAGAAGCCAATGATATCCCCGATCCTATCGGCCAAAAAAGAGTCCAACTTCGATCCAAGGAAATTTCTTGCCACAATCGGTGAGGGGCGGAGAATTGTGGCGGCTGCAAAGAAACAAACAATTTACGCTCAAGGCGCAGCGTGCGATGCCGTGTTTTATATCCAGACGGGCAAGGTAAGACTCACTGTCGTATCCGCGATTGGCAAGGAAGCAACCCTGGGTATATTGAGCGAGGGCGAATTTTTCGGAGAAGGTGGCCTAGCTGGACAGCCTTTACGCATGGGGTCTGCAACCGCAATGACGGACTGCGAACTCATGCGAATTGACAAGAAGACAATGATGCTTGCGCTGCAGCAAGAACATACATTGTCCGAAATGTTCACGGCCTATTTGTTGTCGCGGAACATCCGATTCGAAGAGGATTTGGTTGACCAACTCTTTAATTCCAGCGAAAAGAGACTAGCTCGGGTTCTGCTGTTGCTTGCTCGTTTCGGCCACGCAGGCGTGCCCGAGACTGTAATCCCCCGGATCAGTCAGGAGACCCTCGCAGAGATGGTGGGCACAACCCGGTCTCGGGTCAGTTTTTTCATGAATAAGTTCAGAAGGTCAGGCTTCGTTGACTATGGCGAGAGCAGGATGCACGTTCATAGTTCACTTCTAAATGTCGTTCTCCAAAACTAGCTTCCGCGGAGTAATCCCAAAGCACAGCTCGAGAAGCCACCCGGTCCCAACTTCCGGATGGTCGGCAACCCGGAAGCTATCCCAGCGGCCTGCAGCTTCCCCAATCGGCACTGGACTCGGATAGCTGTTGTAACATCGCCATTTCAGCAGTAATTCTCAACTGGTGTAATCGCCTGTTTACGACAGTTAATCCTTTTCACATCTTCGTGATCGTGAAGCTTCCATTTCCAGTGCAGCCCGAAACGCCGGTCAGAACCCAGGTCCCGGAGATTGTGTTGTTGTTCACAGTTCCCTGCAGGGTAAGCACGTTGTTGGTCTGAGGTGGCGGGAACATCGTCGAAATCACCAATCCGAACGTCCCCCTCACATCTCCGTTGAAGTTCCCGGTGAGGGCGAATGTTCCGGTCTCACTTGTTTGTGAAGCAAAGCAGGATGAGTTTGTGGTGAAAGTAAAACCCGTGACGCTCACCGAAGTGCCACTGCCCTGAGTGAAAGATGTCGTGAAGGCGAAGGCCGGCGATCCATCCGAGTTCGTCAGCGTTGCCGTCCAATTGCCGTTGATGTTGCCGGAACTGCTCGATCCTCCTCCCCCACACCCTCCGAGCATTAGCCCCAGCGCCACCAGCATTGCCCATACCACCTGTTTCATGGGAGTACTCCTTCCATACTTCAAGGAACCCCTTGCACCCCCAAAAGTTGCGACCCAAGAACGCGAACACCAGGCTGGATGTTAGCTCTAAACCACAGAGTTCATTTGGGTTCGCGTGGAGAACCGGCATAACATTTCCGGCAAAAGTATGTGCGGGCCAAGTCGCTTTGACTCCCCAGAGTAGGCCGAAGTCAGCCCGAGTGCGCAAGACTTTTCATATTGACCGGGAGTTCTGAGCGGGGGATACTTGGCGCGTTTTGTGAATACGTTCGCTCGGGATGGCGTTACGAAACAACGATGGTCGAGGACGGTACACTTCGCCGTTGTTCACAACTCGTTTTCTGGTTTTGTAAGCAACAAACAGAGCACCCAGTACAATGCAAGGGATTATGGTTTGCCAGCCTACCCGTACGCTGCGAAATTCTCCCAACGCTATGCTTGCATAGAGGTACAGAGTTGTCGTCAGAACACCTATCAGCGCGAACATGGCCACAAGAAAATAGGCGACTGCTTTTAGGATCATCTGAAGAACCGTTCCGTTTTCCGCACGACTTGTGCCGAAAACAAATCTTTTCGGCTCAGTTTCCGAGTAGGCGACTACACATCCCCCGGTGCGCGGGTCCGGATCCGCAAACTCCTGTCATGAGAGCGCGTTCCCCATTCTCTGCGTCCCACGTGGAGTTGGTTCTTATCCAAACGCGGCGTCTTGCGCGTGAACTCAGCACGCGCCCTGGCAGCCTCGGTGAATGTCGCCACGATCCAGCGCTTTCTATGGTTTTCAGGACGCAACACACCACTCAGCAAGCATCGGCTGGTGAAGGTCAACCTCATCATCTGCCGAGGGACCATAGATGGCAGGCACCTTGCCGCCCATCGGACGAATATACACACTGAGTTGGCCGCGATGATGGATGGCATCAAACAGACCGAGCCAGAACATGTGGCCCAGGCTGGTCTCGAAGAATACTCGGCCGTCCACCACAAACTGGGTAACCTTCCGCTCCCAGCTTGTCTCGTCCACGTTCTTCAGGCGCGGGGCCAGTTCCCGGTGATCTTTCTCGTAGGCGGCGATCATTTCAGCGAGATTCATGGCGGGTGGGGGCACCTTCCAGTTGATCTGCCCGGTCTCCAGCAGCTCGATCCAGCACCGCTTTTCTACGACCTGCAACCACACCAGATCGCCAGCGGAGCGCGAGTTCGGGTCCGGCCGGTATTCCAGCCGGTCGGCGGGCACTGCCTTGAATGTCTTCAGGAACACCGGATACTCGTCTTCCCAGCAGCGAATAAAAAATTCGCGATTGGTCATAAACACCCTCCTATGAAGCCAGTGCTAAAGATTCACACGACGGATCAAATCCTGGAAGCGTGGCTCGCCCCGCAGAGTATTCCAATCCAAATCCACACCGAGATGAAGCATGGCGGGGAGGCGCTCCTCGTAGGCCTTCTCCAGCCACTGCAGGGCATGGTCTCTGTCACCCGCGTGAGCGTAAAGGCGCGCGATCTGGGTGGGTTGAACGTAGGTTAGATGGGAACGCTCGCTCAGCGTCTCTGCCGCCTGACGCATCGCCCCTGAGTAACCGCCATCGATGTAGCCGCGCTGTAGAGCTTGCACAACTTCCTTGTCCCCCAACACTTCAAAAAACGTCTTCGCTTCTGCCACTGCTTCCTCGTACATTCCCTTTTGGCAGAAGGCGCCCCATAGGCGCAAATGCGCCGCCGGGAAACTCGGCTCGGTTCTGAGCGTCTTGCGGAGTTCGGCGATCGCCTCGTCATACCGGCGCAGGTAGAGCAGGTGCCAACCGTAGAAACACTGAAAAAAGACATTGAGCGGGTCTAATTCCAGGGCTCGCTCAACATGTACCTTCCATTCCTCGGGACGTCGCCGCGAGAGCAACAAATCCGAGAGGAAGAAGTGTGCCTCGCCCGAGTTGGGTGTGAGCTCGATGGCCCGTTGGTACTCTTTCACGGCTTCGTCCCAGTCCCAATCGACGGCTCTGATCATGCCCAGGCTTACATGCGCTTCGGCGAGCGAGTCATCCAGCTCAATCGCTTTCAGCGCGGCCGCTTCTGCTTTCGGAAATGCCTCCCGGGGTGGCACGAGCCCACAATCCCCGCGAGAACACCACACCGCGGCAATACCCACATACGCCAGCGCGTAGCTGGGATCTTTCTCCAGGACGAGTTGGAAGTACTCCAAAGCAGTATCCAGATGCTCTCGGGAAAGTTTGTACCAATGAAAGCGGCCCTTGAGATAAGCCTCATAGGCGTCAGGATTGACGCGGCGTGCGCGCTTCAATCCCCTTGCTTCTTCCGGCGCTACGACAGCATGGATCTCCCGGACTATGGCCCGCGCAATCTCGCCCTGCACGAGGAGCACGTCCTCAAAATCGCGCTCGTAGCTCTCCGCCCATAGGTGCGTATCGGTGGCAGCGTGGATGAGTTGGGCTGTAATGCGCACACGCGGACCGACCCGCATTACCGAACCTTCCACCACCGCGTCGACGTTCAGTTCCTCGGCAATCTGGGGCAGCGGGGTTCCGGTTCCCTTGTAGCGCATCACCGAGGTTCGGGACGTGATTTTCACAGCCCGGAGCTTGGCCAGATCGCAGATCAAGGCCTCAGTCATTCCATCGGCAAAGTACTCCTGCTCGGGATCGCGGGAAAAATTGGTAAGCGGCAGCACAGCGACTGATCTGATGCGTTTCGAACGACCTCGCCTGCGAATGGCGAGAGTAGCCACGCTTGCTGCGGACGCGTGCGAGGTGAGCCGCCGCAAGTCTACCTGCAATTCTTTTGCTGACTGGTAGCGGTTCTCTGCGTCCTTCTCCAGGCACTTCAGAATGATGTCCGCCAGCTTGGGGGACAACTTGGAGTTCAGCGTAGTGGGCGGTACTGGTGGCCTGCCCAGGATGGCGCCGATGATTTGCGAGTGTTCCACGTCAGCGAACGGGTGCCGCCCCGTGGCCATCTCGTACAGGACGGAGCCGGCAGCGTGAATGTCAGTGCGAGCGTCGATCTCTTCGCCCAGCAACTGCTCCGGCGCCATGTAGGGCAGAGTTCCGGCCATCGTTTGCATTTCGCTAAGACTCTCCGTCGCCGCACTGTCCGTGACGGGAAGCCGCAGCTTCGCCAGCCCGAAGTCCAGAATCTTCAGCCGTCCGTCGCCGGTCAGTCGCAGGTTGCCGGGCTTCAGGTCACGATGAACGACCCCGTGGTCATGGGCCGCGGCCAAACCTTCCGCGAGTTGCACGCCCAGGCGGAGGACTTCCTTCTCCGGCAGCGATCCGGCAGCCACCTTCTCGCTGAGTGTGATTCCGGGGATGTACTCCATCACCAGGAAGTCCACGCCCTTCTGCGTGTCGAAGTCATGAATGGTGGCGACATTGGGATGGTTGAGCTGCGAGAGAATCAGAGCTTCTTTGCGGAAATGTTTACGGGCCGATTCGTTGACGAGCGTACCGGGCGGAAGGACTTTGATGGCAACATCACGGGCGAGGTGCTCGTCGCGGGCGCGATAGACTTCTCCCATGCCGCCGGCGCCGATCCTCTCGACGATGCGGTAGTGGCCCAGCTCGATGCCGATGAGCAAATCCTGGCCTGACGCCCGGCTGGCCATGGAGGAAAGTAACTCCTTCCCCTCACCTCACGCGCCCATTCTAGGCCATTGGCGTAAAGGAATCGACAAGAAGGAGCCAAAAGTCTCCACTCACAGGAAGGGGGGCGGCAGCCTGGGTTGTCCTGGAAACTGGGACTACCGCTACCGCGTGCGTAAACCATGTACTTTCCGCACAGCAGAAACTGGGATGCCTACACTTGTAAGATCAGTGACTTAGAGATTTTTATTTGGCAGGGGTAATGGCACAGAAAACCAGAACGTTTTTTTGTCGGCGCTTAAGCTAGGTGATCGAGCCGTGTGTGGGTTGCATCATAGCCGTGATAAGGAAGGGCATCGCCGGACTTCGTAGCGTCCGGCGCGACTGAGCCCTCCCCTGAGCACCTAGCCATGCACTGAGCTACCCGAGGGAAGCCTTGGAGATGAGCTCTTCAGCTTTCTTCACTCCGCTGTTTCGTAGCCGCAGGTTCCCTCTCCCGTCGTCATCGACGTAGCCAGCGAGCCGCGACACTGCCAGGTGCGCGTTTTTTCCGCTGTAGTCGTGCCTCACCACGGAGGCTTCCAACTCGGCGCTACCCATCCGGCGCGGGTATATCGTCCACAGAATCAGGAGCGCGACCTCTTTCGCGCTCTTCCCGATGTCCACATAAACTCTGCCTTCTATCTCTTTGGTGAAGGAAAAGAGAACGTCAAGAAAGCTTTCTCTTGACAACGCTCTAAAACGAAAGTAAAAGTAAGTGTTCGTAACTATACAGCATAAACGGTCCCACTCCACCGGAAAAGCACTCCGTGATTCATGCCGGCCAGAGAGGGGGCCAAGGAACCCTCTCATGCTGAGCGAGGGTGGACGCCGTCGTGGCGAATCCAAGCCGTTGTCCTCCGGCGGCAGGTCGGCCCGGAACGGGCCGCCATCCCTCCCGTTGGTGTTTCCGGCAACGCCCCAAATCGCGCCTGGCTCCGTGAGAGAAGATCAGATTCGTAATAGTTCAAAACCAAATCGCAGCGCTGCGAAGTGGCGTATTTGTAGAGCATGGCCCAGGCGCGCGACGAGCTCGCAGTCGGGCATCGAAGGAGATCGTATGCCCAGTCTTGTCAAGTCCCCCCGCACGGCCGGGTGCCTGATCACGATTGGTTTGGTCCTGGTCGTTTCCGCAGCCTTTGGCCAGGCGAGTTACACGGCCCAGGTCCGCGGTGTGGTCACAGACCAGACTGGAGCGGTGGTGCAGAACGCTACCATCACCATCACCAACGACGGCACCGGTATCTCGATGACGGCGCACAGCGACGACCGCGGGCTCTATCTCTTCGCCGGTCTGCACCCCGCGGTTTACACGATCCGGGGCGAAGCCACCGGCTTCCAGGGAATGGAGAAAAAGAATGTGGTGCTGCAGGTTGACCAGCAAGCCACAGTCGACTTTTCCCTGCACCCGCTGGGGGTTATCACAACGGTGGAGGTGACCCAAACGGCACCGTTGCTCGACACTGAAAGTGCCGCCATCGGGACCAACGTCACCAATGAATACGTGCGCGACATCCCGCTCTATAATCGCAGTATTTTTGGGCTGGTGTTTCTGGCGGGCGGAGTGACGGAGACGACGGGTGTGGGTATCCAGGACGACTATCCCGCCGGCACCAATTTTGTCTCGAACGGACAGCGCAATGCCACTGCGGAAGTGCGGCTGGATGGCAACCCGATCAGCGCGCCCGAGCAGGGCGAGGGCGGGAACTCCAACGTCTATTACTCGCCCTCGGTGGAGATCGTGCAGGAGTTCAAGGTCCAGAACAACAGTTTTTCGGCTGAGTATGGCAATAACGGCGGTACCTTGCTGAATGTCGTGCTGAAGCAGGGCACCAACAAGTTCCACGGCAGCGGATGGTGGTACGGCCAGCGGGCGGTATTTGATGCGCGCGATTTCTTCAACTCGGGAGAGAAGCCGGACCATACGCGCGATCAGTACGGGTTCTCGCTGGGCGGCCCGATTAAGAG
>JBGQBN010000017.1:0-68637 GCA_041494805.1 Terriglobia bacterium | reverse complement strand
GGCTAAATGCTAAGTGCTAAGTGCTGCTTGTCCCTACACCCACTCCAGGGCGCCTTTTTTCCATATCCAGATGTAGCCCACGATCAGGATGCCAAGGAAAACCAGCATCTCGACCAATCCAAACATACCTAGTGCTTTGAATTTCACCGCCCATGGGAACAAGAAGATGGTCTCCACGTCGAAGACCACAAACAGGATGGCGACAATATAGTAACGGACGGTGTATCGGCCCCGGGCGCTGTCTACGGGATCAATGCCGCATTCATACGGCATCAGTTTCGCCTTGCTGGGGTTGTCAGGCCGAACCAGCTTGGCCGCAAGCAGTGTCAGCGGAAGGATAATCGCGATGAATGCTACAAAGAGGAAAATGGGGACGTAGTTTTGTGGCATGGGCCTCAACCACTCATGATTGATTCCAGGTGCAAGCCATAGTAACGCGTGTAAGAGAAGGCTTCAAGGACTCCCGCGAACTCTCAGTGAAAATCTGCAGACTTGATCGGGCTCGTCACAAAACCGTGATCAGTGAAGTCGGAACCGTACCTTCCCACCACTTGGCCCGAATTATTGATGCCCTCAGCGCTTGTGATCGAAGCCCCAGGATATTGTAAGGCGAGGCACTTCCCATGCTTGTAAGCAAACCCTAGCTGTGAGGTTTGCCGCTCGTACCACCCGACCACTACCTCATCATCGTTGACGCCATTGGCAACCGTCCCAGCACCGAGCTGAAAAAGAGTGAAGTCACCATCAACGTCTATGAAGCTCCGGAAACCATGATGGATCCAATAGCCGACGATAACGCCAAGGTTATTGATGCCGAGTGCGCCCTTGTATGTAGACTCTCCGGGCGGCTCAATCTTGATGAAGTGGCCGTTGCTGTACTCAAATGCCCGGTGGCCATACCGAAGCCGTCCGACAACATCGCCCGCGTTATTGATTCCGTATCCCTCGGTGTATCCCGCGCCGCGGAAAATGATCGGGGTAAAGGTTAGCCCATCGTACACAAACGCGAGCACAGAAACCCCGTCTACACCATTTGCGCTGCCCACTATCTGGCCGACGTCGTTGATGTTGTACGCGATGGTACTACCTGCACCTGGGTAATCAAATGACGTGAATTGCCCGCCGCGTAGGACGAAAGCGTGGTTTGCTCCGCCGGGCGCCATGATGTAATCGCCAACCATATCTCCGGCTGAGTTAATACCGTTGACGCTGGTCACATAAGCGCCGGGAAAATCAATCGTAGTGTAGGTAACCCCAGTCGGCTTGGCACAACTGGTGTGGGCGTGGGCCAGGGGAACAAAACTGCCTAGAAGGAAAAACAACGCTAAACCGCGAAGAACAGTCATGGCGGGACCTCCTAAGGGCGGGGGGAAGGAGACGCCTGAGCGCGCTGGATTATCCTCCCATTGAGTTCTGCGGTCAAGGTACAGAAATTCAGTAAATTTTGTCCGGCATCACAAAGCTGGCCCTTGCTATTTCGGACGACAAGCATCCATCCGTGTAGTAGCGCTGCAGAAGTCCGTCCTTCCACTTCAAGAGATCAGGGTTCTCTTGCGCAAACTCCTCCCACATCTGGGCGACTCCCGCGCGAGCCATGCGCTCGTGAATCAGTAGCACGTAGGCCCAAGTGATGGTCTCGTGATACAGGCGGTCTTTTCCTCGGGCGGCAGAAAATTTCGTGAGCCCCTCTGAAAACCTCTCCAGCGCCTGCAAGGGAGGGTTCCGGAGCAGGTAGGCAAATGCTACGCGGACGTGATCGGCATGATGAAACTCATCCAGTGTTGCCTGCTCGAATCGCTCGATCAATTCGTCATCTGTCATCGCTGCCGCAATCATGGCGTCTGCTCTCCGGATTGCCCTGCTCTGTCAGCCATCACGGCAATTGCGGCTGCCGCGTAAACAATCAGCATCCCCACATCCCACCAGCCGTGCAGGATGTGCACGACAGCGGCGAGACAAATACCACACACAGAATCCACCCGCCCGCGACGACGGTCGGGGAAATAAGAAACAGAATCGCTCCCGCGATTTCACCCCAGGCAAGCCCGAGACGAATATGGTCGTGCATCCCCGTCTTAGCGAATGCGTGGATCGCTCCGGCAGAAAACGCCAGAAGCAAGGCCTCGATGAGTACTGTGAGGCCTAACGACCACTGCAGAACAAACAACGACGTTTTCTTCATTCCAGTTTTCACGAGGTCCCCCGCGTAGCCACCTTGCGTGCCGGCTGCGGGCGCGTCTTCATCTCCTTCAGACGATGGCTGGCGCTCGAATCGAGATCGAGACCATAGAACTTCTTCAGTTCCCGGATGCGACCGAGCGATGCCTGGTTGAAGGGACACTTGCCGTCAAAGGCGTGCAGCACAATGCCCTCGAGCAGGTCGCCCAGCGTGAGGTCGTGGTATTCCGCGAACCCTTTGAGCACCTTGAGCAGGCGCTTCTCCATGCGGACCCCGGTCTGCACCCGCTCCACTACAAACTTGGTTTCCTCCGCCATGTGTACCAATGTACCATGGTACCTACTTCTTGGCAAGTCGAAACCAGCGAGCGCTTATCTCTGCGGAACAAGGCAGGGTCATGGCCAGCGTCGATTGAAACCATGCATTCGGCCAGCCTTGTTTATAATCACTCTTCAATCCCGCACAGCAAAGGAACCGTTTGGCATTCGACGAAAAGGTCTACGAACTGCGGCGCGAGAAGCTCAAACAGATTGAGGCTCTTGGGCAGCAGGCTTATCCCCGCAAGTACGAGTTCAGCCACACTGTTCCCCAGGTCCTGGCGGACTATTCGCAGAAGACCGCCGAACAACTGGAGAATCCGCGGGCCAACCTGCGGGTCGCCGGACGCATCATGGCCATCCGGTTGATGGGCAAGGCCGGTTTCGCCCATTTGCAGCAGGAGGGGCACCGGCTGCAGATCTACGTGAAGAAAGACGCGGTCGGCGACAAGGGATTCGAACTCTACAAACTGCTCGACCTGGGCGACCACATCGGCGCCAGCGGATATCTATTCCGCACCCGCACCGGTGAGCTCACAGTCCACGTCGAGGAAATCACATTTCTCTCGAAGGACCTGCTGCCCCTGCCGGAGAAGTGGCACGGCCTCACCGACGTGGAGTTGCGCTATCGCCAGCGCTACCTGGACCTGGTCATGAATCCCGAGGTCCGCGAAGTCTTTCTCAAGCGCACCAAGCTGGTGCAATCGCTGCGGCGCTCGCTCGATGCGCAGGGTTTCATCGAAGTCGAAACCCCGATGATGCAACCCATCGCGGGCGGTGCCGTGGCGAGGCCGTTTGTCACCCATCACAACACGCTCGACATGGATTTGTTTCTGCGCATCGCTCCCGAGCTCTACCTGAAGCGGCTCACCGTCGGCGGCCTGGATCGCGTATATGAGATTAATCGCAATTTCCGCAATGAAGGACTGGGCTGGCGCTGGAATCCCGAGTTCACCATGCTTGAGTTCTACCAGGCCTATACCGATTTCCGCGGGGTCATGGACCTGACCCAGCAGCTGATCGAGCAAGCTGCGAAAGACGTTACTGGCGGGACGAAAACCAAGTGGGGAGAACACGAAATCGATTGGACCGGCGCGAACTGGCAGCGCATGACCATGCGTGAAGCCATCCTCCACTATTGGCCCGAAGCGGCCGGCGCCAAGCCACAAATGTCCGATTTCGTTTCCCATGACTCGGTCAAAGTACTGGTGCAGCGCTTTAACACAGCGCACGCTCACGTCGCCTACGATCCCAGCGAGCCGACAGGAAAAACCATCGCAAACCTGTTTGATGCTGCGGCTGAGGAGCATCTGGTGCAGCCGACCATCATCTACGAGTTCCCTACCGCGGTCTCACCACTCTCCAAGCAAAAAGCAGACGAGCCTGATTGGACCGAACGCTGGGAAATCTTCGCCGGGCAGATGGAAATCGCCAACGGCTTCAGCGAACTCAACGATCCTGAAGACCAGCGCCGACGCTTCGAACAGCAACTGAAAGAGCGCGAGCGCGGCGACCAGGAAGCCCACCGGATGGACGAGGACTACATCCGTGCCCTTTCCTATAGCATGCCACCTGCTGGGGGAGTCGGCGTAGGCGTGGACCGCCTAGCGATGCTGCTCACCGACTCGCACACTATCCGCGATGTGATCCTGTTCCCGCTGCTGCGGCCGGAAAAAGCTTCAACCACAGAGGACACTAAGGACACAGAGGAAAGCTAAGCCCTGATTGTTTTCTCCGTTTCCCCTGTGTCCTCTGTGGCTAGTTTTGATTTGACCGCAATTTCCGGATAGATCGCTCGCTTCCTTTTCTGGGAACTCTAATCGAATACTCATGGGCTTCGACTTCGACTCCGCCACTCGACGCCGTCTCGGCTATCGCCTCATTGACCAGATCGACGCTTTCTTCTCTTCCCTGCCCGACCGGCCAGTGCAACTACCCGTTGAGCGGCGTACCTATGGTCCGTTGCACGATCCGCTCCCAGAGTTAGGCGAAGACGCCGCCAAGGTCTTCGACGAGGTCTGCCGTGAGATGGTGGATAAAGGTTTTCATGTCCCTAGCGCCAACTATTTCGGGCTGATGAACCCCACACCCACCTACATGGGAGTGCTGGCCGAAGCTCTGGTGGCGGCGTTGAACCCGCAGCTGGCCACGCTGGCACGCTCTCAGTTGGCGTCGAAGATTGAACTCGAAACCATTCGCTGGATCGGCGAGCGTGTCGGCTGGCCGGGTGAGTTCAATGGAACCTTCACCAGCGGCGGCAACGAAGCCAACTTCAGCGGTCTGGCCTTGGCCTTGGCGGCCAAGTTCCCCGACGCGATTGAAGAGGGCGTATCTTCGATCGGTGGCTCGCCGGTTGTCTATGCCTCGACCGAATCGCATCATTCGCTCGACAAGTCTGCCGGCCTACTGGGAATCGGACGCAAAGCGCTGCGGCGTATCGCGGTAAACGACAGTCTGCAACTTGACCCTGGGAAGCTCGAACAGGCCATTGTCGAAGATCAAGCAGCAGGCAAGAAGCCTTTCTGTGTGGTGGCTACAGCCGGAACCACGAACTCGGGCACGGTGGACGATCTGGTCGCAATCTCAGACATCTGCCGGCGGCACCAACTCTGGCTGCATGTGGACGGGGCATACGGAGCATCGGCGATCTTCTCCGACAGCCACCGCGATCTGCTGCGCGGCATCGAGCGAGCCGATTCGCTCACCATTGATCCGCATAAGTGGCTGGCGGTGCCCTTTGCCGCGGGCGTGATTCTTACCTGCCATCCCGAGACCTTGGCCCGCGCCTTCTCGGTTGCCGCGCCGTACATGCCGAAAGCAGCGGGAGCCACCTTGCCGGACAACTCCCGCATCAGCACGCAATGGACGCGGCGCATGAACTCCCTCAAGCTCTGGCTCACCCTGCGGGTGCACGGCCGCAAAGCCTATGAAGTACTGATTGACAGCCACATGAAGCTGGCACGCAGTTTTGTCGAGTGGGTACAAGCTTCGGAGGACTTTGAACTAGCCGCACCGCACACGCTGCCCATCATCGTGTTCCGGCTGAAGGCGCCGGGCCTGAGCCCGGAGCAGCTGGCCAACGCTCATGCCCAAATCGTGGAGGAAGTCACCCGCGACGGCCAGCGCTGGATTTCGGATACGCTGGTAAATGGCCGCAGCGTGATACGGATGATGCTGATCAGCTACCTGACCGAAGAGCGCCACCTGCAAGGACTGGAAGCCGCATTAAGCGGCGCCGCTAAGAAGCTGGCCCTGCCAGCCAAGGCGGGGTAACCAGCTTTGTTCCTGGTATCGGACAATGCACTAGAACTAGTGCATTTCCTCACCTAGACTTTTCTTAGTTTGGACTCACTGTAGGCGGCGCTACCGTAGCGTCTGTTGGTATCTTCTTGACGCTGGGTCGGTAGCGCTGTGCCTTTCTTCAACTTCTCAGGCGCTGAGTATCCATCCGCCAGTGTTTTCTATTGCAGAAGCAGAACACCATCCAGAGCGGGTTGTGACCCCAGAATCTGTGCTTCCGTGGGGGAGACAACATAAAAGGTAAAGCTTTGAACGACTATCGGACTTGGACTCGGCAAAGTGACGAATGTCCGCCCGTTCGGGGTTACGTTGTACGTCGTATTGCCAACTACGACGCTCGACGGAATACCGCCTGAGATTACATCGGCTACGCCGGCGATATTGCCGCCGCCGTCCGCATTCAGCCACAGGCTGAGTGCGGTGTCATTTTGTCCGATGGAAGCGCCGCTGAGGGCGTAGCTGCCGGAGAGCGTGCTGTTGTCCAGGGTGACATTCTGTACGTCGGCGCTGCCGGTGCCTCCCCAGGTCGTGAAGTTCTCGAGCAGGTATGCGCGGCTGGGTGAGATCATGTAGATCGTATAGTCGCGTTCCCCCGCATCTGTGGTCGCCGCAATTACTCCTCGGCCGTTGGCAGCGATGTTGTAGGTTCCGCCTGTGATGGTGTTTTGGGTCGTGCCGTCAACCTCTAGCTGCGTGCCCGCAACGACATTCCCCGTGGGCTGGTTACCGTCGAAGAAGGCCCGGCCGATAACATCAAAGGTGCCTTGATTCGCCGAGGGCGCGCGATCCAGCCGGTAGGCATAACCACCCATCAACGCAGTATTGGTGAAGTTGTTATTGGCCTGCTGCTCGGCCACGCCGGAGAGTACCGTGGAAGCGGCGTCGGTTTGCATGAGCCTGAGCTTGGTGGCGGAGACTGCGTAGACCACGAAGTTAGATGTGCCGCCCGCCGTCGTCAGCGCCAGCGTACCCCGGCCGTTAGCGCCGATGTCGTAAAGGCTGGCGGTCAGAGCTGGAGAGCTTAGTACTCCGAAATCGTTCTCATCCTCAGCTCCGCCGCTGATGTTCCCCAGCCCATCCGCAGTGAAGACTCCCACCTCACCCATTGGAGTAGAAGCGATGTCCATGCCATTGAAACGGAACACGTAATCGCCAGTCAGGGCGATGTCACCAAAGGGCCCAGCGTCCTGCAGTTCAAATGATCCCGCCGCTGTTCCCAAGCCATCGAACTCGATGGCCAGGCCGGTGGCTCCGCTCGCAGCCAGAATGAACCGCAAGGTGGTGCTGGTTCCCCCGGCGGGGGTGAGCACCAGCGTGCCGCGCCCGTCGGGATAAACCGTGTACGTCCCGGTAAGGGCTGAGTTGGTCACACCGGCGCTGGTGTTGGCGTCTTCCTGGCCGCTGTCAATGGTTCCGTTGCCAGAGGCGTCTGGTGGAGTGGCGTGGAAAATACCGGCGTAGAATTGCGCCCCCCGCGTATCCACTCCTGTGAAGCTGAAAACGTAATTGCCATCCAGCCCGGGTTGGGTCGCTGGCGGGGGAACGACGTTCACCGCGGTCGAATCCGCGAAGGAATTGGAGGTGGCAGTAATGGTGGTCTGCCCAGCCACGATTCCGGTCACCAGTCCGTTCGCAACACTTGCGACGCTGCCCACTGAAGTCGTCCAAGCCACGCTCCCCGTCAGGTCCTGGGTGCTACCGTCGGTGTAATGACCAGTCGCACTCAGCCGAATTGCACTTCCTACTTCGATGGCGGGGCCCAGCGGAGCCACTGAAACCGACAGCAATGCCGGAGGATTTACCGTGAGCGGGGCTGCATTGCTGATCGAGCCGGAAGTTGCTGTCACCGTCACTTGTCCAGCCGCCACCGCTGTAGCCAGACCCGAAGTGTCAATCGTGACCAGGCCGGCGGGAGACGAGCTCCAGGTCACATTCGGATTGATGTTCCTCTGGCTGCCATCGCTGTATGTGCCGGTAGCCGTGAATTGCTGCGTGGTTCCAACCGGAATACCCGCTCCCGAGGGGGTCACGGAGATCTGGGTGAGCTGCCGCCCTCCACCACTACCGATGCCCACGGACACGCAACCTACGAACCAGGCCGAAAGCGCAAGTATCAGGCAATACCCCAGAAGTTTGGATCGCACAGACTTTCCTCTCAATACCTTTGTCTTTGGATAGCAGCGGCCATTGGTCCTCAGGGGAGGGGCACACTGGCGGTACCTGTTTGTGGCAATTGGAGTTCCAACGCGAGGCCATCCGGGAACGCTCATGGAATAGTCGACGGTTCGGCCTCGATGTGACATCTCTCGTGAGTGCACAAGTTTGCACACACAGGTCACAGACAACGCGAGCAGAGGCGAACCGCCGCTAAACCTAATCTCACTACGGTGATGCCGTTTCAGAGCCGGGCTGAGTCCGCCGTCGCATCTGGCTTGGCATGCGGGCTGATTAGTGCTAGCATCCACCGGCGGATGGCGACCAGTCCGAGTTGCCAGCAGGCAGACTCGGCGAGCCTGTACAACAAAGTGACAAACAGGGTAAGTAAAAGAGCAAAAATGTTTCCCCTGACTCGATCTACTTCGATCCAGTTTTCCACCGGAACTTCTGGATGTCCAACTGGGTTAGCAGTTTTCGTACACCGTGCCTTCTGGTCTCGAAATTGCACTACTACCTCACCGGCGTAGTCTAACTATAATCGGGTTTTCTGGAATCCGGGTTCCGTCAAAGCATTTGTTCGAGTATTTCGTAGGAGAAGTGAGAACCCCATGAAGAGTCAACAGTGCGTTCGATTCAGCCGGATTGCGGTCGTCTTCCTCGCCGTAGTGCTGATGACGACTGGTTTCTGGATGTTGAAGCAATCCGCGCCCCCGGTAGTAAAGGCGCAAAACGGTCTCGGCGGCCCGCTCCCTAATCTGACGCCGCTGGAGACCACGTTGTTCAACACCGGCGATATTGTCTTCATCAAGCTCTGGGATGCAAGACAGGGCTTCGGACCGGTTGCCACCCAACTGCGGTGCAACCTGTGCCACGGAGTTCCCGTTGACGGCGGGAGTTCGCCGACCTTGAAGACCCTTTTCTTCGGGAAGATCAACAACGACGGTTCCTTCAATCCCATGACCGAGGAAGGTGGAATCATCCTGCAGAGTAAGACGGTGGCGAAGTTCAAGCCCTCGTGCGTCCTTCCGGGAGAGGTGGTTCCGGCTGACGCTACCATCCGAGCGAGACACGTACCACCTCCGCTTTTTGGGCTGGGATTGATCAACTCCATTGCGGAAGAGGACATCGTGGCCCAGGAGACGGCTGAGTTAGGCACGCAGACGGCCGGCAAAATCAATTGGGTACTCGACGAGAATGCCGAGCTGCATGCGGGGAGGTTCGGCCACAAGGCGGAGGCTGCGACCTTGTTGCAGTTCGTTGCCGGAGCGCTGCAGCACGACATTGGCATCACCAATCCGATCAACCCGGACGAGGACTTGCCGCAAGGGAACCCGATCCCGCAAAATTGCGACCTCAACCCGAACCCCGAGGATGATGGCAGGGAGACGCTTGCCGTAGCCCAGTACGTGCTCTATCTGGCGCCGAGCGCGCCTGGCCAGGGGGATTTCCAACACGGGCAGGACGTGTTCAATTCCGTTGGCTGCGCGCTGTGCCACCTCCCCAGCTACACTACCGGCCCGCATGTTCAGGTGCGGAAGACGTGGGACCCAGCTAGCTTTTTCTTCAGCAAGGCCCTATCCAGTCAGCCGGTCAACCTGTATTCCGATCTGCTGTTGCACGACATGGGTACCAAGCTGCAGGACAACATTCCGATGGGCTCGGCCACCGGAAGAATGTTCCGCACCGCTCCACTTTGGGGGGTGTCAGTAAAGCTCGCCAACAACATCGGATTGCTGCACAGTGGCATTTCGTTCACTGTGGATGATGCGATTCGAAAGCACAGTAGCACTGGCAGTGAGGCCAACGCAGTCATCGGCAACTACACCGCGCTTTCGCCCGACGACCAGAAAGCCCTGATCGATTTCGTCAGTTCACTCTAGAGATCTGCCGAAACACGAAACCCCAGGAATCTACGCAGGATTCCTGGGGTTTTCTCTTTGCCTCAGAAATCGGTTGCCGGCTTCAGCAGTTGTAACGGGAACGCCGGCGGCTGGGCAGGCGGCCTCGGAAGCGGAGTAGTGAGCCCAGCCTGTCGGGGATCAAACGGGACAAAGCCAATCTTCGATACTGGTGAGCCGGGCAACAAAGTGAAATCGTCAGCCGGATACCTGGGGTTGGCAAAGCGCGGATCTTCGATGATCGAGTTCACATCCTCGCCGAGTTGCTGCCAGTCCCGGAAAGAGTGTTCGTCGGCCCGGCGCGGATTCTCCGGGTCCGAAGTGGCAAACGTCGCAGCCGTCCGGTTGGGATTCCAGTACAGGTTCTGGTCAAACTGGAACCTCTCGGTACACGCTACCGATTCGTTGGTATCCGGATGGGTGCAGAGCCAGGGAGCTGGCGTCTTCTGAATCTTGGCCCTGCCGAACAAAATAATATTGTGGGTGAAGAAAAAGGCAGGCTTGTCGGGATCTGCCTCCGCCCGTTGCCTTTGCTCTCCACCACCCTCGGGCCGTTGCCGGCGGCGTCCGCCGAAAGGCCCATTGTTGCGGCCAGGGCGCCTGTTTCCTCCGCGCCTGCCTTCCCCCTGCTGGCGCATTCCGCGCTGCTCAAGAACCTTTCCGCCGCCCTTCTGAATCATCGCCACGTGGTCGAACGCCAGAATGTTGTTCGTCCAAACATTATTGGCACCCTTGTTGTTGAAGATGGCACCCAGTGAGGTTCGATAGATCAGGTTGTTCTTGACCAGCACGTTGCTGGTGATGTTGTCGAGGTAAATTCCGTGCCCTCCCCCGGGATCCTGCGAATAGTGGGTTACATCGTGGACAACATTGTTCAGCACCTTGTTGCCGGTAGTCTGGTATGTCGCAACGTAAATGCCCCCGAAGTCGCTGGTAACGCCCTGTCCCTGCTGGTAAATCAGATTGAATGAAATGGTGTTGTCGTGTGGAAGATCGCATCCCCGAGGCGTGGGGACGCATACTCCGATGCCTCCGCCGTAGAAATCGTAGATTTCGTTATGAGTGACGGTGTTGCTGGGAGAGTGGCCAATCCAGACGCCGGTACCGATTCCTGCGGGCAGAATGCGCCCTCCGGCTGTAATCAGATTGTTCTGGATCAGGTTGTCGTGTGGAACGTTGCCTTCCGTATCTTCCGGCTGATGATAGCTACCTATGCGGACGCCGCCCGTGCCCAGGTCATAGAGCACGCTGTTCATCACCGTGTTGTCGTGGGATGCCCCCTCGAATTCCACGCCCCAACCGCCGGTGTGAGTGATGGTGCACGAATCGAACTTGATGTGATCGGAGCCTTCGAAACTTATTGCCGCGGACACCCAGGGCTCGCTCTGCAGAGAAGGGTTCCCCTCAGGCGGCACCACCCAGTTATCGTGCGCGAACGTGATCCCCTTGAAAGTCACATAGCTCACGTTCTCGGCGATGATGAGGTGGAGCACCTGCGGGACGATGACCACATCTTTGTCCGGGTTCTCTCCCGGCTTGGCCAGGTAAGTAAGCTGCCACGGGGAAGTTCCACGGTCCAGATACCACTCGCCCGGCTGGCTCAAAGCTTCCTTCACGTTTTCCACCAGGTAGCGATGGCCGCGCAGGAATCCAGCGTTTTCCACGTTCTGCGTCGTCGGTCCAGTCAGATACGCGATGTGCGCCGACATATCGACGGACTGCATGCGCAGCTTGGACATGCACCATTTCTCGAAATTATCAATCTCCACGTCCGTGATGTTCTGGTAGTTTCCCTGCAAATCACCATCATTGAAGCGGAAACGGTCGAAGCACATGTACCCGCCTTCCTCGGCAGGCTTTCGGCAATTCTCCGAGGGCGAGTCCACCACGACCGGGCCAGCGTTGTAGAGATATCCGTTCTTGGTGGTGCGGGGCCGGTAGCGCCTCTGGTCGTTGATGAAGAGCTGCTCGAAATAGCGGAAGCTGGAGTCCAGGCTGGCTGTCCATCTTCCGCCTGCGACCTTCCACCCGGCGACCTGCCTCCCCCCACTGATTACCGGCTTCTCTCCAGGATAAGCCTCATACACAACCGGCGCGTTGGGGGAACCCGAGTCCTCGGCACCGAGTTTGAAAGCCCCTCCGAGAAAATAAGTGCCGCCGCGCAGCATGACCACAATCGGGGCGTTACGACGTGACTTCTTGAGCGGCTCCACGGCGCGACGCGCGCGCTCCAGAGTGGCAAAGGGCGCATCCAGATTCCCCTTTCCACTGTCGTTGCCATTGGGCGCTACATAGATGTCGGCATTCGCGCCAGCCGCTTTTTGGCCGGCCGCCGGCTCAACAGCCGTCAGACAAAGCGTCAAAGCCACGCCGAGAAAGCGCAGCAGTCTGTGCGCCATGAATCCTCCGGAGAGAATACGGAATTGTATGACTATATTATTGATTTAACCCGGGATGGGTCAGCAAGTCGCGCACCATGATAAGCGTAGCCCATGGCCTGGCGCCAGCCGAGACTTAAGAGAACCACTATGCCAGTAACTGGGAGGTGTACGTTCCTCAGTGTCCCCTGTGTCCTCCGTGGTTAAGTAGAAAACTTAGTCACGAGATAACCCTGGCGACACAGGGGTGCACCGGCGCTACTGAATCGAACCCGCCTTCTCGCCCTGGCTGGCGAGTTTGGCGGCTACAAACCGCTCGATGTCGGCGATGCTGCGGAAATTATCCTGAAGGATTTCGTCGTCGCCGATGTGCACTCCAACGTTTTCTTCCAGAAACGAGACCAGCCGGAAAATGCCCAGCGAATCGATGACTCCGCTCTCGGTCAGAGAGTCGTTGTCGCCTATTTCCTTGACGCCCTTGCCTTGCCCACTTTCCATCACAAATTGTCGAATCAAACCCTTGATCGAGCCCGGTTCTGCGGTCATTACTTCCCCCTGTTCGGCTTGCGCCGAGGATTGCAAACTATAACATCTGCTCCGTCGAATCGCGGCGGAAACGATCGCGCTAATCTGCCGCGCGAGAACTTGTCTGGGACAGGCGCACCCGGTCGATTTTTCCCGTCGACGTCTTGGGCAGGCCTTCGCACAGCTCAATGAACTCCGGAATCATGTACTTTGGAACTCGCGTGGCGCAGTGCTGCTGCAGTTCCACGGCGCTCAGGCCGCCCGGTTGGTGCGGCGCCACAAAAGCCTTGATCCGGTTCCCTACTTCTTCATCCGGGACGGCAACCGCCGCCGCTTCGCAGACGCCGGAGTGGCTCAGCAATGCGGCTTCGATCTCTCCCAGTTCAATGCGGTAGCCGCGACTCTTGATCTGGCTGTCGCGCCGGCCCAGGAAATAATAGTCGCCATTTTCATCTGGCGTGACCAGGTCGCCGGTGCGGTACATTTTCTCGTCGAAGTTGGGCTGAAACCGATTGGGCAGACACATTTTCGCGGTTTTTTCCGGGTCGCGCCAGTAGCCGGGAGTCACCGCCGGCCCACGGACATAAAGTTCTCCAACTCCGCCAACCCCCACAATCCGGTCGTGCTCGTCGACCGCAAACACCTCGGTGTTGGCGCAAGCGCGGCCGATGGGGAGCTTATCCATCCCCGGCAGCTTGGCCCGGTCCACGCGGTAATAGGTGCAGACGTTGGTCTCCGTCGGCCCGTAGAGGTTGTACAGTTCGATATGCGGGAGCAGCTCGGCGAGTTGTTTCAGATATTTCTGCGGAAAAACTTCGCCGGCAAAAAGAATCAGCCGCAGTTTTACCAGCTTCTCCGCGCTCAGCCTTCCATGCAGGACTAAGTGGACCAGAGCGGACGGCACTGAGTACCACACGGTAATTTGTTCCTGCTCAATCCACTTCGCCAGGCTGGCGGGAAACACGGCGGTTTCATCCGGCACCATGTACACGCTGGCGCCTGCCTTGATGCCGTTGTAAACATCGAAAACTGAGAGATCGAAATGCAGCGGTGCGTGATTGGACAGCCGGTCGTCACATTTGATCTGGAACATCTCCGCGCACCACTCCACGAACGTCAATGCATTCTGGTGCGAGAGCATCACACCCTTGGGCCTGCCCGTGGAACCCGAGGTGTACAGGATGTACGCCAGATCGGTAGTGGTAGCCTCGAGCTCGGGAGCATGCGAGGAAGGAAAACTTGTCAGCGCGCTCCATGGAAACGTATTCGGGCGCGGCGAACCGTTCGCCAGTTCGTGGGTTAAGAGAACGAATTCCACGGACGGGATGGCGGCCGGATCCAGCGTGCGCAGCCGATCTTCGCTCGCGACCAGTGCTTTAATCCCGCAATTGCTGATGATGTAAATGATCCGCTCCGCCGGCTGATTGGGATCCAGCGGCACATAGACGGCGCCAGCCTTCAACGCGCCAAACATCGCTACCACCGACTCAACCGCCTTGGGAAAGAACAGGCCAACGCGGTCCCCCTTCTTCACGCCGTGCTCGCGCAGGAAGTGCGCCAGTTGGTTCGAGCGTTCGTTGAGTTCGCGATAGCTCAGACTCCGTCCCCGGGCGCAGACGGCTGTGCGCTCCGCGTGCCGCTCGGCACTCTGGGTCAGGAGCTGCTGAAGGATGTAAGGCATTCCTGCCTCCCCTACTTTTCTAGTGACAGCCATCAGAGCCCATGAAAGCGTGCGATGATGCTCTTCTGGATCTCCGTCGTGCCGGAATAAATCTTTCCAGCAATCGCATCGCGCAACTCGCGTTCAATCTGGTACTCCGTCATATAACCGTAACCACCGTGAATCTGAATCGCCTCCAGGCAGCTCTGGACACACGCTTCTCCCAGATATGCTTTGGCAATCGCGGCTTCCCGCAGGGGATGCCGGCCTTTGCTCTTGAGCCACGCCGCCTTATACAAGAGCAGGCGCGCCGACTCCAAGCGAATGTCCATGTCGGCAATCTTGTCTGAAACCGCCGGGAATTCACCAATCGGCTTGCCGAACTGATGGCGCTCCTTCGCGTATTTCACGGAAGTTTCCAGCAGACGCTGCATCATCCCCAGGTGACCGGCCAGAATGCAGATGCGCTCCCACTCCATGGAGGCGGTGAAAATTACCTGGCCGGCAAATTCCTTGCCCAGCAGGTTCTCCGCCGGAATCTCACAATCCACAAAGACCAACTCGGCCATGGGAGCGGTGCGCAACCCCATCTTGTGCAGCTTCTTGCTGATGGAAAACCCGGGTGTGTCTTTGTCGACGATGAAAGCCGAGATTCCGCCAGGGCCCTGCGACGGATCAAGATTGGCGAAAACGATTACCATTTCCGCAACTTGCGCATTGCTGATGAAGGTCTTTGATCCGTTAATGACGTAACGGTCGCCCTTCTTTTCCGCCCGTGTGCGCAGGCTGTAGGCGTCCGAGCCGGACATCGGTTCCGTCATGGCGTGAATGCCAATCCATTCGCCATTCACCAGCTTCGGCAAATATTTTTTCTTCTGCGCCTCGGTTCCGAAAGTCAGAAGCGGGATCTCGGAACTCCACATGTGGGCATTCAGCGCGAACAGCAAACCGTTATCCCGGCATCCATAACCGAGCGCTTCAAGCGCGCAGACCGTTGTCAAACAGTCGGCGTCGCCACCGCCGTAGGCCGCGGGAATCGGTAGTCCCTGGATGCCGAACCGGGCACACTTCTTCCACGCGTCCCACGAGAACTCGGAGCTCTCGTCGCGTTCAATCAGCCTTTCGTTCAACTCTTCCTTCGCGAAGCGGATAACTTCACGACGAAAGGCGGCCTGTTCCTCACTCCAAGCAAAGTCCAAGTGCGACTTTCTCCCCTAGGCCGAACTTCGGCCGATCTCAACTGGCATCTCCGTCGGAAAACGTTTGGGCCGCCCACCGGGCATGGGCCGCGCCGGCACACCGATCACCGTCGTGTTGTCCGCGACATCTGCAATCACCAGGCTATTGGCTGCCACCACGACGTTATTGCCGATCCTGGTATCGCCGATCAGTTTCGCGCCCGGCCCAAAGTAGACGTTGTCTCCGATGCCCTTCGCTCCACCCGCAATCAACACGCCCATGCCAACCGTGAAATTCTTCCCTACCCTGGTGGCCCCAATGCCGATCGAGTAGGGACTATGAATCAGCAATCCCGGTCCGATTTCGGCCTCACGACAAATGTGGCATGCCGTCCACAGCTCTACCCAGCGCTGGAACACCAGCGCCACCACGTTCAGGACCGGCTTTACTACCGGAATCCGCAGCTTATAGACCCAATGCGAGAACCGGTACGAAATTACCGACCAGATGGTCAGCGACAGCAGCACCCTGATGTTCTGCAGGAAGAAGAACCGCCCCCATCCCGTCTCCTCGATCATGCGCTTCCGATCCCATCGGACTCTGGCAAAATCGGCGCGCAGGTTGTCAAACATGACGTACCCTCGTTTCCAACGCCTTCATTTCCACTGTTAGTGAAGCAGATAGCAGGCCAGATCCAGGGGATGGCGGTTTCGGCAAACCCGCGTCCCACACGCAGTTTGCCGGGGTTTCTTATTCTTGGACAGAGACTCCTATCCTGTCAAGAGTCAATAATTTGCACTTGGAAGGGAAAAGATTTGGCACCCCCCGGTCTCACCCGCCTTGGGGCGTGAACAGGGGCAAAATTCAGACCGGGGAGCCTAGCCCACGCCTGGTCCCTCTTACCGGTGACAAAACTGGATCAGGTCGCTGCTAATTTTCTTCGCGCCATCCTGCACGTCCGCAATCTGGTGCGGCGCATCGGGGACGCAGTCCAGCCCTATGGGCGTCTTGCCGGTGATCACTGCTTTCCACTCCAACGCCTGCGGATCGGCGGAGCCAGTATCCTGCCCGCCAAAAACAAAGTGAATGTCGGTGTGCGGATAGGACAGCTTTGCATCCGGCGCGAGAATGCTGTCATTGATGAACATTTGCTGATTCGTTGCGTCATGAGTCTGCTCAGCACTGGAGCAGATATGGCCCAGCGGATCGTAGGAAGGATCGATGAATTTGTTCCCGTTATCCCCGTAGCATTCCGAAATGGACGCACCGGGAGGGCCCGTCGGATTCTCGACACAGGGGTTAAACACCGGAGGAGAGTCACAGATGCAGCCGTGGTCCAGACGACTGAGGGGAGGTCCGCTCGTCTCCTCCAGCATATCGAATATGGAATCCAGACCGTAGTGGGCCAGCGCATACGCCGCTGCGGCGGAGCCGGCGCTGTTGCCCGTGGCGCAGAATGCGGCGTTGTTGGCGAGAAGGTTGTCGTGAATCCACATGGCCGCCGTGGCCCAGCGGCAAGCCGTCTTCCGTGGTCCACCCGGCCCCGTCAGCCATCCTGCGGAAACACCACCCGGGGGAAATCCTGCGGGTTCGAACTCAAAATCGAGCTGCACAGCGCGGAAACCCGCGCCCACCACGTCATTAATGGTTTGGGCTCCGAAAGCGAAATGCCGGTCATACCATTCAGAGCCGCCGCCTCCAATCGTGAATAGGATCGCGCCCACTGGGTTGCCCACTGGAGAGTTGAGCTTGAGCGCAACATCCTCGTCGGCCACGCTCGGGCAGGATATTGTCAGCTTGTAACAGGTGCCTCCCGCCACCCCACCGTCCCCGCCGACCAGCGCGCAGTCCACGGTTGGATCGGCTTTCACCGTCCCCAAAGCGTCCGAGCCTCCGGCGGGAGGAGGCGGTGTCTGCACTATTGCCGTGCCTCCGCCACCGCACCCGATCAGCACGACTGGAAGCAGCATTGCTGCAATCAACCAAAGCACAATGTGCGCACCCGGAGTCCTCTGCAGCGGAGCATCGATCGAAACCGGAAACTCAAAATGCCAAAGCGTCACCAGTCCTCCACAAACCTTCCCTAAAGGTTGTTCTCATAAATGTCCTGAACCCTACGAGCAATTTTTTGTTGCGCCGGGTTTGCGGAAGGCTATCGGAACCCGGCCTAAGTCCTGGGGGGCCTGCACCCGGCAGGGGAGGACTTTCTTCTCCCCGTGGGGGCACAGACTTTCTTCCACGATGGACGCCGCCCCACCTGCGGGTTTAAGCTTCCCGCCTCATTCGGGTGACACCACTGGTCTTTGACATCCATTGCGAGAAAACCTGGCAGATATGGCTATGCCCGAGGGCCAGAGTGGGGACTCCAAAAACAATCGTTTCCAAGTTATGCAAAAGTTTGAACATTAATGCCATCTTGCCCCCCTCCTGAGGATAGACGGAGCCCTCCGAAGGGGGTGTAACCTTCGCTGTAGCAACAGTTTGCAGTCAGTTGCCAAAGACCTGTAATCCGGCCGGGGATGGCACCGTGGTTGCATCAGCTAGGTCTGACAAGGGCCTACAGTCAGACCGCTGGAAGACGCGTAGTCGTATTTTTCGAGTTTTTGCGGCGTCCGTGGTATCTGGCAGCACGGCAAGGGTTTCTTGGCCTTGGCTTCCGGAGTGGGGCTCCGGCAAGGCAGAGGCTATAGGGATTATCTGCTAACAGAACCTGTTGAATCCGCGTTGCACGCGCTGTGCAAACGACAGTGTGGGCAGTGCTTTTTGTATTACGCAGGGATTTTCGGGAATGGGGTTGCGGAGATTACCCGGCCTTGCAGCGACAGGGTGCAACATTCGAACGAGGAGACATGCTGATGAATAGCAGGCGATTGCAAATTCTGACTCTGCTTCTGCTGGCCTTCGCCGGAATGGCGTACGCGGCCGGTGACCAGGAGAAGAGCGCGAAGTCCGATGCTGCCGTGCAAGTCGCCAGTGCCGACGCCGGCAACAGTAACCAGTCGACTACGCCGGCGCTGAAGCAACGCAATCCGCGGTACCAGGTGCAGAAGGGCGATGTCCTGGTCCTTGACTTCCCGTTCACTCCGGAATTCAACGAAACCGTCACCGTCCAGCCCGACGGTTATGTCGCCTTGCGTGGAATTGGAGATATGCACGTCGAAGGCATGACCACACCTGAGATGCAGGACTCTCTTCGCACCGCCTACTCCAAAATTCTGCACGACCCGGTGGTCACGGTAACTCCGCAGACATTTGTAAGTCCCTACTTCATCGCGTATGGCGAGGTGACCAAACCGGGCAAGTACGACCTGCACGGTGACACCACCGTAGCGCAGGCCATCGGTGTGGCCGGTGGCTTTACCAAAGACGCCAAGCATTCCGAGGTTTATCTCTTTCGCCGGGTATCCGACGAATGGGTTTCGTCCCAGAAGGTTGATTTGAAACACATGCTGAAGTCCGGCAATCTCGCGGAGGATCTCCACCTGCAGCCGGGAGACATGCTGTACGTTCCCAAGAACATGCTGTCCAAGGTTCTGGCAATTCAGCCGCTCATTCCGTACAACACGTTCCGGCTGAACTTCGGACCCTACTAGGCCCGGGCACCTGACTCGATCCGCACAGGAGACGCATCATGGAAAACAACGGCAAACACAATGGCAACGGCAATGGCTTCGGAGCTTCCAAGTCGATCTCCTCGACTCTAAAAGAATTCCTGGCGATTGGCTTCCGGCATCGCAGTTTGGTGCGTACTGCATTCTTGTGGAGCACGCTGGCCGCGCTGCTGGCGGTTTATATCTTCGGTCTGAAGTGGGAATCCGACTTCGAAGTTCTCGTCAAACATGACCGCGTGGCGCCCGCCATCACCCCTGACACCAGCCCGCGCCCGCAGTTGCCCACCGATGCCAGCGCTACCACCATCGACATCACTAACGAGTCAGAGATTTTGCAAAGTGAAGACTTGTTGAGGAAGGTGGTGGAAGCCTGTCCCATGACCGTTTGGGGTGAGCCCAAGTGGTACACGCCCTACGCCCGCAAAATAACCGGCCTGCTTCCCGGCTACGATGACCAGCGCTTTCCGAACGCGGTCTCGAAATTGGCCTCGGATCTGCAAGTTAGCGTGGTCAGCAGCACCGGCCTGATGCAGGTTGCCTACGCTTCCAGCGACCCGGTCCAGTCCAATTGCGTAACCAACAACTTGACGCGGCTTTATATCCAAAAGCACCTGGCTGTGAACCGCATGCCCAAGGTGTTCGACTTCTTCGCACAGCAGACCGACGAGTACCGCAAGAAACTGGCGGATGCGGAAGCCAGCCTGCTGAACTTCGCTAAGACCCAGGACGCAGTCTCGGCGACCACCCAGGTGACCATGGCCGTCGAGAAGGCCAACGACTTCGAAGCTGACAAGCACACTGCGGAGAAGAACGCTCATGCGACCCAGCAACGCCTGAATGAACTGCGCGGATTGAAGGCGGCTCTGCCACCGCGCATTTCGACCCAGATGCGGAGTACCGATAACGCCGCGCTCATGGCGAACCTCAAGTCCACTCTGAATACCCTGGAACTGCAACGTACTGACTTGATGGCGAAATACGATCCCAGCTACCGCCTGGTCCAGGATGTGGACACAGAGATTGCCCAGACCAAGGCCGCCATCGCGCAGCAGGAGAAAGCTCCGCTGAACGACAACACCACGGACCAGAACCCGGTTTACACCTGGGTGGATCAAGAGTTGGCCAAAGCTCAATCCGATCTCGCCGGCTATCAGGCGCAAGCTTCGGCCGACGCGGTCATCGTCCACGCCTATCAGCAGAAGGCACTGTCCTTCGACCAGAAGGGCATTACCCAGGATGACCTGACGCGCGAAGTGAAGGCCGCCGAAGGCAACTACCTCCTGTATCTGCAAAAACGCGAAGAAGCGCGCATTCAGGACATGCTGGACGAACGGAGAGTGTTAAACGTCAGCATCGCGGAGCCGCCGACCTACCCCGTGCTCACGCTGTATTCTCCGCTGCTTCTGATTTCGCTTGCCCTGGTGTTCGCGGCCTTTATTGCGGCGGGTGCGGCCCTGATCGCCGATTATATGGATCCTTCGTTCCGGACGCCTGACGAAGTTCGGGAGTTCCTGGAGGTTCCGGTGTTTGCGTCAATCCCCGAGAATGGTTTCGAAGTGCCGGTCGGGACAGGTAAGAAAAACGGTCATTAATCTCGGAAACCAAGGCTCTTTGGACTAGGAAGTGAGGACACGATCTTGAGTAGAACGTTCGAAATGTTGCAGCGACTGGAGAAAGAGCAGGAGTTAGCAGTCCCACCTTCACCAACCAGCGTGCCTCTCGCGCCCCGCGTAAACGGAGACCATTCGGGCAAGTCCGTCCGCGTGGGCGAAGAGGAAGTTCTCAAACTGGTACAACGCGTGTTCCGCTCTTCCAGTCCTGATGCACCACGTGCGGTCGTGTTCTCGGGAGTGGCCCACGGGGACGGAGCCAGTTGGATCACCGCCAACGCCGCGATGACTTTGGCGGCCCAGACCACGGCTTCGATCTGCGTGGTCGATGCCAATCTCCGGACGCCTTCGCTGCATCGCTTCTTCCAGGTCGAAAACCGCGTCGGGCTGGTCGACGCGATTACCCAACCCGGCCCTGTCAAGAGCTTCGCGCAGCAGATCTCGGGAAGCAACCTTTGGGTGCTGACCTCGGGCTCACAAGAATCGGCGGCCGCCCTCAACTCCGAAATGCTGCGAGCGCGTATCGCCGACTTGCGCGCCGAGTTCGATTACGTGCTGATCGACGCTCCGCCGGCCAACCTGTATGCGGATGCCATCACATTGGGTCGCTTGTCCGACGGAATCATCCTGGTTCTGCAATCGAATTCCACACGTCGCGAGGCGGCGCTGAAGGCCAAGGAAGGTTGCGAGAACGCCAACGTCCGGCTTCTGGGGGCAGTGCTGAACAAACGGACCTTCCCCATTCCGCAGAATGTCTACGAGTGGCTGTAACGCGGAACGCGACACTTTGTAGGTGGCCGGTATCGAGAAGCCGGCCGCAAAGCGACATTGAACGTTAGCGACTTGGACCTCCCCTTAATGCCCCGGGATCTCCACATCAAGGTGGGGACTGGGAAACCTGAGTACGACGGCAAGAACTGATTTTCCCAGGTACCGGGAGCGTCAATCTGGGACTGACAGGGCGAAGCTATGCTCAATTGTGAGGAAACCGACGGAATGGCTGCCTTGCACCAGCCGAACTGGTATGCCATCCAGACTCGCTCCCGTCACGAGAAGAAAGTCGCCGATGAGATTCAGCACAAAGGCATCCGATCCTTTCTTCCCCTGGTTACGCGGCTTCATCGCTGGAGCGATCGCCAGAAAGAAGTGCAACTCCCGTTATTTCCTGGTTATGTCTTCGTTCACACAGCTCCGTCCGACAAAGCCCGCATTTCCGTGCTCCAGACTCCTGGAGTCGCTCGTTTCGTGGGTGGTCAGGGCCATGGCACACCGATTCCGGACAAGCAGATCGAGGACATCCGGGTCATACTCGACCAGAACGTTCCCTTTGAGCTGTACCCTTTTCTCGAAATTAATCAGCGCGTACGTATTCGGGGCGGCGCCCTGGACGGAGTGGAAGGCACACTGGTCGCCAAGAACACAGACCATAGCCTGGTCGTCTCGATCGGTTTGATTCAGCGCTCCATTTTGGTGCGCGTGACTGGCTACGAGCTGGAAAGAGTTTAGGATTTTCAGTTTTTGATTCGCAACACCGTTATCAAATCACCTTGGGGGGCTCCGCGAATGGCTGGCAATGGTCACACAGCAAAGACGAGCATCGAGAAGACGAAAATTGCGGTTTTGGGGATGGGCCACGTGGGACTTCCGACGGCACTCGGACTCGCCGAGCTTGGCTGGGGGGTGATCGGGGCGGACTCCAATCCGGAAGCAGTCGCAACCCTGAAGGCAGGTAAGTCCTGGTTCTATGAGCCCGACCTCGAACCACTCCTGCGGAAACACCTCGACTCGGGCCGTTTCACCCCGACAACGGATGTAGATGGCGCCATCGCGTCGTCAACCGTTCTGTTTGTCTGTGTTGGCACACCTCAGGGCGACGACGGGAAGGCCGATCTCACCCAGATTGAAAGCATTGCCCGCCTGGTGGCTCGTAACCTCAACGGATACAAACTGATTGTTGAGAAGAGCACGGTTCCCGCTATTACCGCACATTGGGTGAAGAAAACCATCGCCCGCTATGCCCGCGTGGAGTCACGGCCCAACGGCAAGAATGGAAACGGCAAGCACCGCAGCCCGGCCGTTCTGCCCCACTTCGACGTGGCCTCCAATCCGGAATTTCTGCAGGAAGGACGCGCGGTCGAGAATTTCTTCAAACCGGACCGGATTGTGATCGGCGTGGAGTCGGAACACGCACGGCAACTGCTGGAGGAGATTTATCGCCCGCTGAACTGCCCCATTGTGGTGACCAATCTGACCACCTCGGAGCTCATTAAGCACGCCGCCAACGCGTTTCTTTCCACCAAGATCTCATTCATCAACATGGTGTCGGACATGTGCGAAGCAGTTGGAGCCGACGTGGTCAACGTCGCCCGCGGAATCGGCCTCGATCCTCGTATTGGAACCGGGTTCCTCAACGCCGGCATCGGCTTTGGCGGCTATTGCTTCCCGAAAGACCTCCGCGCCTTTGCTTACCTGGGCGAAGAACATGGCGTGGACTGCTCACTGCTGCGGGAAGTCGAGCGCATAAATGTGCGCCGGATCGAGGTTTTCCTGAAGAAGTTGCGCAAGGCTCTGTGGGTGACGCAGGGCAAGACAATCGGCGTACTGGGCCTGGCTTTCAAGCCCAACACCGACGATATCCGCGAAGCCCCGGCTTTGAAGATCATCGATGCGCTTCTGCGAGAGGGTGCTTCCGTGCGCTTATACGACCCGGAGGCCATGCCCAACGCGCAGCACATTCTTCCCGAACAGCCGGGCCGCGTGACCTACTGCCGCACCGGATACGAAGCCGCGGCCGGGGCACACGCTCTGCTCGTGCTCACCGAGTGGAACGAGTTCCGCGAACTGGATTTGCGGCGCGTGCACGACTTGATGGAAGTGCCGGTCTTAGTAGATGGACGAAACCTTTACGATCCCGCGGAAGCGCGCAAGGCGGGCTTCGAGTATCACTCCATGGGACGGGAGGGCGCGGGTCATCACTTCCCTGCTCTTAGCGTTGTGCAACCAGCTCCGCGTCGCAAGCAGGCTGCCGCATTGAGCAAAGTCGACAAGGCCAACGGCAAGATTCGGGCAATTGTGAACTGATGGATGCCGATCGCAGCTTTGGGAGATTCCTAGCATGAAGGCCGAACAAAACACTGCAGGACAGGGTAACGCCTCGGGATCCGCGTCGGGATTTCGAGCCCCGCAACCCAAGCCGGGCGTGCGTGTATCCACGCCATCTCTTTTCAGGCGGTTACGCCGCTCGATTGGTGGAACCGTGGCATATCTGGCCAGTTGGTGGCGCTACTAGCGGATCGCGAGAGGCATACGATTTTGATCAATCCCAAGCGAGTCTGGTACCAAGTCGCGAAGTCGGGACTGCGCGCGCCTCTGACCTGGTTCCGCCACTGGGGACTGGACTCGAGCGATGCATTTATCGCTTCCTATCCGAGGTCCGGCAACACCTGGCTCCGATTCGTACTCTTTGAAATCCTGGTCACTGGGCAAACTGCAGGGTTCGACGAAGTGAATCACATCGTCGCCGAGGTTGGGCTCCACGGACCGGCAATCCCTCTGCTCCCCGGCGGCGGACGTTTGATTAAGACCCACGAACCCTACCGCAAGCAGTACCGGAAAGCTATCTACCTGGTGCGCGACGTTCGTGATGTCGTACTTTCTGAATTTGCCTACCAGAAAGCCTTGGGATGGGTTCCAGATGACTTCGACCGGTTCCTGCAACAGTTTCTGCAAGGAGAAGTGAACCCGTTCAGTCCCTGGCATCAGCACGTGCCAGCTTGGACCGATTCACCGCTCGCCCAAAGTTCGAACTTCCTGTTGATCAAGTTCGAAGAGATGCGCCGCAACACCGAGCAAGTTGTGAACCGCGTATTGGACTTCCTGGATGTAATGGTTGATCCCCAAACCGTGCGCGACGCCATCGCCAACAACACCGTGCAGAGAATGCAAGAGAAAGAACAGCGCTCACCCCAGCTTTCCGAAGCCGCCCCCAAGCCCAGCGCATCGGAAGAAAGCCGCTTCATCCGCAGTGGCTCGGTGGGTGGGTGGCGTAACCGCTTGAGCGATGCGCAAGTGGAACTGATTGAGCAACGCATGGGCAGAGTTTTGGAACGCATGGGATACCCGGTAGGTGGGCGTCGTATCGAATCCGTGCAGGCTCAGATACAATCGCCTGCCGCGATAGCAGCCGCCGACCCGCAGCTCGAACCGCAGGTAAGGTAAGAGGAGTCACGCAGTGGCAACTGTCGGCAATTCCGGAAAATTCGGGAACGGATCGGGACCGTGGTATCAGCGTTCAGGCGAAGCTGGTCCGCCCTGGCAGATCGTACTCTTCTTGCTGCTCGGAGGCCTGGGCTTCTTCACCATTCTCGAATTCCAGAGCTTTGTCACCAAACACCTCCACAGCTATCGCAGCTATGACACCTACATCTTCCTGTCACTTCTGGTGGGCGGAGCGGTGGGGTCGGTGTACTTCTACCACACCTTCCGCCAAGCCTGGCAAGGCACCGTGGAAATGGTGCGGAGCCTGCAGTGGTGGCATTGGCTGTGGCTCATCATCTTCGTCAGCGGTCTTGTGTTCCGCAAGCGTACCGCCGTCGAAGGCGTGGAAGCTCCGGTGGACACGGCCGCGGCCTTCCGCATCGTAACCGTGGGATTCGTGGGCACGGTTTTGCTGGTGAAACTTTTCATGCGGCGCGTGGCCTGGCTCAGTTCAACGTTTCGTGGCGTCATCGGCTTGCTTATTTGGTTTGACCTGATGGCCCTGCTCTCAACGATCTGGTCGGTTTACGCGGCGTGGACCTTCTACAAGGCGGTGGAATATGGCGTGGATGTTTGCCTGTTAGCCGCCGTGCTGGTGATGGTTACCAAGTCGGAAGACTGGAAGAAATTTACCGACTGGGTTTGGATTCTGTACGGACTCATGCTGGTCAACGTCTGGATCGGCTGTATCTGGGATCCGGTGGATGCGCTGGCCAAAGGCGGCATCTACGGGCAACAGGGCATTGGAGAATTGGGCGTGTGGCTGCAAGGCGTGTTCCCCGACGTTTCCTCCAACCAGATCGGAGAGTACGCCGCCTGTCTGACGGCGCTCGCGCTATGCCGTCTTCTGCCCGTGAATCGCAAGCGGGTAAATACGGCCTGGTACATGTTTGTGTTTTTGTTCGGGTTTGTCACCGTCATCTACGCTCAAACGCGCTCCGCTCTCGGCGGGTTCTGCATCGCGGTGTTCCTCATCTTTCTACTTTCAAGACGCATCGCGCAGGGCGCTGCCATCGTGATTGCGAGCGTTTTCGTGATCATCGTGAGCGGCTTTTGGGAAGTGCTCTACCTGTACGTGCAGCGCGGCCAGGGCGCCAGCCAGTTTGATTCGCTCAGTGGCCGCATTGAATGGTGGCAAGTTGCGTTGGAGAAATTCTCCAACTACCCCTTCACTGGCCTGGGCATGTGGGCCGCCGCCAGATTTGGCGTGCTGGCCAAGATCGGTTTCAGTTCAACCGCTACCATTCACAGTGACTGGGTTGAGATTATCGTCGGCATGGGAGCCTGGGGAGTGGTGCCCGCGCTGCTTATCATGGCAACCGCCTGGTACCTTCTGGTTCACGGCACCATCAGCAAGAAATTCGATATTTACGATCGCCAGTTGGCCTACGAGGGCATGGCCGTGCTCACCGTGGTTTCGGTCCGCATGTTCTTCATGACCGACTTGAGCCTGCATCCACCCTGTCACTTTTTCGTTGCGCTCGGGGCCGCTGAGTTCATCCGGCGAAAATATCTGAAGCAGCGGAAACCGCGTGAGTACCCGGCGCCCGCGCAACTTTCCATGGAGCCCGGTGTTTAGTTCGGCGATGAAGATTTGTTTCCTGGCTCTTATCCTTTCCACCCTGTTGGGCATGGCTGGCGCGGCGGACAAGAAGTCCAATGACAGCGAGACCCTGCGTCAATATGCCGATAAATTAGAATTCCGCATTGGTTCCGGAATTCGGCCCAAGTCATGGGACCAGGACGTGGAGGGCCGAAAGATTCTGGCGCGGGAGTTCAACTCCACCACCGAGATGGCGATGATGGGCGCCTTGGAGAGAAATGGTCAAGGCGACTTTGACTTCAAGGTAATGGATCGTACGATCCGGTTTGCCAAAGATAACAACATGAAAATCTGGGGTTCGGCGCTGATCTACCGCCCCGATTCCCTGCCGTCCTGGATGCAGCAGAAATGGCAACAGGGGCGGCGTAGTGGTGGTGGTTTTACACCACAGCAATTGGAAGACATCATGCGCCAACACATTCAGACCACGGTGCGCCACGGCGGAGATGCCTTTTACGCATGGGGCGTGGTCAACGAACCGCTGTCTCACCGCAACAATCCGTGGGAAACCGTCATGGGTCACGACGAATACATCGCCAAGGCTTTTCGCTACGCGCGCGAAGCCACGAGTGTCCCCCTGGTTCTGAACCAGACCTTCGGTCAGACCGGCATTGATCAAGGAATGGCCGATGAATTCTTCGGCATCGTGAAGCGCCTGAAGGCGCAGGGTGTGCCCATCGACGGTGTCGGAACCGAGATGCACCTTGAGGCCCACCGGCTTGTTCCCAACTACATCGATCAGTTCAAGGATTTTCTGCGCCGAGCGCGCGAACTGGGCACGACCGTCTACATCACCGAGATGGATGTGTATCAGGGTCCCCCTGGAACAGTTCAGGGTCCATGGGAGGCACAGCGCAAGATCTATCACGACGTAGCCGCGGCCTGCCTCGCAGACTCCAATTGCAAAGGCATGAACATCTGGGATATGTCGGACAAAGATACCTGGCTGGTGAACAAGAAGCAGGAAGATTTGCATGACGCCAAGCCCGACCTCTTCGACGAGAGCTACCAAAAGAAGCCCGCCTACTACGGCGTGCTGGATGCGTTGAAGGAAGCAGCAGCCCGCAATTAGCAAGATCCACGTTTGGGACAGCCGCCCCGGCTGTCCATCAGCAAAGCTCGGCCGGTCACACACCGCAGTGAGCCAGAAGAAACTCAAAATCGTCACGACCAGCTGGGACGACGGCGACATCCGCGATCTCCGAATCGCCGACCTGCTCCGCTCCCGCGATATGCGTGGAACGTTCTATGTCCCCATCGAGCCATTCAACGGCAATCCCTCGTTGAGTCAAGACGACCTGCGCTCTTTGACCGCCGAGGGTTTCGAAATTGGCGGACACACCATCGGACACGAAATCTTGTCGCAGATTCCCGCGCAGAAGGTGGATTACGTTGTGACCACCTGCAAAGCCATGCTCGAAGATACGCTGGGCAAGCGTGTAGGCATGTTTTGTTATCCCCGCGGAAGGTACACCGGACAGGTCGTCGAGGCGCTCAAGAAAGCCGGCTATGATGGCGCGCGGACGGTGCGCCTGCTCGCGACGGAGACGAAATACGGCCCATACGATTTGCCCACCAGCACCCAGGTCTATCCCCACACCCGCACCGAGTACCTGCGGAACATTGCGCGCTCGCGCAATGTCGGCCGCCTCTATGACTACGTGACGCGGCTAAGCTTCGACGATGACTGGATCGCAATCGGCAAGAAACTTTTCGATCGGGTCCTCGAGGAGGGCGGAATCTGGCACCTCTGGGGTCATTCCTGGGAGATCGATCAGCTCGGATTGTGGAACCAGATGCCGGAAATGCTGGACTATGTCTGCCGACGCGAAGACGTCCTCTATCTGAACAACGGCGATCTCGTGCAGTACCTCGCAAATCACACGAACTAGCACTGCCCAGACCAACCATGAAAATCCTGCTGGTTCATAATCGCTATCAGATACCAGGCGGCGAAGAAGTGGTTTTTGAGCAGGAGCGCGAGCTGCTTGAGCGCGCTGGCCACCAAGTGCTGACGTATTGCCGCAGCAACTTTGAAGCCGAGAGCTACACCGGAGTACGACAGTTAGCTCTGGTGAAGAATATTGCCTGGTCCACCGACACCAAGGACGCTCTAGTCCGCATGCTTCGCGACCAGCAACCGGACGTCGTACATGTTCACAACACTTTCATGATGATGTCGCCGTCGGTGTTCGCAGCTTGCCGGGAAGCCGGCGTTCCTGTGGTACAAACGCTGCACAATTACCGGCTGTTCTGCCCAGCGGCCAACTTCTTTCGTGACGGCAAGGTCTGCGAAGAATGCGCCGACCACACTGTGTTGAGCGGTATTCGCCACGGCTGCTTTCGCGAGTCACGGCCAGCCACGGCTACGGTGGCTCTCATGATCACAGTGCAGCGGCAGCGGCAGGCGCGGCCAGATTTGTATATCGCCCTTTCCGAGTTTTCGCGTCAGAAATTCATCGCCCACGGTATACCCGCGGAAAAGATTTGCGTAAAACCCAACTTCGCGGACCCCGATCCTGGCGAGCGCACTGAGGAAGGTTCCTACGCTATTTTCGTTGGCCGGCTGTCCGAGGAAAAAGGTCTGGACACGCTTCTGACCGCGTGGAAGCAGTTGCACAGCGACATCCCGCTTTCGATTGTAGGCGATGGTCCGCTCCTCGCTTCACTGCGGACAATGGCCGTCGAGCTCAAGCTCACCAGCGTCACTTTTCATGGCCGTCTGCCACGCCGGCAAACGCAGGACATGATCAAGTCCGCCCGGTTCCTGGTGGCGCCGAGTCAGTGCTACGAAAATTTCCCCATGGGCATCGCCGAGGCATTTGCCTGCGGCGTCCCGGTGATCTGCTCGCGGCTCGGTGGTATGCAGGAACTGGTCGAAGACGGCCGCACCGGCCTCCACTTCACTGCCGGAAATTCCGCGGACTTGGCCCGCAAAGTGACTTGGGCGTGGTCCCAGGTAGAAGCGATGCGAAGCATGGGAAAAGCAGCCCGGCAGGAGTACGAGGCCAAGTACACGGCAGAGAAAAACTATCCGCTGTTGATGGATATTTACCGGCGCGCTGGCGCCCCCCAGGCCGCTGAGATTGCAGTAGACGCTGAGCTGGACTTGAGTCTCTCCCGCAGTTAGCGAACACCTCAGGAACAAATCATCTATGAGCGTTGCCATCATTACCGGATCGGCTGGCCTGGTGGGATCAGAGACCGTGGCCTACTTCACCGAAAAAGGCATGGACGTCACCGGCATCGACAACGGCATGCGCAAAGAGTTTTTCGGCGAAGAGGCATCAACCGCTTGGGTGAGAGACCGCCTGAAGCGGGAGATCAAGTCCTACACCCACCACGACGTCGATATCCGTAACCAGATGGAAATCTCCAGAATTTTCGAACGTCATGGCAAAGACATCAAGCTGATCGTGCACACCGCCGCCCAGCCTTCGCACGATTGGGCCGCGCGCAATCCGATGGTCGACTTCACGGTGAACGCGCAGGGCACACTGGTGTTGCTCGAGGCCACGCGGCAATTCGCTCCCGATGCCACTTTCATTTTCGTCTCCACTAACAAGGTTTACGGTGACACCCCAAACTTTCTGCCGCTGGTGGAGCTCGAAACTCGCTGGGAAATCGACCCCGATCACGCGTATGTCAACGGCATTCCCGAAACCATGTCGATCGACCACACCATGCACAGCTTGTTCGGCGCTTCCAAAGTAGCCGCAGACGTGCTGGTACAGGAGTACGGACGCTACTTCGGAATGCGCACGGCCTGCTTCCGTGGCGGGTGTTTGACCGGCCCCAACCACTCCGGCACTCAGCTCCATGGTTTTCTGGCTTACCTGATGAAGTGCGCCGTGACCGGAACTCCGTACACAATTTTCGGTTACAAGTGCAAACAGGTGCGCGACAACATCCACAGCAACGATCTGATCCGCGCCTTCGACGAGTTCTTCAAGAGCCCGCGCTCGGGCGAGGTTTACAACATGGGCGGCGGCCGCTATAGCAACTGTTCGATGATCGAGGCCATCGACTTGTGCGAGCGGATCAGCGGCAAGAAACTTCACTCCCAGTACGTGGAGCAGAACCGGCAGGGGGATCACATCTGGTGGATCAGCGATGTCTCGCGCTTTCAACAGCACTACCCGTCCTGGCGGCACAACTATGACGTTCCAGCAATCCTGCAGGAAATCTACGAAATGAACCTCGACCGCTGGAAAAAGATCGCATGATTCATACCGGGAAAAAGAACGTACTCGGCATTCTGGTAGACGTCATCGACTACGACGGTGCCATTGACTACGTGATCCGCGCCGCGCGGGAAGGCCGTGCCGCCTCTATCTCGGCGCTGGCTGTCCACGGCCTGATGACGGGCGCGCTCGACCGCGAGCACAAGCATCGTCTGAACAATCTGAGCGTGGTGTTGCCCGATGGACAGCCCGTACGCTGGGCCCTGAACCTGCTATACAAGGCGCCGCTCCGTGACCGCTGCTACGGGCCCAATCTGACTTTGTATCTCTGCGAACGCGCTGCCCAGGAGGGATTGCCGGTATTCTTCTACGGCGCCACGCCCTCCATCCTCGACGGTATGCGCAGGCACCTCCGGAACAAGTATCCCAACCTGATCATCGCCGGCATGGAGCCGTCGAAATTCAGGCGGCTTACTCCCGAGGAGAAGATTCAGCTGGCAGAGCGTATCAAGGCTTCCGGCGCTACCATGGTGTTTGTAGGCCTCGGCTGCCCCCGGCAGGAAGTTTTCGTTTATGAGTTTCACAATTTGCTGCCCATGCCGGCCTTGGCCGTGGGCGCGGCATTTCCGTTCATCGCAGGGGAGGTCCGGCAGGCACCCCGTTGGATCCAGGACATGGGTATGGAATGGTTCTTCCGCTTGTGCATGGAACCGCGCCGCCTGTGGCGGCGTTACGTGTACCTGAATCCGGCGTACGTTACCTTGCTGACGCTCCAGTTGTTAGGGTTACGCTCGTTCGACACCAACGGCGTTTCACCCACTTCGGATTTGTTATACGGTTAGTTACCTGTGGAATTAGACATTAGGAGGAGTCTATGGGCATGATTGATGTTGCAGCACGACGTTTCGGAATTGCGGGAGAACTGCTCTCGTTCTTCTGGAACAACAAGCGCTGGTGGATGCTGCCGATTGTCACCATTATCCTGATTCTGGGTGTGGTGCTGGTGCTGGCGCAGAGCTCGGCAATCGCTCCGTTCATCTACACGCTGTTCTAAGGGGAAAGAATGTCGAATCCTGTGTGGCAAGGGTTAAAGAACTTCTGGGCAGCCTGGACCCGCCTGGCCAAGAAGATCGGGAATTTCCAGGCCCGGGTGCTGCTCACGATCATGTATGCGATCGTGCTGTTGCCCTTCGGCATTATGGTGCGGATTTTTTCCGATCCTTTGAAGATTAAGAAGCGTCCCACCCAATGGCTGGAACATCCGGACGAAACCATGGACATGCAGTGGGCCAAGAGGCAGTGAATCAGTGGACATCCTAGGAATCTCCTGTTACTACCATGACGCAGCGGCCGTGCTGCTGCGCGATGGACAACTCATAGCTGCCTCGGAAGAAGAACGCTTCTCCCGCATTAAGCACGACTACGGCTTCCCCAAGATGGCAATCCAGTATTGCCTCGACGCGGGCGGGATCAAAGGCCCGGACCTCGACTACGTAGTCTTCTTCGAAAAGCCTTTTCGCAAGCTGGACCGTATCCTGGCCACGGTGCTGGGGACCTATCCGAAATCGTGGAAGGTTTTCCGCGAGTCCATGATCAGCTGGGTGCTCGACAAGCTGTGGGTTGCCGGCACGCTCGAGAGTGAACTCGGGATCAAGAAGGACAAGGTGCTCTTTTCCGAGCACCACCTTTCGCACGCGGCCAGCGCCTATTTGTGCTCTCCGTTTGACGAGTCCGCCATCCTCACCGTGGACGGCGTCGGCGAGTGGGTCACCGCCACCTATGGCATCGGCAAGGGAAACGATATCCGTCTGTTCAAGCAGATGGACTTCCCGCACTCCCTGGGCCTGCTCTATAGCGCGTTCACCGCCTTCCTCGGCTTCGAGGTGAATGAAGGCGAGTACAAGGTCATGGGCATGGCGCCCTACGGCGAGCCGCGCTACGTCGACAAAGTTTGGAAGACGGTCCAGCAGAATTCCGATGGCTCTTTTGCGCTGGATATGGACTACTTCAGCTTCCACCATTCCACCGAGAGGACCTACAGCCGGAAATTTGAACAACTCTTCGGCGAGCCGCGTTCCACCAAGCTGCACTTCTTCACCGAGTCAACCGGCTTCCCGAAATACTTTGGCGATCCGCCGTCGAATGTGAAGGAAATTGCCAAGCTGAATCAGCACTATGCCGACATCGCGGCCAGCATTCAGAAAGTCACCGAGGAACTAATTCTCGGCATGGCGCGCAATCTGCAGCAGACGACCGGACTGAAGAACCTGTGCATCGCCGGCGGCGTGGCCCAGAACAGCGTGGCCAACAGCCGCATTATTCGCGAGACGCCGTTCGAGCAGGTCTTCGTACAACCGGCCGCCGGAGATGGCGGGGGCGCACTGGGAGCGGCGCTCTGGGCCTACAACACGCTGCTAGGCAAGCCGCGTAACTTCCGCATGGATCACGCTTACTGGGGCCGCCAGTATGGCGCTTCGGAAATCAGTACATTCCTCGAGGGCAACAGCATTCCTCACCGCCGGATCGAAAACGAAGATCAGATGCTCGATCAGGTCGTCGAGCGTTTGCAAAGCGGCAAAGTCATCGGCTGGTACCAGGGACGGTTCGAGTGGGGACCGCGCGCCCTCGGCAACCGCAGCATCATCGCCGACCCGCGCAACCCCGAGATGAAAGACATCGTCAACGCCAAGATCAAGTTTCGCGAACCGTATCGTCCGTTCGCGCCGTCGGTTCTGGCGGAATGCGCGGAAAAATACTTCGAGCTTCCACACGCCACCAGTCACTACCCGGCGCGCTACATGCAGTATGTAGTTCCAGTGAGGCCTGAAGCCCACGCCATCCTGCCGGCGATCACGCACGTGGACGGAACCGGCCGGCTACAGACAGTTTTCAAAGACCAGAGTCCGCGCTACTACAAACTGATCGAACGCTTCGGGCAGGCGACCGGCGTCCCCGTCATCCTGAACACATCGTTCAATCTGCGCGGCGAGCCCATCGTCACCACTCCGGCCAACGCGTTCAACACGTTTTCCAAGAGCGAGATGGACTGCCTGGTGCTGGATAATTACATGGTGGAGAAATCGTCGCTCCGTTGAAGTTCCCAGAACTCTCCTGACTTTCTCATAAGACTGCAATCGAACCGCGCTGGGGCCGGCTTCCCTGCCCCATTCTCGACCAATGAGCACCGAGCCAACTCTTAACTCTTTTGAGCTTCTGCAGGCCGAGCATGACCTGAAACCGCCGGCCGAACCCCGGGTCACCACGTTCGTTCCGCCATTGAGCGCGGATTACGTGATTGTGGGCTCAGGTCTGACCGGGGCGACGATTGCGCGCTTCCTGACCGACGCCGGACGCGACGTAGTCGTGCTGGAGCGGCGCGCCCACCTGGGCGGCAATGTTCACGATCACAAGCATCCCAGCGGCGTACGCATCCACACCTACGGCCCGCACTATTTCCGTACTGGATCGGAAGAAATCTGGGAGTTCGTCAACCGCTTCGCCAGCTTCTACAAGTACGAAGCCATCGTAAAGTCTTACGTTGACGGGAAGATTGAAAACTGGCCCATCGCGGCCAGCTACATACGGCGAGCCATCGGCGAGAACTGGAAACCGTCGTTCACCGGCGTCCCCCGCAACTTCGAAGAGGCGTCATTGGCAATGATGCCCGAACTCGTCTACCGCAGGTTCGTGAAGGGCTACAGCGAGAAACAGTGGGGAGTACACGCCGCGGAACTCTCCGCCGACCTGGCCAGGCGATTCGATGTGCGTGAAGACGATGAGCCGCGCCTGATGCGCCACAAGTACCAGGGCATTCCCCGCGAAGGTTACGCCGCCTTCACCCGCAGCATCCTGGCTGGAATTCCCGTGGTGCTCAATTTTGACTTCCTCAAGCACCAGGACCTGATCAAAGCGCGCGAGTTGCTGGTGTTCACCGGGCCGATTGACGAATATTTCGGCCACGACCTCGGCAAGCTACGCTACCGCGGCCAGAGGCGGGAATATTCCTACCTTCCGGACAAGGGCTTCGTACAGCCATGTGGCCAGGTCAACAACCCCGATTCGACTAACGGCCCTCACATCCGCACTCTGGAATGGAAGCACATGATGCCCCCCGAGGAGATGCCCCTAATCAAGGGCACGGTGCTTACTCGGGAGTACACCTACAGTCCGGAGGACTCCAACCATCAGGAGTATCCGTTCCCGGACCGGCACAATCAGGAGCTTTACAAAAAGTATCGCGCGCGGGCTGAGTCTATCCCGGGCCTGCTGGTGTGCGGCCGCCTCGGTGAATACCGCTATTACGACATGGACCAGGCGATCGGGCGAGCCATGATGCTGGCGCGCCAACTGCTGGCCGAAGAACCAGCGCGCATCGTTGCCTGATCGCATGCCAAAAGTAGCAGCACAACTTGTGGCCGGAATGTGAAGGAGTATCCGGCCTGTTTATTACAAACTCGTTACCAAGGGACCGATCCAATCATGGAACTCGAACCAATCAAGAGTTCAGTAGAAAGCGCAACCGACACTGCATCTCTTCCGGATTATTTCTACTCCGCCGCCTCGGTTATCGAAAGCGAACGTTATCGCTGGGTGATGCAGGACCTCGACCGTGTCGAGGCCGAGTTGATGGAACGATTCGCGCGGCCTTCCATCCGCTTTCAGCTGGCCGTCAAGAGGCTGACGGACGTGGCCGGAAGTCTCATCCTGATCGTTCTTCTCTCCCCAGTATTCCTGCTGACGGCCCTGGCGGTACGCCTAACCTCGCGGGGCGCGATCATGCACACGGGCAAGCGCTGGGGTTTGGACCAGAACCAGTTCCTGTGCTTTAAGTTCCGCTCCATGCACATGGACCACAGCAAGATTTTTAACGCATCCGAGGTACAGGCCATCGAGAAGACCGGAACTCTGATCAAGCTCAAAGAGGATCCCCGCCTCACAGCCGTCGGGCCGTTTATCCGCAAGACCAGCATCGACGAATTGCCACAACTATTCAACGTGCTGAAGGGCGACATGAGCCTGGTGGGCCCGCGCCCGCTGGTGTTGCACATGATGCAGCCTTATCCCAAGGTCCGCCGCGTCCGTTGCATGATGCGGCCCGGCATCACCGGCCTGTGGCAGATCCGCGACCGCGTAAACAACACCAGCGTGATCACTCAAATGCCGCACGACATGGAATATCTCCTCAAGTTCAACCTTTTGCTGGACCTCCGAATTCTGTTGGCAACCCTGCCCGCGGTACTGTGGGGCACGGGCGCATGTTGAAGTGAGGACCCTCTGAACGACATGAAACCCATCTCCGGCTATCGCAAGATACGGCACAAGGCTTCCAAAACCCTGCTGCGCGCGCCACTCATCTGGCTGCGTCATCGCGGAATCGATCGCAATGACGTCATGGTCGCCTCCTACCCAAGATCGGGCAACACCTGGCTGCGCTTCCTTCTGACCAAGATTCTTACCGGGAAGTCTGCCGGCTTTGACAACGTGAACCGGGTCATCGCCGAGATCGGCATTCACAAAGATGCCCTGCCCTTACTGCCCGGCGAGGGCCGCCTGATCAAGACCCACGAACTCTACCGGCCAACGTACAAGCGCGCCATCTACCTGGTCCGGGACGTCCGGGACGTGCTGCTTTCACAGTACTCCCGTGAAAATGAGCTGGGATTAGTCTGGTGGGCCGATTTTGACGGATACATCCACCAATTCTTAAAAGGAACCATCAACGGCTTTGGTCCCTGGCAAGAGCACGTGCCGAACTGGCTCGACTCTCCCTTGGCCAAGCGCGGCGACCTGCTGGTCGTGCAATTTGCCGACATGCGGCGCAACACCCAGGAAAAGCTGGAACACATTATGGACTTCCTCGGCCTGCAAGCGGACCGCGAAGTAGTAGCCGAGGCGATCGCGGACAATACCGTCGACAAAATGCGCGCCCGCGAGAAACAAGCCCAAAAGCTACATCAGAGCGCTCGCGAAGAAGGACGCTTCGTGCGCCAAGGCACCGTCATGGGCTGGCGGGAAAAGTTTACCGAACCTCAGCTGGAACTCATTGAGCAATACGCCGGGAAAACTATGGCGCGGATGGGATTTCCCAGCTGGAAGGGTGTTGTGAAAAGGATGCCAGAAGGTCAGCTGGCCGGGACCAACGCCTGAAGTCAAAGGCCTGCGTGGAGGATCCCCCGATGTCTCGCGATCGATATGCATGGATCAATTGCTTCGCTTGCCTTCTGCTTCTCGGCGTAGGAACTTGCGGGACAGCCATGGCAGGCGAGTTTAGCAAGCCTACGTACGTCCGAGTAGGCAACACTCCCGTTGCCGTTGTGTCGGCAGACTTTAATCAAGACGGCAAGGCCGATCTAGCCGTTGCTAATCGTGACGACAATACCATCAGCATCCTGTTAGGAAATGGCGACGGCACGTTTCAACCCGCAGTCAACTATGGGGGCGCAACGCCAGATTCGCTCGCCTTGGGAGACTTCAACAATGATGGGAAAGTAGACTTGGTCGTGGCCGGCTACGGGGTTGTCAACCTGCTGATGGGAAACGGTGACGGAAGCTTTCACCCGATAGACCCGGGAATTACGGGAGAGCGGCCAGTCGCGGCAGACTTCAATGGGGACGAAAAGCTGGACCTCGCAGTAATCCAGGACGGGTACGTGTTGTGCGGCTCTTACTACGAAAAAGCATTCGTTGTTTATCCGGGAAATGGTGACGGTTCGTTCCAGAGTAGCGTTTTCACCTATTGCGGCCGAGTATTTGGGTATGTTCCCAGAGACTTTAATCACGACGGGAAACTGGATCTGGTATCTCTTTTCGACTATCTCGGTGATTACGCAAACTTTGGTGAGTATGCAGGGGACGGTGACGGGGTATTTCAAAATCCAATTGTCCTCAAACTGAGTTCGGGCCCGGCCCTTTCCTTGGCAGCGACCGACCTCAATGGTGACGGGAACCTGGACGTAATTGGTGCTACATCAGTCGGTACCATCGCCGTCGCACTGGGCCAAGGTGATGGAACATTTAGCCCATCAATCGAGTACTCGACAGGATACCAATCAACGGCGGGCGGGTTGGTTGCCCAAGATGTCAATCTCGACGGCTCTCCGGACGTCGTTGCGACCGGATACAACGGTGTCGCAGTTCTCTTGAACAAGGGCGACGGTACATTTGCAGCAGGATCGGATTATGTTGTTTACGCAGTCGCAAATTCAGGAGGTGTGGCCGTTTCGGACTTCAATGGCGACGGCAAGCCCGACATCGCTATCGTAGGCGGAACTGTTAAGAGTGCCGTCGCCATCTTGCTTAACCTTGGCAGCCACCCGGCGGTTGGGTTGTCGGCCAAGTCCCTCCAGTTTGGCGACCAGCAGGTGGGCACCACTAGTCCACCGCAGAAGGTGACACTTACCGACACTGGAACGCTTCGGCTTGATATTTCCAGCATCACAGTTTTGGGGGACTTCCTTGAGAAAAATACATGCGGCAACAGCGTTGCTATTGGGGCAAGCTGCACAGTCGCCATCCAGTTTCGGCCTCGAGCCGAGGGTCTCCGCAAAGGCAAAGTAAGCATCACGGATAATGCGAAGCCTCCAGCGCAGGTGATTCAGCTGACAGGACTGGGTGTCCAGTAGAGGCAAGACTCGCCTTCACCAAGCAAACTTCCGCTTCCCATCAACTAACGACATGATTGACACCGAAGTCAACACAGCGCCCACTGCGCAGTCCGTGAACATCAGCGTCGGCGAACGGAGCCCGTCACGGGCTCAGTTTGTGCTTCTCCTCCTTGCCATCGCGGCCATCGTATTCAGTCGTGTCTACATCCCGAACATCCACTACGATTGGCTGAATGTCATCCCGCTGCTGGCTGCCGTGTACGTTGGCTATGCCCTGGTCGCGCTGAAGCAGATCTGCGGACACATCGGCTACGTGGCCCGGTGTCTGGAGGAAGATCAGGCAGTCCGCAAACCTTTCGGGTCGTTCCTGTTTTCACCCTGGCTCCGTTCCATGCTATTGCTTCCAGTGCTCCTGCTGGTGGTGGAGTTCGGTCTGCGCTGCGTGAGTTATGACCGTTCGCTGCAATACGAGCGCCAGGGCGACCTGCTCTACACGCCTATACCCAACCAGGAATACGTGGAAAAGATTTCACTGACTCCCTCCCGCGTCAACAACTACGGATTGCGGGGCGGCGCCGTCGATCTGAACGGCGGAAAGCAAATCATCCTCTGCCTGGGCGACTCGGTCACCTACGGATACGGAGTAGATGACGAGCACACTTATCCGATGGAGCTGCAAAGAGTGCTCGACCACGAATTCCCCGGCCGTTTCGTCGTGCTCAACGGTGGCGTGGACGGCTACCCCACTCCGTTCATCCATGAGAAGTTCCTTTACCTTTGGAACCAGGGCATTCATCCCGACGTCGTGCTCGTCGGCTACAGTTTCAATGAAGGCGGGCTTGGCAAGCTGGTGGACAGCGCCGATGCCAAGACCAAAGATCTGTTCGCCTCCAGAGTGCGGCTGAAAAACCGCGTGCGCAGCATCGCGCTCTACAACCTGATCGTCGAGAACTGGGCGCGGGCTTCCTACAACCGCATGAAGAAGTACATGGTCCCGGGCACTAACAGCCGCACGCTGGCAAAGGATTACCTGGACACCCGATACCAGCAGTCTTTGCAGAGCCTGTATGACGATCTCAATGCCAGGCACGTGAAAGCCGCGTTCATGCTGTTCACCGGTTACGACGCTCTCACGGGACAGTACGATACCCAGGGGCCGTTCCAGTTCAAATTCGGCGAATTTGCCGAGAGCCATGGCATCCCGCTGCTGCGCAGCAACCAGGCATTGCTCGAAGGCAAGCCGCCTGCCACCGACATTCAGAAATATTTTCAGGACCAGTGCCACATGAATGAGAGTGGTACGCAGAAACTCGCTCGGGTATTGCCCGGTTTCCTGGGCCCGATTTTAGAGAAGTCCGCTCCAGCTAAGTTCTGAAACAGTTCACAAAATTCTGCCGCCTTAGACTTTCTTAGGAGAGGTCATGCAGCGCTTTGTTCTTGACACGTTCGCTCGTACGGCCCGCATGGGACTACTCGCGGTTCTTGCTGCTGTGATCTTCTGCGCTCTGGAAGAGCCCGCGATCACGCAGGAATCACCACAAGGGATCTCCCAGATCCAGCACATCGTGTTCATCATCAAAGAGAACCGCGGCTTTGACCACATGTTCGGGTTGTTCCCGGGTGTGGAGGGCACGAACGTTGGCAAGATCTCGACGGGTCAGATAATTCCGCTGTCCCGCGCCCCGGATAGCATGCCCCGTGACCTTTGCCACACCTGGAACTGCAACATCGTCGCCTTTGACGGTGGCAGGATGGACAAGTGGGACGTGACCATAGGCAGCCCCCTCTTCGCCTGTAGTGTGAACGGCGACTACGCCTGCTACAGCCAGTACACTCAGGCCGACCTCCCCAATTACTGGAACCTGGCCAGCACCTACACCATCGCCGATCACATGTTCTCCTCCATCCACGCCACCAGTTTCCCGCAGCACGTGTACACAGTGGCGGCGCAAAACGCAGGAATCATCGGCCAGCCTCACCTCATCAGCGACACCAGCCAGGGTGAATCCGGATGTAAGTCTGATCCGGGTTCCACGGTCAACGTCCTCGCCCCGAACGGGGACATTATCACTCCATTCCCCTGTTTCGATATCACCACCATGACTGACAGTCTGGAAAACGCCGGTCTCTCGTGGAGTTATTACAGCCCAGACAACAGCCCTTACAACGCGCTGGAGGCCGTAAACCACATCCGGAACGTCCCGACCTGGACCGATCACGTTTTTCGGGACCCTCAATTCGTGACCGATGTGCAGTTGGGAAAACTTTCCGCTGTAACCTGGATCAACACCAGCGATCAACCCAGTGAACACCCTCCGTGGAGCGAATGCCAGGGCGAGAACTGGACCATGACCCAGGTCTCCGCCATCATGAATTCATCGTTCTGGTCCAGCACCGCCATCGTCATCGTCTGGGACGATAACGGGGGCTTCTACGATCACATCTTCCCTCCGCAAGTGGACCAGTGGGGTTTGGGTCCGCGCGTTCCCATGCTGATCGTTTCGCCTTTTGCCAAGCCGGGCGTCAGAAAAACCCAGTACGAGTTCTCCTCCGTCCTCAAGTTCATGGAGAAGGTTTTTGGCCTGCCCGCGATCGCGGCCCGCGATGCCGACGACAAAACCAACAGCATTGAAGATGCGTTTGACTTCACCCAGACCCCGCTGCCGCCGATCAATCTCCCGCAGCGGACCTGCTCTCCCATCTCCACCACCTCGCTGCAGTTCTCCCCGCAGCAGGCGGGAACGCAGAGCCAATCCAAGGACGTAACCGTTTACAACTTTGCCGACTCAGCCCTGGTTTTTGACGGCATCACACTGAGCGGGTCAGATTTCGTACAGACAAACAACAACTGCCCACCGTCCCTTCCTCCGCCGTCGCCGGGCGTGCGTTCCTGCGCTGTCAGCATTGCCTTCAAGCCAACGCAGCAGGGTCCCAGAACAGGGACGCTCACCATCGCTGACCACTTCTCTCCTAACATCCCTGACCCCGGCAGCCCCCATCAGATAGCGCTGACCGGGAACGGCACTAACGTCAGCCTGTCTCCGAGCACACTCTCCTACGGTACGCTGCAGCTCTTCCATAACAAGATTCTCTCCGCCGTTTTGAAGAACCAGGGCACCAGCCCGATAAGTATCTCGAGCATCGTGGTCAGCGCTGGCGACTTTACCCAGTCCAACAATTGCGGAAGCAACCTGCCTCCAGGTGGGCAGTGCACGATTACCGCAACGTTCACACCCACGGTCACCGGCACGAGGTACAGCAGCGTCACCATTACTGATAGTGACGGCGCCAGTCCACAGGTGCTGAACCTGACCGGAATCGGCACACTGGTTTCTGTCTCCCCGGCCACCCTGAATTTCCCCGCCACCGCCGTAGGCAAGGCCAGCGCTCCGCAGTTGGTGACGCTGACCAACAACGGTGCCGCGGCGCTGGGGATTAGCAGGATCTCCATCCAAGGCTCGATCAACCAGGATTACTTTGACTACACCCAGACCAACAACTGTGGTACCAGCCTGGGAGCTGGATTAAGCTGCAGCGTAAACGTAAAGCTCGTCCCCACCAGCCAGGGCCCACGGAACGGGCGGCTGGTGATTGATCATAGTGAGATCAATACCACTCCATTGTCGGTGGTTCTGACCGGAACCGGCACGGCCAATGCTGTGCCCTTGATCAACGATCCCCTGGTCCCCACCATCGCGGCGCCTGGCGGAGCCAGCTTCACTCTGACAGTCAATGGCACCGGCTTCGTTTCCGGAGCCACCGTCAACTGGAACGGCACTGCGCTGGCCACAACCTTCGTAAGCGCCTCGCAGCTGACCGCAACTGTGCCTGCTTCCAATATCGCCACCGCGGGAGCGGCTTTGCTCAGGGTGACCAATCCTGTCCCTGGAGGCGGCACCTCCAATCTAGGTCTGTTCGAGGTGACCACCGGCAGCACACCGACCGGTTTGATCAAGTCAGATATCGTCACCGGCACGGCTCCCACGGGTCTTGCCAGAGCTGACTTTAACGGCGACAGCAAGCTTGACCTTGCGATTGCCAACAGCGGGAGCAATACGCTCTCCATCCTGCTAGGTAACGGCGATGGTACGTTCACATTGAAGTCGACACCCGCCACGGGCCACAATCCAACTGCTGTGGCTGCGGGAGACTTCAACGCCGACGGCAAAGTGGATCTGGCGGTCGCCAACCAGGTGGACAGCACTCTCACCATCTTGCTGGGCGCTGGGGATGGCACGTTCATCGCCCAGCCAGTCGCTCCCGCTACGGGAGCGGGGCCAGTCGCCGTCAGCGCCGATGACTTCGATCAGGATGGCAGGCTGGACCTGGCAACCACCAACAACGTCGAGAACTACGGCTCCGCGCTCAGCGGCGACGGCGATGGCACCTTCACACTGTTGAACGAAGGCGTCAACACCGGCCACGGACCACTCTCCCTCGCGGTTGGAGATTTCAACGCCGATGGTTTCCTCGACCTCGCCGTGGTCAATAACCTCGACAACACCATCTCCATTCTGCCCGGGAACGGCGATGGCAGCTTCACCTCCATCGACGGACCGACCCCGGGGAATGCGCCCAGCGCGCTCGCGGCTGGCGACCTGAACAACGACGGCAAGCTTGATCTGGCCGTCGCGAATCTGGCCGACAGTACGATTTCCGTCTTCCTTGGGATCGGCGACGGTACCTTTGTCCTGCAAACCACCGTGGCTACCGGGACGGGGCCAAACTCGATCACACTGGGAGACTTCAACGGCGATGGCAAGGTTGATCTGGCCACTGCCGATTCCACTTCCAACAAGGTCTCTATCCTCCTGGGCAATGGGGACGGAACTTTCCAGAGCCACCTGGATGCGGCAACCGGCACAACTCCGAACTCGCTGGTGGCGGGAGACTTCAACCGGGACGGCAGGCTTGACCTCGCGGTAACCGACAACGCTGCCAACACCGTTTCCATCCTGCTGCAGCCCAATGGAACGGGCGGCCCGCAGATCTCTTTCAACCCGGCCAGTCTCACCTTTGCAACCCAGCTGATAAACACCAGCAGTGCAACCCAAACCGTGGTCGTCACCAACAGCGGCACGGCAACCCTGCACATTAGCAGGATCAACATCAGCGGTAACTTCGGCAAACAGAACCATTGCGGAAAGCTGTTGGCTGCGGGCGCGAGCTGCAGCGTAGATGTTGCATTCACCCCGACGGCCAAGGGTACGCGCACTGGTAGCTTGACCTTCAACGATGACGCCCCAGCTAGCCCGCAGAGCGTACCGCTGACCGGCACAGGCACGGTGGTGCAATTAGTGCCCCCCAGCGTGGACTTCGGCGATCAAAAGGTGGGAACCAAGAGTGCACCGCAGGTTGTCACTCTTACCAATAAGGACACCGGGCCCCTTCGCATCACCGGAATGGCCGTGACCGGAGCCAACCCCACGGATTTCGCAAGAACCACGACCTGCAGCTTCACCAATGCTCTTCCGCCCGGGGCCAACTGCACCATCTCTATCTCCTTCAAACCCGCGGCGATAGGACCCAGATCGGCTTCCCTTGGGGTCAAGGACAATGGAGGCGGCAGCCCGCAGTTGATACCGCTCACCGGAAACGGAACAAACTAGAGAACCCGATGTCAGAATGTAGGGACCAACACAATCACCGGCGGCAAATCCTGCCGCTCGTCCTGCTTCTGGGCCTGGCGCTCGCATTCAGCGCATCGCCGGCCCGGGGTCAGGAACCGTACGCCGCAGAACCGGCTACGGCCAAGGCATCCGCTTATCTGCCGCAGTCGATCGTCGATGGCCTGGACCCTCAAGGTTCACGCCTGGTCACCTTCGTCAATGGACTGAAGACCCCGGTCAGCGAGGTTTGGTGGTCCAAGAATGTGATGACCCAGGAGAGTCCGGCAAACTCCAGCGGAATTCTCTACGGCAATCTGAAGGTGGGAGCGCTGGTCGGGGTAGTCCATTACCTGGCGGAAAGCAGTGAGGATTTCCGCGAGGACTTCCGCGACCAGAAGCTGAGGCCTGGCTACTACACCATGCGCTATGCCCAGACGCCCGCAGACCACGAGCACAAGGACGTGAGCCCCTACCGCGACTTCGTGTTGCTGAGTCCAGTAAGTGTCGATCGCGAGCCGGATAAAATTCTGGGAATGGATGAGCTGCTCAAATGGAGCCGGCTGGCATCACACGGCCGCCATCCCGCCATCATGAGCCTGGTGCCCGTGGATACCGGCTACAAAAATTTCCCCGTCGTACGGACTGATGACGCCGGCACTTGCATTCTGCAAGTCAAGCTGCACGGCAAGCCGGAAAAGGGTGGATCGCCGCAAGAGCTCGGCTTTGCCGTCATCATGGTCACACCCATCAAGGAAAACGGAGAGTCGTAGAAGGGACCCTTTATGAAAACTCAGCCAGCCAGTCAGGACCACGTACAAGAGAACATTTGGGCCGTCAAAGACAAACCGACGGTATCCTGCCTCCGGTGCAATACGGAGCTCACCGACTATCGGCCGACGCGATTTACTTTCCTCCCCTATGGCATCAGCCGGGCGCACGGAATGTTGGTATGCCCCAAGTGCGGTCACGTGGAATTTCTCGCCAAGGAAAGTCCGCTGCTGCTCGAACTCGAAGCCATCGCCAGCGATGGTGGTGACGACGACTAACTGGGAACTGAGAACCAGCAACCGGGAACTGCTTCTCTTCCTTCTGAACCCAGCACGAACCGTCCGCTAGATTTCGATTCAAATTCCTATGCTGATCCTGGGATTGTCATCATTCAAGCACGACACCGCGGCTGCCCTGTTTGAAAACGGGGTGATCAAGGCTGCGATCGAGAATGACAAGCTCGTGCGCTCCCACACCACGGGTGTGCCGGAAAATGCGATTCGTTTCTGCCTGGAGAAAGCGGGCGCAAGCTGGAACGATCTGGATGCCATCGCGGTGGGAACGCGCCCCTTCTACGGCTGGATGCGCCGTTCCCTGCTGCGCGCGCGGCTTTCACCGTTTTCCCCTGTGGCGGCCGCCTATCACGAGGCCAACGAACTGGGCGGGTTGGCGCGTGAACTGAATCAGCTGCGGATGCTGCGGCTGAACCACGGCTCGCCCTCCAGGGTTTTGAATTTCGAGCACCATCTCTGCCACGCGGCCAGCGCTTTTTTCCTCTCTCCCTTTGATCGCGCCTTGATTCTGACCATGGACGAAGAGGGGGATGGAAACTCGGGCCTGGTTGCCACCGGGGACGGCACCCGGATCCAGGAGCTGCGCAAGATTCCATTTCCCCACTCCCCGGCGTGGATCTACTCCCAAATCACCCGTCTGCTGGGGTTTGTTCCTCATCACGATGAGCACAAAACCCAGTGGCTGAGCATGGAAGGCGAACCGGTTTTCAAGAACGTGTTTCTGGAAATGTTCCGCAATCCACGCAACCATCTGCCCCGCTTGAATAATGGCTATGTGAATGTGGCGGGCCGGCTGACTTTCTCCAGCAAGTTCTACCGTGAGTTGGGCCTGCCGGACGGAAAGAAAGATCTCAGTGACGACCAGCGTCGTGCCCTGGCCAGCAGTCTGCAACATGCCTGTGCGGAAATCGTCGGATCGTTGCTCGAGTACTACCGCGAGAGTACCGGCATTCGCAAGATCTGTCTGGCCGGCGGCCTTTTTCAGAACACGCTGCTGGTTGCCATGCTGGAGAAACGCCTGGGCCTGGACGAAATCTACGTGCCCCCGGCCCCCGGAAACTCGGGATGCGCTCTGGGCGCGGGTTTGCTCGCCTGGCACCACGCCATGCAAAAGCCGCGCGGTCCGGCCGTTGCCCAGGTGTACAGCGGCCCCTCCTGCAGCCGCTCTGAGATCAAAGATGTGCTCGACAATTGCAAGGCCCGCTACTCCCTGCAAACCACCGAGGAGCGGAAGCTCGATGCCACTTTGCAGTTATTGGAAGCGGGAAAGATCGTGGGCTGGTTCCAGGGGCCGGCTGAGTTCGGTCCCCGGGCCCTGGGCAACCGCAGCCTGCTGGCCTCGCCGTGGGCTGCCTACGTGCGGGAGAACCTGAACGATTACATCAAACACCGGGAATGGTTCCGTCCCTTTGCCCTGGCCGTGCCGGAAGAAGATTGTTCCCGTTATTTCGAGTGCTCCCGTTTGTGCCAGTCGATGAACTCGCTGGCCTGGGCCCGGCCCAACGCCAACGTCCTGCCGGAAGGATTCGTACTGCCCGGCAATCGCGTGCGCTTGCACGTTGTGCAGCAGCAGAGCAATCCCCTGCTCTGGCGGCTCTTGAAACGCTTTGGAGAACAGGCACCCGCGCCCCTGCTGGTGAATACCTCGTTCAACTTGTTCGGCGAACCTCTGGTGGTCAAGCCGAGGGATGCTGTGCGCAGCTATTTCTGTTCCGGCATTGATGCTCTTGTAATTGAAAACTTCGTGTTGTCGAAAGCCGCAGCCAACCATGCTTTTGCTTCCACGCGCGCTTCGTGAATTTCTTCCAACCAGGCCTTACTTCGCGGACCGGTTCCTCTCTCCGGGACGCGTGGCTGGGTGCTGAAACTCTCAGGAACGGACCGATTCGTTTAGCAGGAGATTAGTTTATGAAGTCCAGTAAGCCAGCCCCATTCGCCGCTCTGTACGGGTTCAGCCTGTTGGCCCTCCTCGCCGGCAACGCACTGGCCCAAAGCTATGTGTTTAACGCCGCCAGCTTTGCCACGGGCCACAACCCGCAAGCGGTGGCCAATGCCGATCTCAACGGAGATGGCAGACTTGATCTTGTGGTCACCAACTTCGATGATAGTACCGTCTCCGTTCTCCTGGGTACTCCCGCCGGGACCTACTCCGCACGCGTTGACTACGCGACCGGTCCTAATCCGATCGCGGTTCTCATAGCCGATTTCAACAACGACACCAAACTCGATTTGGCGGTCGTCAATAACAACTGTCCCACCTTACCCTGCACGGCGGTGGGCAGCGTCTCCGTCCTGCTGGGCAACGGCGACGGTACCTTCCAAGCTCACCTCGACACCAACGTGGGGAATTCACCCAACGCTTTGGCAGCCGCCGATTTTAACGGAGACACCAAGCTCGACCTGGTGGTCACAAACGGCCAGGACAACACCATGATGTCTCTGGTGGGCAAGGCCACTGGAAAGTTCTCGGTGAAAAGGACGTTCACCACTGGCTTGAATCCGCGCGGCGTTGCGATCGGTGATTTTAGCAACCGTGGGAAGATCGATGCCTTCGTAGCCAACTCCGGCGAGTCCGACATCACTCTTTTCCGTGGCAAAGGCGATGGAACCTTTTCCACACCCCTGGTGTTTGCTACGGGCCCCAACCCCGACTGCATCGCAGGTATCGATTTCACTGGAGATGGCAGACTCGATGTGGCAACGGGCAACACCGGCTCGGCAACAATTTCTATCCTTATGAACAAAGACCCCGTGGGGTTTATTGCTCACTTTGAGCTGAATGTGGCTGGTCTGGCCAACGCCATTGTGCTTGGCGATTTTAATGGAGACGGTCGGCCGGACATCGCAACTCTATCGTCCGGCACCGACGCAGTCTCCGTCATCATTGGCAACGGCGACGCCACCTTCCGACCACACGCGGATTACGCTACCGGTTCCGACCCCATGGGTCTGACCCTGGGCGATTTCACGGGCGACGGCAAGGCTGACCTGGCAGTCGTCAACAACCTCGACAACCTGGTCAACGTACTTCCCGGTGTGGGCAACGGTACCTTCCAAAGCCGCCAGCTGACCGCCGTGGGCAACATGCCCACCGCCATTGCCACGGGCGACTTCAACTCCGACACCATTACGGACATGGCCGTCGCCAACCGCACTGACAACACCGTGCTGATCCTGCTGGGGAATGCGGATGGCACCTTCACGCCGGCTGCTGGTTCGCCGCCGCCGACAGGCAGCAAACCCGCGGCGCTGGTTGCGGTTGATCTCAACCACGACAACAAGCTCGACCTGGCTGTCGCCAATTCGGGCGACAATACGGTTTCCACATTGCTGGGGAATGGGGACGGTACATTCCAGGTTGGTTCATCCACACCTGTCGGCAAACGTCCGTCTGCGCTGGCCTGGGGAGACTTCAACCGCGACACGAAACCGGATCTCGTGGTCGTCAATCAGAACGATCCCTCGATTTCCATTTTGCAGGGGAACGGCGACGGGTCGTTTCAGGTCATCCATTCCTACTTCACGGGCGCCGGCAGCTTGCCCACTGGCGTGGCCGTGGGCGACTTTATTGGGAACGGCCGGCTTGACCTGGCCGTTTCAAACAGCGGCGCCGGAACCCTTGGAGTGTTACTCGGGTTTGGCGATGGCGTGTTCACTACCATGTCCAGCTACGCCGCAGGCATCGGCCCGAGCGCTGTGGCCATCGCGGATCTCAACGGAGACGGGATGAAGGACGCGGTCGTCAGCAACACTGGCAGTAACAACGTTTCCATCTTGCCAGGAAACGCCACCGGCACATTCGCCACCCACGTGGAATATCCCACCGCGAAGAAGCCCTTCTCCGTAGCGGTCGCAGACTTCAACGGAGACGGCAAGCTGGACCTCGCAGTGGCCGGCAGCAGCAGCACTAGCGGGAACCGCGTCTCCATCCTACTGGGGAACGGCGATAACACCTTCCAGCCCCGCGTCGACCACGCTAGCAGGTTCTTCCAGCAGAACTTGGTGGAGGCGCTCGCCGTGGCTGATTTCAATAACGATAACAGCCCGGACTTCGCGGTCGCAGACCAGATTGCCAACACGGTCACTGTCTTCTTGAACACGCCGCTTCCCGTGGCCTTCCCATCCAGCTTGGACTTCGGTGTGGTAGACATTGGCGTCTCCAGCCCGGCGAAAGCGGTAACTCTTACCAACTCCGGCGGCGCACCATTAAGCAGTCTGGTCACGACCGTAAGCGGTGACTATTCTCACACCACCGTGTGCAGTTCGGCCCTGAATGTAGGTGAAAGCTGCGAGACGGATGTCACCTTCACTCCGACCCTCGGCGGCATCCGCCCCGGGTTCCTCACCTTCACCGACAATGCACCAGGTCCCCCGCAAAACGTGGCATTGACCGGCGAGGGCAACGCTCCCGCAGCTCAGCTTTCGGTGACCAGCCTAACCTTTGGCGTTACCCAGGTCTTGCAGACTAGCGCCAAGCAGAACGTGACTCTCACCAACTCGAGCAATCAGACGCTGCAAATCATCAGCATCATTGCCACGCCTCCATTCAAGCAGAGCAACACTTGCGGCACAAGCGTGGCCGCCGGCGGAAGTTGCGTCATCAGCGTCGCGTTCAAGCCCACGGACAGCGGTACCCAGACCGGAACCCTGACTGTGACTGACAACGCCGTGGACAGTCCACAGACGGTTTCACTAACGGGAACGGGCACGATTGTACAGCTAGTCCCCACCAGCCTAGGATTCGGCCCTGTGCCGGTAGGCTCGACTAGTGCTTCCCAGACCGTTACCCTCACCAACGTGGGCAGGAGACCGCTGACCATAAATGGTTTCAGTCTCACGGGAGACAATGCCCCTGATTTCCAAATCGTGAACAATATCTGCCCCCTCAGTCCCGCCACTCTCGCCAAGGGGACCAGTTGTACCTTCGGCGTGACCTTCACGCCGACCCAGACTGGGACCCGGAAAGCGTCGGTCTCGATTGATGATGACGGTGGTGGCAGCCCACAAAACGTGTCGCTGTCCGGCATTGGTACCACCCCCTAACCCGGAACCACTCGCATCGTGCTGCAATCCTAGGGAGGCCTCGCAAGAGGCCTCCCTTTTTTATTGGGGTGATGGTGCGGTGCGACGGCTCTTCTCGGCCCAGTGCCAGGCCGTCGAAACGATCTGCTCCAGCGAGCGTTTTGCCTTCCAGTTCAGCAACTTCTCCGCGCGCCCCGGATCGGCCACCAATTCTGCTGGATCGCCGGGCCGGCGCGGCGCTACCCGCCTGGGAACCTCCCGGCCGGATACTCGCTCAATCGTGGAGATGACCTCCTGGACGGAATGCCCGCGCCCAGTCCCCAGATTCAATGCCACCGAGTTTCCACCCGCCAGATACTCCAAGCCCAGCACGTGCGCCTCGGCCAGATCGTTCACATGGATATAGTCGCGGATGCAGGTGCCGTCAGGGGTTGGGTAATCATCGCCGAAAATCTCCAGCTCGGGACGCTCCCCGTGGATGGCTTCGAAGGCAGACGGAATGAGGTGAGTTTCCGGAACGTGGAGCTCGCCAACTTCTCCGTTCTCGTCTGCTCCGGCTGCATTGAAATAGCGAAAGCTCACAAAGCGCAAGCCGTAGGCGCGGCCATAGGCCTGGAGAGCATGTTCAAATGCCAGCTTGGAAGCGCCGTAAGGATTCACTGGCAACCGCGGTGTCTCCTCGGTGATGGGGACCTTTGCCGGCATGCCATAAACGGCGCAGGTAGAGGAGAATATGAACTTTCGCACCTTGGAATCCAGTACCGCGTTCAGCAGCGCTATGGCCGCCACGACATTGTTCCGAAAATATTTTCGCGGATCAACCACCGACTCGCCCACATAAGCGTGGGCCGCAAAGTGCATGACTGCATCCGCCCGCCGCAGCAGCAGCGCCAGTTTGGCTGAATCAGAAATATCTCCAACCACCAGCTCAAACCCGGCAGCGAGCGCCGCGTTCCCCGTGGAGAGATTGTCGTAAATGATGGCCTCGTACCCTCTACGCTTGAGGGTGCGCGCGGCATGGCTTCCTATGTATCCTGCACCTCCGACGACCAGGACTGACACTTGGGCCTCTTTCTGTTTCCCTTTCTTTTCGACAATCCGGTTGGATTCTAGCAGAACGCGACCACCAGTACTGAGAACCGGGAACCGATAACTCGGAGGTGAAAAACCTGAAAACCCGGATTTTCGCCGGGCGGCGTCACCTGCGAACCCTCACTTTCTTGGGTTACCGGTCGGCGCCGTTCGGGTTTTCAGGAGGAAGCTTAGGTAGAGAACCTTCTTGGCAGTTTTCATCTCGGCCCAGGCCAAGTATGTATAGCTTAGAGATAATTAGTGTGATAAAGCTCCTTCTGAGCCCCGCCTGCCTCGCGGACAGAGAAATCTATCGTCGCGACACCTGCATCGCTCTCCAGCGGCTTCTAAACGCAATTAAACGGCATTCTACGCGATGTCCGGATCGGTCATAGGAGGCCGGAAGAGCGTACTACGAAGAGTCAACAACTTAGCTGAGGGTGAATCAATGTGAGACTCAGGCTACCGCTTCTTCCCGGCCGCCACCCGGGAGGCCGGCTCTGCAGGCTTGTCCGTCCCGAAGTTTGTACTCAGGTAATCAATAAACGCGTCGCGATCGTTCGGATCCACAACCGCGCCCCACTTGATCATCTTGTCCACTTCCTTCGTCCAGGTCCCCTTGCTCAACCGTTGCTGCAGAATGATGCGCGACTCGTGACATTCCATGCACGCGGTACGCACCTTGGCCTGCACTGGCCCCGGCGGCAGGTCGGGGTCCTCGGCCCGGAGCAGCGGCGGCAGACAGAGCGACAAGAGAGCAACCAGCAATGCGCTACGCTTGAACATGAATTCTTACCTGATCGATGGCGTTAAACAGATATCCGCTGGGATTCCACTCCGCAACTGTAGGCTGAGTGCGGCCCTGGCCGTCAGTCGCGCGTGACATCAGAGTGTAGTCGCCTGCCTTCGGGGCCTTCCATACGTAGCTCCAGAGCCGCCAGGCATATTTGGCCTGATCTTTGCCCAACTGCGCCGGCTGCCAGGTGGCGCCTCCGTCCGCTGATATTTCCACACGCGCAACGTCAGCTTCGCCCGCCCATGCAGCGCCCTGGACATGCACTGATCGAGAGCTCAAGTTCGAACCATCACTGGGCATGGCGATGACGGATTTCGCGCTGAGGGCGGTTACGGCGTGAGTGTCGTTCGGATTCACGGCCTCGCCCGGCTTCACCAGGTGGTTAGGCAGGCGGTATCCCGGCTTCATAAAGTTGCCGTCAAATTCCTTGTCGAGCACCTTGATTTCGTGCATCCACTTAACCGACGCCGCACCAATCCAGCCTGGAACCAGCATGCGCGCCGGAAAACCATGATGCCTGGTGAGCGGGGCGCTGTTCATCTGCAAGGCGATGAGAGTGTCAACATCCAAAGCCTTCTCCACGGGAATGCTGCGGATAAATGGCGGCACCTTGCCGGGAACATCGTCCAGGCCATGAAACATCACATGTTTGCCGGAGGCCTTTACGCCGGCTCGCCGCAGCACATCGCTTAGCCGCGGCCCATGGAATCGAGCCGTGCCTACCGCGCCCTTTTCCCACTGAACGCCTGGAACATGGGGCTGGTGGAAAGCTCTTCCGTTGCCGGCGCACTCCAGGGTGTTGGTGACGGTGTGCGGCTCGAGCTTCGCCAGATCAACCAGGCTCAAGGACAGTGGATTCTCCACTTCCCCGCCGACGCTCAAACGCCACTCGCCTGCGTCTAGCGTGCTGGGCTCGTGCATGTGGTTGCGCACAAAGAAGTGAGGAACAGGAGTGATCCAGGAATTGAAGAACTCCGGAGGCATCTCCAGGTCGAGGAATCGGGCCGAACGCAAGATCATGCCTTCCTTGCCCGGCACCTGCACGCCCGAGTCATCTGCTGCCCACGCGAAAAGCGGTGGAACGGCTCCGGCCGCGGCAACCGCTCCGGAAACTCCCTTGAGAAATTCACGCCGTGAAATCATGGTCTTCTGATGGCTCCGAGACAGGTAATGTAGGCGTACGCCGGTTTCTGGTCAAGGCCGCCGGCCAGACAAGACTTCTACAGTCTCACCCGGACGTCTGACCTGGGTTCGTGCAGTTCCCTTCTTAGGAGACTCTTAAAACGTGTAGTTCAAATCAAACTGCATGCGCTTCAAGTGCGGTTCGGCGTCGCCAGGAGTAGTCCCAGCGGCCAGGACCGCATGCTGCAAATTGCTATCCAAAGTGCGGCCGTACCAGAAGGTGTAGCTGGCCACGGTGTTGGGTCGCAGTTCCCACAGCGCATAGAAGCGATTCTGCAAAATATTGGTCGGCGCGCGCTGGTCGCTCTCGGCGAAGGACGCCAGGGCTGCATCCTGTTCCTCCCGTAGCCAGGCGTAGCCGAACTGGACGTCGTTCTTGTTTCTTACTTGCCCCAGGCTGATGTCGGCCAGGTAGGCATGCGATTGTTTGCCCAGGTTGTTCAGAACGTTGCCACTTGGGTCGAAGGGATGGTCTTTCGCGTCCAGGTTGTTCTCGTACTCCAGCAGCAGATTGAGCGGGAATCGGTTCCAGCCCGTCTTGATCTGGTTGTTCAGGATCAGATCGGCATAAAGCCACTGCGAGTAGAAGTGAGGCTTGCCGCTGCCATCGGTGTAGGTGGCGTTGGTCATGCCGTTGGGAGAGAACGCGCAGGGCGGTGCCGAGGGTAGTCCCGAACCCTTGGCGCAACCGGGACCTTCACCGCTGCCTGGGGCTGAGGAGGGACCAGGAAACTGCACGGCAAAGCCGCTGGCCTGCAGGATGGCATCTGGATTATTCCATTTCAGCAGGAGGAACGAAAGCGTGCTGGTGAGGGGCCCGATCTGCAGTTTGCCGGCGAGCTGTCCACCCAAGGCATAGGAATCGGTGCCTGCGGAAGCTTCGCTGAACAGTGTCTGCAGCAGTTGGAATGTGAGGTTCTTCACCACCGGCGTGTTCAGGTCCCAAGAGAACTTCTCGCTGAAACCTTCAGGATTAATGTCGGGGTCGCCGGTGATCTGGGTCCGGTTCCAGGTGTAGGCGAATTTGCCGGCCATGACCTGCACCCACCTGTGGGACACGGGCTGGTAGCTGACGTAGCCCTTGTCCAGACCAATGGTCTTGCGATCAAAAAAGTTGGTAAACGTTTCATTGGTGGTGGTGGGATCGCCCAGCGAACCGGTGGCCAAGGCGACTCCGCCAACGAAATCTTCGGAGAGCTTGCCCTCGACGCCGAAGCGCACGCGGATACGGCCACGGTTGCGGTCGAGGCACAGTGCGCAATCCTGGAAGAAATTTTCCCCGCGGACCCGCACGTCTCCGTTGAAACGAAAACGGCCCAGGATGTCTTGTAGCGCGCTGAGCCTTTTGTCTCTATCCTGCGCTTTGCTGTTCACCAGGGACAGCGCGGTCTTGGCCTCCACGGCATTGGCCGAAGCCTGATCAGCGAGGCGCTGAGCTTCCACCGCCGACTGCTGGGCTTGTGCGGCCGTGGTCTGGGCCTGCTCGGCGCTGCTCTGCACCTTCTGCGCGGCAGCGTTGGCCTGCTGAGAGGCATCCAAGAGTTGCTGCAACTGGGACTTCAACTGGTCCATTTGCTGGCGTTGTGCTTCCATTTGCTTCTGTTGTGCCGCCAGTGCGTCGCGCAGTGAGTTTACCTCGGCGACGCTGACGACTGTTTTGGTGGCGGCCACCTTTTTGGGACGGGAGGCCGGCTTCAAGTTGGTCTGCGCCGGCAATAGAGTCGCCGCAGAGATGACTAAACCTAACCACAGAGACGGTTTCATTAGCTTCCTTGCTCCTCGTTGTTCACGAGACTTGTTCACGAGAATCGAATTGTTTCAGCTGGACTGCTCTTCTACTTTGCTGCCGGACTGCTGGGTGCTGAGAAGCCATAGCTTCGCAGCAGCTCCAGAATTCGCGGGGTCTGCAAAAAGGCAATGAACTGACGGGCGATTTGCTTCTTCTGCGATGACTTCAGCACCACTGCGGCTTGCTCGATTGGTGGATACTCATCGGCCGGAATTTCCACGTACCTTCCCTTTTCCTTCATGGAGGAAGCCAGGGCCAGGGAAAGGGCCACGATGCCGGCGTCCGCGCTGCCCGAAACGACGAAGGATGCGGTCTGGGAGATGTTCTCGCCGAGCACGAACTTGCCGGCCACCTGCTCGTACACCTTTTCGCGCTGCAAGGCCGCCACCGCAGCGCGGCCGTAGGGCGCATGCTGCGGGTTCGCGATGGCGACTTTCTTGATGCCGGGATCCAGCAAGATCTGCAGGCCGCGAGTGAGATCAAGTTTCGATTGGTTCGCTACCCAAAGCACAATCTTGCCGGTGGCGTAGGGATACAGAGTGTCCGGCTCAGCCAGTCCAGCGGCCTCAAGCTTTCGGGGATATTCAATGTCAGCAGAAAAAAACAGGTCGAACGGCGCTCCGTTTTGAATCTGCGCGAAGAAGTTGCCGGAGGAGCCGAAGATCAATTTGACACTGTTGCCAGTGTCTTTCTGGAAGCGTGTGGCTATATCCTGGAAGGCGAACCGGAGATCGGAAGCTGCGGCCACGGTGATTTCCCGCGCTGCACACGAGACAGCGGCAAATACCAGGGCCAAAATGACAGCGATGCACAAGTTTCTGGTTCTCATACCATGCTCCTGCTTGGAGTTTTGTTACGGCACACCCATCCCCATGTGATTAGGAAAGAATTAGCCTGAGGCAGGCTGTGGCAGGGGTCGAGAACCAGCAGGGGGCTGTGCGAAAACAGGCCCGCCGTGAACCCTTGTCTATTCTCCTTCGAGAACTCTGGTTTATCCCACATGGAAATGACCTGTCAAGAGCAACTGGGGTCCCAGGCTGCGGAGCCGGCTCAAATCTATACTAAATCCATAAATTAACTTGCATTACTGGAGACACAGTGCCTGCTTGCATCAGAAAGCACTGCCTTAAAGCTGATGAGCCGCTAGAAGCGATGCTGCTGGCCTTAGGTGGCGGGCGTCAACCCCCACTTCTGTTGCAGCCGCCGTTCAATGGTTCTAAACACCAGGCCATCGACGATATATCCAAGCGCAATGATCAGGATCATGACCGCAATCACCTGGCTCATGTCATTCAGGTCGCGTCCCATCATCAGCAACTGCCCTAACCCCAGACTGAGATAAAGCATTTCTGCGGTAATCAGGGAGCGCCAGGCGAAGGCCCAGCCCTGCTTCAGGCCGGAGACGATGAAGGGCAGGCTGGCCGGCAAGAGCACATGCCAGAACAATGGGAATCCGCGAGCGCCCAGGTTGCGTCCCGCCATGCCGTAGATCCTGGGCATCTGCTTCCGCCCGTCTTCCATGGCCAGAGTGACGGATAGCAGCGATCCCATGATCACAACAAAAATAATGGCGTTCTGGTTGAGGCCGAACCAGAGCAGGGCCAGGGGCCACCAGCAAATACTGGGCAAACTCTGAAGACTCACCAGCAAGCCCCCCATGGTTTCTTCGAGAAATTTATTGCTGGCCACGCCCAATCCGAGAGCCATGCCCAGCACGACAGAAATTGCGTATCCGATCAATACGCGCCGCATACTGACGGCCATGGCGATCCAGAAGCTGTGGTCGGCAAAACCGCCGTACAGCGATTCGCCAACGCTCCACGGCGTGGGGAACAAGTACGGCGGCCAGATCTTCAACTTGGCGAGAAGCATCCACAGGGCGAACAACCCGGCGTAAAAAACGATGTAGCGAGCCGCGCGTTTCATTGTTCCCCTCCCGGTTCCACACGTGGCTTCACTCCTTCTTGGTACTCAACCTCGAGCGAGCGGTTGATCTCTTCCCGCAGCTCGGCGAGCACTTCGCCCGCAGTGTGGGCGACAGTCGCATCCTCCAGATGCCGCGGCCGCGGCAGGTCGATCCGAAATTCCCGCTTCACCCGGCCGGGACGGAAGGTCAACAGCACCACGCGATCGCCCAGGCGCACCGCTTCACGCACGTTATGGGTGACGAAAATGATGGTGCGGCCAGTTTCGGCCCAGATGCGTTCCAGCTCGTCGTGCAGCAGGTCGCGGGTTTGGGCGTCCAGCGCGGCAAAGGGCTCATCCATCAGCAGGACATCCGGCTCCGTGGCCAGAGCGCGAGCCAGCGCCACGCGCTGCCGCATTCCGCCGGAAAGCTGGTGAGTATAGCTGTCCCTAAACTGTGAAAGATGTACGAGACGCAGATAGTGCTTGGTCCTTTCCTGCCGCTCTGCCTTCGGCGTTCCCTTCATCTTCATGCCGAACTCGACGTTTTCTCCCACCGTCAGCCAAGGGAAGAGGCCGAGCTCTTGAAAGATGAGGATGCGGTCCGTGCCCGGGCCATCTATCGGCTTGTCATCGACCAGCACACTGCCCGAGGTCGGCGGCTGCAGGCCGGCGATCAGATGCAGCAGCGTGGACTTGCCGCAACCGGAGGGTCCGACCACACAAACGAATTCTCCGGGACTCACCTTGAGGTTGATATCGTCTATGGCCAGCAGGCGGGAGCCGTCGTTCGCCTTGTAACTGAGCGAAATGCCCTTCAGCTGCACTTTCGGAGCTCCGTCTGCATCGGGCTGGCGCAGCGGGAGCACGGTTGGTCCGGCTCCAGGTTTCCAGCGGGTAACACTGCTGCGCGCTGGACTCCTGTGTTCACTTGGAAAAGACGGTTGCGGGACCGGGTTGGTTGTCATTGTATTGCCTTCTTCCCTTTTTCGGCCAGGACTTGATTCAAAAGAGTTAAGTCATACATTGCGGACAGGTCCGGCATCTGTTTTCCCAGGAACCCGGCGTCGTAGGCTGAGTGCGCCGAGGTCAGCAGCGAGTTGCGCACGGGATCATAGGTGACCTGCAGCCGAGCAAAAGCTTCGTCCAATATGGCGGGCTTCAGTGCTTTGCCGGTCTCCTTCTGAATCTGTTCGTTCAAGGCCTTTTTGGCTTCGGGCACGTGGCCATTGATCCAGTCCGTCAACTCGACATGGGCGCGGATCCACGTCTTGACCAGATCCGGATGCTCGCGCAGGAATTTGGTGCTGACAATCAGGTGGGTGGTCACGAACTGCCCTTGCGGCCACAGATTACGCTCGTCCAGGAACAAATGCGCGTTGCCTTCGCGGATCAGCCTCGTAGGCCAGGGTTCGGGGGCCCAGGCGGCGTCCAGTTCCTTCTTCAGGAAGAGTGTGAGCTGATCGGGATTGGCCATGGGAATAACCTGCACATCGCCGCCCTTCTCGGTTGACCTCATGCCGTGCGCCTTCAGCCAGGACCGCAAGGCGACATCTTGCGTATTGCCCATCTGGGGTGACGCCACCTTCTTGCCGTGGAAGTCTTCCGGCTTCTGAATGCCGGAATCGTTACGCACCACCAGCGATGCGCCACCACTTGCGGCTCCAGCGACGACTCGCAACGCTTCCCCGTTGGAACGAACGTAGCCCGTGATCGCGGGATTGGGGCCGATGTAGGTCATGTCAATCGCCCCGGCAAACAAAGCCTCGATTGCCGAAGGACCTGCGTTGAAACTGGTCCACTGAATCTTCACGTTCGAGCCCATGGCCTTTTCGAACCATCCATTAGCCTTGCCCACCATGGGCTGGGCGTGCGTGATGTTGGGAAACGCACCCACCCGAATGACCGTCTGTGAGTAACCCAGAACCGAAAGTCCGAGAACCAACCCAAGCACAACCAGGACGCGCTTAGTCATCTTTTCCTCTAGGTACGTTGCCGTGGACCACCATGGGCAGAACGCCGCCTTCCGCCTCCTTCTTCTTGCGACGCTTCCTGGATCTGGACGACTCGGCCCCGGGCCCTCCTGCGATGTCGGCCAGGGTGGTGTGCTCCAGAATTTTCGCCGCCGCATCGCGGACATCGAGGAATACCTGATAAAGTCCCCGATGTTCGGCATCGCGGTCGATCAGAGTGCGGAGCTGTTCGGCGTCGCCAAAGGGCGCGAGCGGTCCGTCAATCAGACGGATGATTTCGCTGAGTTGAATCTCGGAAGGAGGACGCCGCAACTGATACCCGCCCTTGGCGCCGCGCACGCTTTCCACGATGCGCGCGTTCTTCAATTCCAAAAGGATCAATTCCAGAAATTTTTCCGGAAGTCCTTCTTCATAGGCGATGTCACGGATGCGGATGGCGCCCTGGTTGTAGTGGCGGGCCAGCATCATCATGGCTTGCAGGGCGTACAGGCCTTTTTGCGAGATCTTCATGCGTCTCCTATACCATAAACTCTATCGTTTTAATAGAGTTTATTGACATAGGAGGGATTGCAATCCCGTTTCCATTTCCCGGTCTGCAAGGCCTCACAGTCAAGTGGTTATTGTTGAATGACTTAACAATAATCTTGAACTTGTGCCTTCAGTCTGGCGTGCACCTATTTTCATCTTGGTCGCACACTTTTGCTGCAGTTTGGGACGGCTCGTGCTGGTGGGTGAAAGAGCAAAAGACTTATGCGTTGCCGTCTGCGCACACGCGCAAGACCTGCACAGTGATGTTATCTGCACCACCACGTTCCTTGGCAATCTCGACCAGTTTCCCGCAGGCGTCGGAGGGTTTGCTGCCCGCGACCGCATTCTGCAGTTCGCCGTCGCTCACCAGACTCCACAGGCCGTCCGTGCAAAGCACCAGTACGTCTCCCCTTTCCAGCGAGATGGGTTGAGGAGAGCAATCCGGAGAGATTTCCACACCCGCACCCATGGCGGCGGTAAGGATGTGGCGTTGCGGATGAGCTTCGGCCTCCTCCCAACTGATGATTCCATTTTGCACCAAGCGGCCCACGTAGGAGTGGTCGCGGGTAAGGCGGGAAATCTCGGAATCGTGCACCAGGTACAGGCGACTGTCGCCAACATGCGCGTAGTAGAGGCGGTTGTCGACCAGTGCGATGGCGGTGCAGGTTGTACCCATGCCCTGCAGTTCGGGATGCTCGTTGGCGTACTCCTGGATACGCTGGTGCGCCGCCCGGAACCCTTCGAGCAGCAATATCTGGGGGTCGCCATAGCGAGCCTCACCGTACACTTTTTCGACCACTTCGACGGCGATGCGGCTGGCTTCCTGGCCACCTTCGTATCCACCCATGCCGTCGGCTACGATCGCCAGCCTGCCCGTGCGCCGGAATTGCTCGTCGCTCTCGGGCTCCCAATAGGAATACCGATCTTCGTTGTTTTCCCGCTGGCAGCCGACATCGCTAAGGTTGGCCAGCTCAATCCCGGGCCGAATCCGCATGACACCTCGCGTACCCTTAATTTCTCGTGGAGACCCGCTTCCCTGCTGCCACACTCTCCCGCCCGCTCCTGCGAGCGCTGGAACACAGCCGGGATACCGAGGGGAAGTTGGAGGCTCCGCGCGGACTCTAACCAGCCGGGGCAGATTCGCACCCTACCCCGAACCCAGACAGCGGCCCGCACTGATCCCAAGCGAAGTTGCGATTATACCGAACCTTGGGAGTTTTGCTCGCCCAAGGCAACCCAGTAAAGCCCCGTCCCCGGCAGGATGACATTTGTCACTACAAGCTGGTGATGATCTCCACTGGTGCGCTTGCTTCCCTGCCCCGATGATTGCACCGACTGGATCGAGTCGCTGGTCCGGCAGAAGGGGAATCGAAGATGATTGCAACCCTACCAGAGAGACCTTTGAAAGGCAGATCCATTTCGAGAACGAAGGCAAGATGTATGGTTAGGGAAAACTCAATTGGCGGAGCTTTGGTCCTGCTCGCCCTTGCATTGCTGGCCACACGCCGGCGCGTGGGAACGCGCGTCATCATTCTGACAACCTTCGCGCGTGCCGGCTACTTGCGCCGGGCGTTGGACGCTGGCGCGTCTGGATACTTGTCAAAGGACATGCGCGCCGAACAACTGGCCGACGCCGTGCGCCGCGTGCAGCAGGGCCTGAGGGTGATTGACCCGGAACTGGCCACCGAATCGTGGGGAGAACCCGACCCGCTCACCGATCGCGAGCGTCAGGTACTGCGCCTCGCTGGCGACGGAAAGACCAGCGGTGACATTGGTCTGGAACTCGGCCTCTCCGAAGGAACGGTTCGCAACTACCTTTCGGAAGTAATCAGCAAGCTGGGCGCAGGCAACCGCGTAGAAGCCCGAATCGCGTAGACGAAAGGGTGGCTGTGAAAAGCTACCCGGCCCGGCCCTATGCGGCAAATCCGGGTAGCGTGCTTTTCTGTGAATTCTAGCTGTGCTGGACTAACGCTTGGCGCCGCCGCGTTCCACACCGCTCGAGGAGGGAGGTTTGGCGGCCCCGGTGGTCGTTGAGCGCTGCACCGCTGGCGGACTCGGCCTGGCCCGGGAAGCACTGCTGAGCGTTATCTTGTCTTGGGGCGCCGTTGGCTTGCTGGTTTGATGGTTCTGCTGGGGCGGAGTCGAAGTCGAATGGGACACCAGTCTTGTGGGCTGAATTACGCTGGCCATTGGATAGTACCTCTATAGGACTCTATCGGCAGGTGTCGAGAATACTTGAGCATGCCCAGAACCGAGGGGGTACCTGGAGGGGATGGCAAGTACTTGAGAGAACAACTGGTGAGCGCGGCAGGATTCGAACCTGCGACCCATGCCTTAAAAGGGCATTGCTCTGCCACCTGAGCTACGCGCCCACGCTCTTCCAATCTAACACATCAAAAACAACTTAGTGGACAGCGCGAACGGACGAGGGGTCTTAGTGGGGCGTCCACTGCGGACTAGCGGTAAAGAGCCCCTGGACAATGCATATCTGGTAGGCCAGCACCAGGCCGAACCCTACGCTGACCAGCCCCGACAGCATTCCAAGCCGCTGGCTGAAGCGTTCAAAGCGATGGCCCACCAGTTGAAACGTGGAAGCAATGCTCATGGTGATGAGCATCATGCCGGCAATCGTCCCCAGCCCAAACACCAGAAGGTAAGCAATGGCCCAGCGAGAGTCTCGGATGCTCGCCATCACTAACAGGGCCACGGCCGCCGAGCCCGCCAGCCCATGCACGATGCCTACGACCAAAGGCCGCAGAAACTGATAGAGGCCGACCTTTCCGAATCTCTGATCAAGCTTTGCCAGCGGGTTTTGCTCAGGTAAGTGCGGATGAGCTTCTGGTTCATGATCATGGGGGTGGTTGTGGATGTAATCGCCGTGACGATGGGGATGGGAATGAATACTCGCGACGGGGACAGACCGCAAAAAGCTGGTTAGATTCCATCCTCCAAGCACGATGAGCATCACTCCAACCGACAATTCCATCCCCAGCCCGAGTCGCGCCGGAAGCACGAGATCAAACAGAATGATGACGGTTCCGACCGTAAAGATGGTGACGGTATGACCTAGTCCCCAGAAAACGCCAATCAGCGCAGCCCGCCGGGTGCTGCGCTGATGACTGACAATCGTGGTCACCGCAATCACATGGTCAGGATCGGTAGCATGCCGCATGCCTAGGAAAAACCCGATTACGATGACGGAGAAGAAAGTGAACATTGGCTAAGATCTTGCTACGAGATTCTAGTGCAAGCGTGCAGCCAATCCACGAGTCTGGTTTTGCACAGCGGTCTGCCGCGCCACAGCTAAGCAGGATTCGAGATATTTCGAGCACCCCTCAATTCCAGATCCGGTTCTGGTCGAGATTCAGGAGATACGATGCCAGGCCGCACGGCGTGGATGGTGCGGAGCCACCTCCTGGTTAAATTTGAAGGGCCACCAGGGGAACCTTCAGTGCCAGCAATAAGTACAAGCCAAAAATAAACGCCTTCCTTTCTAGCATTTTGCAGCCAAACCGTTTATCCTTTCTGGCAACAAGGGACCTGACATTACAAAGGAACACCTGGAACGCGCGGGGGGCGCATGCCAGTGTGCAAGAGGTTGCCATGTCTGCTGTGGTTGAGAGCGTTCAGGTTTTTATTCTGGCAGAGAACCGGCTGCTGCGAGAAGCCCTTGCTCGCATTCTAAACAAAAAGAGTGACATCCAAGTGGTTGGCGCGTCTGCTTTCGCACCCGATGTGGTGGAGCAGATCAGCAACTCAGCCGCCGATGTTCTGGTCTGTGACTCGGCTGCGGTTGCGTTGTCGGAGCTGCGGCTGATCCCGGAAGTGCGTGCGGCCTTCCCGGGACTCAAGGTTGTGATGATCGGCATGGATCTCGACCGCGAAACCTTCCTGCGGGCGGTGCGGGACGGGGTTCTGGGATACATACTCAAGGATGCCTCCGCCATGGAGGTAGCCGCTGCTGTGCGCTCGGTGGCGAACGATGAAGCCGTGTGTCCCCCAAGCCTTTGTCTGGCCTTGTTTGAATCCGTAGCCAGGCAGAGCACTCAGTTTCCCACCTTTGTTATCAGGCACAGCCTGGGTCTGACCCGCCGGGAACAGCAACTGGTCCAGATGATCAGTCGCGGACTCACCAACAAGGAGATAGCGGCGCAACTGAATCTTTCAGAGCAGACGGTGAAAAATCACGTTCATCGCATGCTGCGCAAGTTGGGGGCCAGCAACCGGCTCGGAGTTGTCGAAATGTGCCGAATGCCGGGAGTCGTGGCGTGAACGGAAATTATCCTCTCCAGCCAATTGGTACTTTTTAGGTACCCAATAGCCCCGGAATGAGCGCGAATTAGCACCCATGAATAAACGTTCTTGGTACTTTCCAGCCCATGGTTCTGGATCGCATTTGAATCTTACTTCTTTGTTGAAGAGAGCAGAGACTGCCAAGACGGAGAGCGTCGTGCGAAAAGTCAAAGTATTGGTCGCAAACCGACCGCGCTTGATGAAGGATCTGGTCCTCGCAACGATTGGCGATCAGCCCGATATTGAAGTCGTCGGCGAAACCCAAGACGAAGCGGAGATAACGGAACTGGTCGAACGCACCCGTCCCGATTACTTGATTATTGCAATGGAGGATCCGGATGTCAGACCGGGGCTTTGCGGATTTCTGCTGGGACGCTACCCCCAAATGAAGATCCTGTCCCTGGCTGCGGAACGGAATAGCGGTATTTTTTATTGGGCTTTTGTGGACATCCGTTCCCGGCATGTGGAGTCCTCCGAGCAGGGTATTCTGGACGTCTTGCGCAGCAAACCGGAACTGGTAGAGATATAAGGCGCGGAACTGGTTCACAACTGGAACAGGGTCCAGACAATGGTCGGCTTCCGGGCCGGGTTTGGCTGTGCGCCGATGTCTCCTCGTGGCGGAGGAAAAAGCCGCTTGGGGTTCCTCACCGCGACTTCATGCGCCGAGGCGTGTTTGAAGACCACGAGGTAGTGTTGCCAGGCGGCGGCAATGTGGTGGGGACCGAGCAAGAGCAGCAAAGCGATTGAAAGCAATCCGGTTAGCTCACAAATGCCATGTAAGTGAGGGGGCGGAGCTGTAGCTGGAGCTTCACCGGTGCAAACCAGAAATCCACGTGCCCACCGCAAAAAGTAGCGTTGTCGAGGACGCGCAGAGCGGTCGCGTGCTGGAATTCCCGCTAGAGCATCTCGAGTCGCGGTGGTACGCCGCCTACACCCATCCTCGACACGAAAAAAGGGTGGCACAACAGATGGAAGGAAATCGTATTCAGTGTTTTCTCCCAGTTTACAAATCTGTGCGCCGCTGGAAGGACCGGCGAAAACAGTTGGAGCTTCCTCTGTTTCCCGGCTACGTCTTTGTTCGTATCGCGCTCCGAGACCGGCTGCAGGTATTGCAACTGCCTGGGGTAGTGCATTTGGTGAGTTTCAATGGCAAGCCCGCGGTGCTCGCCGACAGCGAAATTGAATCCCTTCGCGGATTGACACAAAACTACGGGGTGGAACCTCATCCTTACTTGAAGGCGGGCAGGCGAGTACGGGTCCACAGCGGGCCCATGGCGGGAGTGGAAGGTATTTTGGTGCGCCGGAAAGAGAAGTTTCGTGTTGTATTGTCCATTCACCTGATCCAGCGCTCGGTCGCAGTGGAAGTTGATGAGACCGAGGTGGAGCCGGTCCACTGAAGTTGGCCACGCCTCTGTGTACCGCGAATCTTTCCCAAGCCTGATGAGTGTTGGCCCATTCCACTCATTGCATTTTGTTTTTGCGCAAATGCGTTCAATCGCGTGGTTATGCGCCAGGAGAGGTTATATGAAGAAGTGTTCAAATCGCGCTCCAGTTGCAAACTGGGGAACAGTCGTGCTGGCCGCGTTCATCGTGGTAGCTGGTGCAAGCTTCGTGGCAGCGCAGCAGAATTCGTACGACAATTCGTACACTAGGAACTCCGACTATGACCGAAGGAGAGCGGTGCCTGAGGGGCAGTCCCGCGCCCAAAAAGAGGCGGATCGCCTGGTTGCATTGTCGGCGGACAAGATCATTTCCATCCTGACGGATGAGCCAGGGTTGCTTCTGGAATGCAAGAAGTTGCTGGTTCGCACAGCCTATGAGCAGGGGCGCCTGCTGGATCGAGAGGATCTCACCGACGATGCGGTGTTCCAGTTGGTCCGGGAGGACGAGAATGTCCGTGCCATCTTCACTCGGGAATTTGAAGATCGCTATTATGTTCGGGTTAAGCCTACCCGCGAAGAATTGGAACAGAATTGGCTGTTAGGCCGGGTTCCGGCCGGAACAACAACTCCAGGATCGTCGGCAACAGCATCGGCGGCAGCGGGCAAGGTACCAACAAACCAAGAGAGTTTGTATTGGTTAAGACACGAAGACGACCTGCAGCGAACTCCGCCGCCAACGCTAAATGGGCCAGATTTCAATCTACAACAGTCCACGGCTCCAGGGGCCTCCCCTAATAAGACGCCTGGTTCGGCTGGGGCGCCGTCTACTTCTGCTCCTGCACCGCAAGGCCCTCAAACTGGGCCGCAGGTGTCACCGGGTTACGATCCGCGGCGTTCCCTCCTACAGGCACAATCATCACAAGCGTTTGGCGATTTTTACAGCTCCGGTGACACGAGCGGGATGTCCGGAATGGGCTCCGACCAATTGTCGTCTCTGGTAGCCGCGCGAATGAATGGAGGCAGCGATTTCGGGGACTCGATGCAGAGCTCGCCTTTCGGTGGATCCCGCATGGGCGCCTTCAGCGGCGGCGGCACCGGGTTGTCTTCCTTGGGTGGTATGTCCCCTGGACTCCTGAGCGGCTTAGGCACTGGCTCCAGTACGTTTGCGGGGGGACAGCTTCCTCAACAAGCCAGCCTGAACACGGGTACAGCTCCCCTGTATCCGCCTGCCTACCCTACGGCGGACCTGGATCGACAGACGCCCTTGCGGCATCGCCCGAACCCGTATGCCGATCTCCCGTCGCTCTATGACCTTTACCAGCAGTACGCGCGGCGCTCCCCGGTGCTGGACCGGTTCGGCATTGATGTCTTTCAGAATGGCACCGGGAACTTTGATCAGTTACCCATGGACATGCCGGTTGGCCCTGACTACGTGCTTGGGCCTGGAGATGATTTGAGCATCGACATGACCGGTGGTGTTTCCCAGCGGCTCCGGCGAGTAGTCGATCGTCAAGGTCGGTTGGTTCTGCCAGAGGTTGGTGGAGTACAGGTCTCAGGCAAGAATCTGGGCGATGTGCAGCAGTTGGTCCAAAGTGTGCTGCGTACGCAATTCCGTGATGTGCAAGTGGATGTCTCGCTGACCCGTATCCGTACCGTTCGGGTTTATGTCGTCGGTGATGTGGAGCATCCCGGGCCATATGATGTTAGCTCGCTCTCCACTCCATTGAATGCCGTCTATGAGGCTGGAGGACCGACCTCTGGTGGCAGCCTCCGGATTTTTCAACACTACCGCGGCAAGCAACTCATCGAGCAGGTGGATGTTTACAACTTGCTGCTGCATGGTGTTCCGGCAGGACTGCAGAGATTGGAAGCGGGCGATACGGTACTTGTGCCACCGCTTGGTTCCCAAGTCACGGTTGAGGGCATGGTACGCCGCCCGGCGATCTATGAACTCAATAGTGAAAAGAGCTTGGCGGAGGTGCTGGAAATTGCGGGAGGTGTTCTTCCTTCGGGTACCCTCCGTCATGTGGATGTGGAGCGGGTAGTGGCACACGAGACACGCTCCATGTTACGACTGGACATCCCAGAAACTAACAGCGACGCGGAAGTAACCAAAGCCTTGCAAGACTTCCAGATCCAAGAGGGTGACCGCATACAGATCTCGCCTATCTTGCCGTATGCTGACAAGACGGTTTACTTAGACGGACATGTTTTCCGACCAGGCAAGTTTGCCTACCGTGACGGCATGAAGGTCTCCGATCTCATCAAGTCTTACAAAGATCTCTTGCCGGAACCTTACAAGCGGCACGCAGAGATCATTCGTCTCAGAAAACCCGACAACACTCCGGAGGTGCTCGCCTTCAATTTGGACGATGCTCTCTCCGGCAAAGACCAGAACCTCGTGCTCCAGCCGTTCGATACTGTGCGAGTGTTCGGCCGCTTTGATTTTGAAGATCCTCCGGTCATCACAGTAACCGGTGAGGTTAGAGATCCCGGTGACCACGTTACAAACGGCGCGGCATATCTCCGCGATGCCGTTTACTTGGCGGGAGGCGCGGCTCCGGACGCTCTGCTCGGTGATGCCCAAATCTTTCGCAAAACTGATGGTGGGAAATTAGAGGTCATTAGCGTCAACTTGAGCAGAGCATTGGATGGCGACCCGAAGGACAATATCCTGCTCGCCTCCAAAGATCGCATCTTTATCCATAAGGATCTGAACAAGGTTGATCCGCCCTCGGTCACCGTTCAGGGTGAGGTGGGTCGGCCGGGCAAGTATCCTCTCGGCGATGGAATGACCGCAGCTGACCTGGTCCGCTTTGCCGGTGGTCTCAGGCGCAGCGCCTACACCGAGGAAGCTGACCTGACTACTTATATGGTGGAGAACGGCAGCAAAGTAGTCGGCGAACACCGCTCGGTGCCGATTGCCAGGGCCCTCGCCAACGAACCCGATACCGACGTTCGCTTGCATGACGGTGACGTTCTCGCCGTTCGCCAGCTATCGGGATGGGAAGATCTGGGGGCAACGATTACAGTAAAAGGAGAAGTCGCGCATCCGGGTGGGTACGGCATCCAGGCCGGAGAGCGTCTCAGTTCCATCCTGAGCCGCGCCGGGGGATTCCTCGACAATGCCTATCCCTATGGGGCAGTCTTGGAACGAGCCCAAGTAAGAGAATTGGAAGAGAAAAACCGTGCCGAGCTCATCCAACGAGTGCAAGCTGAACAAAAGCAGGTTCAGCTCCTTCCCGGTATGGACGTGGACCAACAAGTGGGCGCCAAGGCAGCCGTTCTGCAGTACCAAAAGACTATCCAGACCCTGCAGAACACGCCGCCCGTCGGGCGGCTGGTGATCCACATTTCGTCTAACATCAAACGGTGGGAGAATACTTCAGCGGATATCCAGGTACGTGCCGGAGATGTCATCTACATTCCAAAGAAACCGAATATCGTCATCGTGGATGGTTCCGTCTATAACCCAACCGCACTCACCCACAAGCCGGGGAAGAACGCAGGGTGGTATCTGGGACAAGCAGGCGGAGCCACGAGTCTGGCGGATAAGAAAGCCAT
>JBGQBN010000110.1:0-3624 GCA_041494805.1 Terriglobia bacterium | reverse complement strand
TGTATGAAATTACCCTTAGCAACGATGATGTTGCGCTTGCAATGAACCAGAAAGAGTTTAAGGAAACGCGTGGAACATCAATGAGTGGAAAGCTTGTGGACCCGGAAGCATTGCCAGGAATCTATGACAAGCTTAACGATTGGTCCAAATCCATGGTCCATCACTTCTGGCCCGACCTGCAAGTTGGGCCAGAAAATCCCTTGCTCTCAGTCTCAGACCTGTGAGAGAAAACTAGAGAAAACTTTTGCCTCTGTGTTCAAACCTACAGGAATGGCTTTTGGATCGTTGGTAGTGGGCAACTTTCAATTTGGAGACCAACAGCCAGCTTGCTTCAGCTCTGCTCACCTATCGGTAAGGGGCCCTATGCTCCAGTTTGGTGGCATCATACCCACCATCTGCACCTGTCTTGCATTTTTCGATAACCTTAGTCCACTGGCCTCGGTGATCACCTCAAAACCGGCCACTCATGATCACTTCAAAACCGGCCAACGGACCGAACCCAGGACATGAATTGTTGTACCGCGCCGACCGGAGTTTTGGCAAGAACTTTTTGGTGTTCAGCGCCGAAAAATAGATTTCGCCGGTCGAAAACTCCCCAAGCCTGTTCATCCGTAGTGCTTGACTGTTTCCGCTGTTGGGTGCAGCAGGGAAACCAGGCCGGTGAAGCGGAGGCGGGCAATGCTGGAGAACAACCCGCCAAGGAATAGCCGGTGGCAGACTCATCCAGACGATGAGGCAGGGGCGAAGCAGGAGACTGCTTCGCCCGTGTCACAAAGAAAGCAAACATCGGATGGATAGATCTGCTCATGCCTCAGAAAACTCATCCACGCTCTGCTGACCACCGCATCATAATTCAGGGCGTCAGCCGGAATCAGTTAGCCGCGGAATCAGGAGGTGCCTCCCGCCACCGCCGCCGCCACTTTGGTGCGCCAACTTCGCGGCCCACACTTGAGCACATGTCCATGATGAAGGATGCGGTCGAGCATCGCCGTGACCGCCGCGACATCACCCAACAGCTTGCCCCAATCCTCAACCGGACGATTGGAAGTAAGCAGTGTACTGACGCGCTCGTAGCGGCGCATGATGATCTCCAGCAGGTCCTCGGCCGCCGTCAGCGGCAGCTTGCGCATGCCGAAGTCGTCCATAATGAGTAGGGGCACGGTCGCCACCGACTCCATGAACTGCTTGCGCGTGCCGTCGAGGACAGCCTCGGCCAGATCCTCCAGCAGGACGTGCGTTTCGCGATACATCACGCGATAGCCCTGGAGGATGGCGGCCTGGCCGATGGCCTGCGCCAAGTGGCTCTTGCCTGTGCCGCCCGGACCGAGAAACAGCGCGTCTTCCCGCTTGGCGATGAACGCGCACGTAGCCAAGTCGAAGACCAAACTACGATTCATCTTCGGATTGAAGGTGAAGTCGAAGTTGTCGAGCGTCTTGTGCGAGTCGCGGAAGGCAGCCTGTTTGCGACGGCGGTCGAGCAGTCGCTCGCTGCGCCGGGTCAGCTCGTCGGTGACTAGACACGAGATCAGATCGATCGGCGCCATGGCTTCGGCCTGGGCTTGGCGCAATCGGACCTCCAGTACAGCGGCGACGCCGCCGAGCCGGAGTTGTCGTAACGCACGTTCTAATTCCATGAGGTTCATTTCTTGATCTCCTTGGTTTTGTTCTGAATGAAATCGCGGTACTCGGTGAGCTGGCGGATGAGCGGATCGACCTGCCGCAAGCCCAGCGAAAGTTGGGGATGGCGCTCGAGGTAGCGGCGGACAAAGCGGTAGTCGCCAACGCCGATTTCCAGGGCGGCGGCGCAGGCGTCGTCCACGCTGGCGGCGCCATATTTCCTGGCCAGCGACAACACGCCCAGAATGCGGCGCACGGCGGGCTCGCCCTGGGTCTGGTGCATCCCGCGGCAGAGCGCTCCGATTTGCGATCCGGCTTGGCCGGCGCGGTCCAGCAGTTGCAGCGTGCCGAGCGGCGTTTTGTTGGGGCGGTCTTCGTCTTTGATCCGATGGCCGCCGCGCGCCTGGCGCAAGTGCTCGCGCAGTAACTGGCCGGTCTGGGGATTCATCAGCCGCACCTGCCGGGCATCCCACTGCACCTGAACGCGCCGGCCGATCCAGCCCGGCGGCGCGCCGTAGTAGGCGGCGTCGACTTCCACGCAGCCATCCAGATGCACCGTGCGCTCGCCATATTGGTAATAGCGGAAGGGCTCGATGGGAAGCGGCAGCAGGATCGGCCTCTCTTCAGCGAACATGGCGGCGACCTGCCGCTTGGTGGTGCCATGGATGCGCGTGTCGGCCCAGCGTGTTTCCCAGTGATCCAGGTAGGTCTGAGCCTCCTCGAGGCTTTCGAAGCGAAGGCCCTTCAGCGGCGTTTTCTGCGCATGGCCGACGCCGGACTCGACCTTCCCCTTTCGATCCGGATCCGCGGGCCGGCAGGGTAGAGCGACAGCGCCGTAGTGCTGGAGCACATCCCGGTAGAGGGGATTGAGTGTGGGATCGTAGATGTCGGGGTCGAGCACGCCCTCGCGCAGATTATCGAGAACGACCACACGAGTTACCCCAGTCAGCCTGCGAAAGGCCTTTTCATGCAGTTCAGCCCAGATCTGCGAGCTGGAGCGGAAGACCAGTAGGCGAACCGATTTGCGGCTGTAGCCCAGAGTCAACACGAACAGTCGCGTGCGCCGGTGCTTGCCGCTGAGCGGGTCGCGGACCATGGGGCCGGTGCCGTAATCGACCTGGGCCTCTTCGCCGGGCGCCGTCTGGATCACCGCGCAAGCTTCCAGCGAGGAGTTGGGTTGAAGCTTGTGGGCGAACCGCTTGACGCTCTGGTAGCCGGCAGCGAAGCCGTAGGTGTCCACCAGATCCTGCCAGATGGCCATGGCGTTACGGCCACGCGAAAGCCCGACCTCGATCGCGTCGCGGTAAGGCGCGCAGGCGCTGGCCGAGGAACGGTGATCGGGCGGCGGCTCGGGTGCGGCGGTTAGACCGACGGCGGACTCCGCGCCAAAGTCGGTGATCCCCTCATTGGCCGGTTTTGCCGGGACCGGGTCGCTACCGGTCTCCGTGGCCGGCTTTTCCGGCGCAGGGTCGGTGATCACCTCATTGGCCGGTTTTGCCGGTGGCTGCCGCCCCCAACTGCCGGGCGGTCGAAAGGCGACCCCGGCGGCTTTCAAATACGCGGCCGCCGTTTCGCGACGAACACCGGTGGTCCGCTGGATCCGCCGCAGCGACCATCCCAGACGCCCTAAGGCTATGACTTGCTGTTTCTTTTCTTCGTTCAAGACGTTACTCACATCCACGGAGGATACCGCCCTCGCGTCAGAGTCAACGTCCTGGGTGTTGGTTTTATCGTTGGCCGGTTTTCAGGTGATCATGAGTGGCCGGTTTTGGGTGATCACCAAGGCATTTCCCCGGCTAGAACGTCATACGGATCAATCTTTGGAAGGTCAAGAATACCCTCGGCGACGGCCCAGTCGACAGCTTGGCGAGCGATTGTGGGAAGGTGATCTTGCGTTATCTCGTACGAATGCCATGCACTCTGGAGTTTCTCATTCTTGGTAGACATAGTTGTTTCCTGCTTTTTGATTCAACCAATAGACGGCACTTGATCCCAGCCATCGACGAT
>JBGQBN010000078.1:0-13961 GCA_041494805.1 Terriglobia bacterium | reverse complement strand
CAGGGCGGGCCCGCGCCGCAGTATTCGTTCGACGTCAACAACCGCATCAGCGGCAGTGGGATGACCTACGATGCCGCGGGAAACATCACCAATGATTCCTTCCACACCTACACCTACGATGGAGAGAATCGCATCACCCAGGTGGACGCGGGAGCTACCGGCACCTACGTCTACGACGCCGCTGGCCAGCGGGCACGCAAGACGACCGCCAGCGCCACCGTGGACTATCTGTACGATCTCTCCGGACACCTGATTACGGAAATCGATTCCAGCGGGGCCTGGACGCGGGGCGAGGTGTACGCGGGTGGGCGGCACGTGGCCACCTACAGCGGCGGCGTCAACGGCATCACCTACTTTTCGCACGTGGACTGGCTGGGCACGGAACGGGCGCGCACGCGGGCGATTGGCACGGTGTCGGAGACCTGCGTCAGCTTCGTCTTTGGCGACGGCCAGGCGTGCGCGGGGAGCGGCGATCCCAGCCCGCTGCACTTCACCGGCAAGATGCGCGATACCGAGTCCAACCTGGATTACTTCGGGGCGAGGCACTACGGATCGACCATGGGGCGGTTCATGGCTCCGGACGATGTACGGAACGATTCTCACCCGCTTGATCCTCAGAGCTGGGACGAATACGTCTACGTGCGCGATAATCCTCTTCGGTACGTAGACCCTACGGGCGAGGCGTCGATGTCCGATTCGTGTTACGCCACCGGCACTGGCTGCGGCACCAAAGGCCCGAGCATGGAGCAAGGAACGCAAGGACCACCTCAGGCGCAAAATCAGAAGCCCACAGGACTGATAGCTGTCAAAGTCGAGATCATTGACACAGGAAGTGCCTACGGGATTAAGCTGCAGGTGACGTACCAGGTTGTGAATCAAGAAGGTAACGCGGTAACCGGCGATGGCACAAAGATGGAGCCTCAGGAGCGGGTGAGCGGTCAATTTAATGGGCAGCCTATCCAAATGATCGGCGGAACTGGATGGGCAGACATCGGTCCTTCCACGGTGAGAGGAACATCCAAGTATGCAGATGCAAACGGGCAATTTGTGGACGCACCATTAGGCATCACCGCACGCGGCCCATTCAGAAGCGTGTCGAATCAGGAGATCAGGATTAAAATCGGAAAAGAGACGTTTCCTGTTCGGTTCAACCGAATAGTGATCGGCTCGGACTCACTTGGTCATGGCACGTTCTCAAATCAGGCCGGGTGGGTTGGAGGTGATCTGAATGCGGAACATTAGTGCAAAGATCGTGTTTTATGGTGCCTTGTTTTCACTGTTGCTCTGCTGCGCGGTAATAAATGTCAACGCTCGGTCGGAAGCAAACAACGGGGAAGATGTGGATCAGTACTCGATCAAACTCGTCAAGATACTGCTTGAGCAACCGGAAGGGTTTTCCATCTCGTGGCTTGAAAAAAGGCAAAACCGACTGGGAGATCTCAACGCTATCGCTCTGCTCAAACTCCTCGGTGAACAGGAGCTGCTGGAATCTCCGACTTTGCTTCGCTCGCTGGGGATCATGCGAGGGGCCTTTTCTGCCCCGTGCCTCATCGAGATTCCAGCTGACAGAAAACCAAGCGTCACGTTGTTTGTCTTGCGAGACCTCGAACGGCAAGTTAGGGATGAGCGTATCAGGCAGAAAATCCTCGAGACGATATCATTTGTGCAGCAGAGTGTATCCGCCTCCTGCGATGAGGACAAAGCGGAAAAGTCGACAGGTTCCAATATTGAGTCTCCCAAGCACTAAGACCTGATGGTGCCAGAGACTCAGCACCACCATCTACAGCTTCAGCATCACCGCCCCTGGCGGCGGCATCGGCTACTCCGGCAATGGCGACGTGCGTTACGTCAACGACAACATCAATGGCAACTGGACCTATGCCTACGATGACCTGAACCGGCTGCTCTCCAGTGCCTGCGCCGCCACCTGCCCTGCTCCGCTTCGAAGTTGTGACCGTCGGCGTCGGGATCACTTTGGGGTGGGTTCTGGGCGTAGGCGAAAGAGGCAACCAGCAGAAAAAGGGGCAAGAAGACCCTAAGGCGAGCCATAGGCTCCTCCCTAACGGTTCAGTTTTCCCCCTCAAAAATCCTGCCGCCTGTATTGCATGACGTGTTTCAGGTCAAGAGCAAGTTTTCCACAGGGATTTTAAGTGGAGAACGCTGGGCGCAGGGGGATGGCCTCGGACGGCGTGGACATCCAACTACCGGCGTCGGGCTTTGGGCGTCAGGCTCCCGACGTCGGGCTTCAGAGGGTGGGGGTCACTTCCTTTTCTTGACTGGGCGGGGAGGAGGCTGTGGGCGCGTAAATGGTAGGCGGGACAGGGGTTCCGGGATTGGGCTGGGTGCCCTTATGGGACGTAGCTTGAGGGGTTCTGGTTACTAAGGTTGATTGCCGCTGCTTCGGAACGCCGCATATAATTTTTCAGCACCTCCACGCCCATCCGAGGAAGAAGTGTTTTCATGACCAAGGCCGCCGCCAGCCCGGAGCCAGAGCGCAATCGGCAGTCGCAGGAACTGACCATCTTTCATGATGTGGCCAAGGCCCTGACTTCGTCGCTCAATCTCGATTCCATTCTGCAGACCATCATGGAGAAAATGGCGGAGTACTTTCGGCCGGATACCTGGTCGCTGCTGATGGTGGACGAGGAAAAGAGTGAGCTCTACTTCGCCATCGCGGTCGGAAGCGCCGCCGAAGCGCTGAAGAATGTCCGCCTGAAGGTGGGAGAAGGCATTGCCGGGTGGGTGGCCAAACATGGCGAACGGCTGATTGTCCCGGACGTGATGACCGACCCGCGCTTCGCCAAGCGCATTGACGAGATGACCCAGTGGGAGACGCGCTCCATCATCTGCGTGCCGGTGCGTTCCAAACTGCGCGTCCTGGGCGTCATTCAACTGGTCAACGTTCACATGGAAAATTTCACTGACCAGGAAAGTTTTTTCCTGCAGTCGCTCTGCGATTATGCCGCCATCGCCATCGAGAATGCCCGGGCGGTCGAAAAAATTCAGGAACTCACCATCACCGACGACTGCACCGGCCTGTACAACGCGCGCCATCTCTATAAGACACTGGAAACCGAGGTCTATCGCTCGGCGCGTTTCAACTACGAGTTCACCGTCCTGTTCATCGATCTCGACCACTTCAAGCAGGTCAACGACACTCACGGACACCTGATTGGAAGCAAGCTGCTGGCGGAGATTGGATACCTGATCAAAGCCCAGCTCCGCCTGATTGATTACGCCTTCCGCTACGGCGGGGATGAATTCGTGGTGCTGTTGCCGCAAACTGGAAAAGATTCCGCCTTAGTGGTTGCCAAGCGTCTGCGCGACAGCCTGCGCACCAGCATGTTCTGCCAGGAAGAGGGACTCAATCTCAATGTGAGGGCTTCGATCGGCGTGGCTACCTATCCGCACGATGCCAAGACTCCACACGATGTGATTCGCCAGGCGGATGAAATGATGTATCTGGTGAAGAACACTACGCGGGATAATATTGGGATTGCGCAGCGGGGAGTGATGAAGTAGGGAGCTGGGCTCTGGGCTCTGGGCTCTGGGCTCTGGGCTCTGGGCTCTCGGCTCTCGGCTCTCGCGGGCGAGGGCGCCCGCGCTACACCAACCCGCCGAGCTGGCGCTCGGCTGGACGGGCGAGTCGCCCGTCCCCACACAATCAAAGGCTACACAGGCAAGACTCAATCTGCCGGCACGGCTGCGGTTTGTACCACGCGCACCTTGGCGCGGCTGGGCGACTCGGCCTGCAGCCACTTCCGTAGCTCCGGCAACGCGGCTCGCGTTGCGGCTTCTCCGGCGCGCACCAGGTCGGCGCTGTGTTCGAAGTCGTCGTACTTGAATCGGGTCACGTCGGGTTCGATTACCAGGTCGGATGCCTGCTTCCACACGCTGCTGTTCAGTTCCTGCGCGATGGCGAAGCACTGGCCGATCACCTCGAACACATGCCTTGGCCCCCCGCCGTTGGTCCACTTTGCCTTCAGATGCACCGCCAGCACCCGCTCCGCGCCCATCTCGCGCAGAGGGATGACGGGCACCGCGTGGGCCAGCATGCCGTCGATCAGTTGCCGTCCGCGAATTTCTACCGGCAGAAACATTCCGGGATAGGCGCAACTGGCTCGCACTGGATCCACCAGCGGCCCGGAGTGGAACACCACGCCTTCGCCGGTGGAGAAATCGGTGGCGGTTACGGCCAGAGGAATGTTCAGTTCTTCAAACGTCTTGACCTTCAAGATGCTGTTCAGGAAACCGATCATGCGCTGGTTGCTGGCAAAACCGTAGCGCGAAAGCGTCCAGCGGGCGAAGTGCTTGAAGCGGACGCGGGTGGCGATGTGCTCCAGTTCGTCGGTGGAGACTCCACTGCAATAGGCGGCGCCGATCAGCGCGCCCACGCTGGTGCCAGCCACAAAACTGATAGGAATGTTTTCTTCTTCGAGGACTTTGAGGACGCCGATGTGGGCGATGCCGCGGGCAAATCCACCGCCCAGGGCTACTCCGATGCCCGCACCCGCTTGAGTTTCCAGGATTGAAGAACGCCCGGAAAGCTCGCGTCCAAACGCCTGCACCGACCGAATAATCTTGCCCAGACTCTTCACAGGGACCCCACTTCACCCCGGCTTTGCCCGGAACTCCACTGCATATCTAGCAAATTAGATGCCAGTGCTGATTACAGTGTTTCAGGTAACCACGGGCGGCTGCCAGTTACGCCTGAACCGCTACCCGGTTACTTCCGTCGACCGGTGACTAACTCCTCTAATCCTGATAACTTGGGGCGCATGGTGCGAGAGATCTCGGCAGGCGGTGTGGTGGTCCGGAATACGTCCGAGGGCTGGGAGATGGCCGTCATTGAACCGCAAAAGGAGTCTTCCGCCTCTACTGCAGGGAAGAAAACATCACAAAAAGTGTTACTCGCTTTACCCAAGGGGCTGGTTGATCCGGGCGAAAAGCCCGAGCAGACGGCCATCCGCGAGGTGCGGGAAGAAACCGGCCTCACCGCCATCCCGGTCACCAAGCTGGGTGACATCAAGTATGTTTACGTGCGCTCCTGGGGAGACCAGCAGCGCGTCTTCAAGATTGTCAGCTTTTTTCTTCTGCGCTACCAGTCCGGGCGCATCGATGAAATCGCACCCGAGATGCGCATCGAGGTCAAGACTGCGGTCTGGGTCCCACTCGAAGAAGCCGCCCGCAAACTGGCGTATCGAGGGGAGCGTGAAATGGTCCGCCGCGCCCAGGAATATTTGAAATCTCACCCGGAGGTTCAGCACGATGCCGCGAGCACTGCACATTGAGAAGCATTTCACCGCCGGCAACTTTGTCCGCGACGTGGTCATTGGGATGTCGGACGGACTCACCGTGCCCTTTGCCCTGGCCGCCGGCCTTTCCGGCGCGGTGCAAGACACACGGCTGATTGTGGTCGGCGGGCTGGCCGAAATCGCCGCCGGTTCTATCGCCATGGGTCTCGGCGGCTACCTGGCCGCCCGCGGAGACGCTGAGCATTTCGAACAGGAACGCGCTCGCGAATATCGTGAGATCAAGGAAATTCCGGAAGAAGAGAAGGCCGAAGTCAGCCGCGTTTTTCATGCCTATGGGATGACCCAGGAGCAGAGTGCGCCGGTGGTGGAGGCGCTCAGTCATCATCCCAAGGCCTGGGTGGATTTCATGATGCGCTTTGAATTGGGGCTTGAGGAGCCAGACCCGCGACGTGCCGTCACCAGCGCGGCCACGATTGCGGGATCGTATGTGGCGGGCGGCATGGTTCCGCTGTTTCCTTATATCTTGCTTTCCAGTGCATCGCGCGGGTTGCTGTTTTCCGCAGTGGTGACCTTGGCGGCGCTCGGAATTTTCGGTTACATCAAAGGACGATTCACCGGCACTCACCCGCTTCGCAGCACATCACAGACGATGGTGATCGGTGGACTTGCGGCTGGGGCCGCATTTGTGCTTGCGAAGCTTATCGCCTGATGCAGTATTAAAACGATTTTGCTTGACTGGTGGGCGATTCGCCTTCTAGCATGGAATCAACTTAATAGGCGCGTGCCGTTGCCATCCTCACCCCACATCCAATACGGTACGCGCCCGTTGTTTTTTGGACGCTTTTTCCTCCGTCCCGCATAATAGAGTCTGTGAATCCCGGGTTATCCTCGATCCCTGCGGAGCCAGCGGTCTGTCGACTTGCCTTCATTTTCTTATCCACCTTGTTGCTGTCTTGGTTGCTGTCTTCGTTGCTGATTACGCCCCTGGCGGCTAAGACCAAACCCTCCACGCCTCTGGGCACCGATCGCGATTACATTTCCGCGCTGGCCACCGCCAATCGCTTTCTTCACGCCTGGCGGAGCCAGGACCATGAGGCTGGCCTGGTCATGCTCACCGACGCCGCCAAACATCGCACGTCGGAAGGCCGCCTGCTGGCTTTCTTTTCTCCACCTGCAGCCACGCACCAGGCCTTCGAGATCAGCAGCGGGAAGAAACTTAAGGACGGACGCTACTCTTTCCCGATTGCGTTGTTCGAAATCGCTCCAGGCCACGGGCGGACCCATCCTCGGTTTTCAGAGATCATTGTGATCCGGACTGGCAAAGACGACTGGGCGATAGATAAACTGCCATAGTGAGAGTTCGGATTGCCAATTTCCGCTTGCCGATTGAAAGGCTCGGACCGGCAGGCTTTTCAATTGGCAATTGGAAATCGGCAATTAAAAACGACAGGGGCACGCAATCATGAGGCGTATCCATAAAGTCGCTGTTCTTGGCGCCGGTACCATGGGCGCCCGCATCGCCGCGCACTTTGCCAACGCCGGCATTCCCAGCGATCTGCTCGACATCGTTCCGCCGGACGCTGACGGTCTAGTTCGAAATAAAATCGCCGCGGCCGGACTCGAAGCTGCCAGGAAGTCCAAGCCAGCAGCCTTCATGGATCCTTCGCTAGCCCGGCTGGTCACCATCGGCAATTTTGAGGATGACCTGAAGAAGCTCGCCGAGGTGGACTGGATCATTGAAGCGGTAGTCGAAAATCTTGAAATCAAGCGAGCTCTATTAAAGAAGGTGGAAGCCATTCGCAAGCCCGGCACCATCATCACTACCAACACCAGCGGTCTGCCGGTGGGCAAGATCGCCGAGGGCTTCTCGGACGATTTCCGCCGGTCATGGTTCGGCACGCACTTTTTCAATCCGCCGCGCTACATGCGCCTGCTGGAGATCATCCCCACACCGGCAACCGACCGCGAAGCTATCGATGCCGTCTCCCACTTCGCAGACGTCCACCTGGGCAAAGGCATTGTCCTGGCCAAAGACACGCCCAACTTCATCGGCAACCGCATTGGTACGTTTTCTGTGCTGAACGTGATGCGTTTGATGCAGGAAATGAACCTGACCATTGAAGACGTGGACGCGCTTACCGGGCAGGCCGTTGGCTGGCCGCGGTCGGCGACGTTCCGCACCATTGACCTTGTCGGTCTCGACATTCTGGGCCACGTGGTCGGTAATATGGCGCAGGCAGGCGGGCAGGAGTGCCCGCCCCACACGGGCCTGCCCGATTTCTACAAACAGATGCTCGACCGCAAGTGGCTGGGCGACAAGACCAAGGGCGGCTTCTACAAGAAAGTAAGAGGCGGAGAAGGAGGAGAAGATGAACGCTTGGCCCTCGACTGGAAAACTTTGGAATACCATCCGCGGCTGAAGCCGAAATTTCCTGCCCTCGACATGGCGAAGAACGTCGAAGAGACTGGCGCGCGCATCCGTATGCTCCTGGGCTTGGACGGAAGTACGCCGCCGAAGGGCGACAAGGCCGGGCCATTTCTCTGGTCGGCGCTAACGGATCTTTGGACTTACTCCGCCAACCGCATCCCCGAGATTTCGGATTCGATGGTTGAGATCGACGCTGCCATGCGTCTCGGCTTCAACTGGGAATTGGGCCCATTTGAATTGTGCGATGCGGCCGGCGTCGAAGCCACGGTCGAGCGGATGAAAAAAGAAGACCGTCCGGTTGCGGCGAAGGTCGAACAGTTGCTCGCCTCGGGCAAGAAGTCCTGGTACCTGGATGATCCGAAGACCGGATCAGGGCGCGTCTATTTCGATCTCGGCTCGAACAGCTACAAGCCGGTCGAGGTCCCTGCCGGCGTTTGGTCGGTGACCGTGGCCAAGAAATCGAACGGCGTGGTGAAGAAAAACTCCGGCGCTTCGCTGGTCGATTTGGGTGACGGTGTGGCTTGCATCGAGTTCCATTCCAAGATGAACACGATTGGCAGCGACATCGTGCAGTTCATCTCGCAAACCTTGAAGCCCGGCGGCCCCGGCGACAACTTCGACGCCTTCGTCATCACCAACGACGCGCCCAACTTCTCGGTCGGCGCCAACCTCATGCTGCTGCTCATGTCCATCCAGGAAGAGGAGTGGGACGACGTTGACCTCGCCATTCGTACTTTTCAGGGCATGACCCAGGCCATCAAGTTCTCGCCCAAGCCGGTGGTGGTTGCACCGTTTGGGTTGTGCCTGGGCGGCGGCACGGAGATTTCGCTGCACGCTGCCGCCCTGCAACCGCACGCCGAGCTTTACATGGGATTGGTCGAAGTTGGAGTCGGGCTGCTTCCTGGCGCTGGGGGGTGCAAAGAGATGCTGTTGCGGGCGGTGGACAGCGCCGCGTCAATCCGTCCCGGCGGGCGTGGAGAATCGGTTGAACTGATGGAAGCCATGAAGAAAGCTTTCGAGACCGTCGCCACCGCGAAAGTCGCCACTTCTGCTCACGAAGCCCGCGGCCTCAGTTTCCTGAGAGAAGCCGACCGCATCACCATGAACCGGGAGCGCGTCCTGGCCGACGCCAAAGCCCGTGCGCTGGAGTTGGTCCGCAGCGGCTACGAGCCTCCCGTGCCGCGCACCGACATTCCCGCGCCTGGCGAAAACATCCTGGCCGCGCTCAAGCTGGGCGTCCACCTCATGCGGCAGGGCGAATACATCACCGAATATGAAGTGACGCTGGCCACCAAGATCGCGGAAGTCCTATGCGGCGGGAATGTGACCTCGGGCACACCGATCAGCGAGCAGTATGTTTTGGATTTGGAGCGCGAGGGCTTCAAGTCGCTGTGTGGGGAAAAGAAAACGCAGGAGCGTATCCAGTACACGCTGAAGACGGGGAAAACACTGAGGAATTAAATCTGTATTAACCCAAGCGCTTAGGATATAATAGGAACAGTAGATGCCGACAGTTCTAAGATTAGAAGGACTGCGGGTAGTCATCTATCCAAACGATCACCGGCCGGCGCATGTGCATGTGATCGGAAGGGGCCATGAAGCGGTATTCAATTTAAACTGTCCAGTTGGACCGGTAGAGGTTCGGGAAAACTACGGATTCTCGCGGCCCGAAGTTACGCATCTCGCAAACGTGTTGACCAATCATCTGGCCGCACTCTGCAGCGCATGGGAGAGCATTCATGGCAGTCGTTGATAGCTTCGAGCGGGCGAACCGGCGCGCGATGCGGCTGCAGTCTTCCACTCCCAGAGTCATTGCCGCCCACTACGACCGCGCCCGCGGCCAGGTCGTGATTCATCTCAGTTCCAGGATGGATCTGAGCTTTTCCCCGCACGATGCGCAAGGCCTGGAGAATGCCAAACCAGCGCAGCTTGAGGAAATCGAGATCAGCCCCTCCGGCTTCGGCATTCACTTCCCCAAGCTGGACGCAGACCTGTACCTGCCCGGCCTCCTGGAAGGCCTGCTTGGTTCAAAGCGATGGATGGCATCCAGGCTCGGCCAAATGGGAGGCGTCTCCAGAAGCCCGGCCAAGCGGGCCGCGGCTAGAGCGAATGGGAAGTTGGGCGGCAGGCCGAAGAAATCGGCTCTGCGCTGAGTGGAGAATGAGTCGAATCGCACAAAATCGCGGAAGTCATCTGCGGCGGCAATGTGACCTCGGGTACTCCGATCAGCGAGCAGTACGTTTTGGATTTGGAGCGTGAGGCGTTCAAATTCCTCTGCGGCGAGCGCAAAACGCAGGAATGGATTCACTACACGCTGAAGACGGGGAAGACGCTGAGGAATTGAGGGAGTCAAGACGACGATCGGGGCGCTAAAGAAAGTTTGTGCCAGATACAACGAGTTGGCACAGCTTTTTCTTAAGGAGCACTACCATCTCATCGGAGCTCCTGAGATTCTCTAGCTCGGCAGAAGTTACCACCAAGACCCGTATGCCCGCTGCCAATGCTGTGGCAATCTCAAAGTGTGCCCTAGTGAGATCATCGGCAGATCCCGTAACGCCATTCGTCGCAATGAGGAGACCGTGGTCGCAACCTCTTTGCCGAAGACGGTTCACAAAATAGGAGACTTCCTGACTGCCGCACGGGTGACTCCAATTCTTGCATTCGACTAGCAATAGGTTCGGCAAGAAATATAGCCCACGCCGATGGCGATCGTTCCATAGCGCAACGTCGACCTCTTCCGTATCGAACGCATTCAGAGCGTTTCGCTCAGCGATTTCTACCCCCGGAACAAAGGGAAACAGATAACAAATGAAATCCTCAAGTGCGCGGCCTTTCTCGTTAGCACCCACTGCCGCAGCGATACGCGCCAGCTCCTGCCGAAGTTGGATGGGCGGAATCCTCGCCAATTGATTAAACCTCGCTGTGAATGGCGGCGTTTCGGAGCCGAACCAACTCCTCGGGCAATCCCCCCTGCCGCAAGAGTCTCGTAAACACTTCGCCGCTCAACTGGAAGACAAGGGGCCAGCCAGTCACAATCGTCGGGTACTCACGTTTTTCGCTATCCCAGTACACCAGTAGTGCGCTTCGCGCGTGCGTCTTTGCCGCATACCCTCGCAATTGTTCGGCCGACTCTCGAAGTCTTGCGCTAGACAGGTTTCCTCCCTTGACCTCTACGAGCAAGGGGTTCCCCAGCGATTGTTGCAGTTCGTCGATCCACACGGCGAAGTCGGCTCCTTGGCCGCGCCGCTCGGTAGGCGATGAAACAATGAAGCCAGCTTCCTGAAGAAGCGCGGCGGTCTTACTCTCGAGTTCGTAGCCAGTCATCGAAGATCGCGGCGGCGCCGATCCGCGCCGCGTTCCCTCAGCTTGCTTGCGCGCAGGAGCGTTTGGGCCTTTAGACGGCCGACGAGGAGGCCTGCCGCTCGCGTGTTCGAGAAATGCAGCTAGCGTCGACCGCACTGCCTCCGGATTCTTGATGTCAGCGCGAACGTAAGTGAGAGACAAGATATCTGTTGGCAGTAGCGTGGACGATCCCGCAAAGGCCAGGATTGGCTTTCTTCTAGCAAACGCGATGCCGAGCTCGAAGAAAATATTGCCGTGCTGGCCCTCAGGAAGAACCGTGCACACGAAGTCGGCCTTCGCCAAGGCTCCGTCGATCGCGTCGATCCAGTTGCTGCCGGGTGCCAGGCTGGTCTGATCGAACCATCGAACCGATTTTTCTTCGAGCGCGCGTCTCAGAACCGAAGTATCCGTGCCGAACGGAGCTGAGATAAAGCAAGTCTTGAACCGTGATTTGGTCACATTCCTGATCCTATTTCTGGGCGGGTCGCTCGCCTCCGCGGGCAAGTATACGGTGGACTCGATAGTGGGTGCCTACTTTTCGCGTTTCTCTGCGAAAAGTGAAACGGTAGCATCGGTACGGGGCTCCAGACGGGCACACTCGTGCAGCAGCGCGAGCAGGGGAAGGAAGGCCCCCAGTCTCGCAATAAAAACGCGAGAGGCACTCTTTTGTCTGAACTGCAAACTCATCGAACTGCGACGCGCCGATCAGCCGCCGACTGCATGCGCAAACCTCCGCACCGCGGGCTGCCGGCCTCTCCGGGCCTGCCAGAGGTCGTACTGGGACTGCATGTTCATCCACAGTTCCGGAGAGGTGCCCAGGGCTGCGGCCAGGCGGAGGGCCATGTTGGCGGAGATTCCCGCTTTGCCGTTCAGCACGCGCGATAGAGTCACGCGCGTGACCCGCAGATGGGCTGCGGCCGTGGAGACGCCGATTTCCCCGAGGTACTCGCGGAGGACCCGGCCGGGATGCGGTGGATTGTGCATGCGCATAAGCAGCTCCTAGTGATAGTCCTGATAGTCATGTTCTGATGACCCACAGAATTGCGTCCTCGCCCTCAAACTGGAACGTCAGACGCCAGTTCCCGCTGACCCAGACCGCCCAGTGATCTTTGAGCTCCCCGGCCAGCGGATGCAGTTTCCATCCCGGAGCATTCATGTCGCCCGGCCGCTTGGCATTGTCGAGGGCAAACAGTTGCAAGCGCAGCTTGCCGGCGTGCTTCGGTTGTATCCCGGCCTTCGATCCGGTGCGGAAGAACTTCTCCACGCCGCGATGCCGGAAGCTCTTGATCACTGTGTATAGTGTAGCGATACATGTTACGTGAAGTCAATGGGGTTGGTGCAGGAATTGACCCTTGACACTTACATATGTACGTACGTATGATCGACGTGGGAAGTCACCATGAGCTACATCGACCCACGCACAGTCATTTCACCGAAGAACCTCGTACGAGATCTCGAAATAGTTTTTGACGCTGGCTCAAGGGAAGGCTCTTGGGCTGTGGCCACATTTCTGTGGGACAACAAACCTAGAGTCGGCATTCGTTGGAATGGTGAGCTTGGTCAAGGTGTCGGCACGCCGCAATCCAGAGGCGTTCCGACCTGGTTCGTGCTTCCCGAAGAACTGGCGGAACCGGTGCTTGACTGTGTGCGGAAAATCGCCCACGGCGGAGAGGCTGGCTTGATCGCCGCCTATCGTGAAATGGCTAGTGATCGTCAGCGCGAAGCGGAAGCAGAAGAGTGGAGCGAGGGGCTGATTGGCGACGCATCCGCGGAGGGGTGAGGTCTGGTGGGTGGCATTCGATCCGTCTGTCGGCGGCGAGATGCAAAAGACTCGCCCAGCGGTGATCGTCAGCAACAATGCGGCGAACACGGTCCTGAATCGCCTGATAGTGGTTCCGCTCACTAGTCAAACGGCGAGAGTCTATCCCGGAGAAGCTATGGTCACCCTGAATGGCGAACCACGAAAGGCGATGGCCGATCAACTCACGACTGCTTCGAAGAAGCGTATGCGCTCCAAGCTGGGCGAACTGTCCGCCTCTGATGTTGCCGCCGTGGAAAGCGCAATTCTTCTGCAGTTGGGGATTCGACGCTGAAGAACTGGCTGAGGAATTGAGATACACACGTAGGGCAGGTGCCCTCACCTGCCCGTCCGTGCACACTCCGCATTCTGGCGAGCTTGGCTCGCCCGCCCAGACCCTTCGGCTTCGCTCAGGGCAGGCTCCAGGGCGTCTGGGCGTACGTGATTCGCGCAGATGCCAGAGAAGCGACTATTCTTTGGCTGTGCCTGCTGCGTTAACTACTCCTTTCTTGGCTGTCTTGCCCTTGGCAGCTACCACAGGCTTCGGCGTCCAGTAATCGGGCGCGACCGCGACCACATCCTCGGGCGCATTGCTCAGGTCAGGCAAGAAGCGATTGATCATGGTCTCGGTGTCTGAGACCACGTCAGCACTGGTCTTGAGGAACTTCGCGTAGCCTTCGTCTCCTAACGTCTGCTGCGCGGAGGGGAAGGTGTCAAAGCCGGCCAAAGAATTTTGCAGGACAGTGACATAGAAAACCGTGCCCTCCTGCCCGGCCACCGCCTGCGACACCAGGGCGGTTTGCGGAGGCGAGGCTTTCTCGCGCGCGGCTTTCAAATCTTTCAGCAGCGCCTCGAAAGCAACTGTTTGCCCTGGCCGCACCTGCACTGCCGTGGTGCGCAGCCAGCGCGATTCTCCCAGCAGTTTCGACATGGCCGCGGCATCGGCCGGCGCATTGCTGCTCAAGTCCCAGCGGCGGCGGCGGAATTCGGAGCGGGAACTCACCACGCACTGGCTGAAATCCTGGAACACCTTGTCGGTTCCAGCCTTGCCATAAGCTTTTTGCATCGCTCCGTAGAACGTTCCCGTGGCTTTTTCTATGTCCCCGTAGCTTTGGCGTATGCTGATGAAGCTGACCCT
>JBGQBN010000111.1:0-3005 GCA_041494805.1 Terriglobia bacterium | reverse complement strand
TCACGGTTGTAAACTCCCACGCCCGCGAGGTGCTCGCGATTGCTGAATCGTGTGACAACCCTTTGCAGTTCCGCAGCCGAGCCGCGTTCCACCTGATTTTCAACGCTGTCGGAGAGGCTTTCACCTAGCACTTCGGCTCGGTGCCGCAATTCCTGGCGCAGCGCGCTGCGCTGCCGTTCCACCTGGTAGTAGGTAAAGCCGGCGGAAACTAATGTGACTCCCAGGATGAGTGCGACGATCAGCCGGACACTGAAGAATCTCAAGTGCGGCACCTCCGTGCGAGTCGTTTTCGCGCTATCGGGTGGCCAGAATTAGGCTTGAAGTAATGATAGGAGTGCCGGGGGGCGAGCGCAATGCTCGCCCTCCCAGCAAACGGACATTTAGGAAGCGACCGCTTCAATACTGGAGACATGGATGACGCCGCTGGATGCGTCCAGAGTCCCAGTCACCTTCACTTGTTTGTTCTGGTACGGCTTGGCTTTTTCCTGGTCGTCGAGTTGGTAGCTGGTACCGCTGGTCGAGTCCTGCAGCACGAGTTTGCTGCCCGCCTTCATGATCTTTCCGGTGAATGCCTTCTCTTCAGTGGCGCTGCTCGCACCATTGGAATCGGAAGGCTGTTGCTGCGCACTCGCCTGACTGGGGGCGTTCTGCCACGCGTAGGCTGGTACGCTGAGGCTATATACCGCAACCGTGAGCACTGCTGCGACCAAAAACATATTCACTTTCTTCATGAGAGAACCTCCGGGGGAGAGTCTGAACTTCTTCAGGATGGAAGATGCAAGCCGTCTGCCAGTGCGCCCGATTCTCTGCATCTTGTTGAACAATCACGGCGAAGACCCAGCGGCGCCCGGCGCCATCGCGTACAAATTTCCCTCTTGGCCGGAATTATCTTCGCGGTTGCTGGGCTGATACTCTGCCTGCGGGCATGTAAGCCGGGCGGGGCACTGCGGGCCGATCTAACGACAAACGGGTTTATCGCCGGTGGCGTGATCTACTATGGACACAGCGGCCCCTACAATGTTGGCTCGCAGGCAATCGTTAGCATTCTTGCGGTTGGGCAGGCAAATGGACTGGACACGAACATGAATTACAGCAACATTAGTGAAGTGTGCCCCGCTGGCTGCGACAGCATCCTCGGCCCAAATGTTTCTGTCACAATCAACGGCTGCAGGGCGGCTGTGCCTGTGTCGGGCGTTCCCAACGATACCACCGGTATCTCTGGTACGCCGATCGCGAAACTGCTTGCAAGGCAGATCGGCCGTAGGGTGTATGCCTACGCGGTGGGGACGTATTTCAGCGTCAAAAATGCTGCCCACGCTACGAGTTCAAACTGGGCGGGAGAATCAAAGATCCTGCCGACGAGCCTTCCAATGTACTTGATTCCGGAAGGTACGCCCGGCCACAAGAAGGCGCCAATGACGTTCTGTCCAGTGGGAGGCTGCCCAAACTGAAAACCTTTTGGAGAGGGCAAAAATAGGCATCCAAGAGGAAAGAGGGGGTTTCATTTGAACGATCCTTTGGCGTCAGGTAAGAGGTGGCAGGCAAAATCGAAACTGATAGTGGGAATCGCCGTTGCGTTATTGGTGCTCGCGCTAGCCGCTCAAGGCAAGGGTTCCGCTGCCGGAGCAGCACAGAAACCCATCGAAGAAAGGTCCAACACGGAGGTTGTCGACGAAGTAGGACGTTTGGCGACCCAGGGTGAACTCTTGACCCCCGAGGGCTGGGATCGTGCTTGCCGCTTTTTCACGAAACCGACTCCGTTCCCTGGTAATAAGGTGATCCTAGTCGTGTCCAACGAGTTGGCCCCAGTTTTTTTATTGAGCTCAAAGAACGACGAGGCGAACGTTGGGTTGGAATATAGACCTATGGGCCAGATCGATCCCGAGTTGCGTTATACCTCACCGCCAAGAACGGACGCCATTAAAACAGGGTTTCTGTACCATTTGGTTGGTGTCCTCTACGGACCCGACGGAAAAACATTAGTGGACAAAGAGCCGGCGGCATATCGCGTGTGGCAAATCCAGGGTTCTCCAGGCCCTCCGTGGACAACCGTGAATACGGCCATTCGGTACGTGCTGGAAATGCGCGATAAAACCACTGACCCGACGATCAAGAAAAATGCCGATCGCACATTGGCGAAGCTAAAGCAGTTGCACTAGAAACCCAGGTGACGAACGTCTCCTCATCCGCCGAAGATTACGTCCGCGATTCTCTACTTGTTGAAGATTTCGCCCAGCAACGCGACCACGACCACGGAACTGCGGCGGACAACGAACGACGAGAATCTGTACCCCGGGCGGATCATTCCGGACGGGCAAGGAGGCGTGCTGGCGACGTGGAGCGTGGTGCCTTCGGTCTTTCCCGATCCCGCGCCCGAGCCGCTGCCGAGCCGCTACCAGGCGGTGCACGTGGTGGCGGATGCCTTGCCCTTGGCGGGGCCTTACGACTTGCCGTTCCGGCCGGTGACGGCGCGAGTGCTCTACGGGGTTTCGCCTACGCTGGTGTTGGGAGAAAATGGAGTCATGTTTGCCAGCGGCTACACCACGTCCAGCGACGGGCTGAGCACCGACCTGGCACAAATCATGGCCCTCAACCTCGACACCGGAACCCCCATTTGGAGCTATGAGGTGCCAGCGCAAAACACTATCCACCGAAGATCACGTCCGCGATTCTCTACTTGTTGAAGATTTCGTCCAGCAACGCCACCACTACGATAGAGCTGAAAGCGGGTGGCCCGGGCTTTCTAGGTGTTGTCCTTCTTCCCAGAACGGAACACGGGCAGCGACGCCGCTGAGAGATGACATGGTTCGTCACGCCGCCAGGCTTGCATCGCGCCTACGGCGCTCATCGCCTGCACTTTTCCCTTGACATTTCCCACCCCGCCGTTGCATACAAGATATAGAGGTACGAGAGTTAAATAGCTTTAAAGAATAACTCCTTACGGCTCTAGATTTTCCGTATAAGTCCTGATTCCTCCAGGATTTAGGCGCGATTCTCCCGCCAAC
>JBGQBN010000094.1:0-7469 GCA_041494805.1 Terriglobia bacterium | reverse complement strand
GGTTGTTGACGTCGAACGAATACTGCGGCGCGGGCCCGCCCTGCGGCGCGTTCTGATGCCAGCGGTTCCCGAAGCGGTCGTAGTCGTAGGTGAAGCTCTGCGCGGACAGCCCATTCGGGCAGGTGGCGGCGCAGGCACTGGACAGCAGACGATTCAAGTCATCGTAGGCATAGGTCCAGTTGCCATTGATGTTGTCGTTGACGTAGCGCACGTCGCCATTGCCGGAGTAGCCGATGCCGCCACCCGGGGCGGTGATGCTGAAGCTGTAAATGGTGGCGGAGTTCTTGGTCGTGCTCCCGCTCTGCACCCAGCCTCGCGGTGTGTAGGTAAAACTGTCGCTGACCGCGTTTCCCAGCTGATCATTGAGGGCTGCGCCGTACGCGTTGTAGTGAATGCTGCCGATCAGGGTTCCTGGATGATTGGCATCCGACAAATTGCTGGTCAGCGACTTAAGGCGCCCCGCCTGGTTGTACATGTATGTCAGCACTCCACCTTTTCCGTTTGTGCTCGCAGTCATGTCCCCCAGAAGGTCGTAGTAATAGAGCAATGGCCAAGTCCCGGTGGCGCAGTTCTGCGGCGTGCACTGCGAGTTGTTGACCACGCGCCCCATGTTGTCATAGCTGAAGACAGAACCAGTGGTGATGCTTCCCACAGGACCGGTATATGCAGAGGACTGACGCCCGGTGGTGTTGCTGAGCGCAACGCCCAGTGCGGTAGTCTCGTCATAATTCATGGTGACCGCGGGCGTGGTATCTGAATAGCTGGTAGATCTCACGCGGTGCAGTTCATCGTATGCGTACGTCGCGGTTACGGTAACGGAGGAGCTTGCCTGATTTGGTTTGGGCCGGGTCCGTTTGAGCAAATTGCTGTCTGCATCATAGCCACCGGAGCAAACGCTGCCGCTCCAGGTTCCGTAACACGTCGTTCCGGATTCCGGATTCGTGGCCGTAATCAGTCTTGAAAGACTGTCGTAGCTGAACGTCCGAGAGTTCAGGCCGCCCTGAGTGACACTCGTGAGATTGCCCAGCGGGTCGTATTGGTAGGTTGTCAGGAAACCGGTGGCGGCGATGTCTTGACTACAGGCGGCCGGTGTCGGCGTTATGCCGATCAGGCTTGTACTGGTCACTTCACACACGGAAACGAGACGCCCGAGCCCGTCCACCTGCGATATTTTCTGTGTGGCTCGGGTGCCGTTACCTTCATCGCTGACGCTGGTGGCAGCTCCGGTGTAGGACGTGGTAATCGATGTCCCATCTGAGTGCGTTTGCGATATGGTGCGGGAGAGGGCGTCATAAGTGTAGTTGTCACCCGCTCCGGCGCAGTTCGGCGTGGCGTTGGCAGTGCTGGATTGGTAGGGATAAGAAACAAAGCTGCGCAAGCCCCGCGAGTTATAAGTCCTGCTTCTGTCGTTGTATCCGTCTGCGCGGTGAGCAGAGGCGCTAAGGCAATAACAAACAAGAGGGATACTACAGCCGTGGGGCGAGCCATGAGGCTCCTCCTGGACCTCACCTGCCCCCTCAAGCAGGCATATCGTAATTCTGGACTTGCCGCGAAGTTAGAACGAGCCACTCACGATGTCAAGGATGGACTCTTCAATTTCACCTGAGACCAGATAACAAAGTTGGTTCTGTCGAGTGTTTGAAATCTTGACAGCACGCCACTAAGCGCCTTCACCCGCCACGCACTCCGTCTGGTGCAATCGAGCGCAAGACCTCATCGCCAACATTTCCCACCCCCCACCATCCGCTTGCCTTAATATTTAAGTAACCCCCAGCGGGCTATCCTCACCCCCAGGAGAACTGTGGCATGGAATCATTCGGGGCCAGACTGAGGCGCGAGCGCGAACGCCGTGGCATCACGCTCGAGGAGATCACCTCGTCCACCAAGATCGGCACCCGCATGTTGCGCGCCCTGGAAGAGGAGCACTTCGAGCAGCTTCCCGGCGGCATCTTTAATAAGGGATTCGTTCGCGCTTACGCCCGCCACCTCGGCCTCGACGAAGACCAGGCAGTCGCCGACTATCTGACCGCTTCTGGCGAAGCCCAGCCGCCAAAGACCCCGGAGGCGCTCGAGCCAACCCAGCTTCCCGAAATGCTGGGCGAATTGCGGGGCCAAGCCGACAGCGATGGCATAGCCCGTATCCCGTGGGGCGTGTTCGCCATCGCGCTACTGATCGTGGCCCTCGGCTTTTCGCTCTGGAGCTTCTACTCGCGTGCAACCCAGAAGCATGTCGCGACCGCTGCCACCGCGACCAGCCCGGCAACCCACGTCTCCGCGCAGGCACCAGCCGCGACCTCCGCTGCTTCGGGCCGGAAACCCGGCGCCGCCACGGAGCCGGCAGCGAAACTGCCACCTGCGACCAAAGCGCCGGTCCTCCCGGATGAGCGATCTGCTGGGAGCACGCTTACCCCCGCGGCTGACCAGGCCCATATCTCAGTGGCCGGCTCGGGCGCCTTTCTGGTGCTGATCAAAGCCCGCGAAGATTCCTGGCTCTCCATCACCGCCGATGGAAAACAGATCATGCAGGACACCCTGATCGCGCCGGCCGAGAAATCCATCGCAGCCCAAAAAGAGATTGTGATCAAGGCGGGAAATGTAGGAGCCTTGGATTTCGTTTTCAACGGCCACCGCCTGCCGTCCCAGGGAGATTACGGTGAAGTAAGGGCGATGACCTTTGACGCCAATGGCCTGCGCCCACCGCCTCCCAGGAATGATTCCCTGGAATCTCTTCCCCGTTAAACCTGCGCCCGACTCCACCCGCCCCCAGCCCGTCTCCACTCGCTGGTCCGGGCTCCCGCCGGGCCCAAAAACATTGCGCCGGACTACCTTCTCTGGTAGTTTCTATGAGACGCCAAGATGATCATTTGACGGCCGTTCTGCGCTGATTTTCCCCGCCAGACCGTAGCCTCCGGATCGTTTGCCAGATCGTTTGAAGGAGAGTATAAATTGCCATCCAAGAACCCTTACCTGTTCACCTCCGAATCTGTGACGGAAGGCCACCCCGACAAAATTGCCGACCAGATTTCCGACGCCATCCTCGACGCCTGCCTGACCGATGACCCCGCCAGCCGCGTAGCCTGCGAAACCCTGACCGCCACCGGCCTGGTAGTAATCGCCGGCGAAATCACCACCAAAGCCTACGTGGACTTCCAGAGTCTGGTGCGCGGCACCATCTCCTCCATCGGATACAACAACGCCCTCTACGGCTTCGATTCCAACACCTGCGCCGTAATCTCCACCATCAACAAACAATCCGGCGACATAGCCCTGGGCGTAGACACCGGAGGCGCCGGCGACCAGGGAATGATGATGGGTTATGCGTGTCGTGAGACGCCGGAACTAATGCCCATGCCTATCTCGCTGGCGCATAAGTTGACTATGCGGCTTTCGGATGTGCGCAAGCATGGCCGGCTTCCTTACCTTCGGCCGGATGGCAAGTCGCAGGTTACGGTGGAATACGATGAGAACAAGAAGCCGATTCGGGTGGATGCGGTGGTGATCTCGACCCAGCACTCGGAAACCGTGGGCAATGAAGAATTACGTGGCGATATTCTGAAGCATGTTATTCAGGCTACGATCCCGGCCAACCTGCTCGATGAAGACACCAAGTACCACATTAATCCTACGGGACGGTTTGTGATTGGTGGACCGATGGGAGACACGGGACTGACTGGGCGCAAAATTATTGTCGATACCTACGGCGGCATGGGGCGGCACGGTGGCGGGGCTTTCAGCGGCAAGGATCCGACCAAGGTGGACCGCTCGGCGACTTACATGGCGCGTCACATTGCGAAGAATATTGTGGCGGCGGGCCTGGCCGAGCGCTGCGAATTACAACTGGCGTACGCCATCGGCGTGGCTGATCCGGTTAGCGTGATGGTGGATACGTTCGGTACCGCGCACGTGGATCCGGCGATCATTCCTGATTTGGTGCGCGCGCACTTCAAGCTGACGCCCAAGGGCATTATCGAATCGCTCAACCTGCTGCGGCCCATTTACTTTAAGACCGCAGCGTACGGCCACTTCGGCCGCAGTGACCCAGACTTCACCTGGGAAGCCACGGACAAAGCAGCGAGACTGGCCAGCGATGCGGGCCTGCGAGAGCCGGTTGGGCAGGCGGTTCGCAAGTAGAAACTCAGGTCTCGGCGGGACTAGCACCAAAGCATGATTTCAACAGGCCAGCCTGTGTCCCAGTTCGTGTATTTTGAGTGTTGAGTCGTGCAACCCACAAATTAGAATGGTCCCATAGAACAGACGACTGTTCAGCGCCACAGGAGAAGTATGTCAACGACACCGACGCAAGTGAATTGTGACGTAAAGAATATCGAGTTTGCCGATTTGGGCAAAAAGCGTATTGAGTGGGCTAACCAGTCGATGAAGGTCTTGCAGATCATCCGCAAGGAATTCATCAAGAACCAGCCGCTGAAGGGGACGCGCGTCTCCGCCTGCCTGCACGTGACGGCGGAAACGGCCAACCTGGCGATCGCGCTGCGCGATGGCGGGGCGGACGTGGTGCTGTGCGCTTCGAACCCCCTCTCCACCCAGGACGACGTCGCGGCCAGCCTGGTGCGCGACTACGGCATTCCGGTGTTCGCCATCAAGGGCGAGGACAACGACACTTACTACGGACACATCCTGGCGGCGATCGACCACAAACCCCACATCACCATGGACGATGGCGCCGACCTGGTGACCCTGCTGCACACCAAACGGCTGGACGCGCTGGACGGGGTGATCGGCGGAACCGAAGAGACCACGACGGGCGTGATCCGTTTGCGGGCCATGGCCAAGGAAGGTGTGCTGCGATTCCCCATCGTGGCGGTGAACGACGCCGACACCAAGCATCTGTTCGATAACCGCTACGGCACGGGACAGTCCACGATTGATGGCATCATCCGCGCCACCAACTTCTTGCTGGCGGGATCGAAGTTTATCGTGGCCGGCTATGGCTGGTGCGGCCGCGGGCTGGCCAGCCGCGCGCGTGGCGCCGGCGCCGAGGTCATAATCACCGAGATCGATCCCACGAAGGCGCTGGAAGCGGTGATGGACGGCTTCCGCGTGATGTCCATGAACGAGGCCGCCAAGATCGGCGACGTCTTCTGCACCGTGACCGGCAACAAGAACGTGCTGGCCAAGGAGCATTTCGACGTGATGAAAGATGGCGCGATTATTTCCAACTCCGGCCACTTCAATGTCGAGATCGATATTCCGGCGCTGGAAAAGATGTCATCCTCCAAGCGCACCACGCGCACCTTCGTGGAAGAGTATTCGATGAAAGACGGGCGCAAGATCAACCTGCTGGGCGAAGGGCGGCTGATCAACCTGGCTGCGGCCGAGGGGCATCCAGCGTCGGTGATGGACATGAGTTTCGCCGACCAGGCACTGTCAGTCGAGTACATGGTGAAGAACGCGAAGACCCTGGAGAAGAAGGTGTACAGGGTGCCGGAAGACCTCGACAAGCGCGTGGCGAAGTTGAAGCTGGAGTCGATGGGGATCAAGATCGATCGGCTGACGCCGGAGCAGGAAGAGTATCTGGCGGGGTGGTCGGAAGGGACGTAGCACTCAGCATTCAGCACTTGGCTTTTGGCCAAACGGGGGCGGCGTGAGCTGCCTCTTTTGTTTTGCCCCCCGAACGCCTAAGAGAGTTGTTGTTCCGAGCGGCCCTCAGGCCAAGAACATCTGCGTCATCAATCATGCTAAGTATTGCTGAATCATGCTATATAATATGTCCATGAGAAGCACAAAGACACTCTCGGTGACACTGCCGCCGGACATGCTGAAGAGGGCGCAATCGATTGCGAAGAAAGAGAGCCGCACCATGAGTGAGTTGATTCGGGAAGCGCTGCGCCACTACGAACGACGCTCGTGGTGGGATGAGGTCAACGCCTACGGACGGTCAAGCGCCGAGCGGCAAGGCATTCAAGAGGAGGATGTGGACCGCCTTGTACACGAGGTTCGAGCTAGCAAAAAAGCAGCCAGGAAGTAATGCGGATTGTCGTAGACACGAACGTAATCGTCTCGGCGCTGGTGTTCGGTGGAGTGCCCCGGCGAGTCGTGGAGCTGGCGCAGACCGGACGATGCCAACTCTTCTATTCGGAAGCGATTCAGGTCGAGGTTCGGCGTGTGCTAGGGGAGAAGTTTGGCTGGCACGAGGCGAAACTGCACGAAGTGCTGCCTGGGTTGTGGAGCGTGGGCGAGCTGGTCGTTCCTCGGAGCAAAGTAAATGTTGTAATCGATGACCCGGACGACGATCGGATTCTGGAGTGTGCGTTGTCCGCCAGGGCGAGTGTTGTAGTTTCGGGTGATCGGCATCTGCTGCGTTTGCGTACCTACAAGTCCATTTCCATCGTTTCGCCGCGAGGGTTTATGGAGACCTACGTTGGAAAACAAGAGTAGGTGGCGCGCCACCCGCCCACCCGCCAAAAACTGGAACCAAGTCAGAATTCGCGGAAGATGGGCCTGGATTTACTGCCAATTCCAGACCAACGGTCCGTGTTGGTTTAGGTTGTTCTTATGTTATTCAATTCATACTCCGAGCGCACAAAGTGTCCGGAGTGCCACGCGAGAGTCAAGCTGGAGGATGTGAAGCTCGCTCGCACCTTCCCCTGCCCACACTGCGGGGCAACTGTTGAGGTTTCGGATGCATATCAGCGCACCATGACGTGGACGGTTGCGATCCTCGCACTGTTGATCCCATATCTGCTCGGAATCAGATCCTGGCTAGTGCTCGCGCTGCTTTGGTGCCCTTCTATGTTCATTTTGTTCTTCCTGTGGGCGTACGCTGGAAAGTATTTGTTGCCGCCTAAACTGGTGCGGTCGGTGGTGGACCGCCCTCGATTCTGGGTCTCGGTCCAGGGCCACGATAGGCGGGTGACCCAGGCCTCGTGGCGAATCGGATGTACTTCCGGCATCTTCCCTTGACGTTTGCTGTGCGTCATTCTGAATAAGCTGGGAGAAAAGTGCGCGGCCGCAGGTGGCCGCGTTTTTTATTGGGAGCGTGTTCAAGAAAGAATATTCATGAAAAATAACGGGATGAAGATCAAGCACCCCAAGTTGCGGGGTGAATGGGCGGAGCTGCGTTTTGTGACGCGGGCGGCGGAACATGGGCTGCAGGTGACGAAGCCGTGGGGAGAGACGGCGCGCTATGACTTTGCGGTGGAGCACGCGGGGCGGTTTGTGCGGGTGCAGGTGAAGTCCACGATGTTCGTGGATCGTGGGGGATACTCGTGCACGGTGCGCGGGTGCCGGGGGCCGTACGTTGGCGATCCGTTTGATTTTGTGGCGGCGTATTTGATTCCGGAAGATATGTGGTACATCATCCCGGCGGAAAAATGTCGAGGGCAGGGGAGCATTGCGCTGTATCCCAAGCTGAAGAAGTCGAAGTATGGGCGGTACAAGGAGGCTTGGCATCTGCTGCGGGGCGGGCCGAGGCGCGAGGGTAGGTTGGAGCGGGTGGAGGCTCGCGCGGG
>JBGQBN010000007.1:0-114024 GCA_041494805.1 Terriglobia bacterium | reverse complement strand
GGCGAGTTGCTCGAGAATCAGTTCCGCATTGGCCTGGTCCGCATGGAGCGCGCCATCAAGGAGAAGATGTCGGTGTACCAGGAGATGTCGACGGCCATGCCGCACGATCTGGTGAACGCCAAACCAGTGATGGCGGCCATCCGCGAATTCTTCGGATCCTCGCAGCTCTCGCAGTTCATGGACCAGACCAACCCGCTCTCGGAAATTACCCACAAGCGGCGCCTGTCGGCCCTGGGGCCGGGTGGTCTGTCACGGGAACGCGCGGGATTCGAAGTCCGCGACGTGCACCCAACGCACTACGGACGTATTTGCCCGATTGAAACGCCGGAAGGTCCGAACATCGGCTTGATCTCGTCATTGAGCTGCTATGCGCGGATCAACGACTACGGTTTTATCGAATCGCCCTACCGCCGCGTAAAAGGCGGCCGGGTGCTCGACTTCGTCAGCGTGGTCAACGCGGGCGACAGCGACCACAAGACCGGCGACCACGTTGAGAAGCACGAGATGGAGAAGGTCAACGCCGAGCTGAAAGAGCGTCGGAAGCGCGCGGCGGAGATCGAACCTTTCTCGTTCTACCTCTCGGCCTGGGAAGAAGACCGGCACACGATTGCGCAGGCAAACGTGGAACTGGACGACAAGGGCCGGATCGTGGGCGATCTGGTGAATGCCCGCAAGGCCGGCAACTTTGTGCTGGTCAGCCGCGATGAAGTGGACTACATCGACGTCAGCCCCAAGCAGTTGGTGTCGGTGGCTGCGTCGCTGGTGCCCTTCCTGGAACACGACGACGCCAACCGGGCCCTGATGGGCGCCAACATGCAACGCCAGTCGGTTCCCTTGCTGCGGGCGGAAGCGCCGCTGGTCGGCACTGGGATGGAAGGTGTCACGGCGCGCGATTCCGGCGCGGTGGTGCTGGCGCGACGCAATGGCATCATCGATTCGGTGGATTCTGACCGCATCATCGTTCGGGTCGAAGGCGAGCACCATCCGGGACAGCTTTCCCGCGAGGTGGGTAGCGACATCTACCAGCTCACGAAGTTCAAGCGTTCGAACCAGAACACCTGCATCAACCAGAAGCCGATCGTTCTGAAGAATCAGCGAGTGGTGAAGGGTGAGGTGATCGCCGACGGTCCCTGCACTGACCATGGCGAGTTGGCACTGGGACGCAACGTGCTAGTCGCCTTCATGCCGTGGCGCGGGTACAACTTTGAAGACGCGATTCTGGTGTCTGAGAAGTTGGTCAAGGAGGACTACTACACTTCGGTCCACATCGAGGAGTATGAGATCGAGGCGCGCGACACCAAGCTGGGACCAGAGGAAATCACCCGCGACATTCCCAACGTCAGCGAGACCATGCTGCGCAATCTGGATGAAGCAGGCGTGATTCGTATCGGCGCCAGTATCAAGCAGGGCGACATTCTGGTAGGCAAGGTCACGCCCAAGGGCGAGACCCAGCTTACGCCGGAAGAGAAACTGCTGCGAGCCATCTTCGGCGAAAAAGCCGGCGATGTGCGCGACGCTTCGCTCTACTGCCCTCCCGGCATCGAAGGCGTGATCGTGGACGTGAAAATCTTCTCCCGCAAGGGTCAGGAGAAGGACGAGCGGGCCAAATTCATCGAGGGGACCCAGGTCGCCAAGCTGGAGAAGAACCTCTCGGACGAGATTCGAATTCTTACCGACGAACGCCTGAAGCGCCTGGAAAACATCCTGGGCGGCAAGGAAGTGCTCGCCGACTTGCACGACGAGCGCACCAACAAGCGCCTGCTGACCAAGGACACGATTCTTGATCGCGACACCATCGAGCGCATTTCTACCCGCAACCTGAAGCGCATCAAGTACGCGGACAAGGATCCGCGGGTGAATGAGCAGATCGACGAGATCGAGGAAATGACCTCGCGTCAGATCGACGTGCTCAAGAAGATCGTCAACGAAAGAAAAGACAAGCTGACCAAGGGCGACGAACTGCCTCCGGGCGTGATCAAGCTGGTCAAGGTCTATATCGCCATGAAGCGCAAGCTGAGCGTGGGCGACAAGATGGCCGGCCGTCACGGCAACAAGGGCGTGATCGCCCGCATTCTTCCGGATGAGGACATGCCCTATCTGGAAGATGGCACGGCGGTGGAAATCGTGCTCAACCCGCTGGGCGTCCCCTCCCGTATGAACGTGGGACAGATTCTGGAAACCCACCTGGGCTGGGCGGGACATGAGATGGGCAAGAAGATCACCCAGCTGCTGGCCGAGAACACGCGGGAAGACGCAATCCGGCGCGAGCTCAAAGCCCTGTTCAAGGACACCTCCCTGGCGGATTCCATCGCTGAACTTACCGACGAGGAACTGCCGGCCGTGGCCCAAACCCTGACGCGCGGCGTGTTCATTGCGTCTCCGGTCTTCGACGGCGCCCGCGAAGGTGAGATCAAGGCCATGCTGAAGCAGTCGGGACTGCCGGAGTCGGGCAAGACCTGGCTGTACGACGGCATGACCGGCGACAAGTTCGAACAGCCGGTCACCGTGGGCTACATCTACATGCTGAAGCTGTCGCACCTGGTGGATGACAAGATCCACGCCCGTTCGATTGGGCCGTACTCGCTGATCACCCAGCAGCCGCTGGGTGGCAAGGCGCAGTTCGGTGGCCAGCGTTTCGGAGAAATGGAAGTCTGGGCGCTGGAAGCGTACGGCGCGGCGTTCATCCTGCAGGAGCTGTTGACGGCGAAGTCCGACGACGTTTATGGCCGCACCAAGATTTACGAGGCCATCGTCAAGGGCGAAGCCGCCATGGAGCCGGGCGTGCCGGAATCGTTCAACGTGCTGATCCGCGAGTTGCAGTCGCTGTGTCTGGATGTGGAGCTGATCAAGGCCGGAGACCGGAAGCCCGTGGTGGGCGCGGCGGCAGCTGACTAGTGGCTAGTGACTAGTGGGCAGTTTTAATAGTCACCGGCTGCTGCCGATTGGATTGAGATCTTTTTGAGAAACGCTTGTGGCGCATGCTCCTAAATGCGCTGCAAGCAGCGAAAAACTGGCCACTGACCACTAGCCACTGATTCCAGGAGCCGTGCAGCGGCGACGACATCTGCCGCAGGAAGCGGAGGACCACCTTGTACCGTTCGAGCCCCTTTGAAATGGCAAATCCGATCGCCGATTTTGACGCTATCCGCATCAGCCTGGCCTCCCCGGAAAAAATCCGGAGCTGGTCGCATGGTGAGGTCACCAAGCCGGAAACCATCAACTACCGCACCTTCAAGCCGGAGCGCGATGGGCTGTTCTGCGCCCGCATCTTCGGCCCGGTAACGGATTGGGAATGTCTCTGCGGCAAGTACAAGCGGATGAAGCACCGCGGCGTGATCTGCGACAAGTGCGGTGTGGAGGTCACGCTCTCGAAAGTTCGCCGCGAACGCCTGGGCCACATCGAGCTGGCGTCGCCCTGCTCCCATGTGTGGTTCTTCAAGGGACTGCCCAGCCGCATCGGCCACCTGCTCGATATCTCGCTGCGTGACCTTGAGTCCGTGCTCTATTTCGAGGCCTACGTGGTGGTCGAGCCTGGGGACGCGCCCGTCAAAGACCACGAAGTCATCAAGGACGAGACCAAGTACCGCGAACTCGACCAGCAATACCGCCCCGCCGGTTTCAAGGCCATGATGGGCGCCGAAGCCATCAAGGAACTTCTCAAGCGCGTGGACATCCAAGGACTGTCCGGCGAGCTGCGCGAGAAGATGAAGAACGAGAGCTCGCTGCAAAAGCGGCTCAAATACGCCAAGCGCCTGAAAGTCGTCGAAGCGTTCCGCAAGAGCGGCAACAAGCCTAACTGGATGATCCTGGACGTGATCCCGGTCATCCCGCCGGAGTTGCGCCCCCTGGTGCCGTTGGACGGCGGCCGCTTTGCGACCTCTGATCTGAACGACCTCTATCGCCGCGTGATCAACCGCAACAACCGGTTGAAGAAGCTGATGGACTTGCACGCGCCGGAAGTGATCGTGCGGAATGAAAAGCGCATGTTGCAGGAAGCGGTGGACGCGCTGTTCGATAACGGACGCCGTGGCCGCGTGCTGCGTGGGGCCAACAATCGCCCGCTGAAGTCGCTCTCCGACACACTGAAGGGCAAGCAAGGACGCTTCCGCCAGAACCTGCTGGGCAAGCGTGTGGATTACTCCGGCCGTTCCGTCATCGTGGTCGGGCCCGAGCTCAAGCTGCACCAGTGCGGTCTTCCCAAGAAGATGGCGCTGGAGCTGTTCAAGCCGTTTATCTATCACCGGCTGGAGCAGACCGGGCACTGCACCACCATCAAGCAGGCCAAGGAAATGGTGGAGCAGCAGGAGCCGATTGTTTGGGACATCCTGGAAGAAGTCATCAAAGACCACCCGGTGCTCCTGAACCGCGCTCCCACCCTGCACCGCCTGGGTATCCAGGCGTTTGAGCCGGTGCTGGTGGAAGGCAAGGCCATCAAGATCCACCCACTGGTCTGCACCGCATTCAACGCCGACTTCGACGGCGACCAGATGGCAGTACACATTCCGCTGTCTCCGGAAGCGCAAGTCGAAGCCAGCGTGCTGATGCTGTCGTCGCACAACATTCTGTCGCCGGCTTCGGGACAGCCGATCACCGTGCCCACGCAGGACATGGTGCTGGGTCTCTACTACCTGACCAAAGGCAAGCCGGGCGCCAAGGGTGAGGGCCGCGCCTTCGCCAACACCGAGGAAGTGTTGCTGGCGCTCGACGCGGGCGCAGTGGAGACACTGACGCCCATCCGTCTACGACATACCGGCGAAGTCATCGACCTGGTGACCGCCTACGACGACCAGGAAATCATTCACACGGAGCCGGTAAAGTACGAACGCAGCTTCCTGAACACGACCGTAGGCCGCACCATTCTGAACGATCATCTTCCGGAGGGCATGCCGTACATTAACGGCCTGCTCAAGAAGAAGGGCATTGGACAGCTGGTCAGCTACTGCTACCTCAGGTTCGGACTCGAGATTACGGTCAAGATGCTGGACGAGGTGAAGGACTTGGGATTCCGTTTTGCCACCAAGGCCGGCCTCTCCATCGGCATTGACGACATGGTCATCCCGGACAACAAGAAGACCCTGGTGCGCGACGCTGAGAAGCAGGTGGTGAGCGTTCAGCAGCAGTACCTGGACGGCGCCATCACCAACGGCGAGCGCTACAACAAGGTCATTGAAATCTGGTCGGCGATCACGGAAAAAGTCGCAGACGAGATGTTCGGGCAGATGCAGCAGCGCGACAAGGAAGGCGCCATCAACCCGATCTACGTGATGGCGGATTCCGGCGCCCGCGGATCGAAGCAGCAGATTCGACAGCTCTCCGGCATGCGCGGATTGATGGCCAAGCCCTCGGGCGAAATCATCGAGACGCCCATCACGGCCAACTTCCGCGAGGGGTTGACCGTGCTGCAGTACTTCATCTCGACCCACGGCGCACGTAAAGGTCTGGCGGATACGGCCCTCAAGACGGCCGATTCCGGCTACCTCACTCGTCGTCTGGTGGACGTGGCCCAGGATGTCATCATCAGCGAGTACGACTGCGGAACGGTGGACGGCATCTACGTAGCGGGAATCGTGGAAGCCGGCGAAATCATCGAGCCGCTGCGTGACCGTATCGTGGGCCGCGTGTCGCTCGAAAAAATCAAAGACTACGATGGCAACATCATCGTGGACATCAATCAGGAAATCACCGAAGAACTCGCGGGAGCGATTCAGGCGGCTGGTATTGAGCGGGTGAAGATCCGCTCGGTGCTGACCTGCGAATCGAAACGCGGCGTGTGCGTGATGTGCTACGGACGCAACCTCGCTTCCGGGCGTCTGGTTGAACTGGGCGAGGCCACGGGCGTGATCGCGGCGCAGTCCATCGGCGAGCCTGGAACTCAGCTCACGATGCGTACCTTCCACATCGGCGGTACAGCGTCGCGAGTCTCCGAGCAGTCGCGGCTGGAGGCCAAGAGCAACGGCGCTGTACGCTTCATCGGCCTGCAGACGGTGAAAGCCAAATCGGGCGACCTGGTGGTGATGAACCGCCAGGGCTCGATCGCCGTGGTGGACGACAAAGGCCGTGAGCGAGAGCGTTACGCGGTCGTGTACGGGGCCAAATTGAAAGTTGCCGAAGGGGATCAGGTCCAGCTCGGGCAAGCGATGGTCGAGTGGGATCCGTACACCTTCTCGATTCTGACCGAAATCGGCGGCACGGTGCAGTTCAAAGACCTGCAGGAAGGGGTCACGCTTCACGAAGAAGTGGACGAAGTGACCGGCCTGTCGCGTCACGTCGTGGCGGATTCTCCCGACGAGAAGCGCCAGCCCGCCATCGTGATCAAGGGCAAGAGCAGCAAGCGCTACCTGATGCCCTCACGCGCCCACCTCATGGTGCAGGACGGCGACAACGCCCATCCCGGCGACGTGCTGGCCAAGATCCCGCGAGAAACTACCAAAACCAAAGACATCACTGGTGGTCTCCCCCGCGTGGTCGAACTGTTCGAAGCCCGCAAGCCGCGCGAGACTGCGGTCATCAGCGAAATCGATGGCACGGTCAAATTCGGCGAGGTCTCGAAGGGCCAGCGCAAGATGTACGTGGTAGCCGACAACGGCACGGAGAAGGAATATTCGGTGCCGCGCGGCGTCCACATCAACGTGCAGGAAGGCGAGCGCGTCAAAGCGGGTGAACCGCTGATGGACGGTCCGCTCAACCCGCACGACATTCTCGCCGTGCTGGGCGAAAAAGAACTGCAATCTTACCTGGTGAACGAAATCCAGGAAGTCTATCGCCTGCAGGGCGTGAACATCAGCGACAAGCACATCGAGGTGATCGTCCGTCAGATGATGCGCTGGGTGAAGGTCGAGGACGTGGGCGACACTCAGTTCCTGCTCGAACAGCAGATCGACAAGTTCCGCTTCCGCGAGGAAAACGAACGCGTCATCAAGGAAGGCGGCAAACCGGCCACTGGCCGGCCGTTGCTGCTGGGCATCACCAAGGCATCGCTCTCCACCGAGTCGTTCATTTCCGCGGCGTCGTTTCAGGAGACCACCCGTGTGCTCACCGAAGCCTCCATCCAGGGAGCGGTGGACCACTTGCGCGGGCTCAAGGAGAACGTCATCGTGGGACGGCTCATCCCCGCCGGCACCGGCATGGAATACTACCGCAACGTGCGCCTCTCGCCCGAGATGGAAGAGGCAGCGGCCAAGGTGCAAGAGGAGGTCTCTGCCGCGTACGAGGAGGCCGAGCGCGCGCTCGAGCTGATGCGCCACGAAGGCGAGACCGAGGAACTGACAGCGGAGTAAGACCCAAGGAAAACGGAAGGGCGGCGCAACCCGCCCTTTCTCTTTCCTGGTTGGTCCCCCATGCACGCCAGCCCTCAACGAATACCCGATCAGGAACGCAGCCGCATTTCGCAGTTGCGCCCGCAGGCTTCCGGCAATACTCTGGGGCCATTCATGTTGCGTTTTTTGCGCCTGGTACGGCTTGCGTTCTGGCGCGCGTTTCAGCACGACGCGTTCGCCATTGCCAAAGCCTCGGCTTACTCTTCCATCCTGACGTTCTTCCCGCTTTTGCTCGTGGTCGGTTCGGTGTTGGCTACGTCGCGGCAGACCGAGGCGTATCTGCGCGAGATTTCCTACGCGCTGGGCAGGATTCTTCCCGCCGGAAGCGTCACCGCCATGGCTTATCTGAAAGGCACGTCACAGCGGCCGGTGGGAGTGCTCGTCACGGCTTCCCTCATTACCCTGTGGACGGCTTCCGGCGTGATGATTTCCTGGATGGAAGGCTTCCGCCGCTGCTATCAGCTGCCCAAGATTTGGGGACTATTCAAGGAGAGGATGATTGCCTTCTCGCTGGTTATCCTTGCCGGCATTCCCATGACTTTCGCCACGGTACTGGTGGCCTTCGGCAGCCGGATCGAGACCCGCATCTTGTTCCATCTGGGTCATGAGTTTGGGCCCTTCATTCTGCTGCTGTGGACAACCATCCGCTGGCTGATCGCCACGCTGACCAGTATCGCAGTGATTTCACTCATCTATCACAACGCCGTACCGCGGACCCAGCCCTGGCACAGCGTGCTGCCGGGCGCGACCCTGGCCACGGCCATGTGGTTCGTGGCCACCGCCCTGTTTGGCTGGTATCTGCAGCGCTACGCGGACTACAGCATCATCTATGGTTCGCTGGGGGTGGCTATCGCGCTGCTGGTGTGGATGTACATGATCTCGCTCGTCGTTCTGGTGGGGGCGGAGTTCAATGCCATGCTTTTCCCGCGGTCGACGTTGGGACGGGAACTGAGTGACACGGGCATCAGGGCGATGCGGTAACGCCAATCGTCTGAAGTCAAGTAACAACCTCTGATTTCACTCAGGACCGCACGGGTGGAGATTTGAAGAAAAGCAGACCAGACCTCGTTGCCGGCGATTTTTTGGCCACGGAAGCTTCTCCAGGCTCGGCTGCCCGCCGCGCCAAGATCATTTGTACCATCGGCCCGGCGTGCAACTCCGAATCTGCGATGCGCGACCTCATGCGGCTGGGAATGGATGTCGCCCGGCTGAATTTTTCCCACGGATCCCACGAAGACCACGCGCGTAACATCGAACGCCTCCGCCGCGCCGCCAGGAAACAGAACTGCACGATCTGCATCCTGCAGGACCTGCAGGGGCCCAAAATCCGCACTGGACGCCTCAAGGACCACGCTCCCGTTACCCTCAAAGCGGGCTCGCACGTGACTATCACCCCGCGCGACATCGCGGGTACGCCGGCCCTGATCTCGACTACATTTGAAAGCCTGGCCCGAGAAATTCAGCCGGGCGGGCGCATCCTGCTCTCCGATGGACGGATTGAGCTGCAGGTCACGCAGGTGCGCGGGGAAGATGTCGAGTGCGAGGTCATTAACGGCGGCTTGCTGGCCGAACACCAGGGCATCAACCTGCCGGGTGCAGCGCTCTCCATTCCCGCCCTCACCGCCAAAGACCGTAAGGACCTGGAGTTCGGACTGAAGCATGGCGTGGACATGGTGGCGCTGTCGTTCGTGCGTTCCGCGGCCGATGTCCGCGGCGCGAAGCAACTCATTGCCGCGCAAGGCGGCGATGTGCCGGTGATTGCGAAGCTGGAAAAGCCCCAAGCCCTGAAGCAGCTGGAAGAGATTTTTGAAGCCGCCGATGGAGTGATGGTGGCGCGCGGCGACCTGGGAGTGGAAATGCCGCCGGAAAAAGTCCCGGTCATCCAGAAGCACGTGATTCGCCGTTCGGCCGAGTGGCGCAAGCCCGTGATCATCGCCACCCAGATGCTGGAATCCATGATCGAGAATCCCCGGCCCACGCGCGCCGAGGCCAGCGACGTGGCCAACGCGATTTTCGATGGCACCGATGCCGTAATGCTCTCAGCGGAAACTGCCAGCGGGAGTTACCCGCGCGAAGCAGTGGCCATGATGGCAAAGATTGTGGTCGAGGCCGAGAGCAACATGGGGGAGTTTACCCAGCCGAGGCGCCGGCGCGAACACCGCCGGCTTTCCATCGCGGAAACTATCTGTGAATCCATCGCCCATGCCGCGGAGGACCTCCACATGGGCGCGATTGCCGTGTTCACCGAAACCGGAAATACGGCGCGCCTGATTTCCAAGTATCGCCCCAAGGCCGCGATTTACGCCTTCAGCCAGGTGCCTGCGGTCTGCAACCGGATGAATATCTTTTGGGGCGTACATCCGGTACGGCACGAGCAGGCGCGCACTGCCGAGGACATGGTGTCCACCGCCGAGCAGGAATTGCTGCGCCAGGGATGTGTGAAGATGGGAGATGTGGTGGGCGTGGTGGCGGGAACCCAGATGGCGTCCGGCTCAACCAACTTCATGCGGCTGCACGAGGTAACCGCGGAGGAGGAGAGGAAAGCATCGCGTGGAAGCGCGCGTCGCTCCCGCGCGGGCAGGAAATAAACACCGGCTATGTCTCAGGAAATACTCTCAGTCGCCATCTACGAACCGCTGCCCGGCAAGGAAGAGGAATCGCTGGCCACCATGCATGACCTTTTTGCGGCACTTTCGGCCGGTGTCTATAGCCGGGATATGCTTTATCGGGATGGGAAATCCCAATACCTGCTGCTGCGTTACTGGAAGTCGGAAGAGGCGCGACGCGACGCGCAGGAAGATCCCGAAGTGCTGCGTTGCTGGGCCAAACTGGCGCATGAGATTCGGATTGTGAAAGTGTATGAGACCCTGGAAGACGTTGGCCTGGGTTAGATCTTCAAGTCCGCCACTCAAAAGCAAATTCCATGCCGATCAGCTCCACGCCCGAACCATTCACAGATATATCGCTGGACCCGTTCGTCCGCGGATTTCTTTACCACCCCACTCACAGCTTGGGCGACGGCTTTGTGCTCACCCACGGGGCGGGATCAAACTGCCAGGCTCCGCTGCTGGTGGCGGTCGCGGAAGCCCTTTCCAGCGCTGGTTTCACGGTGTTACGCTGCGATCTGCCCTATCGCCAGAGCCGGCCGTTCGGTCCACCGGGGCCGGGTGATGCCCGTCGCGATCGTGAAGGCTTGAAGAATGCCGTGAGCGTGATGCGCAAGTTGGTCTCCGGTCGGGCTTTTCTTGGCGGGCATTCTTACGGTGGACGCCAGGCTACGATCCTCGCTGCCGAGCAATCCGATCTGGTGGATGGCTTGCTGCTACTCTCTTATCCTCTGCATCCGCCGCGCAAGCCTGCCCAGCTTCGGGTCCAGCATTTGCCTGAGTTGCGGACGCAGGCCTTGTTCGTACAGGGGACGCGCGATCCCTTCGGCTCGATTGAGGAGATGGAAAAGGCATTGCAGCTGATTCCCGGAAGGACAAAGCTCCTCCCCATGGAGAGTGCCGGGCACGACTTGGGATTCAAGGGGAAGGCGCGGCAAGGGCAGTTGAGTGGGCTTGTGGTCGCGGAGTTTCTGCGATTGTTTACCCTAAGCTAGCGCACAATGAGGGCGAGGTTGTTGGTGAAATCGGCTGACGGGATTATCACCTTTACGCAAAACAGCGTCGAGGTCTATCCTTCGCAAGTCAAGGATACCTCACCTTGGCGATGTGGAGATATGCATGTCGTTCGGTGATCGCTTGGGTTTGGCGGGGTTGGTTATGGCGCTAGTCGCCATTGCCGTCTCAATTTTGTGGCCAAGCAAAAAGTGGATTGGCTGGTTATCGCTTTCAGTGGCCGTGATCTTAATGTTGTCGTGGGGATGGACCGAAGGAAAGTCTTATGCGCTCGGGTGGTATCGTAGCGACCCGATTATAAGTACCTTTGTCATATTCTTGTGCGGCGGATTGCTGGTTAGCGGAACATGGGTAATGTTACTTAAAGAATCCACGCCGGAACGGGTCAATGGAACTTCTCCACCCCCATCTCCACCCGCTACACCTAGTCTAGTATTTGTCTTTGGTGCGCCACTAGGAGATAACGATTCTGCATCGTGGGTAATGATGCTTAGACACTATGGGCCGGGTACCGCGTACAACTGCGACATCGGTTTTTTTGATGATGATCGCAAGAACATAGAACATCAGTGGTTGGTTGAACATCCTGATTCGCCATTTCCACCGCCCGGACTGGCAGGCGGCGAATCGCAAAAGCACATCCAGGTAGCCGAGGCTGGCCTAGAAGGAGCACCGGGCAACTTTATCTGGAATCCTCTAAACCCAAATAGTCAGCACTATGCCGTCTCAATAAGCTGTCGGGACGGTGTATTTGCAGAGAAGTGGGAAGTAACGAGGGTCGATGGGATTCTTCGCTCCACAATCACGATTGAGCACGGCCCCCAATGGATTAAGAAAAATCCTAGTCTAGACCCTGTTGTATTCAGATGTGAAGACCCAGAATTTATTAGAACATCTCTCGCTACTGAACTGCCCAAGTCGGGTACAGGAAAGGTCGTTCATCCGGGTTGGAAGCCTAAGCATAGATTCGAGGTACCAGCGGCGATTATCGACCCTAACGGTAACGTACAGGTACTATCCGGGGTCAAATTACCAGATGGAAGCACCCTAACTGACTTTGGGTGTTGGAATATCCTTACGAGGCATTTTGGAGATAACCAAGATCAAGCTAGGCAGCCGTGAGTTCTTTATATTCGAGGTTGTCAGAGTTAATGAGCTTGAGGATCGTGTCACGAAACAGAAACGAATTCTTGCGGTTATTGAACCGCCAAGTCATTTCGTCGAGGTGAATCCGTACCGTGTATGGTGGGTACCTCACCCGCCCCCCGACGAGTACGTCCGGGGCGTGATTCTGGGGCCACAACCTAGTTCACCCAGCCGGACTTGGACCCACCGTTCTTCTTATCCGGATCCGAGTCTTCCGGCGGGACGTAGTTGCCGTGTTCGTCGAAGGTCACGGTGCGGTCGTGTCTGCGCATGTACACTTCGAACTTGCGCGCGGCCCGGCGCCGCTTCCAGCGGTAGTAGGAATTGCGCACGCTGAAGTAGTGTTCCGACGCGCCAAACATCAGGCCGCGTTTAGGCAGGAATTTGACATACAAAAAGCCGAACAGCAATCCACCCAGGTGGGCAAAGTTGGCCACGCCGCCCTGGGAAGACTGGAAGGTCGCGATGATCACCAGGAAAATCATGATGCCCACCAGGTACTTTGCCTTCATCGAGAAAGGCAGGGGGAACATGAAGACTTCGCGGTCGCCGTAGAGCATGCCGAAGGCAATCAGCAGTCCGTAGACTCCTCCCGAAGCTCCCAGCGTAGTGGTTGCGGGAGTGACTCCGGGCAGCGATGAGTAGGCGACGGCAATGGTGGTCAACGCAGCGCCGGCAACGCAGAAAAGATAAAACTCCAGGAATCGTCTTGATCCCCAATCCTGCTCCTCTTGTGCTCCGAACATCCAGAGCATCAGCATATTGATCAACACATGCCCGACGCTGACATGCAGGAAGGAATAGGTAACGAGCTGCCAAACCATCCCGTAGTGCAGTACCAAAAGTGGGACCAATCCAGCATACTGGGTCAGGGCCCAGGAGCCTTGCGTCGAAACAGATCCCAGCACGACTTGCAGAAAATAGATGACGAAGCAAGCAATCGCGATCCGCTTCACCCAGTAAGTGAAAGGTGGAAAACTCAGCGAGAAAGTGGGTCCGCGAGGCATGCAGGTATCAGTCGTCAGGAAAAGACTATGAAAGCCATCTTATCAGGTTGCGTTTTACCTCTCTGGCAGCGGCGTCACTGGCAAGCTTTTGTGTCCTTCTTTGTCTACCGCTCGTACGGCGAATATCACATTATCCTTTGATCTTGGCAGCGTGGCTTTGGTTTCATTTCCAAAACTTTGCGCGTGTTCCCATTCTGGGCTGGTGGTCGCGCGCCACAGCACTTCGTAGCCGGTAGCACGTCCTCCAGACGAGGGTTCCCAGGTCAGCGTGGAATTGTTTTCCAGCTCTTTGGTCAGCAGGCGGACTTTGCCTGGAGGCGCCGGCGCCGAGGCTAGCGATGCCAGGGTAGCGGCATTCAGCCGGGCGACGTGGGCGACGTAATCGAAATTAACGAACTTCGGCAAATCTCCGTATTCGATGCCATTTTCGGTGCGCACGTTCTGGTGCTGGTGGTTGTAATCCTCGCGATACTCGGTGAAGCGCACGGCGGCGTAGCCCTGCTGGTTGAAGGAATAGTGATCTCCGCCGCGCAGGTAGCGGTCCAGGCGGAACACCAGCATGGGCTTCACGCGGGGGTCGTAGGCGCGAGCGACTTCCGCGACATAGCGCGCAACTTGGCGTGAGATGGAGTCGCTTTCGCCGCCCAGGCCGCGAATCAGGCGCAACTCGGCGTCGGTAGCGGCTACCGGCACTCCTTCCGAGAAGACTCGCACTACGCTGGGATCCTGTTGCGGACCGCGGTCGCCGCCGACGATGTCGTTGTTCAAGACCGCTTCAAGGTTCCAGCCTTCGGATTTAGCCATCTGGGCGAAATGGTGGCTGCCGTTGAGTCCTTGCTCCTCCCCGGCCACGGTCAGAAAAATAACGGTCACGGGGAATTTGAGCTGGCTCAAGACCCGGGCACACTCCAGGCTCACAGCGGTGCCACTCGCGTCATCATTCGCACCCGGCGCGGCGCCGCTTACATCAAATGTGTCGCTGTTGCGGGAATCGTAATGGCCGGTGACCAGCACAATGCGCTTGGCATTTCCCGGGTCGGTGCCCTTCAGGACCGCATAAACATTGGTGATTTCAGTGGGCTTGGGGATGCGGTCGGCGGGCGCTTCGGTAAAACTGTCAGTCTTGACTTCCAGGCATCCGCCGCAGTCGCGCGAGTAACGTTCGAATTCACTCTTGATCCACTCCCGGGCCGCGCCGATACCGTGCCCAGCCGCGATCGAAGCCGGGTCCTGAGCCGATAGTGTCAGCCGGGTCTGGAAACTCACCAGCTTCTCGATGCTCGCCTGGATGCGCTCCGCCGAAATCTGCTTCAGGGCGGCGGCAATCTGCGGGTCGGGCGTGCCCGCGGTGGGGGTATCCTGGGCAAGCACGGGCAGCGCCAGCAACAGCAATACGACCCAACCAGTCACTTTGCCAGTCAATTTGAGTGATAAGAGACACCTAATCAGCCGGGAAGGGTTTACACGGGAGTGGGATGGCAAGTTCAAGCCTCTTTTTCCACCGGGCCAGGTCCGCAACCACTTGACCTCGGCCTCGGGAGAAACTAAATATTATCAGGGGCATTTCATAGAGGGGAGGCAATAATGGTCTATTGTCCAGAATGTGAGACGAATCTCGATATCGATGAAGATGAGGTCGATGAGGGTGAAGTCGTCTCCTGTCCTGAATGCGGTACCGACTTCGAGGTGGTCACGGTAAATCCCATTGAACTGAAGCCGGTGGCGGAGGAAATCATCGACGAGGACGACACCGACGACGAGGAAGCGGAAGACGGTGACTTATCGTAGGCTCCTTGGAACTCTGGCGTATTCGCGGACGTCGGCCTCCCGCCGCAGCTCGCGCATCGTCGCCCTGGGGCTGTTGCTCTCCACGCTGTGCCTTGGAAGAACCGCTGCCGCAGACGGCAGTGCCTCTCCCGAAGAGAAAAAACATGAAAAGCCCTACGCCCTGATCTTTGGCACGGTCTGGGGGCCCGACAACCACCCTGTGTACGCTATCAAGGTGAAGATTCGCCGGGCGACCGATAAGAGGGCCCGCTGGGAACTCTATTCCGACCACCATGGCGAGTTTGCCCTGAGGGTGCCCGAGGGCCCAGGTGATTACCTGGTGTGGGCCGACTTAAAGAGCTATAAACCCCCTAATGGCAAGCAGTTACAGGCAGGCTCAGAGGTCAAAGTCCGCATCGACAATGTCGAACGCGCTGACATCGGTTTGCATCTAAAATAGTAGCAACTCGGCAATCTAGGCGCTGTGGGGAAGGCTTGGGGAGGCTCCATGAAAAAGCACCATGTCGTGGCTCTCGTGCTGCTTCTGGTCGGCTTGGCCGCCGTCGCCAACCCTGCCTGTGTCGCCTACGCAAAAGACAAGGGCGATTCCGGACGTCTGTTGACCGGCAAGGTGATCGACCGGCAGGACAATCCCGTGCCCAGCGCTGTGGTGTACCTCTCCAACACGCGCACCCGCGCGGTAAAGACTTATATCGCTGGAGCAGACGGCATGTACCGCTTCCCAGCGCTCTCGCCGAGCATTGACTACGAAGTCTACGCGCAGTACAACGGCCACAAGAGCGACACTAAGACGGTCAGCCAGTTTGATAATCGGCAGCAGGTGAACATCAATCTGCGGATTGATACGAAGTAGTTCGTGCCGAGCGGCACACGTGCTTAGTTATTCTCGTTCCCGGCCCGCTTCCACGACATCAGCTCACCAATCGTAGATCCGCCGGTGCTCGAGACCGGTTGCTTGTAGGCCTCCACCTCGGTACGCGAGGCCTCTTCGCCCACGGCCTTGATACTAAGTCCGACTTTCTTTTCTTCCGGATTCATCTTGATGATCTTGAAGTCGTGTTCCAGAGCGGGCTCCAGGTGAATGGGCTGGCCGTTGCCGTCCACCGCCTCGGAGTTGTGGCAAAGACCCTCGATGCCCTCTGCGATCTCCACGAATGCGCCGAAGCTGGCCACGCGCAGCACCTTGCCGTGCAGGACATCACCTATCTTATGCTGGGCGAAGAAGCTCTCCCACACATCCGGCTGCAGCTGCTTCACGCCTAACGACAGCCGGCGCTTGTCGGGCTCAATGGCCAGGACTACGGCCTTCACGCGATCGCCTTTCTTCAGCACTTCCGAAGGATGCTTCACGCGCTTGGTCCAGCTCAGGTTGCTGACGTGTACCAGGCCATCGATACCGTCTTCAATTTCGATGAAGGCGCCGAAATCGGTCAGGTTGCGAACCCGGCCCTCGACCTGCGCGCCCACCGGATACTTGTCGTGCAGGGCGTCCCACGGATTGGCTGCCAGTTGCCGCATGCCTAGCGAGATGCGCCGCTCCTGCGGGTTCACGTTGAGCACCACGCAATCCACCTGGTCGCCTACGTTGACCAGCTTCGAGGGATGCTTCATGCGCTTGGACCAGGTCATCTCGCTGACGTGCACCAGGCCCTCGATGCCCTGCTCCAGTTCCACGAACGCGCCGTAGTCAGTCACGCTGATCACGCGCCCGTGCACGTGCGCGCCCACGGGGTATCGGTGGGACGCGTCCAGCCACGGGTCGGGTGTCAGCTGCTTGAAGCCCAGCGAGACACGCTGCTTCTCTTTGTCAAATTTCAGCACCTTCACCTGGATCTGGTCGCCTACATTCACCAAATCGCGCGGATGCGTGAGTCTGCCCCACGACATATCGGTGATGTGCAGCAGGCCATCGATTCCGCCCAGGTCCACGAAGGCGCCGTACTCGGTCAGGTTCTTGACCACGCCCGTCAGAATTCCGCCCTCTTCCAGGTGCTCCAGGGTCTTGGACTTTTTCTCGTTCTGTTCTTCTTCCAGCAATTGCTTGCGCGACACCACGATGTTGCCGCGCTTCTTGTTCAGCTTGATGACCGCCACTTCCAGCATCTGACCCTTGACCGCATCCAGGTTGCGCACCGGGCGCAGGTCCGCCTGGGAACCGGGCAGGAATGCCCGTGCGCCCATGATGTCCACGGTCAGGCCGCCCTTGATGCGTTCGACTACCTGTGCCTGGATGGGCTTCTTTTCGTTGTAGGCCTTCTCAATCTCGTCCCAGGCGCGCAGCCGCTGCGCTTTCTGGTGGGAGAGGTTGATGTAGCCTTCCTCATTCTGGCCCTTGTCCCGCATCACGTCGATTGCGTCGCCGGGCTTGAACCTGGGCTTGCCCTCGTGGTCCAGCACTTCCGCCAGGGGCAGCATGCCCTCGGACTTGGCGCCGACATCCACCACGACGTGGGTGGGAGTAATCTTCAACACGGTGCCTTTGAGGACGTTGTCCTCGCTGACGGCTTCTTCGCTCTCCGTGGTGAACGTCTCCAACGCTGCGGCGAAGTCTTCGATGCCAGCGGTCATGACGGGTTTGTCGCCCAGCTTCTGGACGATTGGGTTGGGAGCGGTTTCGGTTGGCTGGGGGTTGGTGCTGTCTGGGGTCGAGCCCTCAGGGGAGCCCGCGTCAGCCACCGTGGTTGAAGTCGCGGAATCCAGGTTGTGGGCAGTATTGTCGTCGAACAAGGTCATCGCCTCTCTAGGTCTACCTCGCACTTAGTGCGGGACGGATGCGGGCTGTTTACAGCGGACTGCTGGCGTGAGTCTTAGGTTGTGATGGGCCCGTCCTGGCGAACGGGCTTGGACAATCCCAGCGGTCGGACGTGATAAAGCGAACCCGCGTCCAAAGGGAACCCTTCGACTATAGCAACCGCTTCCGAACAGTGTCAAACACCAAACTGTGGCCTCATTCGGCCTTTTGAGAACGCCAGCCCAGGCTAGGTCTCGGCCTGTCGGCTTCGGCGTCATGGGTGGGCCACCCCTCGAGTTCCGAAAACCTGCCTGCATCTGCTACCCTGCCCTCCCATGGACTACCTTTGGACCCCCTGGCGCTACGCCTACGTTACCGCCGAAAAGAGCTCCGGCTGCATCTTCTGCGACCTGCCCAAGGCCGGAGACGACGCGAAAGTTCGCATCGTGCATCGCGGCCGCGAGTGCTACGTCGTTCTCAACACCTTCCCCTACACACCCGGACACGTGATGATTGTGCCCTTCGCCCACCTCGACGAGCTGCAAAAACTGCCAGTGGCGGCTGCCCACGAGATGATGGACTTGTCGCAGAAAATGGAATCCGTGCTGCGGAAACTCTACACTCCCGACGGAATCAACCTGGGGATGAACGTTGGTAAGGCCGCCGGCGCGGGTGTCGCAGGACACATCCACATGCACGCGCTGCCGCGCTGGGTGGCAGACTCCAATTTCGTGTCGGTGGTAGGTGAGACCAGGATCCTGCCGGAAAGCCTGGAAATGACCTACGGGCGGATTCGGGGAGCGCTGGAAGGTTAGACAGCTCGCCATCCCGAGCGAGATTCGAGGGAGTACGAATCTCGCCCGGGATGAGGCTGCGGCGCAGGAGAAAAACCGTTACGGAACAGCCGTGATACTGCCGAATCGTCCGTGCTGATAGTTGTTGGGCCCCGAGGTGAAGTAAAGGACGTTCGTCATCCCGCCCTGGCCACCGTTGCCGAACATTAAGCCCCAGAGACCCTTGAGCGCGATCGGTCGGCCGCCGGCATTCGTGAGCTGTCCCTTGGCGGCGCCGGTCGTAGCATCAAAGGCGGTGATATGACCATCGCCCAGATTACCCACCAGCAGGTTGTTACTGAACGTGCCGTAGTTGGCCGGCGCGAGGGCGATCCCCCACGGAGCATTCAGCCGTCCCTTGGAGGCGAATCGCTTTACCAGGTTTCCGTTGAGGTCGAAGATGTCAATCACTCCAAGTCCCTTGCCCGGTAGCGCGTCGTGTTTCGAAGCGTTCTGCTTCGCATAGAGCACGAAAAGCTGACCGTTGATCTGGCGGAGGTTGTAGGGAGCGAATCCTGCAGGAAGACGCGGATCGGTGAAAGAACCGGCCAGGCTGACCTGGTTGAAGTTCTTGTCATAGACTTCGACCTTGGCGGCGAAGAAATTGGCCACGTACAGGAAGTTTCCCGTGCCGTTATTGGCCATCTCCATGGCCTTGTAGTCGGAGTTGGAGGCGGAGTTATCCACTGTCACGACGGCGTTGGTCGCGTTGACACTCGGGTTCCAGCCGCTGAGGGATCCGTCCTCGCTGTCGAAGAGGAAAAGCGCTGGGCCGGATTTTGTGCCCTGGGTGATGACGAAGTCGGCAGAAGCGTTGAACACCGTGCCCGACGGACTCCCTTTTGTGGCGCCCCCCACCGGCGGAATGGTAACCACCAAAGGCTGTGGCACTCCCGTTCCGTTGTAGATCGTGGAAAGGCCAGTTACGTTGTCAGACACCCAGAATGGCCCGGAGGGGCTGAAGCTGATTCCCCAAGCGTTGACTAGATTGGGATCGGTATTGGGAGCGATCCCGGCTTGATCCGCGGTTAGGAAAGCTGCTTTGTAGGATGCCGCATAGGCCAGGCTGGATACACCGACCATCAGAGCCAGCACGATGGCCACAGCCGCGAACGCTTTATCGAGTCGAAGGACTCGCATACTTCCTCCTTGTGGTTTTGATGAACTCAGGCAATCAACCGGGCGGGTCTTCCGCCCTGTCACCGGCCAGAAAGTTTGCCGATAATCAGGCAAAGGAAGCTTAGGAGAGGGCGTCCGGGCAATTGTCACCAGAATGTCAATTGATTGTCTTTATTTGAGGCCTCTGATGGGAAGGGGACTAACTACTCCCTTACCAAATCCTCCATCTCCTTCTCGCTGATGACGTTCACTCCCAGATCTTTTGCCTTGTCGAGCTTGGAGCCGGCATCGGCGCCGGCGACCACATAGTCGGTTTTCCTGCTGACTGACGAGGCCACGCGCCCACCCGCGTCTTCGATCATCTTCTTGGCCTGGTCGCGGGTGAAGTGGGCCAGCGTGCCGGTCAACACGAAGGTCTTGCCGGCGAGCCGGGTACCGCGCTGCTTCCTTTCACCAACCAACGTCAGTCCCAATCTTTCGAGTTGACCTATGAGGGCACGGTTCTTCGGTTCCTGAAAGAATTCGACGATACTCCGCGCGATGCGCGGTCCCACTTCGTTCACCTGCTGGAGTTCCTCTTCCCCGGCGTTCAACAATGCGTCCATCGATCCGAAGTGTTCCGCCAAGAACTGCGCCGTACGCTCGCCCACAAAGCGAATGCCCAGACCGAAGATCACGCGCTCCAGCGGAAGCTTCTTGGAGGCTTCGATTTCATCGAGCACATTCTGGGCGGATTTGTCTCCCATGCGCTCGAGTGCGAGCAGATCCGCTTTGGTTAGCTTGTAGATGTCGGCAACGTTTTTCACCAAGCCGCGATCGGTGAGTTGGTTCACCAGCGCATCGCCCATGCCTTCGATGTTCATCACGTGGCGCGAGGCAAAGTGCAGGATGGTCTCCCGCAGCTTGGCGGGGCAGTTGGCATTCACACAGCGATGGTCCACCTCGCCTTCGGTGCGGACGACTTTAGTGCCGCACTCGGGACACTTCTCCGGCATGTGGAATGACTTGTGTCCTCGAGGATGAGCCTTGTCCTCGACCACGCGCGTGACTTTGGGGATGACATCGCCACCGCGTTCGACCTCCACCCAGTCACCGATCTTCACCCCCAGGCGTTCGATCTCATCCTGGTTGTGCAAGGTAGCGCGGCTGACGGTCGTGCCGCCAATCGGCACTGGTTTCAAGACCGCCACCGGCGTGAGTTTTCCCGTCCGGCCCACTTGCACGATGATGTCTTCAATCTTTGTGATGGCGGCGCGCGCGGCATACTTATAGGCAATCGCCCAGCGTGGCGCTTTGCCGGTATAGCCCAATTCCTCTTGCAGCGCAGTGCGATCCACCTTGACTACGATGCCGTCGATTTCGTACGGCAGGCTGTCGCGCTTATCTTCCCATTGCTGGATAAAGGCCCAGACCTCTTCGAAGTTCTTCGCCAATTTTCTGCGCGTGTTGACCTTGAATCCGGCTGCCTCCAGGGCATCCATCGCTTCCGAATGCCGATTAAAATACGTGCTCCCGTTTTGCAGCAGCGCATAGGCGAAGTAGTCCAGCCGGCGCTCGGCGGTGACACTGGGCTCGAGCTGGCGAACGGTCCCGGCGGTGGCATTGCGCGGATTGGCGAACGGCGAAAGGCCCTTCTGCTCCCGCTCCTCGTTCATCCTTCGGAACGCCGCAAGGGGCATCAGCAATTCACCACGCACCTCGAAATCCGCGGGGATAGCAGCCTTCCTGAGTTTCTCTTTCGCAATTGAGAGCGGGATCGACCGCACCGTGCGCACGTTCAGGGTCACGTCCTCGCCTTCTGAGCCATCACCACGCGTGATGCCGCGCACTAGTTTGCCGTCTTCGTAGCGCAGGGCCAGCGACATGCCATCCAGCTTCAGTTCGCAAACGTAGTCGACATCATTCCGGCCGCTGAGTTCATGGCCCCGCCGCTCCCAGTTGCGTAGATCCTCCTGGTTGTAGGTGTTATCCAGTGAGAGCATGGCCGAGGAGTGCCTAACCTTGACGAAGCCTTCGCGCGGTTTGCCACCGACACGCTGAGTGGGAGAATCCGAAGTGATCAGTCCGGGATGTTCGGATTCCAGCTTTTTTAGCTGGTTCAAGAGCCGATCGAACTCGGCGTCCGTGATCTCCGGATCGTCGAGCACGTAGTACCGGTATTCGTGGTGCCGGATCTTGTCGCGGAGCGCCTCAATTTTCTTTTCGACGTCCTTGGTCGCGGTGGGCATCGTCGAAGATTATAGTCGGTGGAAAAGTGGGGAACGCGGCGACGTGCTATTGGCTCACATAAAGGGCTGACCGGGTGGCCAGCCCGATTCTTAGTTGTGCTGCAAACTAAACTAAATCCTCCACTTTCAACTGCGCATTTCCGCCCTTCCACGAGGCCTGGAATTGTCTTTCCACAAATGTGGCGTCGTAGTTTCGGCCTTGCGCCTTGAGCGCCTGCTGCAGCCCAAAAAGCGACCGCGGATTACGAGGGTTGCGATCGAGGTCGGCACGGAAGACCTTCTCCGCGCCGGCGGCGTCGCCACTCATCAGCAACGCTGCGCCCAGCGATTCGCGTACCGGGAAGAACCAGTCCGGTGGCTCACCGTACTTCAGCGAATCCTGGATGGAGACCGCATCCGACAACATCGCAATCGCCCCGGCATTGTCTTTCTTTGCGATGGCAATCTTCGCGCCCAGGACTTCCTCGGCGATTTTCATGATGTCTTTGGCCTTGTTGTTGATGGGCATGGCGAAGATGACATCTTCGGGTGTGTTCTTTTCCGCGTCGGCAACTATCTTGTACTCGGCCTCAGCTTCGCTCACCTTCCCCGTTCCCGCCAGGGCCATGCCGCGGGAGAAGTGCCAGAAGACGGTCGCGGTTTTCATGGCGGGATCGGGCTGCGGCATCTTCAGGACGTCATCCCACTGGTGGAAGCGGACATCCACCGCCATGGGGATGGTCATGAAGCCTTCGAGGGGCGGCATGTCCTTTACGTGCGGACCGACGTGGGCTGCCAGCAGGTCGCCATTCTTCTTGGCCTCGGCGTAGTCACCGTTCATCGCCGCGCACATGGCGATGAAGTGCAAATTGTGGCTGTAGTACATCATGGAGTAGATGCCCTGCGCCCCGCTCGCCTTGAGGTAGGCCCGGTCCACCGCCGCCGCTTCTTGGTTCGTCTTCACCGCGGCTTCATAGTCGCCCGTCCGGATATACACATGGGCCGGCATGTGCACGATGTGTCCTGCCGCCGGCGCCAGCGAAGCCAGCTTGTTGGCGCCCGCCAACGCCCGCTCCGGGTTGGGCGAGGCCTCGACCGCGTGAATGTAGTAGTGAATGGCACCCAGGTGATTGGGATCGCGCCGGATCACCGACTCCAGGGTCGCGACAATCTCTTCCGTGCCCGCCTCGGGCGTGCCATCGTGGTGCCACAGGCCCCAGGGATGCAGGCCCATGCCCGCCTCGGCAAACAGAGTGGTGGCATCCAGATCGTCGGGATATTTCTTCACGACTTCGCGCATGGCATCGCGATAGGCCTCAGCCGCCTTGCGGCGATCGGCCTTCGGGTCTGCGGGGAAACGTAGAGCCATGGCCTGAATGTAGGCTTGCTCGCTGGGCGAAGCGTTCCCGGAGAGATCGACCGCCTTTTGAATCGCCTCGTGCGCCTGCATGAAGCGGTCGTCGCTGGCGGGATCGTTGTAGTTCGGGCCCACGGCTTCTGCAACTCCCCAATAGGCCATTGCCAGCTTGGGATCCAGTTCAGCCGCGCGCTGGAAGGAGCGCGCCGCTTCGTCGTGGTTGAAAGCGTAGATCAGGCGCAATCCCTGATCAAAGAATTGCTGCGCTTCCGGATTGCTGGTGGAAACCGGGTGGTGGAGATCCCCAACTCCCGACATCAATGTAACCGGCTTGGACTGGCCCTGGGCGGAATGGTCTTGGGCAACAACTGCCCCGCACAGCAACGCGGCAAGCAGAACGGATATCCAGTACTTCATGAGAATGATCCCCCTAGATTCAGAATGAGGAAAGTACGGTTGACGAATGGCGTCCCTGGGTAAGCCAGTAGCTTAACCAAAAGCCAGGGAAGGTGCAATCAGGTGGTTTGGTTCTGCTAGACTGCTGCCCCGAAACTCAGGGAGGGCCTTGCTCTATGGCAAAAACTGCCTCGGTTCCGTTCTCGCTGTCCCAAGCTTTGCTAACCGCCTTTGACACCAACGATCGCATCAACCAGTACTTGATCGAAAACCTGCCTCCAGAAGCGTGGCGCGCCGAGCCACCTGACGGCAAGGGACGGACAATCGCCGCCATAGCCGCTCACATGCATAACGTGCGGGTGATGTGGCTGAAGGCCGCAGCCAAGGGGAGCAAGATTCCAGAACAGCTAGACCGGACCCGCGTGACTCCGGCACAGGCCGTGAAAGCCCTGGAACAGAGCCGGGCAGCTCTGGCCGCCGTGCTCAAGGCTGCCTTGGACACCGATGGCCGCGTGAAGGGCTTTCGGCCCCGACGTGGCGGGGTTTTTCGGCTACCTGATCGCCCACGACGCCCACCATCGCGGTCAGATTTCCATGCTGGCCCGCCAGGTAGGACATCCCCTGCCGCAGAAGGCCATGTTCGGCATGTGGGAGTGGGGCTCGCGGTCCAAATCGTAGCCTCGGCGTCCTACCGAGGCCGTGCAGGGACAGCCGCCTCGGCTGTCCAACCGAGCGCAGCTCGATAGACTGCTTCCAGTACAATCCACCTGATTCCATGCGCAAGGCCGCCCTGCTCTACAACCCGCTCTTCGGCCGCCGGCGGAAGCGCCGTCTGGCCGACGTAAACGTGGTGCTGGCGGTCTTGCGAGACGCCGGGATAGAAGCCTCCGCCAAGCCCACGCGCGCCGCTGCCGACGCCACCGAGCAGACACGCCAAGCAATCGCCGAGGGTTGCGACACAGTCTTCGCCTGCGGCGGCGATGGCACCGTGCATGACGTCTTGCAGGGCCTGGTTGGCAGCAATGTGGCTTTGGGCATCATTCCTCTGGGAACCGCCAACGCCCTCGCTCATGACCTTCGCCTGCCGCTCTCTCCAGTGGGTGCGGCGCGCGCAGCTGCAGGCGCCAAATCTCGGCGTATTGCGGTTGGCCGGGTGGAGTATCAGGACTTCTCGGGTAGCCACAGTTCGCGCTATTTCGCCGTTGCCGCAGGCATCGGTGTGGACGCACATCTGTTCTACGAACTCAACCCGTTGATCAAGAGTCGCCTCGGCATGGCCGCGTACTACGCCAAAGCTACCCGGCTGTGGCTGACCCACAAGATGGAAACCTTTGCGGTAGAGACTTCCGAGAAGAACCAGCAGACTGAAGTTACACAGTTACTGGCGGTTCGTATCCGGAACTTCGGAGGAGTGCTGCGCGAACTGGCCCCGGGGGCCTCGCTGGAGCGCGATGACCTACGCCTCGTGCTCTTCCACACCAGCAGCCGCCTGGCGTACCTGCGCTACATATTGCGGGGACTTCTCGCGAGACCATGGCAAATCAGCCGAATTGAACTGCTGCATAGCAACAGTGTCATTTGTCGCCCCCTGCCCGTTCTTGCGAACTCCCCAAAGTCACGGATTTTTGTGGAAGCAGACGGCGAGCTGCTGGGGACTCTGCCGGCAGAGATTTCTGTCGTGCCCGATGCAGTGACCTTGCTGGTGCCCAACGAATGATACCAAGCGATCTACCCTGGCGGGCCGCCCATAGGGGAGCCTCAGTTCTGCATCGGCGGTCGCCATAACCACATCTAAGTTCTTTCGGCTCGTCCATTGACGCCGGATCGAGCCGGCAATGTATTCTCTGTAACTCGGGTCCAAAAGAGGGCCCTCACAAATTTGGAACCCATCACCCACTTCCTAACTGGCGCCTGTATGGGCCGGGCCGGCCTGAACCGCAAGACAGCCTTGGCCACAGCAACGCTTACGTTGGCGGCGGAAGCTGCCGACATTGATGTACTGGGCAGCCTCCGTAACCCGGTTTTCGGCTTCGCCCACCATCGCGGCTTCACTCACTCTCTCCTCGGCGCGGTCCTGGTATCGGCTGTAGTGGTTGGCTTCATGTATCTAGTCTGGCGCGTACGAGGCCGCAAGCTCAAGAACCCAAACCTGCCGCCCCGCTGGGGACTACTGTTCTGTTATTCGTATCTTGCCGGCCTTACCCACATTCTGCTCGACTTCACCAACAACTACGGTGTGCGCCCCTTCTGGCCATTTTCCGAGAGATGGTACTCCTGGGACATTGTTTTCATCATCGAGCCGGTCCTACTCATTTTCCTGGTCGGCGGGTTGGTGCTCCCCGCATTTTTCTCCTTGATCAACGAAGAAATCGGGGCGCGTCGGAAAGGTCCGCAGGGACGCCTGGCCGCGACTCTGGCGCTTCTTTGCGTGGTTGCACTCTGGGGCGGGCGTGATTACGAACACCGCCGCGCGCTCATCGCCCTCGAAGCCCGGCTCTATCAAGGCGCCGATCCCATCCGCGTCTCTGCCTATCCCTACTGGTGGAATCCATTTCAGTGGTACGGAGTGGTCGAGACTCAGGACTTCTTCGCCACCATGCTGGTCGATTCCTCGATCCCGGACGTTGATCCCCAAGGCCGGATGCGAATCCGCTACAAGCCGGAGGAGACTCCGGTTACCCAAGCGGCCAAGAGCGGTTATTTGGGACACGTCTATCTCGACTGGGCGCAGTATCCCATTACCGAAACCGAAGAGTTCGAAGCGCCGCGGGCAGGCTATGTGGTTCGCTTCAAGGATCTGCGCTACGACTATCCCGGCCGGACCGGCCGCAGTCCGCTGGGCGCCAGCGTGGAACTGGACCGGAACCTGAATGTGGTAAGTGAGGCCTTCGGATTCCGCGCCCGCCGCGCGTCCCGCGGAGCGACGAGCCCGGGCGGGTCGCCGTAGCTGAGGCACCCGGCTTGACGCCGCCGTTGCTAAGCGCCACAATCGTTGTTTCGGATTCGTTGTTTCGGATTCCTGGTTTCGGATTGTCGAGGTGATCATGCTGGCTTACTTGTTCGTGCTGCTCGCCGTTGCGGTCCGTTTCATGCCGCATCCCTTCACGTTTACCCCGGTCGTCGGGTCGCTGTTGTTCTTCGGCGCCCGCGGGTCTCGCCGGGGCGTATGGGTTCCGTGGCTGTTGTTGGCGGCTTCCGACGTAGTCCTGACCAAGCTGGTATATGACTACCCGTTCAGCTGGGACCACTACGTTACCTGGGTGTGGTATGCCGCGATCCTCTGGCTGGGCACGAATCTGCGCCAGAACGCAAAGCCGTTGCGTGTGGTCGGAGCAGCCTTGACCAGCTCGGTGTCGTTCTTTGTGCTGAGCAATTTTGCGACTTGGGCGGCATGGGATGATCTATATCCAAAAACCCTGAGCGGGCTGATGACGGCCTACGCGGCTGGCGTGCCGTTTTTCCGAAATGCGCTTGAGGGTGATCTGCTCTTCACCCTCGCGATGTTCGCCACGCCTGTGGCGCTCCACGCCCTGGCTGAAGCTTTCGGCAAGGAAGGCGACCCCACGGCAGCAGCGTAGGCTTTTCACCGCCGAATGCGCCGAGCAGGGGGATTATTTTGTCTGGGCGTTCTCGCCGGTAAGTGATTTTGTCTTTGCCTTCATCCGCCGCACCACCAGCCACCCGGCCAGCCCCACGGCCACCGCTCCCAGCACCCAGTGGAAATGTTCCCGGAAAACTGTGCCCGAGATGCGCACGAAGTCCGGACCGAATTTCAGCGTCAGCAGAGCCAGTACCATGAAACGCACGAAGCGGCCGGCGAAGATGGCCAACAGAAACCGGCTGAACTTCATCTCCGTAACCGCCGCGCCCAGGACGAACAGTTTGAAGGGTGTAGGCGGCGGCAGCATGGCCGGGAACATCAGGCCCCAGAAGGGATGTTTCTCGAAAGTCCGGTGGAGCTTCTCGAAGCGTTCTGCCGAAATGCGTTTGCGCAGCAGCGCCTCTCCGCCTTGGTACCCGATCACATAGAGCACAATGCTGCCCACTGCCGATCCCGCCGATGCCATGAGCACATACAACAGAAAGCGGGAGCGGTCCTGGTAAACGTAGCCGGCGACCACCACGTCCATGGGCAAGCCCAGGGCGGCAGCGTCGAGCCCTGCGATCGCGAACACGCCCCAGGCTCCCAAGGGTTTCAGCAGGGCCCAGAGAAACGCCGTGTAGCGTGTGAGGATGTGCTCGATGGTGTTCAAGACGTAAGACTAGCAGTGTACGCGAAAGTAAACCTGCACGACTGGAGCCCTGGGGCCGGATTGGATGCGGGCAGACGGATCTCGAACCCGTCCTGTCGCGGCAGACAGCCAAGTGTGTGCCGTGCGGGCGCGGGTCCGAGACCCGCGCCAGCACGGGTCCTACTTCTTCGGGAAGTTCGGGTCGGCTTTCACTTCATTGATCTGCTTGGTGTGGCGGTCGCTGTGCGCCGCAATGAACAGGATCCACTCGTAGCCGTCGAGCTTCTTGTCAAAGGGGCTGTCCGCCGCATGCGCCCGCAGATCATCGTGCTGCTTCAGGAAATCCAGTGTTTGCTGCCGGGTCTCCTCGAAGTGCTTCAACGATGCCTGGGGTGAGCCGAAGCGGTTGGTCGGCTTCAGCGGTTCGGGGGCCTGCACTTTGTTGGTACGATCTGGAACCTTGGCCAGTACCATCTCGTCGATGGCCTTCACGTCGTCCCCTTCGGGACGCGGCGGGGCCTTCATCACCTGCTCCGTCACCATCCCCCGCAGATAGTCCTCCGCCGCGGCAATGTGCTCGGTCACCTCGGCCACCGACCACCGGTCCGGCGCGGGTTTGAAATTCCACTGCGCCTCGGAAAGCCCAGCCGTGGCATCCAGCACGCCTTGTTTGGTGCTCGCCAGATACTTGACGGCACTGTCGCGGTCGGCCTGGGTAAGTGATTGCGCGCACGCCGAGGCGGTAATGCACAGAACGGCAGTCAGCATGATCAAACTACGCTTCATGATCTCTTGTCCTCCAGTTTTCTGTTGTGTCAGATCTACCCTCTGATTAGACGTTCCAGCGATTCCCTTTAGACTTCGCCTCAACCTGATTGGTCGCAAGGAGTTTAAAGCATCTTACACGAGCTGCGGAGACATCTCGCTCCACGCTGAAGGGCTGGGCAGCTCATAAGCACGCTACCCACTAACCTGATGGCTGGTGTTCCCGCTCAACAGCTGCAGAGCATGCGGTAACAGATCAATTACTGCTTCGAGTGATTCGACTGCGCCTTTCGGACTACCGGGGACGTTCAAGACCAACGACTCTCCTCGTACTCCACAAACCCCTCGACTCAGCGCGGCCAAGGGAGTTTTCTTCACGCCTTCGAACCGCATCCGTTCCGCCACCCCTTCGAGCAGGCGCACACAGACAGCGCGCGTGGCTTCGGGTGTGACATCACGTTCAGCAACCCCCGTGCCGCCGGTCGTGACCACCAGCCGCGCCGTTGCCGCGAGGCGCACGATCGCGCTTTGAATGGCAGGCTGCTCGTCAGCCACAACTTCCGTGGCGACGACCGAGAAATTTCGTTTCTTGAGGGCTTCCACAATGGCCGGCCCGGAGCGGTCGGCACGTTCGCCGCTCGCGGAGGAATCACTGACCGTCAGCACGGCCGCGGTCAGAACCTCAGCTGTCGAGGAGGACATCTTCTTCTTCCTCCGCCCCGCCGTCATCGCGTTTGGACTCATCCAGCATCCGCAGGCCTTCCATCAGAAGTCCCTGCGTGTTCAGGGTGGTGGTCTGCTGCTTGGTTTTCCCGTCGAAATCGATCTCGAAGTTGCCGCCGGTCCAGCGCAATACTTTGAAAACGGCCGCATCGCCGGTCAGCGATCCGTAGGCCGCATGCGTCACCTGGCCTTCGCTGAAGTAGAGCTCACACTTGTCGCCTTCGTTGGTGAGCGAAAGCGCGCAGCTCTTGCGGCCCATCTCCAGGGACTGCACCAGGTCGATCACGTTCATTTGCGAGAGGTTGCCGCGCAGCACGCCGTCCGAGGCGGTGGTCTTGGCCATCTTCTCCAGCGCAATCTTGTCGATTACGCGCTTGATGCGCTGGGTGGCGTCCTTGAGAAAGAAAGGCTTCTCAACGAAGTCCTCGATGGGATCGTGCATCCCCAGTTTCTCGCTGATGTCGGCCTTGGTGGCCAGCAGAATCACGGCGATCCCGGCGGTCTTGGGGCGGCTCTTCAATTTCTCGACGAGTTGCCGGCCATCCATCCCTGGCATGCGATAGTCGCTCACCAGCAGGTCGGGCGGATCATCCACCGCCTTCAGGATGGCGTCTGCGGCGTCGGTGGCGGTGTTCACGATGGCGATGGGCGTCAGCGCACCCCGCAGCAACCCCAGAACCATGGGATTGTCATCCACCAGCAGGACTTTGACGTTGTTTGCCATGCGAAGCGCTACGCTTTCCCCCGGGAGCGCGTGTAATCGCCGCTCTTTCCCCCAGCTTTACGCTCAAGCACAATTTCGCGGATTTCGATTCCCTTGTCCAAAGCTTTGCACATATCGTACACGGTGAGCGCAGCCACGCTGGCGGCTACCAGCGCTTCCATCTCCACTCCAGTGACCGCCGTGGTCGTAACTTTTGAGGCAATAGCGACGCCATTCTCGCACAGCCGCATGGTCACATCAACGTGCGACAGGGGCAGGGGATGACACATGGGAATCAGATCGGCAGTTTTCTTAGCCGCCATGATCCCCGCCAACCGTGCGACCTCGAATGGATCGCCCTTGGAATTCTTCGGCAGCGCCTTGAGTACAGCCGGCTTCAGCGACACGAAGGCGCTGGCTTCTGCTTCGCGTTTGGTTGCGGACTTGGTGGAGACATCCACCATCTTGGCGCGGCCCGCGCGGTCGTAATGGGAGAGTCTGCTGGGCATCTCGAAGTTTCTATCTTACATGGGGGTGGGTGGGGTTCAGAAAAGCGTTCCACGGCCGAGGTCACAGAGTTCCCCGAAAAAATCAAGGGTGTAGAGCAGTGCTTCCGTGCTGAAAACGAAACTACCGCAATAGCACCGGCACCCACTCTCCAGCCGGGATCCGCTCGCGATCGGGAGGAATCACAATGTAGCAATTCGCCCGCGCCGTAGCCGCAACATCGCCCGATCCTCCCCAACGCGCCAATTCGACTTCTGCCTGCTCGAATTCCCCGGAGAGCGCCGCTGGCAGAAACCTCTTCAACCCCGTCCTGGTCTTGATTTCTGACCTGAGCTTTGCATGTAGGAACACCAGCTTGCGCGGCGGCATGCCGGCCAGCGCTTCCAGCACCGGCCGGGCGAACAGTTCGAACGTCACCATGGTAGAGACCGGATTCCCCGGCAGGCCGAAGAAGTATTTTTCTTCCTCTTGAACTCGGGCCCGGCCAAACAAGATCGGACGCCCCGGCTGAATTTGGGCCCCGGTGAAAAAGAACTCCGCCTGAAATTCCGCCAGCACCTGCTCGACGAGATCGTACTTTCCCATGGAGACTCCGCCGGCGAGCAGCAGGAAGTCGGCCTCGAATCCGTCGGCGATCAACTCGCGCAAGCGTTCCGGCTTGTCAGGTGCGATCGGCAATAGAACCGGCTCTCCTCCGGCTTCCTGGATTTGCGCGGCCAGTGAGTAGCTGTTGGAATTACGAATCTGGCTGGGTCCGGGCTGGAGTTCAATGTCCACCACTTCGTCACCGGTAGAAAGCACTGCCACTTGCGGTTTGGCGTACACCAACAGATGATTTCTGCCTACCGAGGCAGCCACGGCGATGGCAGCGTGGTCGAGCCGTATGCCCGGAGCCAGCAACCGGTCGCCTCGCTTCGCCTCCGAGCCGACGGGAACAATATTGTCGCCCGCAGCGATTCCCCTGGTGATTTCGACCCGGTTGCCTTGGCGCGATGTATATTCCACCATCACAATGGCGTCGGCGCCCGCCGGCGAAGGCGCGCCCGTCATTATGGCCGCAGCCTGGCCCGGTTGCAGCGCGGGAATTTCCCCGGGCTCGGCGCCGGCCTTGATTTCCCCGATCACCTCGAGCGTGGCCGGAAGCCGCGTCAGGTCCGCAGCGAACACTGCGTATCCGTCGCGCGTTGCCCGGGGAAACGGAGGGAAATTGCGGTCAGCGGCCACGGGTTCGGCCAGGATCCGCCCCGCACTGTCGAGCAGCTCCAGCAGTTCCTTGCCGCGTGGGCGCAGGCGGGCGGCGTGTTCCTCCACCATGTGGCGCGCTTCTTCAAAACTGAGGATGAGCGGCTGCTTCGGCGCTGCGGCCATGAGCCAGATGATACGACAGGGCAATTGTTGATGGTTGATTTTTGATGGTTGATAAGAGCAATTAGCAAGTTCAGGCTAAGTGCTTTAATTCAACAATCAAGAATGGTTCCCAGCGATTGACGCAGCTCCTGCGGATTGGTTGCGTAGGCCAGTGCCGTCTCCTTGTCCACAAGTCCGGCCCGCACCAGCTTCTCGATCTCGCCATCGAAGTGCTGCATGCCATCCGAGGCCCCGTCCTTGATGGCCTCCAGCAGACTCTGACCTGAGCGGTCATCGCACTCCATGCACTGCAGGGTACGTGGGCCCACCTTGAGGATCTCCACCGCAGCCACGCGTCCGGTGCCATCTTTGCGCGGGACCAGCCGCTGGGAAATGATGTAGCGGAAGGTCTTGGCCAGGCGGCTGCGGATAGCCGGCTGTTCCGCCACCGCGAACAAACCGACGATGCGTTCCACGGTCTTGGCCGCATCCACCGAATTCAGGCTGGAGAGCACCAGATGCCCGGTTTCAGCCGCTTCCAGCACCATTTCCACGGTCTCGCGGTCGCGTAGCTCTCCCAACAGGATCACTTTGGGCGCCTGCCGCAGAGCCGCGCGCAGAGCCAGGGCGAAGCTAGGGGTGTCGCTATGCAGTTCCCGTTGGTGAACGGTGGCGCGTTGGTGGTTGTGCAGGAACTCGATAGGGTCTTCGATAGTGATGATGTGGCAGGTTTGATGTTGGTTGATACGGTCCAGAAGCGCGGCCAGCGTGGACGACTTCCCCGAGCCACGCGGACCCGTGACCAGCACAATTCCGTCACGAAGAGTTGCTACTTCTCCCAGATGTGGCGGCAGACCGAGGGACCCGAAGTCAGGAATCGAGGTAGGAATGACCCGCATCACCACGGCGCAACTGCCGCGCTGAATGAAGACGTTGACCCGGAAACGCGCCTGTCCCGGCAAACCGTACGAAATATCGCAGGAGCCTTGCTCCCGCAGCATGGTGAGTGCCTGCTTGTTATTGCCGATCAGGTCGGAGGCAATGCGCCGGGTATCGTCGGCGGTGAGCGATCGCAGCCCGGGGGCCTCCACTGCAATCAGTTCCCCGTCTACTTCCACCTGGGGTGGCCGGCCGGGAGAAAAAATCAGGTCACTGACATGCTCGGTCGCACGCAGCATGGCTGCCAGCAGCGCATGCGTTGCTCCTGCGCCCTTGCCGGAAGAGGGTTCGAGCGTTACCGAAATTGGAGCGCTACCTGGTGCTGCCATACGTTTCCTCGGGGGAGGAGTGAGCAGGGGAGGCTGGATTCCAGTTGGACCGTACCAAAGCTCTACTCTAGCGAAAATGATGGCACTGTTCTACAAAGAACGTCCAGTGCATGCACCTTCGTAATGTCCGTGGTGGGATGGCGACCTCAGAAGAAACAACTCACGTAGGGACAGCCGCCCCCGGCTGTCCAGCCGAGCGTAGCTCGGCCTGAGCCATGAGAAACCCCGTGCTGAGGCGGCGGAAATGAAAGCGGGCGGCCAAAGCCGCCCGCATTGTAAGAGTGTGGCCGATCGCTACTAGCTAAAAGCTAACGGCTAAGAGCTTCCTCACTTCTTCGCCTTCTTCTTTCCGAACTCAGTCTGGATGGTTGCTCCGATGCTGGCCAGCATCGCCTTTGCTTCCTCGGTATGCGCCCCGGCCGGTTGCAATTCCAGGTACTTGTTGAAGGCCTCGGACGTACCCTCAGGTGCAACCATTTTGTCGCCCTTCAAGGTCGCATCACCGATCAGATTTACGCCTTTCCAGTAATACGGGTCCGGCCGAGTGGGGTCGGCGGCGATAGCTTTGTCAAACGCTTCGATGGCTGCCTTACGCAGCTTGGAATCATTGGTGATATTGGCATTGGTCAGGATCGCACCCAGGTTGAAATAGTACTGGCCGGCGCCCGCGGGATCCACCTGCGCCGCATGGGTATATGCCTGCACCCCTTCATCGGTTTTGCCCGACTTGGCGTAGGCCTCTCCCAGATTGTTGTAATACGCCGCCAGCTGCTTGCCGGCGTCGGTTGTCTTCGCGCCGGCATCGAAGGCTTTCTGCTTGATGTCCACAGCTTTCTCGTAATCACCGACCGCAGCATCAAGCCGCTTCGCTTTCTCCGCGCTGTCAGTTTGCTTCATGGCGGAGGAGCGATAGGCATCGCCTAGCTTGAACCAAAGCACATCACGCGTGGCATCTAGCTGAGTGGCCTCAGTCAGAACGCTGATAGCCGTGTCATAGTCACCGGCAGAGGTAGCCTGGGTAGCCGCTGCCAGCTTCTCGTTCAGTGTCTTAACAATATTGTTCTCTTTTGAGGCTTTCTCCTGCTCCTCCTGCATCTTCTTCAATTGCTCTGGGGACAGACCCTGTCCTTTTCCCGCCTTCTCTTGCTCTTTCTTGAGGTCGAAGTCCAGGGTGTTGTCGTCCAGGGTGACGGGAACGTTGTTGAGGCTGAAGAGTTCCTTCCCATCTTTCAGCAGCGTGACCTTGTACTTGCCCGGCGTGAAGCCCAGTGAAAAATAATTCCCCTTGCTGTCGGTCTTGATGTCGTATTTGCGCCCGGTCTCCAGGCCGTACCACGAGACTGTCGCCCCCACGAGCGGCTTGCCTTCCAAGTCCTTGCACGTGCCCTTTACCGTGCTCGTGGCCTGGGCAAAAACTGGGGGTACCCACAGTCCCGTCAGCAGCACGATCAGCACCAGCACTGCAAAACGTTGCTTCATTCTTGGCCTCCCGGCTCAAATCTGAATTTACGATTTTCGATTTTCAATTGACGATTTTCAGAATCTGCGCGCCCAATCGGCAATCGGAAATGGAAATTCAACAATCCCCTAAGCCCCCTGTACCAGCGCCACATACCGGACCGGGTCCACCGCTCCCGCTTCCCGGAAGGCCCGCAGGCGCAGGAGGCAACTGTCGCACACGCCGCACGCGCTGTCTTCCCGGCTGTAGCAAGACCACGTTAAATCGAAGGGCGCGCCCAATTCAAGGCCGAGCCGCACAATTTCCATCTTGCGCATGCGGATCAGCGGGGTGACAATTTCAATTCGCCCTTCCCTGGTCCCCGCCTTCACCACCTCATTGAACGCCCGGTAATAGGCGGGCCGGCAATCGGGATATCCTGAGCTGTCCTGTTCCACGGCACCGATATACACTTTCTCCGCGCCCAAGACCTCGGCCCAACTCACGGCTGCAGCCAAAAAGTGCGCGTTGCGAAAAGGCACGTAGGTAACCGGAATCTCGTGCCCCATGACCGCCGATTCCGGCACTGCAATATTCGGGTCGGTCAGCGCCGAGCCGCCAATCGCGCGCAGCGCCTCCGTACGCACTACCAAACGATCGCGAATTCCCAGGCGGTCGCAAACCCCCAAAAACGCATGCAATTCGCGCTCCTCCGTCCTCTGTCCGTAGCGGACGTGCAGGGCCACTGCATCGTAGTCCCGCGCTGCCAGCGCCGCGCATACACACGAATCCATCCCGCCACTGAGCAGAACCACGGCGCGTTGTTTGCCCTCGTTCATTTAGTTAGATGCGGGCACATCATGGTTGATTGTTGATTGAAAGGCCCGCAATTCTTGGGTTTGCAATCAACAATCAAAAATCAACAATTCTCCGTTAGACGCCTTTAACCGCCGGGTCCCAGATAAACTTATGGATCTGCAGTCCTAGCCGCGCCGGGACGTTGTCGGCCAGCATCCACTCCGCCAGTTCGCGCGGATCGAGCAGGCAGTGGGACGTGTCACGCCCGCCGCTCGCGTCTTTGCTGAATGCGGGCGAGAACAGAACCGCGTTCACCCGGCGGCTCAGGCTGTGGCGCGCCACGAAGTCCCGGGCGAACTGGTAGTCCGTCCGGTCGCTCACTACGAATTTGACTTCATCCTGCGAATGGAGCGTTTCCAGGTTCTCCATGTGGAAGGTGTCGGGCTCGCCCGAATTCGGACACTTCACGTCCACAATCTTCACCACGCCTTTCGGCACCCGTTCCAGCGGACGCTCGCCGCTGGTCTCAAGCAGCACCGTGTAACCCGCGTCCAGCAGCCGCTGCATCAGCGGAACCACTTCCCGCTCCTGCAGCATGGGCTCGCCTCCGGTAATCTCCACTAGTCTGCCGCTCGGGTTCAGCTGCTCCACTTCTTCCGCGACTTCTTCCAGCGTCATGCGATGCCCGCCAGTGAAGGTGTATTCGCTGTCGCACCAGGAGCAACGCAAGTTGCACCCTGTCAACCGCACGAATACGCAGGGCAGTCCGGCATGGGTGGATTCGCCCTGGATCGATTTGTAGATCTCGGTTATTTGCACCGGGTCGGCCCCGCCGGATCGATTCATTGAGTCAATAGGCCCGAAAGTTGGAGCGATGGAAAATGATTCATTCCCTCAATGATTCAATCGAGACTCACTCCGAATAAGTCGCCGTGGTCGTATCCGTCTCGAACACGGTCACGTTCTTCACCCGCACCCGTCCCTTGGTCGCATGGTCAAGCTTGACATTGGTCTCTTCGTAGAAGTACTTGGCCAGATTCTCAGCCGAAGGATTCACCGCCGTGAAAGGCTCCAATTCGTTGATCATCTGATGGTCGAGCCGCTCAATGACATGCTTCATCACCTCGCGCAGGTCCTTGAAATCGAGCAGCAGCCCGGCCTTATCCAGATCTTTGCCCGCCATCGTCACCCGCACCTTGTAGTTATGCCCGTGCGGATTCTCGCACTTGCCTTTGTAATTGCGCAGGTAGTGCCCTGCGGCAAAGGACTCTTCCACGGTGACTTCAAACATGAACCCTCTCGGCGGCCCTGCATGAATGCGGGCCAAGCCGCGCCCGCTAGCCTAACTCACCATTCTACCGCTAGGGGAGCGGGGACGCTTGCAAGGGGGACTACTTGATTCCGAAAAAATCCTCCACCGCTCCCACCTCTGTTGTCCTCCTATAATTCGGCAGACTCTCCACAAACACCCGCCCATACGCCTTCTTCAGAATGCGGTTGTCGAGCAGCACCAGCAATCCGCGGTCATGCAGCGACCGGATCAGCCGCCCGAAGCCCTGTTTCAAGGTGATCACTGCCGCCGGCACCTGATACTGGAAGAATGCATTGCCGCCGTCTGCGTCAATGGACTTCACCCGCGCCGCCACCACCGGGTCACTGGGCACGGCAAACGGCAGGCGATCAATGATTACGCAACTGAGTTGTTCGCCCTGCACGTCCACACCCTGCCAGAACGATGAAGTCGCAAACAATACGGCATGCGGCGTCAGCCGGAACTCCTCGAGCAGCGCGGTTTTCGGCGCATCGCCCTGCAGCAGCATGGGGAAATCGAGTTCACCCAACAAACGCTGGTAGACGTCGTTCATCTGCGCATAGCTAGTGAAGAGAACGAAGGCCCGCCCGCGCGTGATTTCAAGCAGCCTTCGGATGCAGTCCGCAGCCTTCGCCGGAAACTGCGGTGTGCGCGGATCGGGTAGATCGGGAGGCACATAAAACAATGCCTGATTTTCGTAATCGAAATGCGAGGGCAGCACCAACTCACGCGCGTACTCCAACCCCAGCCGCCGCCGCATGTACTCAAATCCACCGCCTACGGCCAGCGTGGCCGAGGTCAGCACCGCGCACTCCAGCTTGTCGAACAGGCAAGTCTTTAGAATGGGCGCCACGTCTATCGGCGTGGCCTGCAGGAAGACATTCAACTTGTCGCGTCCGCCTCGGCGGCGCTCGATCCAGAACACGGTGTTGTGGTCGTCCGATTCCATCAGAAAACCGAGTTGCACCTGCAACTCCTGCGCCCGCCGGGCGAAGTTGAAGACTTCCTCCGGCTTCGAGGGCAGGTTTTCCAATTCCGAGCCCAGCCTCTGCAGCGCCTGCTGCAGTGCCATGAACTCGTCACCGTTTTCTTCCAGAAAGTCGCGCCGGTTCTCGAAGGCGAACCGCCCGTCGCCCTGCGGCAGCAGCGCAAAAAAGAACAGCGCTCGTTCGCGCAGACTCTTGAGCGCCCCAGAAAGCGACACCGAAAGCATATGGTTGCGCTGCAGCGATGCCTCCACATCGCGGCACAACTCCTCCACGCGCGCATTGCTGACCGAAATCCCGAAGTAGCTTCCGGCCACGTCTTCGAGTTCGTGCGCCTCGTCAAAAATCACAGTTCCGACTTCGGGCAAAATCCCGGCATCGGGCGCATACTCGGCCTGCTGCTTGATTGCGAGATCGGCGAAAAAGAGATGATGGTTCACGATGATGATGTCGCTTTCCATTGCCCGCCGGTGCATCTCGGTGATGAAGCAGCGGTCCCACGCGCTGCACTTCTGGCCCAGACAGGTGTCGGAACGCGCGTCCAGCTTCCACCACAGCGCGCTCGCCTCAGGCAGAGATGCCAGTTCCGCCCGGTCCCCGGTCCGCGTCGTCTTCTCCCACGCCGCAATCGCGCGGTAGTGCTCGATCTCCTCCAGCCCGCTGAGCACCGGCTGGTCGGTCAGGTCATAGAGCTTCTTGCGGCACAGATAGTTGTTCCGTCCCTTCATATAGCAGACATTCAGCTTGCCCTCGCCGTTGGGGAAAAGCGCCTGCTCGAGAAATGGGATATCCTTGTAGAAAAGCTGTTCCTGCAGGTTCTTGGTGCCGGTAGAAATAATCACCCGCTTGCCCGAACGAATCACCGGCAGAAGATAAGCCAGCGTCTTGCCCGTACCGGTGCCGGCCTCGACGATCAGATGACGTTTCTCTTCCAGCGCCTGCTCCACCGCTTGCGCCATCTGCAGTTGCCCGCGCCGGAACTCATACGCGGGATGCGTGCGCGAGAGCACGCCCCCGGGCGCGAAGAACTGGTAGAGCGAGGCGTCTTGCTTCTTGCTGCTCGAGACGGCGGAAGACGCGGGCTGGGAGGTGGGAGTCACGGAGTCTCTATAATAAACAGTTCCGAGCGCTGCGCACGGACAGTCTGGGCAGGTGAGGGCACCTGCCCCTTCGTAGCCATTACTGTATCTTGACCAGACCCACCTACAACTCGCCCTCAGCCGCAGCCACCGCCGCCGGCATCCCCACCGTCGCCATCGTGGGCCGCCCCAACGTGGGCAAATCCACGCTCTTCAACCGCATTGTGGGTTCACGCCGTGCCATCGTCGGCGATGAACCCGGCATCACCCGGGACCGCCTCTACGGCACTGCCGAGTGGCGCGGCCGCCACCTGCGCATCGTAGACACCGGCGGCATTCTCCCTGACGAAAAAGACTTCATCCCAGCCGAGATCTACCGCCAGGCCAAAGTCGCCCTCGCGGAAGCGGACGCGATCATCATGGTGGTGGATGGACGCTCCGAACTCACCGGCCCGGACCTCGAACTCGCCCGCCAACTGATCCGCGGAGGCAAGCCCCTGTTTCTCGCCGTCAACAAGATTGACAGCAGCAAGCAGGCGACGCTGCTGGACGAATTCCACCGCCTAGGCATCCGCAAACTATTCCCCGTAGCCGCCGAACACGGCCGAGGCGTAGACGATCTCCTCGATGCGGTCTTCGAAGTCCTCCCGCCCGAAGAGAAGATAGCCACAACAGAGATCATGGAGGACACGGAGAACAAACAAGAAGAGCCCGAGCCCCACGAGACCAAAGTCGCCATCATCGGCCATCCCAACGTGGGCAAGTCCACACTGCTGAACCGGCTCACGGGCACGGCACGCGCTATCGTCTCACCGGTGCCCGGCACGACCCGCGACGCGGTGGATGAGATCGTCGAGCATGACGGACGCCGCTTCCGCTTCATTGACACCGCCGGCATCCGCCGCAAGGGCAAGACTCATCTGATGGCCGAGAAACTTTCGGTCGTGATGGCGCGCAAGCATCTCGAAGGCGCCGACATCGCGCTGCTGGTAATCGACGCGACTGAAGGCGTCAGCGCGCTCGACGCCTCCATCGCCGGCTACGCCCACGAGAGCGGGCGCTCAGTCATCATCATCGTGAACAAGTGGGACCTGGTCATCAGTGGCAAGGAGCGAACGGGGCGCCAGACGAAATCTTCCCGCATGCAGGAGAGCAAACGTCCCGGCGACCGCAGCGTCTACGAGGAACGCTTGCGCGACGCGCTGAAGTTCCTCAGCTACGCGCCTGTGCTGTTCGTCTCCGCCACCACCGGCAGCGGCATAGAAAAAATTTTCCCCACGCTGGAGGAGGTCGCAACCGAACGCCGCAAACGCATAGGCACGGGAGAGATGAACCGCTTCCTGAAGCAGGTGGATTTCGAGCGCGCTTCAGTCCCCGCCCGCCAGCAGGTGCGGGTCTATTACATGACGCAGGCTTCGGTTGCGCCGCCAACGTTTGTGCTCTTCACCGACCGCAAAGTGAAGCTTCACTTTTCCTACCAGCGTTTTCTGGAAAACCAGATTCGCCGCGCGTTCGGATTTGTAGGCACGCCCATCTGGATCAAAAATCGGGCGCGAGACTAGCAACGATTCACGGTCTTTTAGCAGGCTGCGTAAGAAGTCGATTGGGAAGGGCACGACTTTTGAGTCGTGCCGTAAGTCGCTGGAAACAGGCTCGGCTTTAGCCGCTGCGGTGCGCTGTTCTATCCCGCTGCGGCATTTTTCCGCTACCTTCTAGGCGTCATATTCATGATGGTCGTCAACATCGTCGCCACTAGTTTCTCTTCGTTGTCTTTGACAGCGAAAGCGTCCGCCGCACACACCGTCAGCGTCTTGCCCGCCCGTTTCACAGCCGCGCGAGCCACAAACGACTCACCCACGGCTGGGGCCAGCAGATTCACCTTGAACTCGACGCTAAGCACCTCACACTCCTCGGGTGCGACGCTCAACGCCGCATAGCCACAGGCGGAGTCCAGAATGCTGGTAATCGCCCCAGCATGCACGAATCCGTCCTGCTGAGTTAGGCTCGAGCTGAACGGAAACCGGAGCTCAACCGTCCCCGGGCCGACCGCCGTCATTTCCGCTCCCATCGTGCGCATGAAATTCTGCCGCCCGAAACTTTCGCGCACCCTCTTTTCGAATGGTTCCAAGTGATTGCGCTCCTCCGCCCTAAGCCATTATTGGCGCAGCGAGAAAGCTGTGCAACTCAAGCTCAATCCTTGGTCAGCAGGCCCACGCGATCGATTCCCGCGTTGTGCGCTTCCGCAATCACTTGTGCCACAGATTCAAAGTCGAGCCCCTCGTCACCCTTGACGTACACGACCTTTTCCGCGCGAGTAAGGAAAATGCGCGCCAACTGCGGCTCCAGGTCCTTCCAAGCCACGCTCTCCTGATTGATCTTGAGCAACGGAGCCTGTTTGTCCGCGCTCCACATGATCTGGATCACAATGGTGCGTGCGTTTTTATGTGGCTGGTTTTCCGTTGGCTGAGGAAGGTCGGCATCCACTTTGTACTCCTTCGACATGGCCACGATCACCATGAACATGATGATCAGCACCAAGAGCACATCAATCAGTGGAGTAACGTTGATTTCGGGCCGGGACGGACCACCGCCTGCCGTGGAGAACGCCATAAAGATTGCTCCTCTCGGGCACGCGCGTGTTCTGAGAAGATTGGACACCCTGCTGCACAGGCAAGTTCCCGCGTGATCAGAATCGTCTGCGTCGGATCAGCCGCGAAGCGGCGCAAGAGTGCGGCCCACGGCGCAAGCCGTGGGTGTCCAACGGAACAGGGGTGAAGGGGACAAAGGCGAAGGAAGTCCTTGTCGGTGCAACGGGGATTTTACGAGAGTGGCCCTAGGTTGGTACTCCCTATGGCTTATTCACTTGGTCCACACAAAGCCGTGGGAGCCCGAACCAGCCTGGTATTCCCCAACGATCGTTCCAGCGTTGTTGATGCCAAGGCTGGTTGTAAAACTCGAACCGGGAAAGATCATGTGGACACAGCTGTTCTTGCGAAGTGCAAATCCAACGTTTTCGAGAGGATGACCCCCCGCTTTCCGCCCGACAATCCTTCTTAGGTCATTCACTCCAAACGCGTCGGTCTCGATGGCTCCCGGACAATCCAGTTTCCGGAATGCGCCCTCACTCAGCATGAACGCATGGGTTACGAATGCAGCATCTTGATACAGACCGACGATGTCGCCAAGGTTGTTGATGCCGCTTGCTTGCGTGTTAACCGAACTTGGCGGGTCAATGGTCGTGAACGTGCCGCCGCTGTATTCGAATCCGTGGGCGTGCCCATGGACTCGATAAGTGCCGACAGTCTGTCCGGCATTGTTGATACCCCACACAAACGACGAGTTGGCTCCTGGAAAATCAATGGTGGCGAAGTTCTGCCCGTCGAGAAGGAAGCCGTGAAGTCGATTAGGGTTTGACCAGTAATAGCCCGAAATCTGCCCTGCATCGTTTATTCCAATAGCAACCGTGGACGCTGCGCTAGGAAAGTCGATTGTTGTAAAAAGCCCGCTGCGTAGGAGGAATCCATGCTCGTTATCATTGGTGTCGACATATAGGCCCACCATGTCTCCGCCCGAATTGATCCCTAGGACTTCGGTAAAGGCTGCTCCGGGAAAGTCGATGGAGGTAAAGGTGCCCGCCCATGCTGACGAAAGGGTCAGGGCCAGAACTACTAATAGCGGAACAATTCTACGTAAAGAAGCCATGACACAACCTTGCGATTCAGAGACGATAGCCTGAGCAACTGCTAAGGGGAAGGTACAAAAACCGCCGCAAGTGTCCTCCTGCAGCATCATGACTGTCAAGATGAAAAGGTTTGCACAGTCGCTTCTTCACGGGTACGGGCGACCCCTTCGAAACCCTGGGCTGTCGAAACCAGGCGATTACACCAGCGATTGTGCGCGCACCCTAACGAGCCATCTCTGAAATAGCTCGCAGTCACCGACGCTAGTCGCGATCTCAGCTAATCGGCTCAACCAAAGGCGGCGGCATCGGTGGCGGCTCCGGAGGCGCCGTCGACGCCGGATGCAGCATTGCTTCCAATGCCGGATAACGCGCAGCGAAGAAATAAATGGAGTACGCCGGAAAGAACACGATCGCCGGCACGGAAACCACGGAAACCAAATACAGGATAAACATCAGCACAATGCTTCCCACCACAACCGCCAGGGTAATGGTGTAGGCATTCCACTCGAGTCCTCCAGCCTTGCCCAGCAAAATCACCACCGCGCTCATACCGCCGATGGGAATCAGGATCACCAGGATGAGGACTGCGGCCACCACGCCCACAACCACGGCGGCGCCGAGCGCCATCACAATCTTCATTCCCATGTAACCGGCGTAGCCACCTTTTTCCGCCTTCAGCATGGGCAGCAGGCGCCGCCAGGCTTCGAGCGCGCTGATGTTCTCCAGCGCCATTTGCGGAACCACGAAGTCTTTGGTCAAGACATGGATCACCATCAAGAGCACGACGAACGCCAGTAAAAAGAAAAACAGGACCATGCCTCCCAGTATGAGCGGGACCAGGTGCTGTTTAGGCTGATTGAACCAGCCCGCGGCAAGCGCGATGGCTGCGGGAATGCCCACCAGGATAATGAAGCCCATCATAGTGAACAGAAAAAGCACAATCTGCCAGAGAAAGTAACGCCAGCCCTGCCCCTGCCACCGGCTCCACTTCTGCCGGATGCGGCAGTGCTTGGTAATCACACTGTCGAACAGAACAAAGCGCATCACGCTGCTCACGTAGACGAACACTACGAACAGGACCAGCCCCAGGACGATCAACAACAAAATCAACCCGCCGTAGAGCGCCGGATGGGAGAATGCCGGATTGCCCGTCCCGAATCCCGTGTCCAGAAACCGCTGTGAACCGCTGGTGCGCTGGGGCATCTGGAAGGAGTTGCAGCCTCCTCCAGAACTGAGTTCACCCGCCAGAAATCCAACCAGCGCCAGCCGTGCCCATTGGCCCGCGCCAAACGGTTCGACCAACTGCTGCTTCGTGTGCTGGAAGGCAGGAGTGATCGCATCCACGGCAGAAATCGGCAAGCACGCACCTCGGTGGCAGAAAGGTACTGCGAAGCGAGGTTGGGGTCAATGGGATTCTAGATGTGGGGACTCATTGTTGATTTCTGATTGTTGATTGGAGAACCGGGGTTTCAATCAACAATCAAAAATCAACAATCAACAATTTCCTTATTCGTACCTCAACGCCTCCACCGGATCCAGCCGGGAAGCCCGCAGCGCCGGAACCAGCCCACTGATCACGCCGAGCGGGTCTTTGACCCGCCCAGCCGGCACAGGTCAATCACTCCGCCACTACAGCCGTTGCCACTCTATCGACCCACCCATCAAATTCCCGCAAGGCCAACGCACACTGTAACCGATGCCGCTCCGCCCGATCGCGAACCTTCCGTTCCAATGGAGGCAAAAGGTCAAAAGTGATGTTCGCCGGCTGAAATTTCCCGGCATCCGCGTGGGTGATGTAATGCACCAGCGATCCGAAAGCTGTCGCCCGCGGTGGTGCCGCCGGCTCAGCGTTCACCGCCAGCGCCGCCGCCTGAACTCCCGCCATCAGCCCAGTAGCAATGGATTCCACATATCCTTCAACCCCGCAGATCTGTCCGGCAAACAAAGTCTGTGGATGCGCTTTCATCTGCAATGTCGCGCACAACAAAGTGGGCGCATTGATGTACGTGTTGCGGTGGATTTGTCCGTAGCGAAGAAACCGGGCATCTTCCAGCCCCGGGATCAGCCGCAACACGCGAGCCTGCTCTCCGAATTTCAAATGATTCTGGAACCCAACCAGGTTGTAGGAATCCGCCCGCAGGTTTTCCTGCCGCAACTGCACCACAGCGTAAGGCATTCTCCCCGTGCGCGGGTCTTTCAAGCCCACCGGCTTCATGGGACCAAAACGCAACGTATCGCGTCCTCTACGCGCGATCTCCTCGATAGGCAAACAACTTTCAAAGTAGTTCAGCTTCTCCCAGTCCCGCTCCTCGACCGACTGGGCCGAAAGCAGCGCATCGTAAAAGCAGCCGTACTCCTCCGGAGTCATCGGACAGTTGATGTAATCCGCCGAGCCTTTGTCATAGCGCGCCGCCAGATAGACCTTCGACATGTCAATCGAGTCAGCTTCGACGATCGGACTGATCGAATCGTAGAAATACAGATGCGAAGCCCCACTCAACCGCCCGATCTCCAGAGACAAGGCGTCAGAAGTCAGCGGCCCGGTGGCCAGAATTGTGATCTGATCTTCGTCGACATGCGTGACTTCCTCGCGGCGAATGGAAATCAGCGGCTCCCGTGTGATCGCTTCTGTCACTCTGGCAGCGAAAGTCGTGCGATCCACGGCAAGGGCGTGCCCCGCAGGAACCGCGCAAGCCCGCGCGATCTCCAGCAACAACGATCCCGCCCGCCGCATTTCTTCTTTCAGCAGCCAGGGCGCGGTATTCTCGCTATCCGATTTCAATGAATTCGAGCAGACCAGTTCTGCGAAGTCGCCAGTCTGATGCGCCGGCGTCGAACGCACCGGCCGCATTTCGCAGAGTTCGACGGCAACGCCCCGCCGCGCACACTGCCACGCCGCTTCCGATCCCGCCAACCCGGCGCCGACGATGCGAACTTGGGAACTCAAGACGCCTTCTCCGCCAGGCGCTGCAGGGCATCGTCCGTGAGTAATACGAACCGCCAATCATGCAAGAACTTGATTCCCAACATATAGGCAGGCGCCTTGTGTTCTATTATACGGAGGCTGATTCTCAGCTCCCGAGGCCCTCATGGCGCTCATCTCGCTGATCGAACCCGAGCAGGCTGGAGCCGAAGTCAAAGAGATCTTTTCTAGAAAAAGATTCTATCCGCGTCAATCCGCGAAAATCCGTGGCCGGTTTTTCCCGCCTAAAGAATTACTCTCTGATCCCCCACCCGCCGGGTCACGTGTTCGCGATCAAGGTACTCCAGCAGCGGGATCGCATACTTACGGCTGACTCCGGCCAGGTCTTTGAAGCGAGCCACGTCGATCCTGGGAGATTTTGCCTTTTCCACGGACATTCGCTGGCGCAGGTCGTTCAGCACGTCACGATGAAACACCATCCCCTCGGAAATCTTCACCAGCACTCCTTCCCGCAGCAGCAAGGTGACGATCTTCTGGGCCCGGACCTTGTCCACCTCACATCCGGCGAGCACATCTTTGAGCGCAGGCACTTTGAGTCCCGCGGATGCGAAAGCACGCTCGATGGTCTTCTTGGACTGGGCCTCTTCATCCTTCATAACGACGCCCCGCCCCGCGGCCCTTACCTGTTCGCCCGCGATCTCCAGTCTGCGGTCGCGAACCAGGGTTTCGAGAATGGCAGAGAGCACTTCCGGGCTGAGGTCGAGCTTTTCACGCAAGGCCTCACGGCTGGTGCCCGGGACCAACGGATTCGCATTGTGAAATGCCGTCACCGCCAACATCGCTTCGGAGGTCGCAGCGCGAAATGCCTCGGCGGAAAGGAACACTTCAGCGGCACGCACGATCCTTCCCTGACTGAGCAACGCGGCCGCCGTGGATGAAACGCGTTCCGCCAGCCATCCCGTTTCCCCGACGGCCCCGGCGCCGGTGAGTCCTATCTTCCCCCGGCGCGCGATGCGTGCCTCCAGTACTTCTTCGGCGGGGCCAGCGTCCATCTTCTCCAGGAACTTAACAATTTCTTCCGCTGGCAGCTTGCGGACAAGTGGCGAGGCATCCAGCACCACGCCTCCGCCAATCGTGACCAGCGGAGAAAACTGCCGGACAATGAACCGGTCCCCGGGCAACAGTAGCGTGGGACTGGCCAGGCGCAACTGCGCCCATCCGGTCTCGCCGGGAGCGACCTGTTTCCGCCCGCGCAGTACGACCTCAGCGATCGTTTCCAGGGTATAGGCGTGCAGATGCACCCGGGCCCGGTCCTTCAAGACCCTGGCCGAAGGTAGAAGTGAGAGCGAGACGTCCGCGCGCCAAGTGGAGTGCAAGGTCGAGGGAGGAGCAAGGGTCATGCCGCGCCCGAGCTCTTCCTTGCTCACGCTAGCCAGGTTCAACGCCGTCCGCTGCCCGGCAACCGCCTTTTGCGCAGCCTGCCCGTGCACCTGCACCCCACGTACCCGTACCCGTTGCCCACTGGGAAAGACCTCCAGTTCTTCCTCTTTGCTGATCGTGCCTGAAACCAGCGTCCCCGTTACCACCGTGCCGAAGCCTTTCATGGTGAAGACCCGGTCAATGGGTAACCGCGCCAGCGCGTTCGAATCTCTCGCCGGGACTTCGGCCGCCACTTTCGCCAGCGCCCGTTTCAGTTCGTCGAGTCCCGCGCCCGTCAGCGAACTGACGGCGATTATGGGCTTGGGTTGTTCGAGAAACGACCCGCGCAGATACTCTGCTACCTCAAGCCGCACCACGTCGAGGGTCTCACGGTCCACCAGGTCCGACTTGGTCAGCACCGTAATGCCACGGCGCACCGAAAGCAGCCGACAGATGTCGAAATGCTCGCGAGTCTGGGGCTTGATGGATTCATCCGCCGCAATCACCAGCAACACCAGGTCAATGCCGCCCACCCCGGCCAGCATGTTGCGCACGAAGCGCTCGTGCCCGGGAACATCCACGAAACCCAGCCCGAGGATTTCGCCGTCAGGCCCAGGCAACTCGAGATGCGCGAAACCGATGTCAATGGTAATGCCACGCCGTTTTTCTTCTTCCAGGCGGTCGGCGTCAATGCCGGTCAGCGCTTTTACCAGCGCAGTCTTTCCGTGGTCGATGTGGCCGGCTGTGCCTACGATGACGGACTTCATTGGCGAACAGTATAGCCGCTCGGCCGGCACTCAGTGCCCGGCACTCGGCACGCTGCCGGCGGATCGTGCACGTCAGTTGCCACGATTAGCTATAAGATAATAGTGAGCTAGAAGTCGATTTAAGCGATTGTCAGGATACGGATGGTAGTTTCCCCTGTCCGCATCCCGAGATCGCGCCTATAAGTCATCCCTGCGCGTTCCAGAGACATCCTGGAAGCGGTCTGGATGCCAATTCCGAAGGCGGCTCACTGCTGTCCCGGGTCGGTTTATCAATATCTTGGAGATAACTATTTGAATACACAGTGTTTGTAGTGAGAAAACGTAGCGACAGCCGCTTCCGGCTGTCCCCACTGAGCGCAACTCGGCAGCTCCCAGGGGCGGGCGAGGGCGCCCGCTCGACAGCCGGCGGGACGCCGGCACTACCTTCATCGACCGGCATGCTACTCAGCCCTGCTGCGAAGTGCGACAATAGTAGTGAGCCCCTATGAACCTGTCCCAGACCATCGCCATCTCTCCGGAGCTCATCCGGGAGCATGGCCTTACTCCCGACGAATACGAAAAAATCAAGCTCTTGCTGGGAGGACGCGAACCCACCCTCACTGAATTGGGTATCTTCAGCGTAATGTGGAGCGAGCACTGCTCGTACAAGTCATCCCGCGTACACCTGAAGCGCCTGCCCACCCGTAGCCGGCGCGTCGTGCAGGGGCCGGGTGAGAATGCAGGCATCATCGACATTGGAGAAGGCTGGGCCTGCGCCTTCAAGATCGAATCACATAATCATCCATCGTTCATCGAGCCCTTTCAGGGCGCGGCCACCGGCGTGGGCGGAATTCTTCGCGACATTTTCACCATGGGAGCTCGGCCCGTCGCGGTGATGGATTCGCTGCGGTTTGGGCCGATCATACCGTCAAAGGCCGCGGGCGAGGGCGCCCGCGCCACACAAGAACTCCACAAGAACCACTCCCTGCTCGAAGGCGTGGTCAGCGGCATTGCCTCTTACGGCAACTGCTTCGGCGTGCCCAATCTCGGTGGCGAAACCAAGTTTGAACCTTGCTACTCCGGAAATCCGCTGGTAAATGCGTTTGCTCTCGGCCTGGTCCGGCGCGACCAGATTTTTTACGCGCGGGCTGCGGGCGAAGGCAATCCTGTAATCTACGTGGGCTCGAAAACCGGCCGCGACGGCATTCACGGCGCCACCATGGCCAGCGAGGAATTTAGCGAAGCATCCGAGGCCAAACGGCCCAACGTCCAGGTAGGAGACCCATTTCTCGAAAAACTCCTGCTCGAAGCCTGTCTCGAGGCCATGCAGACCGGCGCCATCGTCGGCATCCAGGACATGGGCGCGGCCGGGCTGACCTGCTCCACCTGCGAGATGGGCGGGCGCGGCCACGTGGGCATCGAGATCGAACTCGACCGCGTCCCCCAGCGCGAAACCGGCATGACTCCTTACGAAATCATGCTGAGCGAGTCGCAGGAGCGCATGCTGCTGGTGGCGCAGAAGGGCCGTGAAGAGGAAGTCTTCCGCGTCTTCCAGAAGTGGGGACTCGACGCCGTGGAGGTGGGCCGCGTCACTCTTGATGGCAAGATGCGCGTGCTGGAGCACGGAAAAGTCGTCGCCGAGATTCCCAATGAAGCGCTCACCGATGACGCGCCGTTGTACAAACGTCCGCTCGAGCGTTGGGAGCCACCGGTGCCACGGGAAATGCCGGAGAACATCCAGCTGGCGACAGCCGGTGATCTGACCAGTAATCTGCAGCGCCTGCTGGCCAGTCCTAACATTTGTGGAAAGCGTTGGGTGTGGCAACAATACGACCACATGGTGCAGACCAACACGGTCGAAGGGCCCGGCATGGGCGATGCCGGCGTCATTCGCATCAAAGATCCCGAGCACGACTCACAGCGGGCGTTGGCGATGGCGCTTGATGGCAACGGGCGCTGGTGCTATCTCGATCCGCGGCTCGGCGCCATGCATGCGGTGGCCGAAGCCGCCCGCAACGTAGCCTGCACGGGCGCCACTCCGGTGGGCGCGACCAACTGTCTGAATTTCGGCAACCCCGAGAAACCGCACATCATGTGGCAGTTCTCACAAGTGATTGACGGCATGACCAAAGCCTGCGAGGAGCTCGAAGTGCCCATCACCGGAGGCAACGTCAGCTTTTATAACGAAACTTTGGGCGAGGGAATTTATCCCACGCCAGTGGTGGGAATTGTCGGCATCCTCGAAGACGTGCACCAGGCGGTGCGGCCTGATTTCCGCGCGCCGGGACGTTCCATCATTCTGCTGCGCGCCTCCGAGCCGGGCGATGTTACCGACGCCCGGTCAGAGTTTGGATCTTCGGAATACGCGAAAGAGGTCCTGGGCGCGGTATGGGGCTTTCCTCCAGCGCTGGAACTGGAGCGTGAAGCCGCGCTGCAGAAGGCCCTGGTCGAGATGATTCAGGAAGCATTGCTGGACTCAGCGCATGACTGCTCCGAGGGTGGAATCGCGGTGACGCTGGCCGAATCGGCATTTGCTAAAGGCATTGGAATGAAGGTGGATCTGGCTTCGCAGGAACTGCCGCCGGAGTTTGCACTGTTTGGCGAGGACGCCAGCCGGGTGGTGATCTCATGCGACCGCAGTAACCTGTCCGGAATCCAACAAGTAGCGGTAAAATATGGCCTCTCGGCAGAAATGATTGGGGAGACGGTTCCCGAGCAGGTGGAAATTAGGATCGATGGCCGGGTGGTGGTGTCGGCGCCGGTTTCTGAATTGCGCCAGGTGTACGAGAGCGCACTGGAAGCGACGCTGCGGACCGAGCCGGAAACGGTGGCCGCGGATTGACGGGAATTGTTGATTGATGATGGTTGATTGAAAATCCAAGGGGTTCGAGCTAAGGGCTAAAGGCTAATAGCTAAATGCTGCTTTCCGACAAGTTCCGTGACGAGTGCGGGGTAGTCGCAATCTACGCTCACCCCGAGGCGGAGAAGCTCGCCTACCTGGGACTGCATGCGCTGCAGCACCGCGGACAGGAGTCGGCGGGCATCGTCACCTCCGACGGCATGGCATTGCATGTGCACAAGGCCATGGGATTGGTCGCCGATATTTTCACTGAAGAAGCGCTAGCCCAACTGCATGGCACACTGGCCATCGGGCACACCCGCTATTCGACCGCGGGTGATTCGGCGCTGCTCAACGCGCAGCCCATCATGGTGCAATCGCACAAAGGCATGATGGCGCTGGCGCACAACGGAAACCTGGTGAATGCGCAGGAGATACGTCATCGCCTGGAGGGCCAGGGATCCATCTTTCAGACTAACAGCGACACCGAAGTGATCGTGCACTTGATCGCGCTCTCCAAAGAGCAGACCCTGCCGGAGGCCATGGCCGACGCGCTACGGCGCGTGGAAGGGGCTTTTTCCCTGGTGATGATCAGTCCCGACCGGATTTTTGCGGCGCGCGATCCGCGCGGCTTCCGTCCGCTAGCCATGGGGAAGATCCCAAGGCAGCCCAGCGAACGGCAGGACACCATCGTGTTCGCTTCCGAAACTTCCGCCTTCGATTTGATTGGCGCCACTTACGAGCGCGACGTGAAGCCGGGGGAACTGATCGTGGCGGGCCCGGAGGGAATCACTTCGCGCTTCTATGCCACGCCCGCCGCGCAGTCGAGCTGCATCTTCGAGCACGTCTATTTCTCGCGGCCCGACAGCATCGTGTTCGGTCGTGCGGTGCAGGACAGCCGCGAAGAGCTGGGACGGCAACTGGCACGGGAAGCGCCCGCCGAGGCCGACATCGTTGTACCCGTACCAGACTCCGGCGTGACCGCAGCCATGGGCTACGCCGCCGAGAGTGGCATTCCCTTCCGCTTCGGGCTTATCCGCAATCACTACATCGGACGCACCTTCATCGAGCCCCGGCAAACCGTGCGCGACTTCGGCGTGAAACTCAAACTGAATCCGGTGCGCACCTTGCTCGAAGGCAAGCGCGTGGTGCTGATTGACGACTCCATCGTCCGCGGCACCACCAGCCGCAAGATCGTGCGCATGATCCGCAGCTCAGGCGCCCTTGAAGTGCACATGCGTATTTCCTGTCCGCCCACCATTTCTCCCTGCTTTTACGGGGTGGACACTCCCTCCAAAAAGGAGCTGATCGCCGCCAACAAGTCAGTGGAGGAAATCCGCGAATACATCGGCGCCGATTCGCTGGCTTATCTCTCGCTCGCAGGAATGAAGAAGGCCTGCGGCGACGGCGAGAAAACCACCTACTGTACCGCCTGCTACACCGGCGTCTATCCCACCAACTGGGTGGACGTGGAAGAAATCCAGCCCGCCGCAGTCAGCAAACGCTAGCACGTGTCGTGTTCCAGTCCAACTTTTCCACAGAGTTGCACGGCCTTTCTTACTAGAACCGGCCTCATGGATGATGGCAGAAAAGGTAGGAAAGGGCACGACTGGGGTCTGCGGCATTTGTGAGATCGTTGTAGTTAAGCTTCTTCGATGAGGCGCAATTCTGTTGCTCTTCGCCTCATCTACTACTATGCCAAATAGTAGACTGGGCGCGGGTTTCAGACCATCCGAGAGCATAGGGTCTTCCGTCCCTGTGCAAAACAATTCATGTTGACGGACGGCGTAAGTGCGGTTAGCATCGCTGGCCAGTGGGGCTACGGCTATCCGTTTCAGTTCTCGGCATACCCAGCACACAAACCAAAACCAGGAATTCTGATCAGGAGGATCAATGCGTAAAGGGGTTATAACTATTCTGCTCGTGGTGGCGTGCGCGGCATTAGTGAGCGCGCAGTCCGTCCGGAATGGTTCACAGTCCATGGTGCCCAGCGGTAAGGGTTTCGCGGTACCAGGGAATGGCGGGCCGATCAGGGACACCGTTCATCTGGGCAACAGGATTGACTACCACGGTGGTCCCATCATGCCCGGCACTCCCAACGTGTATCTCATCTGGTACGGCAACTGGAAGGGCGGGCCAAAGCCGTCCGACAGCCTGACAACCGTAAACCTGATAAAGGATTTCGTCACCGGCATCAGCGGTTCCGGCTACGAGATGATCAACAGCACATACGGTGATAACAACGCCGACGTGACCGGTACGGTCGCGCTCGCCAAGCAGATTCTTCTGGCCGGGGCTCCGTTGGGCAAGAGCCTCTCCGACGCCCAGATCAAGCAGATCGTGAGTAAGTCCATCGCCGGCGGAAAATTGCCGTCGGATGAAAATGGCCTTTACTTCGTTCTCACCACGTCCGATGTGACCGCGAACTCCGGTTTCTGCTCGTCCTATTGTGGCTGGCACACCAATGCCATAATCGGCGGCAAGAACATCAAGTACTCGTTCGTGGGCAACCCGGATCGTTGCTCGTCCGCGTGCGAAATCCAGACCAATAGTCCAAACGGGGATAGCGGCGCCGACGGCATGGCGAGCATCATCGCCCACGAAGCGGAAGAAATGATTTCCGACCCCAATGTGGGCACCCGTCCTTATGCCTGGTACCAGGACGCCAGTGGCGGTGAGAATGCCGACCTTTGCGCTTGGAAGTTTGGCACATTGCTGGGCGGACAGATCGGCAACGGCGGCTACAACGAGACGTTTGGTGGGCACAACTGGCTGCTCCAGATGAACTGGGAAAACGCCCGGGGCGGCGGTTGTGACAACTTCCTCGGCGGCCCGTTCCACAGCAACTAACCCTTTACCTTGATCCAGGGCCGTCCGGGAAGCCGGGCGGCCTTTTTTGTTCGGAAGCTGTGGTCTAATACTTGGGTGGCTAGCGGGTTCAGGGTTTGACTCCGACACGCTCGCCGGTACCGGACTGAGATAACAAAGATGATGCGCTTCTTGCACAACCACCCCGCTGAGCCCGACCAGACGGTCCGCCAATGCGCCTTGGGCACGTTGGAAACCGAGCTGATGGAAATTCTCTGGGTGCAGGGCGAAAGCAATGTCCGTGATGTCGTCCAGAGACTGGACCGGCCGCTGGCCTATACCACCGTGATGACGACGCTCGACCGGCTCTTCAAGAAGGGCCTGCTCGCTCGCTACAAATCTGAGCGTGCGTTTGTCTATTCGCCGCGCCTTTCGCGCCCGGGATGGGAGCGCAAGCGGGCCGAAGGTCTGGTGGCCGGCTTTCTGGCCGGGCCGCACCCTTCGCGCGAGCTCCTGATTTCATGCTTGCTGGATGCCGTGGGTCAGCACGATCAGGTGCTGCTCGACGAACTCGAAAGGAAAGTCCGGCTAAAGCGCAAGGAGCTGTCTGGGCGAGGTCAGCCATGATTCTGCCCTATGTGTTGAAGCTGCTGTGTCTCTCCCTGGCCTCCTTTTTCCTGGTCCACACCGCCTTCGCGTTGGCCACGCTGATCTTCTCACCGACCGCTATTCGCCTGTCGGAACGAATGAGACCACGGGTTGCGGCTCGTTTTCTTTTTGCGCTGCGGTTGTTGCCGCTGGCACTGTCCGTATTCGTGGTCCTGGGACTGTGCGTGCCCAGCTATCTGTGGTTCGAGCCGGAAGAGATGACGGAACAGGTTGGTCTTGTGGGCATGGCCGCGGCGCTCCTGGGCGCCACGATTTGCATCATCGCAATCCTGCGCGTTCTGCATGGCATCGCCGGTTCGGTCCGCTATGGGCGGCAGTTTCAACGGGCTGGGCGGGAAATTCAGGTGCCGGGAGATCCGTCTCCGATCCTGGTCCTCGAAGATCAAACTCCCTTCATGGTGCTGGCCGGGGTGGTTCGTCCGCGAGTGGTGGTTTCGAGCGGCGTGATGCAGGCCCTTTCCGCGGAACAGCTGGAGGTAGCTTTGCGGCACGAACGCGCCCACCGGATTTTTCGGGATAACTTTAGACGGCTGCTTCTCCTGCTGCCGCCCGACGTTTTGCCGTTGTGGCGCGGTTTCGCGGGACTCGAACGCAGTTGGGCAAAATTCACGGAATGGGCAGCGGACGACCGCGCCACCGAGGGCGATTCCGGCCGTGCACTCGCGCTGGCCGCGGCCATCGTTCGCCTGGCGCGAATGGGCGCTGCTCCCCGCTTGTCCCCTCTCGCCACCGCGCTGGTGAGGGCGGACGACAATCTCGCGGCGCGGGTGGACCGCTTGCTGCTCTCGGAGCCGCCCCGGGAACAAGCGCTGGGAGGCGCCTCCTGGGGAGGTGCGACTCTGGTGATCGCCGGCTCTCTGGCGACCGTGATGCTGGGGTCCGGCAGTGTTTTCTCTTCTGTGCACGCCCTTCTCGAACACCTGATCCGCTAGTCGGCGCTCAGGCCGGCAACGAGCGCTCTAGTCGGTATCTACGTCCGGTTCGTTCGGATCCGGCGGTGGCGGATCATACTTGTCGAAGTAAGCGTCATTTACTCTGGCCTGCGCTTGCTTGTGGATTTTGCTGAGAAGCTCAGCTGTCCTCTGGTTTCTCATCCTGATCTCGACCTGCTCGCGAATGCTATCGAGCGGGTGAATCTGCTTTGAGACCATTTTGTAAATATAGAAACCGGAGTCGTCAGTGAGCAGGGACGACACCTTCCCCGGGGCGAGATCAAGAATCTCCTGCTGCGCCACAGGCAAACTGTCTCGCCCGACTTCCATGTCGACTTTGGCAGGAGCTTTAATATCAGCTCCCTGGAACGCCTTTTCCTGCAACAGCGCGAAATCGTCGCCACCAACCGCGCGGGTATGGATTCCCTCTGCCAGGGTCTTCATCTCTCCTTCGGAAGACGGAGTGTTCTCCTGCTGCGCTTCATCCAAAGACATGGTCTGACCCTGTCTCTCCTTCGGGATAAAAATGCGCTCGACCGTGTAGAGATCGAATTCCGCTCTATGGCTGGCGTAATATTTCTCGACCTCTTCGGGGGAGGCAGCGGCTGCCTCCCGGTAGAGCTCCACGGACATCTGGTGCGCCAGAATGTTCTGACGGGAATAACGCAAAAGTGCCTGCATCCGTGGTTTCTTGTCCAATCCTCTTCTCACTGCTTCCTGAGAAAGCGCAAGCACCTCACTATAGGCCTTCGCCAGATCGCGTCGTTCTGCCTTGCTCATTCTCGGATTGATCCCCTCGACCAGTTCCTCGAAGTCGGCACGGCTCAGGATGCGTTGGCAGTGCGGAACTGAGGGGCGCTTCCTGCCTGCGACTTCCGGACACCAGTCTTGGATCGTGAGCACCGGGTACGCTCGCGGCAAGGTCTCCGTGGATGGGAGCGTTGCGGGTGTGTTCCCAGCGGCTGCGGCACCGGGCTCCTGGGAAGAACCGGGCCGCCCCCAGGGCGAAGCCGGCAAATAGGGCACTATCAAGCCACCTACAAGCAGCAACGAAAGGCAAAGCCATCTTGACAACATGAATACCCTCTTTCAATTTCGCAGCTCGAAAAATCGAAGCGGATTTCCTGCCGGTGCAAGATCCGCAGTTCAGGCAGGCAAATGCAGAGATACTAGCTGGCAATTCTAGCGCAGCGGCAAACTCGTTTCCACGCGCTGGTAAGAACAGTCAGGACGCCGCGGGGCGAAAGCTTGCCACGAATTACGTCTCACTTTTAACCTGCGCTACGCGAGACGTAGCAAGCTACGTCTCTACCCGGCATCTATCTCCCGAGGTGGGCATCTTCTGGTCCACCACCGAATACGTCATCTTTTGCAAAAAAAGCCGCCTCGCGAAAATCGCGAGGCGGCCAAGTTTAATAATCGATCGTTCAAAATCGCACCAACCCTGCCCTAAGTGAGCTTACTGGCAGGTCTGGAACTTGAACGAATTGAGGCGCGTGTTCCAATTAAAGCCGCCGGTTACTTTGTAGTATTCCTGCGCATACCAGAAGGTGCAGTCATCAACGGGGTCAATCGCCATGCTGCTGTAATCGCCCCAGCGGTTCCCGGTACCCGTTTGCACGCCGGTACCTTTGACGACGCCCTTGGTGGACTCCATCTTACCCGCGGGATCGGTCGGCATACGGCCGGTGTAAAAGACGCTGGGTTTGACAGTGCTGCTGGCAACGCTGAAGCCGACAGCAATGTTGTTGTTCTTGTCCTCGGCGATGCTGGGCATCCAGAAGCTCGCGGTCTTATGCTGGATAGTGCCAGACTGGAAGACCGAGGGTGAGGAGCCCGGGCTGCGAATTTCATACCAGCGGACAGCCCCGATCGCGGTCCCTTTGGTTGGCTTCACGGTGTGCGAGGCCACCAGAGACTCGAAGCTCCCAAAATTACGGTAGGCAAAGCGATACATCAGGCGGTTCCCGATCGAATCGAGCTTCTCACCCGGCGAAGGCTCTGTAATGCAAGCCCTGGTTGCGCCGCAGATCTGAGTCCAACTGGTGATTGAGACGGCTACCGGCCCGGTGAAAGTGGAATTTGCGGGAACGGCGAAGTCTACGTGGAACTGGAACAGATCCAACTTGGTAAAAGAAACCCCGTCCAGTTCAATCAGGTAGTTAGGCGCACCGCTCGGAGGAAGCGTGGCGCCATCGAGATCGGAGGGCAGCAAGCTGTAGTCGTTGGAACCTCGCTGGAAACATACCGAGGTCATGGTGTTGCCCGCCAGCATGGCGGCGCGATTCAGGGCGCAAGCCTCAGCGCCAGTAAAGAAACTGCCCCCGCCACCGAAAATGTTGACGGTCTCGTAGTAGGCGTCCGGCCATACCGAAACCTTGGGATAGTCGGGCAGGTTGCCATTGGGGAAGTTCAGTGCGTACCGATTATAGAGGCCCGTGGCATCCGAGGTTTTCGAGACGGCGTGGCAGGACGCAAACACATTGAAACTGTTGTCGAACGCTATGTAGCTGATCAACCAGCGGTTCGCCATCTTGTCGTAATTCACCACGGGATCGCTCATGTTGGGACCCTGGCAAACCCCGCCAAAGCCGCTGAACAGGGAGATGATGGTCTTGGGATAGCCGGAGATGATGGTCCCGGTAGCTTTGTCATAGACGGCGTAGTTGACGTTTACCGTCTCCACCACCTGCGTGCTGCCTACAGAGGCGTTGGTGTCCGGAGGAGCAAAACCGTCGTGGGCTATGCCGTCGAAGTTTAGACCAGGGATGGTATTGACGAAACCCCCGATCTCAACATCCTGGCCGAGGGTGTCGGCCTGGTGGCTGGGGAGTCGAGACCCTGACCAGGGCAACGGCTCTAACGCCATCCGATTCGCGGGCGGGAGTGGCGGCGATGACAGGAAGCGCGCCGGTAAAGGGGTGACATCGTGCTTGGCTTCATGCATCACAATAGGGCCACTCTGCCTATCCTGGGCAGAGGCGGGGAGGGCCGAAATCGAAACCCCGGTGAAGCAGAGTGCAGACAGGGCAACAGCGTAAAAACCTGCCATTAACGAGTTCCAAAGATTTGTAGTGCGCATTCTCAAAAATCCTCCTTCACGCAAGTGAGCAACGCCAAGCAAAGTTGCTCCGGGTAGACAGATTCGTGTTAGGGCAATCCAAACAAGAACTGGGTTACCCGGGTAAGGCAAGCGTGGGTTGGGTACCCACGTCCTACGGTTTACGAACTATGCTAGATAGTAGACACCTTGTCAATCGACATTTATTAATTTGCTAGAAATTTTGAGAGGAAATTTTATCCGGAGTCTTATGGCTCTGGGCCGAACGTCTGGTGGCGTACGGAGGTGTTTGCGCGGCGGGGGATCCGGTGATGGAGAACTGGGCGGACGGGTCATAGACCCGTCCGGCGTTCTTAGAAATGGAACTTCAGACTGCCCCCGACAGTGCGGGAAGGCGCGTACTGGATGGGAATCTCTTCGCTCTCCTTGGCAATTTGATAAATGCTGTCGGAGACGTTGGTGACGTCAAACTCGAAATCGAGGCGGCGGGGCTCGGCATTCCAGAGGGTGAGCCCGGTGGCGAGATCAGCTGTGAAATGCTGAGGCAGGCGCGCTCCGTGCTCGATGATGGTGCCGCTGCCATAGCGCAGCGCGCTGCCCGCCCAAAAACCGCGCCAGCGGCGGCGATAAAAGATCTGGGCCGTACCGGTGTGGGTCTGGTCGAATGCCGGGATAATGCGCTCGCCGGGATCCAGGGGTTCGTCACCCGCGAAGCCGCCGGTAATCGGACCATAGAAATAAGTGCGGGACAGCGCGTACTGGAAGCGGCCGCTGATGCCAACCTTTTCCAGTTGCTTCATGTTGAGCACGAGTTCCAGGCCGCGGGAGCGCGCCGTACGGAAATTGATGGGCACGAAAATCCGCGAAATACTGATTTCGTGATTTTCAAAGCTGTTGTGCCCGGTGTGCTGGTACGCGTTCAATTCCAGGCTCACCCGCGGGGCGATCTCCTGCGCCCATCCCACCTCGACATAGTTTTGCGTGTAGGCGCGTACGTTGCCTACGCGCTGGCCGGGATCGATGGCGTTATGCCCGAGAAAGCTGGCCAGCAGTGAGTACTCGATGGGCGGCGGCGAGAAGTAGCGGTTGTAGGCGGCATGGAACACAGATTTTGTCTTGTTGAAGTGGTACGCGAATCCAACCCGAGGGCTGGTCTGGACGCTCGTATCCACCAGGTCGAAGTAGTCATAGCGGACACCTACGTCCACGGTCAGGTTTCTAAAGGGCGAAAAATGATCCTGGCCGTAAACGCTGGCCTGTCCGCCCATGAGCCCGCCGCCGAACGCCGGGAATACATCCGGATCGCCCCGGCTGTTGAGGAAGAAGCTCTCGTTTTCCCGCAGGCGGACCAAATCCACGCCGGCTTTGAATGTGTGTCCGTTCCAGTAGTGCGTAACGTCGCTCTTCAGGCCGACAGTGAGCGGTGCGCGCGAAGCCGCGGAATACGGCGTATCGGGATCGGTCGTAGGCAGCACACGATCAGAACCCACCCGCTCGTAGAACGAAGTGGAAACCACGGTCTGTGGAGAGAACGTATGCAACCAGGTCAAGATGGCGGTCTGCTGGCGGAGACGGCGTTGGGCATCGCGTCCGCCCTCTTGGTCTTCGGTGATGTTGGGTTGCTGGAAGTTGTCGCCGCCGCCCATCAGCAGCAGCTTGAAGTTGTCCTGAGTGCCGGCCTGCCAGTCGAACTGGGCCGTGGCCCGGGAGCCCTTGCCGAAATCGTAGAGTTCCACGGGCTGGGGTGGTTCGAGAAAGCGGCCGGAAGTGAATCCATCGACGAAGAAGTAATAACCCAGCTTGCCCGCCTGCCCACCGTAATCGGCGTTGAGATCGTAGTTGTCGAGCGTAGCGCCGCGGAAGTTGATGTCGCCATGCCCGCCAAGGTCGGCGCCGGAGCGGGTGGTGATGTCGAGCACACCGCCGAAACGGTTGCCGTATTCGGGGGTGAAGCCACCGGTCATCAGGTCCACGGTCTCGAAAATCTGCGGACTGACGCCGGGGCTGAACTGAGGCTGGGTATTTTCCAGAAACGACACGCCGTTGATGAATTCGTGCAGCGAAAACTCGGTGCCGCGGATGGCAAGGAAGTCGTCGTGGCTGTCGCTGGCGCCCGGCATCAGATTGTTGACCAGGCTGTTGGTGGTGTTGGTCAGGGGGTCGGGCAGGGCATCGAGGTCCTGGTGCGTGAAGGTGTACGAGCTGCCGGTTTTTTCCGGGTCCACAGTCAGGTAAGCGGTCTTGACTTCGACCGCCTGCTGGACCGATTCCTTGCGCTGCAACTCCACCGCGAGTGAGATGGGCTGGCGGGCGCGTAGGACGAAATCGTAGCTGGACGGGTAAAAACCCGGGGCTTCGGTTTTGAGGGTGTAGCCGCCGGCTTCCACGGCGGCAAAGCGGAACTTGCCGCTGGCATCGCTGGTGGCTTGCTGGGCAACGCTTCCTTCGGCACGTTGCAATGCAACACTGGCACCGGTCACCGCTTTGCCAGCATTGTCATGGACTGTGCCTTCTATGGCGGTCTGGGCAGTAGCGGCCGCCGCCGTGATTAGAAATAGCAGACAGATAAGACGTTTCAACATGATTTTGACCCCAAGCAAGTAACTCAGGCAGGGATCCTGAGGAAGGGTAGTTTAAACGAGCAGTGGAGCGCTAAGAAAGAGGCAAACGCCGTATTTCTTTTTGCTACTACCTCTGGTAGTAAGGCGACCCTCGCTCTAGGATTCCGTGCGCGAGTTTGTGGATTGGCGCCCGTGGATGTGCTTCCATAGAGGGGGGGCTCGCTGTTCCCGGCGTGTCCTTTTTTGTTCCGATCAGGAACACTTCTTGGCGGGCTGGGTGTTTATGAGAAACTTCTTTGCCCCGCTGCGACTCGTGCGATTCCTTGCAGATCGTTGGTGATGCTCACGTTTGTCCAGTCTTCGAGCAGGCGTCTCACGCCGCTCGCAATCGTTCCGCTAATCTCCATCACCAGCCAGCCCCCGGGTTTGAGCGCCGCTTGCGCTTGCGGGACGAGGCGCTCGATGACTTCCAGCCCCGTCGGCCCGGCAAACACTGCGTTGCGCGGCTCGAACTTGCGGACTTCCAGTTGTACCTGGTCTTCTTCCGACTCCCCGACGTAAGGAGGGTTCGAAACCACAAAATCGAAGGCATTGGGCTGGAGCCCCTGCAGCAGGTCGGTTTCGTGGAAGTGAATTCGGCTTTCGAGTTGATGGCGGGCGGCGTTGGGGCGCGCGATCTCGAGCGCGGCAGGAGAAATGTCAGTGGCGCGAATCTCGGCTTGAGGCAGCTCCTTGGCCAGGGCCACCGCGATGCAGCCCGAGCCGGTACCCACATCCACGATGCGCGGACCAGGTAGCATCCGGGCCAGCGGCAGCACGGTTTCGATCAGGTGCTCGGTTTCCGGGCGTGGGATGAGCACAGCGGGCGTCACGACGAAGTCCATGCCCCAGAATTCCTGGTGGCCGGTGATGTACTGCGCCGGGATGCCACGGGCGCGCTGAGCGAGGGCGTCCTCGTAGCGGGCTGTTTCTTCCGCAGTGAGTTCACGCTCGGGATGGGCGTAGAGATAGGCGCGGTCGCAGCCCAGCGTAAACATGAGCAGCAGCTCGGCATTCATCCGTGGCGAGGGGACGTGAGCGGCGGTGAGGCGAGCCACAGCGGAGGTGAGGGCGTCGCGAAGGAGCACTAGTCTATTTCACCACAGACGGTTCCCCGGGGTAGTGGGATATATAATCTCAGGTAGGGTTGGTCGAGGAACTTGCGCGCATTCGCGTAACTGTCATGAAGACAACCCGGTACTTTCGCGAGCAGGTTTTGCGCAAGCGGCCATATATCCAGGCGGAGTGGTGCGAGAGAATTCTTGCCCGACCCATTGCTCGGACCATTCAAACGGATGGCCGTATTAGATTTTGGGGCATCGTGCCGGAGTTTGGAAACCGAGTGCTTCGCGTTGTAACTCTGGCCGATGGCGAGACCGTGCACAACGCGTTCCCCGATCGCGATTTTGAGACTCCAGTGCCGTAAGGGTAAAGACCATGAAGCTGCACTATGACCAGGAGACCGACTCGCTGTACATCGACCTGAACTCTCGTCCGAGTGCAGATTCGCGGGAGATTCAGGAAGGCGTGGTCATCGATATAGACGCCAAAGGCAAGATCGTGGGTATTGATATCCAGCACGCGTCTGAAGTCTTGGATCTGGCCACGCTCGAAACAGATTCTCTGCCGACTGCTGTACGGCGGGCACCGAGAACTTCCGCGCCGTAGAGCCTTTCACACCACGCCAGCTGTTTCGGCTTTCAACTTTTCGGATTGGTAGTGGGTCATCAACGCTTCGATCAGCGGCTGGAGTTTGCCGTCCATGACCTCCTGCAACTGATGGATGGTCAGGCCGATGCGGTGGTCACTCACGCGATTCTGGGGAAAATTGTAGGTGCGGATCTTCTCGCTGCGGTCGCCCGAGCCCACCATCGCCTTGCGTTCTTTGGCGAGCGCTTCCTGCTGTTTTTGCATCTCCATTTCGTAGAGGCGGGAACGCAGCACGCGCATGCCTTTTTCCCGGTTCTTGATCTGCGATTTCTCATCCTGGCAACTGACCACGGTGTTGGTGGGCAAGTGAGTAATGCGCACAGCGGAGTAGGTCGTATTGACCGACTGGCCGCCCGGCCCGGATGAACAGAACGTATCAATGCGGAGGTCTTTGGCTTCGATCTTAACGTCCACATCCTCAGCCTCGGGAAGCACGGCGACGGTCACAGCCGAGGTGTGCACGCGCCCCTGCTGCTCAGTTGCGGGAACACGCTGCACGCGGTGTACACCGCTCTCGTATTTGAGCTGCGAATAGACGCGCTTGCCTTCGATGATGGCGATGACTTCCTTCAGGCCGCCAATGGAAGACTCGGAAGTCGAAAGCACCTCGACCTTCCAGCCCTGGGTTTCAGCGTAGCGGCTGTACATACGAAACATCTCGGCAACGAACAGCGTGGCTTCGTCGCCGCCCGTGCCGGCACGGATTTCCAGGATGATATCTTTCTCGTCGTTAGGATCCTTGGGCAGGAGCAGAACTTTGAGTTCTTCTTCAACCGCGGCCACGCGCGCTTCCAGTTTGTCCAGTTCTTCCTGAGCGTAGGCCAGCATCTCGGGGTCCTTCTCATCGGCGAGGACGGCCCTGCTTTCCGCGATGCCCTTCTTCAAGTCTTTGTATTCACGATATCGCTCAACAACGAGCGAGATTTCGCTGTGGGCTTTGGCGGTCTTCTGAAACTTCGCCGAATCTTTGACGATCTCCGGCGAGGCCAAGGCCTGCGTCAGTTCCTCGTAGCGGGCTTCGATTTGGTCGAGTCTCTCAAACATAGTCGTTGGTCGTTCGTCGTTGGTCGTTGGCCTCGCTTCAAGCGGCTTTGTGCTTGCGAGCAAGTGTCTCCACGATGTCGGCCTTACACTTGTACAAAACTCGGTCTAGTTCCCATGGCTGGACGCCAGCTTCAGCGGCAACCTTTCTGTAAAATGATAGATAGTCTGCATACGTCCTTGCTGGCAACCGTAGCTCCTTTGATATCCGTTTTATCCTCTGATCGACCGCAATGGAGCTATGGAAATCAGGATGGTAAGCATCCATCATGATGTTGTGTGCGTACTTCTCGCCGATTCCCTTGTATTGCCGCAAGGCTTCCAATTTGGCATCGGGTCCCGTCGGATCTAAGACCTCGCATTTGGCTTTTTCTAGTCCGCCCTTGTCGTGAATCAGGTCAAAGTTGAGCAGCAAGTACAGCGTCTTCTTGTCGGCGTAACGCAGTCCGGCGGCGGCGAACTCCCTCCTAACCAAACTAGAGCGTTTGGGCTGCTTGAGCCTTGACAGCTTTTCGTAGGTCAGCGCGTCGAAGTCAAGCCGCTTGGCTCCTCTTGAGTTCCCCCATGTGGAAAAACTAAGGAGAATCTCGTACCAAACAAAGTCCCTCCTCTTAAGGCGTTCTCTCCCCGTTCGCTTGCCCCGATCTAAGTACTCACGGATGTGCTGCTTGTCCAATAAACCCCGGATCACCGGAACTAATCTCTTGATCGCGCCGCGCTCTCCCGTTGACGAGATGGCCATGGAACCTCCTCCGAGAACTAATGTGAGAATCCTATTCTAGGCGCTCGGGTGTTACTACGGGCCTGTCCGGCAGGAAGAACTGCTAGGCAATTACTAATTCGCCGCCACGCTGCTTTTCCAGCGCCATAGCGTGATCCAGCGCGAGGATGGCGCACTCGGCCTGGTCGTCGGACGGAGGCTGGGTGGTGATGCGCTGCAGCCAAAGGCCGGGAGCGGTCATCAGGGCGAAAAGCGATCCACGATGCTTGGCGGCAAAGCGGATGATCTCGTACGAGACCCCGGCAATCACCGGCAACAGCGCGATGCGCACACCGAACCGCGCCCAGAACGTGGTCACTGGAATCAAGGTGTACACCAGGATGGAGATCAGCATTACCGTCATCAGAAAACTGGTGCCGCAGCGCGGGTGATAGGTCGAGTACTTTTGCACCGCGCCAATCTCCAGCGAATCGCCGTTCTCGAACGCGTATACCGTCTTGTGCTCGGCGCCGTGATACTCGTACACACGATGAATGTCATGCCAGAGCGAGACTCCCCAGATAAACAGCAGGAACAGCGCGATGCGGATGACGCCGTCCACCAGGTTGAAAATGATCTGCTCGCCAAACAGCGGGTTGACGCGCTTCAGTTCCGTGGCCGCCACCAGCGGCAGGAATTTGTACATGAAAACGAAGAAGCCGACGGAGAATATGATGTTGACCGCCGCCATCCAGCCGCTGATTTCGAGCTTCTTGCCTTTGTCGTTGAGCGGAATCTCATCCAGCGCAGCATTCGCGGAAAAACGCAAAGCGCGGAAGCCCAGCGTCATGGCATGACCCAGGGTGATAACACCGCGAACCACGGGCCAGCCCATCCATTTATGCTTTTCCGATAGCCGCTCCAGCGGTTCGCTGTGCGTGGTGATCTCGCCGGAGGCCTTGCGGCAGGCGATGGCCCAGGCGTGCGGGGAGCGCATCATCACGCCCTCGAGCACAGCTTGTCCGCCGACCAGAGTCTCTTCTCCGCCCTCCAGCGCGGGCAGGAGTTGGACGGAGATCAGGAAACGCCACATTGTTCGCAAGAACCGCATGGGTATTGGATGATCCTTCCGAGGTGCACGCCTCAAGTACTTAAGGGTATCACAGGTCGGCGTTCGTTTAGGATGGGCTAAGTAGAAGTAGGCGCGCTAGTTAGATTGGGTTAAGCAGGTGGAAGGGCAGGATGCCCTCCCGACAGCCGGCGGCACGCCGCGCTACCAAAATGAACAAATTGTCCGAAGCCGGCGAGCGGATCGCGGCTACCACCAAGAAGCTGGAAAAGATCGCCATCCTCGCCGACTACCTGAAGTCGCGCACGCCGGAGGAGGCATCCGTCTCAGCGGTGTTCTTATCTGGCCGGGCGTTTCCGGTATCGGAGGAGACCACGCTACAGGTGGGCGGGGCGCTGCTTTGGCGGGCAGTTGCGGAACTCGCGGGGAAAAGCGAAGCAGAGCTGACTGCGGCTTACCGCCGGCTGGGCGATTTAGGCGCGGTCGCGGGAGAAGTATTGCCTGGCCGCCCCGGTCCAGCAGATTTGAGTGTGCTCGAAGCACAAGACCGTCTCCGCCAGATTGCGGCAGCGCGTGGCCCGGCCGCCAAAAGTGCGCTGGTTCGCGAACTGCTCTTGCGGGCAACCCCGCTTGAAGCCAAGTATATCGTGAAAATCATGACTGGCGATCTGCGGATCGGGCTGAAGGAAAGCCTGGTCGAGGAGGCAATCGCCAAAGCCTACGGCGGAACGTCGGGCGAAGTACAGCGCGCCAACATGTTGCTGGGCGACATCGGCGAGACGCTGCAGCTCGCGTTGGCTCGCAAATTGGGTGAAGCAAAGATGCGGCTGTTTCATCCGCTGGGATTCATGCTGGCCAGTCCGGCGCAATCCGCGCAAGAAGCACTCAGCTATTTCGACAATGCCGCAGTGGAAGACAAGTACGACGGAATCCGGGCCCAGGCGCACTGTGCCGGTGATGAGGTTCGCATCTTCTCCCGAACCCGCGACGAAATTACCGAGTCGTTCCCAGAGTTGCCGGACGCGCTGGCCGGGCTGCCGCAGGACGCGATCCTCGATGGAGAAATCGTGGCTTGGAGTTATTCGGACGATGGTGGCCGGGCGCAGCCGTTTTCGGCGCTGCAGCAGCGATTGGGTCGGAAGAAGGTCAGTGCAGAGATGATGCGACGGGTGCCGGTGGCATATCTCGTGTTCGACGTGCTGTATGCCGCGGGCGATCTCCTGATTGATCTTCCGCTGCAGGAGCGCGCGCGGGTCCTCGACCAATTACTGTCCATGCCCCGAAGCCCGCTGAAAGCGCGGTCACGCAACGCGCAAGCGAGATTGACCTTCGAATCCGCGGAACCAGCGGCCCAGGCGCATGTAATCCGCGCGCCGGTGTTTCAAGCGTCCTCATCCCAGGAGCTCGATCAACTGTTTGCAGCAGCACAGGCTCGCGGCAACGAAGGCTTAATGATCAAAGATCCTGAGTCGGTTTACACGCCCGGACGTCGCGGGAAATCCTGGCTGAAGCTGAAGCGCGAGCTGGCCACTCTGGACGTGGTGGTCACAGCGGCCGAGTACGGACACGGCAAGCGCATCGGGGTACTGAGCGATTACACCTTCGCGGTGCGCGATGGCGATCGGTTGGTGAATATCGGCAAGGCGTACTCCGGCCTGACGGATGTGGAGATTGGCGAGATGACCCAGTGGTTTCTGGAACACACGGTCGAAGATCAGGGCTTCAGTCGCGTGGTCGAGCCAAAGATAGTCTTGGAGGTAGCGTTCAACAACATGATGCGCTCCGACCGGCATGAGAGCGGATTCGCGCTGCGTTTCCCCAGAATTGTGCGGTTGCGGAAGGACAAGCTGCCGGAGGAGGCGGATACGATTGAGCGGGTGCGGGAGATTTACGAGAAGCAGAAAGAAATCAGCACTTAGCATTTAGCGCTTAGCCCATAAATCTCGTTTGAAAGGCGGACAGTACGGGCTAAGTGCGAACTGCTAAATGCCAAGTGCTGGTTCTCAATGGCTGTGTTCGTGCTCCTCTCCCACCGGAATCACGCACCCATGCGCCACCTCACAAACGGCATTCTCGAACTGGATGGTGGTGTGGTCGATGTGAAACTGTTCGTGCAGGCATTGCTTAACATCGCGCAGAATGCGCTCGCTGGCTGATGGCGGAATATCAGCAATCGAGATGTGGCAGGAGAGCGCGCGCGTCTCCGAGCCAATGCTCCACACGTGCAGGTCGTGGATGTCATTCACTCCTTCAATCGTCCGGATGGCCGCTTCGACACGGTCGAGGTGCACGCCGCGCGGCGTGCCTTCGAGCAGGATGTTGAGGGTCTCCCGCACAATTCCAAAGCCGGACCAGAGGATCAGCGCACCAATCCCGAGCGAAAGCGCTGAGTCGATCCAGTTCTGGCCGGTCGCCATGATGGCCCAGCCACCCACGATCACGGCCGCGGTGGAAAGCGTGTCCCCAATTTCGTGCAGGAAGGCGCTGCGAATGTTGACGTCGCGACCCGAGCGATACAGAACCACCGCAATCGCCCCGTTCATCACCACCCCGGCCGCGGCGACTCCGATCATTACTTGGGCATGCACCGGCTGCGGATTCTGCAGGCGCTTGAACGCTTCATAGAAAATGAAGAACGACACCGCGACCAGCGAGATGGCATTGACCAGCGCGGCCAGTACTCCCGCGCGATGATAGCCGTAGGTCTTGGTGGCGCTGGGTGGCCGCGAGTGCAGGTACACGGCGATCAGAGAGAGCAGCAGAGCGAAGAAATCCGAGAGGTTATGGCCGGCTTCGGAGAGCAGCGCCAGCGAGTGGGCGCGGATCCCGGCAACCACCAGCAGCACGATATAGGCCAGGGTAGCGACGAGTGAAATCCGCAGGACACGTGACGTCCGTTCGCCCGCGCCGTGGTTGGCATGCGTGTGCATCTTTTTAGTTTAAGGGGCCGCGCTGAAGGGTTCAAGGCACAGCAGTAACTTCGGGCAACCGCAAGAACGGGCCACGGATTTTCACGGATTTACGCGGATCAAGCTATTTCTCTAGAAGTATCCGTGAATATCCGTGAAATCCGTGGCTCGATTTTGTCTTCCGTAGGCTAGGAGGCTGCGGTCTCGGCGATGCACTACAATGCTTCGTTCTCGGAGCTGGAACCTTCATGCACACCGCAGAAGTGGTCATCATCGGCGGGGGGATTGTGGGGTCGAGCATTGCCTATCACCTGACCGCCGCCGGATGCCAAGACGTTCTGGTCATCGAGCGGGAAACGGCTCAGGGCAAAGGGTCCACGGGTAAGAGCATGGGCGGGGTGCGGGCGCAGTTCGCTACGCCGGTGAATATCCAGATGTCGCTTTACTCCATTCCCTTTTATGCGTCCTTCGATGAGCGGCTGGGACATCCCTGCGACTACCGGCCGCAGGGGTATCTGTTCTGCGCGACCAATGAAAAGCATATGGCGTACCTGCGCACGAATTATCAGAAGCAGGTGGCCATGGGGCTGAAAGATGTCCGTCTGATCACGGCGGACGAAATCCGCGGCATGTTCCCCCAGCTTCGCGCGGACGACATCGTGGGTGGCAGCTTCTGCTCGACCGACGGCTTCGTCGACCCCTACAGCGCCATGGTCGGATTCATGACATGGGCTGCCGACCACGGGGCCAAATTGTGGAAGAACGCCGTGGTGACCGGCATTCAGCGCGACGCGCAGGGGGTGGCCGGCGTAGAGACCACGAAGGGGACTATTTCCACCCGCAAGGTGGTGAACGCCGCGGGCGCGTGGGCGGCGGGGATCGCAAAAATGGTCGGCGTTGATCTGCCGGTCGAACCACTGCGCCGCATGTTGGTTCCGACGGAACCGTTTGACCAGTTCCCCCACACCGCGCCCATGATTATCGACATGTCAAACGGGTTCCACTTCCGGCCGGAGGGTTTGGGATTCCTGCTGGCGTGGAATGATCCAGAAGAAACGCCGGGATATAAGACGGACTTCGAACCGGCATTCATCGAGAAGATTTTGACGAGGGCAGCGGACCGCGTGCCGATGTTTGAGAACCTGGCCGTGAATCCCAAGCGGGCGTGGGCAGGGTTGTATGAGATGACCCCCGACCATCATCCGATTCTGGGGCCGGCGCCGGGCGTGCCGGGATTCTTCCTGGCGAATGGGTTCAGTGGCCACGGCATCATGCATGCGCCGGCGACGGGGAGGATACTAAGTGATCTCATCCTGTCCGGGAAGACCGCACTGATCGACGCATCATTGCTGGATCTGGCGCGCTTCGCCGAAGGCAGGACGATTCACGAGACGGCGGTGTTGTAGCAGTGTTCTATTGCGGCAGGCCCATCTTTTTCAGCAGTTCGACATAGCGCGGATCGGAGCGAAACGGGTCGAGCGGGAGGGCGATCTCCACGACCTGCAAGCCGCGTGCCCTTTCCGCATAAGCTTTCTCCAACCATTGGAAGGTCTGCTCCCGGTCGCCAATCGAGGCATAGAAGTACGCGATTGAGGTGGGATCAACATAACGCCGGGTGGCGAGTTGTTTTTCCAGTTCTATTCTCCGGGTCACCGCCGCGCGGTACCCAGACCGGGCATAAACTCGCGCGACCTCGTCTGCAATCGTCGCCTCATCCTTGTCCTGGTTGAGTGCTGCGTACTTTTTCCACTCTTCGAGCCACAGGTCGTATTTGCCCGTGGCTTCGTACACGGACACGTATTGATTGTGTGTATCGGCAAAGCCAGGGTCTATCTCCGAGGTGATTTTCAGTTGGCCCAGTGCCAGGTCGAACTGTCGGGCATTGCCATAGGCTTGACCGAGGTTGGAGTTATATCGCATGTTCAAAGGATCAAGTTCGATGGCCCGCTTGATCTGGGCAATGGCCTCATCGTGGCTTCCGTGCCACGACAGGAAAAGGCCATACCAGTGGTGTGCATTGGATAGGTTTGGATTTAATTCGAGCGTGCGCTTGAACTCCCTTTTCGCCCCGGCCCAATCCCACGCATCCCAATAGGAGCTGGCCAGGGCCAGATGGGCTTCGGCCAATGAATCGTCGATGGCCAGTGCCTTCTGCGCGGCTGCCTTCTCCCTGGGAATAGTTTCGCTTTGCGGTATCGGGCTATAGTCGCCAACCACGCTGTAGTAGTCCGCCAGGCCCACATAGGCTAGCGCGTAGTTGGGGTCTTTCTCGATCGCTTGGTTAAAGTAGTCTTTGGCCCTTTCCAGTGAATCCTGCGTGCGCTTTTCCCAGTAATAGCGGCCCTTGAGATAGAGCTGGTAGGCCTCAGGATCACTTGTGCCGCCCTCGGCTACTTGCTTTTCACGCTTACCGGACAAGCGTTCCCGCAGCTTGGCGGAGATGGCGCCGGTAATGTCCTGCTGTATTGCCAGCAGATCGGAGACTTTGCGGTCGTATTGCTCACCCCAGAGATTGCGATTGGTGCGCCCGTCGATCAGTTCGGCGCTGATCAGTAGCTGGTCACCCCGCTGGACGATGCGTCCTGTGATCACGCCTTCGACTTTCAAATCGTGCGCCACGGTCTGGGGATCGACATCCTTCCCCTTGTAGCGAAACACCGATGAGCGGGACATAACCGCCAGGTTGGGCAACTGCGAGAGATTGTTGATCAGGCTCTCGGTGATGCCGTCGCTCAGATATTCGGTGTTGGGATCGTTGCCGGCGTTGACGAAGGGAAGCACGGCCACGGAGGAAATCTCCTGGTGGGTGCTTCGGCCGCGCCACAGGAATGCGCCCACGGCGATGAACGCCAGCAGGGCAGCCGCGCCCAACGCCCACACTACTTTCCGCCGCTGCGGTTCCGTCTCCCGGCCTGCAACCTCGACTCTGGTGGAACTGGAATTCCGCCGCAGCCGCTTCAGGTCGGCCAGCATCTCGCCCGCGCTCTGATAACGCAGCGCGCGGTCTTTTTCCAGGGCCTTGTTGATGATGTACTCAAGTTCGGCGGGCAGCTCCGGGTTGACGCGCACCGGAGAGGTCGGCGTTTTGTGCAAGAGAGAGTCGAAGATCAGCGCTGAGGTGTTTCCCGAAAATGCCATGCGGCCCGTGGCCATTTCGTAGAGCACGGCGCCGAAGGAAAACAGGTCAGTGCGGCGGTCGAGGTCCTCGCCACGCGCCTGTTCGGGCGACATGTAGGCCACTGTTCCCACGGCGGTTCCGGGGCTGGTGAGGTGGCCTTCCATGGTTGCCGACTCCGAGGCGGCTCCCAGCTGCGCTCCCGTCAGCTTGGCCAAACCAAAGTCCAGTACCTTGGCCTGGCCACGCTTGGTGAGGAAAATATTGGCGGGCTTGATGTCCCGATGCACGATGCCTTCGGCGTGCGCCGCGTCGAGGGCGTCGGCAATCTGGACGGCCAGTTCCAGCAACTCATCCGCTGGTATCGGGCCGGCTGCCAGGCGCTGCTTCAGCGTCTGCCCCGCCATAAACTCCATGGCGATGAAATGCAGGCCTTCTTCCTCCGCGATGTCGTGGATAGTACAAATGTTGGGATGGTTGAGCGCCGAGGCTGCACGCGCTTCTCGCCGGAAGCGTTCCAGCGCCTGCGGGTCGTGGGCCAAGTCGTCGGGGAGGAATTTCAGCGCGACGTGGCGGCCGAGCTTGAGGTCCTCGGCCTCGTACACTACCCCCATGCCACCGCCACCCAGCTTTTCCAGCACGCGGTAGTGGCCAATGGTTTTGCCGATCATCCGAGGTGTCCCATGTCTTGGTCGAACGAGAATGCTAGGCTGCGGTTGCTGCCAAGTCAAACCCGCGCAGTAGAATTGGAGCCTTGGTTGTTGCTAGGCATGACAATCTAGTAGATTAGCGGGACTCAGGAAGGGCGAAGTCGAGCTAATCATGCCTATTCAAGAAAGAAACTACTGGCTGACCACGGCGGAGATGCCGCAAAGCGATCCGGTACAGTCACTGCCCGAACGCCTGGACGTGGCGGTGATTGGGGCCGGGTTCACCGGGCTTTCGGCGGCGCGGACACTGGCCAGTGGCGGTGCGAAAGTTGCCGTGCTCGAAGCTCAGACCATCGGCTGGGGAGCGAGCTCGCGCAACGGCGGCATGGTGCTCACTGGGCTCAAACTTGGGGTCAACAAACTGATTTCCATGTACGGACGCGAGCGGACGCAGCGCCTGTACACCGCATCGTTGGCCTCAATTGATTGTGTGGAGCAGATCGTCCGTGAAGAGAGCGTCGATTGCGACTTTTCCCGCTGCGGACACCTGGAGGTGGCCTGCAAACAGAAGCATTTCGATGACTACGCCTACCAGGCAGAGGTGGTTGCACGCGAATTCAATCACCAGTTGCGGATTGTCCCGCGCCACGAACTGGAAACCGAAATCGGCTCGTCGATCTATTACGGCGGCATGGTGGATGAGGTCAGTGCCGGCCTGAATCCGGCGCGATATGTGGCGGGACTGGCGCGGGCGGCGGTGAAGGCCGGCACGACGATCCTGGAAAATACTCAGGTCGAAAAAATTGAGCGTGAAGCGCGGCCTGGGACTCCGGGCTGGAAGGTAACGACATCCCGCGGAACCCTCTGGGCACGCGACGTGTTCGTCGGCACCAGCGGCTACACCGGAGCGGCGACTCCGGCACTGCGTAAGAAAATCATCCCCATCGGCTCCTACATCATCACCACGGAAGTGCTGCCCGCGGCGCTGGCGCGCGAGTTGAGCCCACGCAACCGCATGATTTACGACTCCAAGAATTATCTCTACTACTACCGGCTGACGCCGGACCGGCGCATGCTATTCGGCGGACGGGCGGCGTTCTTCCCCGAAACTGAAGACTCCATCCGGAAGAGCGCGGAAATTCTGCGGCGCGGCATGATCGACGTGTATCCCCAGTTGCGCGACGTGAAAATCGAATACGTCTGGGGCGGGACGCTTGATTTTGCTTTCGACATCATGCCGCACGCCGGGCAAATGGACGGCATCTACTATGCGGTCGGCTACGCGGGACATGGCGTCGCCATGGCGACCTGGCAGGGACAGAAGATGGCGGAGATGATCGCAGGCGAAAAGAATGACAATCCCTTTGTGGGGATTCCGTTCCCTGGCGCGCCCCTCGGCCTGTACAACGGCAAGCCGTGGTTCTTACCGTTCGCGGGAGCCTGGTACAAATTTCTGGATTGGGTGAGTTGAGGTATTACCTCCGAGCTGACTAGGTTGCTGTTCTTGAAAGGTCGCGGCCAGGGCGCCCCTACGCAGTTTGCTCGGCGGCACCCTTTAGCCAGGCGCAGAGCTGGGTTTGAGAATTGTCATGAAACTCCATGCGCCCGCAGTCCTCACAGACGCTGACAGACAGCGGTGCTGAGTACCGCGGACCGTTCGGAGCAGTGGGACGAGCGAAATCGAACTGCAACGTGCCCGTCACCTTCCGGGGATGGGCACACCCATACGAAGTCATTTCCTATCTCCCCTCTGGACAAGGCGTGGAATTGTCAGCTGGACTGCAACGCCAACGGCCTGCCCTCAGCACGGTCGGATGGAAACGATAAGAACCGCCGCGCAGTTCTTACGAAGCTATACCGGAATTGCAGATTGTTCAAGCATTGTTCCTGATCCGCTGCGTGCCGTACGAGATTCCCTTGTTTCCCATGCGCAGGTCAGCTACCAGAGGCTCTTCTCCGCAATGCCCAATACACCACCGGCCCCAGCGCCAGCGCCACCGGCCCCCATAACAGCCCATACCGGTCGCTGCCTAGCAGAGCGACGGCGCTCATGAGCACGACTGCAACGATGCAGTAGAGCAATCCCTTCCGTCCGCCGGGAATGACAAACGGACGCGGCATATCCGGTTTTTTGCGGCGCAGTTGCCAGGCTGCCAGCACGGTCATGACCGTGGTGGCCACGCGCAGCCAGTTGTAGATAACGATCAGTTGCACCAGCGAATGCATGGCGAGCAGGCCATACACCACTGCGGACACGATAATGGCGATCCACGGCGTCCCATACCGCCGATGGACGCCGGTGAGAGCGTGCGGGAGGTAACCATCTTCCGCCATGGCAAACGGCATGCGCGTCGAGGCCAGAATGGTTCCGTTCAATAGCGCGACACAGGTAATCATGGCGGCCAGCGTCATCCAGGCGCCGAGCCAAGGTCCACCGATGAGTTGGGCGGCATCTGAGAAATACCGAGTATGCCAGCTCCCCCAATTGCCCAGGGCTGCGAGCGATGCCAGAGTGGGCAAGAAGTAGGCCGCGACCGACATGGGAACCACCAGCGCCAAAGCCAGCGGATAGCTCCGCTGCGGGTTATCAACCTCCTCGGCGACCGTCGAAAGTTGTTCGTATCCCGAGTACAGCCAGAGTCCCAGCGCCAGCCCCACCCCGAACACGTTGAACAACGGCTGATGGGGAGGGACAACCGGAACAAAGGGATTGTGATGCCACTTGGCCAATCCGATCACCACCAGCACCAGCACTGGAAGCAGAATGAAGAGTTCCAGCGCCGTGGCGAATTTGCCCACCATTTGAATCCCGCGCACATTGATGTAAGTAATCACCGCGACCATGGCCAGGGAGACGAGGTAATGCCTCCATCCTGTGAGTTCCGGGAAATAGAAGCCCAGGTAATCTGAAAACTGCACGGCATAGACGCTGCCCAGCAGGAATGAAGCGCACCAATTCCACCATCCGGCGAGAAATCCCCAGAAATCCCCAAACCCGGCGCGCACCCAGCGATAGAAACCGCCCTCAACCGGCATGGCGGTCGTCAGTTCGGCCGAAACCAGCGAGACCGGGATGCACCAAAAGAACGGAATCACCAGCAGATAAATCAGCGTCATCCCGGGACCTGAGGTTGTGACCATGTCCTCCAGTCCGAAGGGTCCACCCGTGCAGTAGGAGAACATCACCCAGACGAAGTAGAAGAGTCCGGCTTTGCGGATGGCCGACTTCGTGGCGTTGGTCGGGCTGGCCGAAGGCACGGCGGGCATTATACGGGTGCCAGGGGTAGGTGCCTGTTTCTTAAAAGCAGAAAAGCCTCCTGCTTGCGCAAGAGGCTTTTCCTGGGGGAGGGCTCCGGGCGGTAGGCCCGTCGTCCTAACTCTACTTGGGGGGCGCCTGCTGGTCCTGGCTGGCGGGCGCTGGCGTGGTCGAAGTGGAAGCCAGCTGCTCCAGATCGTTCTTCAGGAGACTGATTTCCACCCGGCCACCGCTGGTGCGTTTGGTCTTGGCTGCCTGATCGTCGGTTGCAACCGGAGCGTTGCCCATGCCGACCACGAAGATCCGGTAGACCGGGATGTCGTGATTGAGCACCAGGTAACGTACGACTGAATCCGCCATCTTTTGCGAAGTCTGAATGGCGGCCTGGCCGTGACCTGAGGAGAAGCCCTGCACTTCGATGATGTAGCCGCGCTGGCTCTTCAGCGGGGTGGCCATCTCATCGAGAGCGGATTTGGCGTTCTTGCTCAGCACGCTCTGGCCGGGACGGAAACGGATCTCAGTCTGCGTGGCGGCCTTGTACTGATCGATGTTGCCCACCACCTGTTCCACCGTGGTGAGACGGGTGTTGGCTTGGGTCGCCGTTTGCTGCGCCATCTGGGCCTTGTTGCCGGCTTCGATTGCGTGCTGATCGGCCTCGTTGGCTTTGGCGGAAGCGAGGCGGATGCCTTCCTGCGCGCGGCTATCCACGTCCTTGATCATCTTGGTGTTGCCCGCAGTCAGTTCGTCCAGTTCGTTGACGCGGTCCTGGACGGGCTGGACTTGCCGCTGCACGTATTTCTTGCGAGCAAACGGATTCACTCTGCCCCAGAAGCCTTCGTGGGTCTGTGGCTGTAGAGGTTGTTTCCCGGTGGCTCCCACGGTGGCGGGAGCGGCGGCATTCTGGTCAGTTGCTGCAGGCTGGTTGGCGGCGGGCTGATCCTGTGTGGTTTGCTGCGCGAAGGCCGGAAGCCCGAGCACGACGGCCAGCAGCAGTGCGATGAATACGCGATTCTTCATTTCAACTTCCTCCAAGTTGGGGGAGCGTTTACGCTCCGCTCCAGTACGCCCTGCGGGCGTGGTGAACGATTGGGACCTGAGACATCGGTGCCCACAAAACCGGCACCTGCACTGTCTATAACAGGTCAAATGCCAAACTCCCTGAAAGCTAAATCCTTGATTTGCAATACATTGTAACGCCGTTCGGGCGTCGGTGGGAGGACAAAATTCGGCCGCAGGGTAATTTTGGCAAAACCTGATATAAAAACTGCGTAGGCTTAAAGCTCGGAATTTGCCTCAGGAGATGGAATGTCCAAGGCCAATCGCTGCTGTTTGCTGACCGCCCTGTTCCTGATGATTGCTAGCGCGCTCGGTTGGTCCCAGGCAACTTCTCAGTCCGCCCAAGCGACGAAGCAGACGTTGGCCTCGTCGAGTATCCCGCCCGATCGATTGCAGCAGTTTTCCGATCTCGCGGTCGAGTGGGAGCAGGATTATCTGCGCATCGACACTACCAACCCACCCGGCAACGAAGTCCGCGCCGCTGCTTTCTTCAAGAAAATTTTCGACCAGGAAGGGATTGAGAACCAGCTGTTCGACTACGTGCCGGGCCGGGCCGATCTGTGGGCCAGGATCCCTCATACAACTTCCGAAGCGAAACGGCCGATCATCCTGCTGAACCACATGGATGTAGTCACCAGTGATGCCTCACATTGGAAGATGCCACCTTTCAGCGCCGCCACCATCGCTGGCTCCATCTACGGCCGCGGCGCCCAGGACATGAAAAGTGAGGGCCTGGCACAACTGGTGGTCATGGTCATGCTCAAGCGCGAGAAGATACCGCTCAATCGAGACGTGATCTTTTTGGCGGTCAGCGACGAGGAGGCCGCCGGTACCGGCAGCGATTGGATGATCGCAAACCAGCGCGCTCTCCTGGAGAACGCCGAGTTCCTGATCAATGAAGGCGGAGAAAACCTGCTGGAGGGCGGCAAGGTGAAGTACATCGGCGTGGACGTGGGTGAGAAGACGCCGCTTTGGCTGCACTTGGTGGCCCACGGGCGTCCGGGACACGGCTCGCGTCCCATCCCGGATTCGGCGCCCAACCGGTTGGTACAGGCACTGGATCGAATTGCGGCGTACCACACACCGCTGAAGGTGCTGCCCGTGGTTGAGGAATTCCTTCAGGATATGGCGTCTTACGAACCCCCAGAGCGGGCACAGAAATTCCGGAATATCAAGCAGGCCTTGCAAGACAAGAAATTTCAGGAGCAGGTGGAGCGCGACGAGTCGCTCAATTTCCTCCTGCGGGACACGATTTCGCTGACCATGCTCGGCGGCTCGGAGCAAACCAATGTGATCCCGCCCGACGCCTGGGCCAACCTCGATGTGCGCCTGCTCCCGGGAGAAGACCCCAAAGAGTTCCTGGAATCGATTCGCCGGGTGGTGAACGATCCCAATGTGACCGTCGAGCCGCAGAATGCGGAGTTCCGCAAGGCCAATTACTCACCCACGAACACCGCCCTATATGACGCGATCCGGCAAGTGTCGCAGCAGTATTTTCCCGGCACCCCGGTGGCGCCGCGCCTGACTAGTGGTTACACCGAAAACCAGCGCTATCGACCCCTGGGAATCAACTCCTATGGATTTTCGCCCTATACAGCCACAGAGGAGGAAGGAAGTACCGAGCACGGAAACGACGAACGTATCCGCGTGGAAGAAGTGCGGCGCGGGTTTCGGGTGCTGTTTGATGTGGTAACGGCGGTGGCAGGAGAGAAATAAATTTTCGATTTTCAATTTTCCGATTGCCATTGAATGTGGAGTCGTTCACTTGGCACTTGGAAATCGGCAATTGGAAATAGTGGTTAGTCCGCCTTCCCGCAATACTTCTCGTACTGCTCGTAGATGTAGTTGTCGGTCATGCCGGCGATATAGTCACAGACCACTCGCGGCAATGGGTCCTTGCTCGACTTTTCCTGGTAGCTCGAAGGCAGGTTCTCCGGCTTTTCCATCCAGAACCTGAACAGTTCGCCAATCACTCGCTCGGCGTCGTTCTTTTCCGGATCGAGCGCCGCGCTGAAATAGAGATTGGCATAAAGAAAATTCTTGGCCTCACGCCGTTCGTTCTCCACCGCGGGACTGAAAGTGGCCAGCCGGCGAGAACAGGCACGAACGTCATCCAGGCTGCGGATTCCCACGAGAGCAATCTGCACTTCGATGTTCGAGATCAGGTCTCCCACCAGCCGGTCCAGCATGCGTTTCAGCGCTTCATTGAACTTCAGCTTCTCGATCGCATCGGGATACATCTGCTCCGCTTCTCGATAAAAGCGCCCGAAGACAGGAACCCCGTTGCAGACTTGTTCCAGAGTCAGCAGGTGGGCTTCTTAGCCGTCGTCGAGATCAGCCGTGTCGTAGGCAATCTCGTCGGCCAGATCGATGAGCTGGGCTTCGAGCGGCGGGCGGCGGTCCAGCAGGTACTCGGCGAGTTCCGGGAACTCATCAGCGCGGTAGTCGTGCGAGTGCTTGATGATGCCTTCACGAACTTCGAAGGTCAGGTTGAGTCCGCGGAAGGCCGCGTAGCGCAATTCGAAATCCTCAACGATGCGCAACGCGTGCAGATTGTGGTCAAAGAAAAACCCGTGCTCGCGCATGGCGGTGTCGAGCGCCTTTTCGCCAGCGTGGCCGAAAGGAGGATGGCCGACATCGTGCGCCAGCGCCAGAGCCTCGACCAAATCAACGTTCAACCCCAACTGGGCCGCGATGGTCCGGGCAATCTGTGCTACTTCGATGGTGTGCGTCAGCCGGTTGCGGAAGTGATCCGAGTAGCGGCGGGTGAAAACCTGAGTCTTGGCCTCGAGCCGCCGAAAGGCGCGGGAGTGGATGACACGGTCGCGGTCACGCTGGAAGTCGTTGCGGTAGGGATGCCTGGGCTCGGGGAAACGGCGTCCGCGGGAGTCCTCCACCCGGACCGCGTAATCGGCCAGCATGGGAGAAGGATAGCATTGTTCATTTTTGATTGTTGGTTGTTGATTGAAAACCACGGGGCCCGAACGCCTCAATCAAAAATCATCGATCAACAATTGCCGAGAGCGTCAGTCGCATTTCATTCGTCGGCTGAAACCCCAAAGCTTCGTAAAGCGACCGGCCATCTTTGCTGGCATGAAGAGTTACAGAAGCGAAGCCTTCTTTTCGGCACCAGGCGATCATGGTCAACATGAGTTGCCGGGCGATGCCTTTTCGACGATGCGCGGGATTGGTGTAGACGTTGAGAATGGTGGCCCGGCGGCATTGAGTATCATCAGGATGGCTCGGCCAGGGACTAATCACGATTCCGCCGCCCGCCACGACTTGCGTCCCCACCACCGCCAGCCAGCCTCGGAAGGAGCCGTTTGCCATAGCTTCGGAGAGGTAGGGTCTTGAGGTTGAAATCATGGCGGCCAGGGCCTGCGGGTCTTTGTAATCCATGTCCTCGTACATGCCCTGGCGATGGCGAAGAATCTCCGGAATATCGCCGGAAGTGGCCTCGCGGATGACAGTTTCAGTACTCATGTTCACTCCATAAGAAAAGCCGAGCTGCGCTCGGCTGGACAGCCGAGGACAGCTGTCCCTACGTGATTCATGGCTCTAGTGGGTACTGGCTACTTGTTATCTGACTCTTCTTTGGCCAGCTTCATCTTGGCCGACTCGAGTTTCTTCTGCACTCTGGCAACGTCAGTCTGGTCTGCTTCCGCAGCTACGGTCTTGTTCCACTCCGCCAGTGCGCGCTCCCAGTGTACCGCGGCCAGCTTCAGGCGTCCGGTCTTCTGATACAAGTCACCGAGATGGTCCTGCACGGTGGGATCGGTCCCGATCCGTTGTGATGCCTTGATCAGATTGTCTTCCGCCAGTTCGTACTTGCCCAGCTTGTAGTAAGCCCAGCCCAGCGAGTCGAGATAGGCGCCACTGGCGGGTTCCAGATCCACGGCTTTCTTGATCAAGTTAAGCGCCTCTTCCAGCTTGATGCCGCGGTCCGCGAGCATGTAGCCGAGGTAATTGAGCGCCATCGCATTCTGGGGATCAGTTTCCAGAACTTTGCGGAACATCTCCTCGGCTGGTTCGTATTTTTTCTGGCGCTCATAGGTGGAGCCGCGCAGGAAGGTCACGTACTCCTTGTCATCCTCCTTGGTGGAAAGCCGTTCCGCCTGGTTCAGAGCTTCTTCGGCATCCGGCCACTGTTTCAGGCGGCTATACATCTGCGCCAGCGCGATGTAAACCTCGCGGTCCTCCGGAGCCCCCTTGAGCAGCGCTTTCACCTGCTGCAAGCCGGCATCGGCTTGGCCCATGTCGGCCAACTGAGACGCATAGACCATCTTCAGACCGCGGTCGTTGGGCAGCTTCTGCACTGCTTCTTTGGCGGCGTCGGTGGCCTGCTGCCACTGCTTGGCTTCGCGGTAGGTATCAATGATCTGCTGGTAGCCGCGGATCGCGTTCTCGTCGCCCAGGGTCAACATCTTGCGGAAGGTTTCCAGCGCCTGCTGGCTATTGTTGTTGTCGCGATAAATCGTGCCCAGGCGCTCCAGGAAAACCGCGCGGTTATTCTTTTCACCCTGGGTGTAGCTGGCATCGGCCTTCTCGGTCTTCTTCAGCAGGGTCTGCAGCACCTGGATGGCTTCGTCGTAGCGGCCTTGCGCCTGGTAAACGACGGCTATGTTGTAGGGCACCTCAACCACATCCTGCACCATGGACTCGGCCTTCTTCAGGTTGTCGAGCGCCAAGTCGAACTTGCCGCTCTTTCGGTAAATCTCGGCCATGCGCATGTAGGTCTGCGCGTCCTCTGGATTGGCGTCGGCGATGATCTTGTACTGCTCAAGCGCGGCGTCGGTCTGGCCGTCGTTCATCAGATTCTGGGCCAGGCCGCGAATAGCGTCGAGATTGTCGCGATCGAGTTCAATCGCCCGCTTGTAGGCGTTAATCGCGTTCTTGTACTGCTTCTGCTGCTCGTAGGTGTAGCCCAGTGCGGAATACAGCTTGGCGGAACGCGCCGCGTCAGGAACGGAACTTAAGGCCTCCACCGCGCGGGGAGTATCCCCTTCCTCGTTGTAAAGATAGGCGAGCGTGGTGACCGCTTCCTCGGAATCCGGCTGCAGCTTGACCGCCATCTTGAACTCGTTCTCCGCCTTCTGCAGGTCGTTGTTCAGGCGGTAGAGGCGGCCGAGCAGCAAGTGGTCATCCACGCTGTCCGGCTCAATCTTGATGATTTGTTCATACTGCTCGATGGCCCGCTTGAGCACGTCTTGCGAACCGGTCCCGGCCTGAATGTCGCCCAGCGAGCGCAGGTAAATCCGGCCCAGGAGCTTGTGCGCTTCCAGGTTGGTAGGATCGCGCTTCAGGATGTCCTGGGCCTCGACTACGGCGTCGCGGATGCGGCCAGTCTTGGCATAAAGCTCAGCCAGCGCGGAGGTCAGGTACTGCGACGTGGGATCGGCTTCGATGGCCAGGCGGTATTCCTCGATGGCCTTGGTGGCCAACTCGCTGCGGCCATACACCGCCACCTGTTCCTCGTACATGTGAGCCAGGGCGTAGTGGTAGTAAGCAGCGGCTTTGTCCACCTTGCGGGTTGGAGGCGGGCTAGCCGGCTTGGAATCCGTGGATGCAGGGGCCTGCGCGAACGCAGCGGCGGCCATTAACAACACAAGAAAAGGGCGGTAAATACTCTTCATCGAGGACCTTCGGGTACCCAAAACCATAGCGATTGGATGCCGAACCGCTGCTGCCGGGTGCTTCTATTGTAACCTTTGACGGCGGAAAGACGCGAGAAACCGGGACTCGGAACCGGGTGAAGCAACGACCGGAGGTACAGGGACTAGTGGGATTGATGATTCTTGATTGTTGATTGAAAACCGCGGCTCGATTTAGGTTTTCACTCAACAATCAACAATCAAAAACGCCCTAGTGCCTAAAGTGCCTCACCCCCGTGAAGATCATTGCTAACCCCAGCCGGTCGGCGGCTTCGATTACTTCCTGGTCCCGCACCGAGCCCCCGGGTTGGATGATCGCGGTGGAGCCGGCCTTGGCAATCTCTTCTACTCCATCCGGGAATGGAAAGAACGCGTCCGAGGCGGCGACTGTACCCTTTAGCGGCAGCACGGCCTTCATCGCCCCGATTTTGCAGGAATCCACTCGACTCATCTGGCCCGCGCCTACGCCCACGCTCTGCCCATCCCGTACATAGAGGATCGCGTTCGACTTCACGTGCTTGCAGACTTTCCAGGCGAACAGCAGAGCGCGTTTCTCCTCCCCGGTAGGCTGGCGCTTGGTGACAACCTTCAGATCGCTTTCCTCCAAGGGCCTGACGTCGGCATCCTGCACCAGGATTCCGCCGGATACATTCTTCAGCACCCATTTCTGCGGAGCGTGGGTGATTTCCACCAGCCGAAGGTTTTTCTTGGTGGCGAACTTCGCCTTGGCGGCCTCGTCGAACGACGGTGCCGCAATCACCTCGAGGAAAAGTTTGGCCATTTCTTCCGCAGCCTCACCATCCACGGGACGATTCACGCCGATTACGCCGCCAAAAGCGGAAACCGGATCGCACTGCAAGGCCTTCTGATAAGCCTCACGCAGAGTCTTGCCGGTAGCCGTGCCGCACGGATTGGTGTGCTTGATGATGGCGCATACCGTCTCGTCAAACTCCTGCGCCAGATCCCACGCCGCTTGCAAGTCCACGATGTTGTTGTAGGAAAGTTCCTTCCCCTGCAGCTGTCGTCCATTGGCCACGCCCGTGCCCGAGCCGTCGGAGTACATGGCAGCCTTTTGGTGCGGGTTCTCGCCGTAGCGCAGGTCCATGATTTTGTTGAAGGAGAGACGCAGGGTCTGCGGGAATCCGTCTTCAGGACGGAAGTCGAAATGGCCGTTGGCGCTGACCCGTTCCAGCGTTGAGGCAATGGCGGAATCGTAAGCCGCAGTGGTCGCAAAAGCCTTTTGCGCGAGACGCCACTTGGTGGCAGCCGACAATTCGCCGCCGGACTTGGCCATCTCGTCGGCGATGGAGTCATAGTCTGCGGGAGAAGTCACCACCGCCACGTCCTGAAAATTCTTGGCGGCAGAGCGGATCATCGAGGGCCCGCCGATGTCGATGTTCTCGATTAACTCCTCAAAGTGCACGCCGGGCGTGGCTGCGGTTTTCTCAAAGGCGTAGAGATTGACCACCACCATGTCAATCGCCTGAATCCCGTGCTCGGCGATGGCGCTGCGGTGCGTTGGGTTCTCGCGCCGGTGCAGGATACCTCCGTGTACTTTGGGATGTAGCGTTTTCACGCGTCCGTCGAGCATCTCGGGAAAGCCCGTGAGTTCGGAGATGTCCTTGACGCTGATGCCGGAATCGCGCAGCAGCTTGGCCGTGCCGCCAGTCGAAATAAGCTCAACGCCCATGCCGGAAAGCTGGCGGGCGAAGTCCACCAGTCCGCTCTTATCGGTCACGCTGAGGATGGCGCGTTGGACCTTGGACATAGCAGGCCTCGGATAGAGAATAGCCCCTGAAAGAGGCAGCGGGAAATTCTATCAGTACGGCTCGGCACGCATCAGTCATCTGACACGACGCTACAAAATGCTGCGCCTTCAAGCGGCACCTGTATCGTAATACAAGGCGCCTTCCTTGACTTGGTTCCTGTCTCTCGGGTAGTCTCCGCCCGTCTAACAAATGGGCTTTGAATTTTTCCCTACAGTTGGGATTTCTCTAAATCTATCCAAAACTTGAGGAGGTCGGCATCCATGAAAAGATTCATGAGGTTCCTGTTGGGGTTGTCTCTGCTGTTCGGCGGGTTAGGCACAGCCGCGGCGCAGGAGAATGCGCCGCCCAAGGTGCTCAATATCATTCGCGAGTTCTTGAAACCGGGGAAGGGTGGCTCGACGCATGACAAGGCCGAGAGCGCATTTGTGCAAGCCTTCAGCCGCGCCAAGTGGCCGACGCACTACCTGGCTGTAGACTCTCTTTCCGGCAAACCGCGCGCTCTGTTCTTGATTGGTTACGATTCGTTCGAAGCCTGGGAGAAAGACAGCCAGGCGACCCAGAAGAACGCCACACTCGGCGCAGCGCTTGAGCGTGCCGCCCTGGCGGATGGTGAGCTACTCAGTGACGTCGACGGAGGCTCGTTTGTGTTTAGCGAGGAGTACAGCCTGCGTGCCCAGGTCGATATTGCCCACATGCGCTACTTTGATATCTCCCTGTTCCATGTGCGCCCGGGGCACCACAAGGACTGGGACGACCTGGTCAAGCTTGTCATCGCTGCGTATGACAAGATTCCCGACGCGCACTGGGCCACATACGAAGCGGTCTATGGCCAGGAGGGCGGCACCTACCTCGTCTTCACTCCCATGAAGTCGGCGTCGGAAATTGACCACTCCTTTGTGCAGGGAAAGCAGTTCGAAGCCGCGTTGGGCGCCGACGGGATGAAAAAACTCGGCGAACTGGAGGCTGCAGCTATCGAGTCCAGCCAATCGAACTTGTTCCAGTTCAACCCGCGCATGAGCTATGCCTCGGATGAGTGGGTAAAGGCCGATCCGGATTTCTGGAAGCCGAAGATGGCCGCGCCCGCGAAGAAGCCGGCGGAGAAACCAGCCGCCAATCAGTAAGACCGGCAAGGTTCTCCGCAAGCAATTCAAGGACACCGAGTGCCTGAAGCGGGCACTGCGGTGTCCTTGGTTTTTGTCACCAGGAAAATAATCTGGTTCGCGATATCTAAGTCTTGGCTTTGGCCTTCAACTTCACCTGGCCACCTTGCATCTCGACCGTGTATTCCACGCTGGGGCAGCCGTGCTGCTTGCGAATCTGGTCGGTCTTTTTCTGCACGAAAGATGCGAAGCTCTCAAGGTTTCCGGACACTGCTTCGCCTGCCTTTTTCTTCGCTTCCGTCAGAACGTTGTACAGCTTTTCCACCTGCTCGCGTTCCTTGCGGGCGTCGGAGCACTGCACCGTAAAAGGCTCTTCCACCGCCGCTGCGGCTGCATGTCCGACTCCGTAGGCCCGGTGTTCTGGCTCGTGCTCTTCGGGACGCACCCCCTGGACCGAAAGCAGCGCATCTTGCGGCCGGCGGTAGCCTTCTTCCCGTATGCGGCTCTTCTTGCGCCACAGATCGCTGTAGATGGCATAGCGCTGCGCCAGTTCGTTGTAGTGGAAACGCTGGGCGAAGCTCATCCGGTTGCCGTCGCTGAATTTACGCAGCAGGCTTAGCACCTTCCACTCGACGTCAGTGGGCGGCTTCTTGGTTGGATTGCTGAAGTACACCTCGTACTCGATCTTCAACCGGCGCAGTTGCGTTTCGAGTACAGTCAGTTCCTCGTCAATAGTCACGGAAACCTCTCCAGCCATCAGTTTAGGGGCTCTCCGGCAAGCGCACGAGGTGCCCGTCGGTCACGGGAGGGATGGAACGAAAGTACCCAAAGGCAGCTCTTGGCTCTTAGCTTTTAGCTCTTTGCTTGGGGCCCGTGGCTCCAGCAGAACCTGGACGCTGGCGTCGGATGGGGGTAGGGACGAATGGAGGTAAGGACAAAGACAGGAAGGCAAGGGGAAGTGGTAAGAATCGGGAGGAGCTAAGAGCTAACGGCTAAGAGCTAACAGCTATTTCGCCGCCATCTTCTTGACCATGGCCAGCACCAGTTTGCGGTCACTATCGTTCAGGCTGACGGAGTAGCGGCGGATCTGGCTCAGGAAGCGGACTTCGTCGTCGGAGAGCTGGGGTAGGGTCTTGGAGCCGTTGCTGTGGCCGGATTCGGCGAAGAATTGCGAGAGCGCCAGTTCCATGGCGCCGGCGATCTTGGCCAGCGTGTCGAGCGAAGGGATGGTGTGGCCGTTCTCCACGCGGGAAAGATAGCAGCGCAGCAGCCCGGTGCGCTTTTCAATGTCGCCTTGCGACATCCCTTTCTGCAGGCGAAAGTTCCTGATGGTCTCGCCGATGTTCATCGAGAAAGCTTGCAACTGGAAACCCCCGAGGATGCGTGCATAGTAACCAGAGTAGTACCTAATGGCAAGTGGAAATTCGCTGCACCAAAATCGGGCAGTGCGAAATGCCCGCCGTCAGCATTCGGCCTTCAGCACTCAGCCTTCAGCCATGTCCGCGCCATCCGATCCCCAAACGCATGAGAGTGTCGCGTTGGCTGAATGCCGAGTGCTATTTCTTCAGCGTGCTGGCCAGGAAGTTGACTGTGCGCTTCCAGGCGTCGCCAGCGTCATCGGCCCGATAGCCGGCAGTGTTGTTGGGATTCTCAAAGGCATGGCCAGCCTGGGGATAAATGACGATCTCGACTTTCTTGCCTTGCTGTTTCAATCCCTGCTCGAATTTCTTGACGTCGTCCACGGGAATGCCGTGGTCCTGCCCGCCAAAAATCCCCAGGATGGAGGCGTGGATTTTCTTCAAGGAATCGGCATCTGCCGCCAGATGCCCGTAGTTGATCACAGCTGCCGTGAGCGCCGGTTCCTGCAGCGCAACGTCCAGCGAGTACCCGCCTCCCATGCACCAGCCAATGGAAGCGATGCGGTCAGATTTCACGTTCTTCTGAGATTTCAGGAATTCGACGGCAGCATGCAGGTCACGGGCGGCGCGGTCTTCGGGGACACCGCGCATGATCTCGTGCGCCATGTCGGGCGTGGTCGCGACCTTGCCGCGATAGAGATCAATGGCCAGCGCAACGTAGCCCTGGTCGGCCAGTTTCGAGGCCTGTTCCTTAACCCAGTCGTTCAGACCCCACCATTCGTGAATGACCACAATCCCCGGGAAGGGGCCTTTCCCCTCAGGTGAGTACAGGACGGCCTGGACGGTTTCGTCGCCGCTCTTATAGGAGACGGATTGGCTGGTGGCGGCGAAAGAGTGGATGGCGAAGAGAAGAACGAGCGTGAAGCAGCAGATTTTCATGAGATCTCCGTAGCGAAGAACAGCGTCAAAGCTTCAATTCCATGTACATCGCACCCTCAATCGGGTTCGACCGATACGGCGCAATCTCCTTGAATCCCAGCCGCCGGTACATGGCCACCGCATCTTTCATAATCGGTTCGACCGTATCCAGGCGCATGCGCCCATAGCCGATGTCGCGAGCCTCCGCGATAATCGTCTGCGCCAACGCGAGTCCGACACCCTTGCCCCGAAATTGTGGGCGCAAATACAGCCGCTTCATCTCGCAGATTTCCGGCTCCAGCTTGTGCAAGGCCGCGCATCCCGCCAATTGCCGTTCGTACTCCGCCAGCAGTAGGCGGCCGTCCGGCGGCGAATAGTCGCCAGGAAGTCCGGCCAGTTCCTGGTCAAAGCTCTGGAAGCAGAGGCTGAAGCCGAGGGATTTTCCATACTCCAGGAAAAGCTCGCGAGCCTGCGCGATCTGCGCGGGAGACTCCGCCTGCGCCAGCACAAGACCCGGGATGGCCCACGCTACCCCATCAGCATCCCACCATTGACGTTCAACACGTGCCCTGTAATGTAGGAAGCCTCTTCCGAAGTCAGGAACGCCACCGCGTTCGCCACATCCTCCGGCGTCCCGATGCGCCCCAAAGGAACCATCTTCAGCGCGTTCTGCTTGAAGTCTTCCCCTAACACAGAGGTCATGGCTGTTTCGATGAACCCGGGGGCCACGGCGTTGCAGGTAATGTTGCGCGACGCCAGTTCACGCGCAATGGCCATGGTCAGTCCAATAAGACCAGCTTTCGAAGCCGCGTAATTCGCCTGTCCCGCCTGCCCCGTCTGGCCAAAGATCGACGTAATGTTGATGATGCGTCCCCAGCGCTGCTTGAGCATGGAGCCGATAACCTGCTGAATACAGAGATACGCTGACGTGAGGTTGGTGTTGAGCACGGCGTCCCAGTCGGAGCGTTTCATGCGCATGACCAACTGGTCCTTGGTGATACCGGCGTTGTTTACCAGGATGTCGATCTTGCCGAATTGGCCGAGCGCAGCCTTGAAGGCAGTTTTGAGTTGCTCTTCATCGGCAACGTCCAAAGGAAAGGCGGCGGCTTTGCCGCCCGCGGCATTGATTTGGCCTACCAGCTCATTCAGCTTCTCCTGATTGCGCGCTGCGGCCGCCACGCTGGCGCCTGATGCCGCCAACTTGAGCGCGCAGGCGCGACCGATGCCCTGCGATGCACCGGTGATCAAGGCAACTCTGCCTGAAAGGCTCATCTAGGACTCCTTTCTGGGTAAGAAGCGGAATTATACCTGTGTGCCAACCGCCGGGCTCGGCTGACTCACCACCGAGACCACAAACAGTTCGAGCGGAGGCTGGCCAGGACCGCGAGACATCAAGCGTGGAAGAATAGAAAGGAAAATGCTGCGCCGGCTGACGTGAAACCTGACGGCTGAGGACTGACGGCTGAGGACTGACGAGCGACGACTACTCTACGCTGGCGCCGGCCGCTCTCCGCCCTTAGCGATGCCGGGGCGTCCCGGCTCCGGCCTCAGCACTTGCTGGACACCGTCGTCCCCTTTCGGCGGAGGCGTCATCTTGGGTAGCTCTTTGCCTTCGATGATCATTTTGATCTCGTTGGCGTCAAGCACTTCGCGCTCCAGCAGTGCGACCGCGATCCTGACCAGGGTGTCAGGGTTCTCCGAGAGAATGTTTTTCGCGGTGCTGTACCCCAGGCCGATCAGGCGGCGCACTTCATCATCGATCTTGACTGCGGTCGACTCGCTGTAATCACGGTGCTGCGCGATCTCACGGCCCAAAAAGATCTGTTCTTCCTTCTTGCCGAAGGTCAGCGGCCCCAGGTCGCTCATGCCAAACTCGCAGACCATCTTGCGCGCCAGCTCGGTGGCCCGTTCAATGTCGTTGCCCGCACCGGTGCTCATCTGGTTGAGGAACAGCTCCTCAGCGATGCGACCGCCCATCATGATCGCTATTTCCGTCTCCAGATATTCCTTGGTGTAGTTGTGCTTGTCGTCGATCGGCAACTGCATGGTGACGCCCAGTGCCATCCCGCGCGGGATAATCGTCACTTTGTGCAGCGGATCGGACTTCGGCAACTTGGCCGCGACTAACGCGTGGCCGGCCTCGTGGTAGGCCGTCACCTTCTTCTCTTCTTCGGAGAGCAGCAGCGACTTGCGCTCCACCCCCATCAGAACTTTGTCCTTGGCCAGTTCGAAATCGTACTGCAGGACAGCCTTGCGGTTCTGCCGCGCCGCCGCCAGCGCCGCTTCGTTCACCATGTTGGCCAGGTCGGCTCCCGAGAATCCTGGTGTGCCACGCGCCAAAACTGAGAGATCAACATCATCCGCCAAAGGAACCTTGCGGGTATGCACCCGCAGAATTTCCTCGCGCCCGCGCACATCGGGCCGGCTCACCACCACCCGGCGGTCAAAGCGCCCCGGACGCAGTAGCGCCGGATCAAGCACGTCCGGCCGGTTGGTCGCGGCCATCAGGATGACGCCATCGTTCGACTCGAATCCGTCCATCTCGACCAGTAACTGGTTCAGCGTCTGTTCGCGCTCGTCGTGTCCGCCGCCCAACCCGGCGCCGCGATGACGTCCCACGGCGTCAATTTCGTCAATGAAGATGATACAGGGCGCATTCTTCTTGCCCTGCTCGAACAGATCCCGCACCCGGCTGGCGCCCACGCCCACAAACATTTCCACAAAATCCGAGCCGGAAATCGAGAAGAAGGGTACGTTGGCTTCGCCCGCGACCGCTCTCGCCAGCAAGGTCTTGCCGGTTCCCGGAGGCCCAACCAGCAGTACACCTTTCGGAATCCGTCCGCCCAGCTTCTGGAACTTCTGCGCCTCGCGCAGGAACTCGATAATCTCCTTCAGCTCTTCCTTGGCTTCCTCCACGCCGGCCACATCCTTGAACGTGACTTTCTTCTGCTGCATGGAAAGCAGCCGCGCCCGGCTTTTCCCGAACGACAGCGCTTTGTTCCCGCCAGTCTGCATCTGCCGCATGACGAAGAACCACAAAGCGCCCAGCAGAATCAGCGGAGCCCAGGTCCCTAGTATCTGGATCGGCCAGCTTCCGTTGGTAACATCCCGGATGATGATATTCACACCCTTGTCGCGCAGCGTCTTGATCATGTCCGGATAGTTGGCCGGAACGGTGGTATGAAAACCCGAGTTATCATTGCGGTACTTGCCCCGAACCTCCATGCCGAGGACGGTGACCTCTTTCACGCTCCCCTGGTCCACATCCGACATGAATTGCGAGAAGTTGATTTCCTTCTCTTTTGGTCCGGCGTTGGCCCCTTGCACCACCTTCCAGAGCAGGACGGCCGAAAGCACGATCACCAGCCAGAAAACGACGGTTTTGACGGTGGAATTCACTTAGGACTCCTGATAAGTAACGACCTACTTCCAAAACGCAACTACGGGCTCTTCATTCACTTAGATGCCCGGCGCAGAATTTGGATTGGAACAAATCGTCAGACAGCCATTTTAACCGTTCTGGCGGAAAAAAGGGCGGCGTTGTTGGAGTGACTTAAGTCACGGATACTGTTTGGCTTGTGGCCGCCAGGTAAGGCAGGTTGCGGTTGATCTGATGCGGTGATCCCAGCCCATATCCCACCAGGAACGCTTCGTCCACCAGGAAACCAAAATAATCCGGTTGCAGCTGCACTCGCCGGGCCGATTGCCGGTCCAGCAGCGTGGCCAGCTTTACCGAGGCCGCTCCCCGCGCCCGTAAATCGCTAATAAGGAATTCGCTAGTCACCCCAGAATGCACCAAACCTTCGACCAGCAGCAGGTGCTGGCCGCTTATGTCTGGTTCATGGCTGAAGAAGATCTCCAGGAAGTCTCCCGGACCGTTGCTCTGCTGGGTGCGGTAGCGGGGCTTGATGAACTGGCAGATCACCGGGACTTCAAGCGCCCGGACCAGGTCCGCCATGAACATGAATCCATTTTCCAGCAGCGCCAGGGCGTGAATGGTCTTCCCCTGGTAGTCATCGGAAATCTGCCGCGCCATCTCCCGTACGCGCTTCTGGATCTGCTCCGCCGGGACCACCACCCGCAACTGTTCCGCTTTCGAGGTTGGATTCATGATGCGGCGCGCGCCTCCTAACTTCCGACTTCCCGGATTACTACCGCCTCCATGGCCCCATCCCGTGGCCTCAACTGCGCCGGTGCTGGAAACCCGCGAACCCAAATGATGTCATGGCCGCTCACCACCACCGGCCAGAGTTTCCGCTGTGTCCCAGTCACATGTCGCTCTTGCAGTAGTTCCTTGATCTTCCTGGGAGACTTGGTATGGGCCGGCCAAAAGCGGTCTCCCGCACGCCAATTTCGAACTCGTAACTCTTTCGCCAACAATGCCGGATCGAATGAGTGCTCGGGATTATACCCCGCCCCAGCATTCCCCGAGACCAGCACCGCTTCAAACCAGGTCGCCGCCTCAGGAACCTCGATCCGCCCGGGAACGGGAAAGCGATACTCGTAATCGCGGTCAGCCTTTCTCTTAGCTTCGCCGGACGGCTCGAAAGTAAGCTTGTCTTTCCCCCGCGACATGACCCAGCCCTCCTGCAGAACGGCCGACCTTGCCGATCCCGGACCGCCCGAAGCCAGCTCGAGAATTTCCTCGACCTGCCGGAACTCCAACCGCAAGTCCAGATACTCAGCTCCGGCCCGAACGATCCGCCGCCGCAGGGCCAGCGGAAACTCCGCAAGCAAATCCAGCTTCAGCACTCCGCCAGCGGATTCTGTAGCGCCGGCGTCCCGCCGGCTGTGGCGGGCTTCCCACACCCGTGGAAGCACTCGCGCAACTTCCTGTCCCCAAAACTCCTCCTCCGCCCGCGCAATCTCCGCCGTTTCCGCCAATACTTCGCGCACCGCCGGATTCAGATTCCGCTCCAACCGCGGCAGAATCCCATGCCGCACCCGGTTACGCGCATGCCGCAAATCACGATTGCTCGAGTCCTCCCGCCACTCCTGTCCTAGTGCCGCGAGATAGGCCTCCAAATCCTTACGCCTGGTCGCAAGCAACGGCCGAATGATTGAAGCCTCCTGACGACCGACGACTGTTTTTAGCCTGCCCTGAGCGAAGCGCAGGGACTGACGACTCTCTAACAACTGGGGATAAATCCCCGCCAGCCCGCGGGTCCCAGCCCCACGCACAACTTTCAGCAAGACCGTCTCGGCCTGATCATCCAGAGTGTGCGCAGTAGCCATGCGATTCACCACGCCGTCTCGTAACAAGCGCCAGAAGTATTCGTATCGCATCTCCCGCGCCGCTGCTTCCCGGCTCAAACGCTTTTCGCTGGCGTAAACCGCGACCTCGCCGGATTCACAATGCAACTCCAGTTTGTTCCGACGGGCCAATTCCGCCACAAACTGTTCGTCCGCGTCGGACTCCGCGCCGCGCAACTTGTGGTTGAAGTGAACTACCGAAAGGACAATGCCGAGTTCCTTGCGCAACTCAAGCAGCAAACGCAGCAGCGCGACCGAGTCAGCTCCGCCCGAGACCGCGACACCCACACGATCTCCAGCCTGCAGCAACTCCCGTCGCCGAATGTAATCGAGCACGCTTTGTGCCAGCGTCTGCACCAAACCATGGTACAACCAGCTGCCGTGTGGGGCGGGCGCCCTCGCCCGCCGGTTATCCGGAGGAACTCACTCAGACTGCCCCATCATCCGGTTCACATCCGCATGGGAAGGCGCGCCTTCCAGAGTGTGGTAGGTCCCCGCGCTCTTCAGCTCCTCTGCCATTCTCCGCACCAGCCCCAGTGTTGCCCGCATCGGGCCCGATCCCAAGCTCACGCGAGCCACACCCAGCTTCTGCAATTCAGGCACGGAAGGAGACCCCGGTCCCGCCAGAATGTTTACCGGACACTTGAGCTCCACCACCAAGCGCCGAATGGTCTCCTCATCCCGCAACCCCGGCACAAACACGCAATCCGCGCCCGCATCGCGAAACGCCGCCAGCCGACGCAGCGCCTCGTCATAACGACCTTCAGGCGCCCCGACCTGCAGCAAATACACATCGGTTCGTGCATTCAACACGATCGGTACTCCCGCTGCTCGTCCCGCCTCCCGCACCGCCGCCACTTTCTCGAGTTGCAACGGCAACTCGATCAGCGGATGCTGCCGGTCATCCGTGCCATCCTCCAGATTCATTCCCACCGCATCAGCCTCGATGACTTCTCGTGCCGTTTGCGCCGCGTCCTCCGGACGATCGCCATACCCCGCCTCCGCGTCAGCCGTGACCGGAACCTCGACCGCGGCCGCGATGCGCGCAACCACCTCCAGCATCTCCCTGCGTGAGATATGCTGTCCGTCCGCATACCCCAGCGTAAACGCAATCCCCGCACTGGTCGTGGCCACCGCCCCAAGACCAGCTTCTTCCACAATGCGCGCACTGGCCACATCCCAAGCGTTGGGCAGCAAGAGAATTCTTGGGCCCCCATGCATGGCTCGAAATGTATTCGCCTTTGCTTTTTGCTTTTCAAGATCCATAGGCCCTGCTCTGAATAAATCTCGGTCCGTCCGCGGACCTGCAATGCTAGTCACTGATCACTAGCCACTGACCACTAACCACTGTCCTTCTTCATCTTCTCCTGGAACTTCGCCAAATTCACCACGGCCCGGCCGACCGTTCCCCGCCCGATCTCCCGGACATCGTCGCGCGCGCTCACCCGCAAACTGTAAAACCGCCCATTGAACGACTCCAGCACCGCCTCGGCCCGTACCCGAGACCCGATGCCGCTGGCCGCGCGATGCTCAATGTTGATGGCTGTCCCCACCGTGATCTCATTCTCTTCGCAGTAGGGCTGCAACGCATGGAAAGCGGCGATCTCCATCAGCCGCACCATGTCGGGCGTGGAATACACCGGCGGCAGCTCGAGATTGTGGGAGGTCAAAGTGTGCTTGAACTCAACGGTTTCCTCGGCTATGCCGCGCGCGCCGATCGGGGCTGCTTTTGCCATATCGAAATTCCATCCACAAAGAATGAGCCGGCCGTTTGCTACTTCGCCCATGGTTGCTTCGCGCAAAATGGAGCTCAATTGGGTAGAGGTGCGGAGTACTTTCTCAGCCCGAGCATGCGATGTTGTTTGTCCCACTCCGCCACCTTCTTTTGAGCGCTCTTCACCTGCGAGCCTTCCATTCCTTTTTCCAGAAGTTCTTCACGCTCCTTCGCTCCGGGAACGCCCGCGCGGGCCGCGAGAAATGTCCACACATATGCTCTTTCTTTGTCCACCTTGCCTCCGACACCTTCCCAGTACATCTGACCTAGGTAAAACATCGCGGTGGTATGACCCCACTCGGCAGCCCGGCTGAACCACTTCCGCGTTTCGCCGGTATCTTTCGCCACGCCAAGGCCATTCTGGTACAAAAGGCCCACGCAGAAGGCTCCTGGCGCATACCGCTGCTTGGCTGCCTCTTCGCACGCGTGCCGTGCTTCCCCATAGTCTTGCTGTACTCCCTGCCCAAAAATCATCATGTTGGCCAGCTGCACACGCGCCGGCACGCTGCCGTCCTTGGCCGCTTCACGGTACCACTTCGCCGCAGCAGCAAGATCCTGCGGCAGCTCGGTTCCGATTCGGTACATTCCGGCCAGGTTCATTAGGGCATCGACCCTGCGGTAGTCGCTCAGTTCTGCCGATATCCTGTGGGCCGCGTCCACACCGTTCTTGCTGCCGGCGGCCTCTGCGGCGAGGAACCATGCGTACGCCATGGAATCATCAATGGTCACTCCATCCCCGTTGTAGTAGGCGGTACCAATATTGAATATGGCCGTCGCATTCCCTTGTCGCGCTGCCTTGCGATACCACTGCATCGCCTCTTCCTTGCTGCTCTCTACCCCACGTCCGGTGCGGTACATGACGCCTAAACTGTTCTGCGCCTCTGCGTTCCCCTGCTCCGCCGCTTTCCGGTACCATTTCACCGCCAGCGCATCGTTCTGCTGGATTCCGTTCCCGTCTTCGCATGCCTGGCCTAGCGTCAGTTGTGCAGTCGCATCCCCACCTTCCGCTCTGGCCTTCAGTTGGGGGATTTCAGCAGGGGAAAGCCTGGTTGTGGTAATCGCTTGCGGCCTTGTGGATTGCGGTTGCGGGTTGCCTGCGCCAGTAGGAGACTGCGCCAAGCCTAGTGTAAGAGCTATGACAACCAGCATGGCGAGGAGAGTATATCGCGTCGTAAACAACACAGAGCCACTGATTTCATAGAGAATCAGTGGCTCCAGTGCCTCTGCCGGTGATTGAATCCTATGCGGCCACAGCCAACCGGCGCTCTTCAATCCCATCCAGCGCACGCCACAACCTTCTGGCTGCCGACTCTCCGGCCTCCAGCGCTCTCTCGGCCGCTGCGGGATTCGCTTCCAGCTGTTTCTCCAGCTGCCGCCGCCAGACCTGCGCGTGATACACGTCGGCAGTGGCGTGCAAAGCAAAGTACCCACACGTGCGCGCATCCGCCCCGTACATCTCGCGCAGCCCGCGTGCCTTCTCTTTCGCCACGCGTGGCACCTGCGATTCGTAGGCATAGAACGCTGCCAGCGCTTCTTCGGGTGTCCCTTCACTGGCTGTGCGATGGAAAAATTCCATGAGCTCGGCGATCTCGGCCGCCGGCTTATGCCTCCGCATCCCGCGATCCGCTCCCATACCTTCGGCGAAGTCCAACCAAAGCTCGGAGTGCGCCCGCGCCGGCTCACCAAATCCATCCTCCCCGCCCCTTTCGTCGGCCATGTTGGCCAACACCGCCCGCCGCAGTTCGCCGTCTTCCAGGCGAATGCCCAGCCCCGCCAAGTAAGCCGGAAACGCTTCCACATGATGGTAGTAGTCTTGCGCGTACGCCCGCAGATCGTCGCGAGTCAGTTCACCCGCACTCCACGCCTTATAAAACGGATGGCAAAGCAGGTCATACTTCGCGATCCGCGCATCCAATTGCTCAAAGAATTTCTTATTAGTCATTGCCGCTCCTTCGCAGGGTGAAGTAACCACTATAAGGGCCAGAAAACTCCGTGACAAGGGACGCGGATTCGCTTCGGTCATACCCTCGGGATGCGAGTCCGCCCGGAGTTGCTAGAATAGAGCCCATTGCTCGCCGAACACGGTTCGCTTGACCAATATGCCCTTCACCGAACAATTCGACGTAGTCGTAGTCGGCGCCGGCCATGCCGGATGCGAGGCCGCGATGGCCGCCGCCCGCCTCGGCCTGAAGACCGCCCTCTACACCCTCAATGTCGACCTGATCGCGCAGATGTCCTGCAACCCCGCCATCGGCGGAATTGCCAAAGGACACCTGGTCCGCGAAGTGGACGCCCTCGGCGGCATCATGGGTGAAATTACCGACGCCGTCGGTATCCAGTTCCGCCTGCTCAACACTTCGCGCGGACCCGCCGTCTGGTCTCCCCGCGCCCAGTGCGACAAACAAGCCTATCGCCTCAAAATGCGCGAGGTGCTCGAATCACAGCCGAACTTGAAGATCAAACAAGCTGAAGTGGCCGACTTGATTATCGAACCGTCGTCGGTCGTCGGTCGTTCGTCGTTGGCAAATTCCCTTGCTGGTTGTCATTCCGAGGAGCGCAGCGCCGAGGAATCTGCTCTTGCCAACGACCCACGACCAACGACCAACGACTGCGAACGCAAGCGAGCAATCCGCGGCATCCGCCTCCGCGACGGCCGCACCGTCGGCGCCGCTGCCGTCATCATCACCACCGGAACTTTTCTCAACGGACTCATCCACTGCGGCGAACAGCAGTATCCCGCAGGGCGCTCCGGCGAACCCGCCGCCGTTCTCCTCGGCGAATCCCTGAAAAAGCTCGGCCTCCGCGGCTGCCGCCTGAAGACCGGCACCCCGCCCCGCCTCGACGGACGCACCATCGACTGGTCGCGCTTCCAAATGCAACCCGGCGATCCCGATCCCACACCGTTCAGCTTCCGTACGAAGCGAGTCGCTCACCACGATTCCCAGGTACCGTGTTTCATCGCCTGGACCACGCCCGAAACCCAGCGCATCATCCGCGAAAACGTGCATCGCTCGCCGATGTACAGCGGCCAGATCCAATCCATCGGCCCGCGTTACTGTCCGTCGATCGAAGACAAGATCGTCAAATTCCCCGACAAAACCACGCACCAATTGTTCCTCGAACCCGAAGGCCTGAACACGCACGAGATCTACGTCAACGGCATGAGCACGTCGCTGCCGGTCGAGGTTCAGCTTGCGATTATCAAGTCCATTCCCGGCCTTGAGACCGCCGAGATGCTGCGTCCCGGGTACGCCATCGAATACGACTCGATCGATCCCACCGAACTCGAGCGCACTCTAGAAACCAAGAAGATCGCAGACCTCTTCCTCGCCGGCCAGATCAACGGCACCAGCGGATACGAGGAAGCCGCCTGCCAGGGCCTGATGGCCGGCATCAATGCCGCATTAAAAGTGAAGAACGAATCGCCGCTCATCCTCGACCGCACCGAGGCCTACACCGCCATCCTCATCGACGACCTCATCTCCAAAGGCACAAACGAGCCGTACCGCATGTTCACTTCGCGCGCCGAATTTCGCCTCCACCTGCGCATCGACAACGCCGACCGCCGCCTGACTCCGCACGGTCGCCGCGTAGGCCTGATCTCCGATACCGCCTGGACTGATTTCCTGGCCAAGCAGCAACGCCTGGAATTCATGAAGCTGCTGCTGGAGAAAACAAGACTCACCAGCGCCATGCTGGAACGTGTGGGGACGGGCGACTCGCCCGTCCGAGCCGAGCAATGCCCGGCCGTTGCGAACGACCAAGGGCCAACGACCAACGACTGGTCCTCCGCCCTAGGCCAGACCTGCGCCCAACTGCTCAAACGTCCCGAGATCGTGATCGAGCACCTAGTCCCCGAGCTCCGCAATCTCGTCCCCGATTTTTTCGCAAGAGAAGAAATCCGCGAAAATCCGCGAAAATCCGTGGCCGCTCTTTCCTCCGAAATCCGCAACGAACTCAAGTCCGTCGAGACCGAAATCAAATACGAAGGCTACCTGCTGCAGCAACACCGCGCCATCGAGCGCTTGAAGAAGGCCGAGCAGCGAACCATTCCAGAATGGTTCGACTATCACTCGATCAGCGGCCTCTCCCGCGAGATGCAGGAAAAACTCTTCAAGATCCGCCCGCGCACGCTCGGCCACGCCTCGCGGATCCCGGGCGTCACCCCCGCGGCGGTATCGCTGGTCAACGTCTACATCGAGATTCAGGCGCGCCGCCGCGAGCAGGCCACCACCCTTTAGCTCTTTTTGGCGGTTAAGGGTCTTACCTCCGTGTCCCCAGTGTCCTCTGTGGTTAAATCATGTACGTCATGCTCCAAGCCCGCCAACACTTTCCCGGCCTTCTAGACAAGGTTTTCCTGGACGCCGCCTGCGTCTCTCTCGCGCCCCGTCCCGCGGTCGAAGCCATCGAGAAATTCCTCGATCTCACCATGGTTTGCCCCCTCGAATCCTCCACCGCGCATCACATCTTCATGGACGAGATGCGCGCCGCCGCCCGTCCTGCCGCCGCCCGCCTCATCAATGCCCATGAAGACGAAATTGCGCTGGTCGAAAGCACCACGCACGGGCTCTCCCTCGCAGCCAACGCCATTCCGCTGGAGCGAGGTGACCGCATTCTGATGTCGGACTTGGAATTTCTGGAAGTGGCCGTTCCCTGGACTCAAAAGAAGAAGGACGGAATCGAAATCGATGTCGTTCCCAACCACCAAGGCGAAGTTCGCATCGAAGACATCGCCAGCCACCTGACGCCCCGCACTCGCGTAGTCGCCATCAGCACCGTGCAGTGGACCAACGGCTACCGCTGTGATCTCGCCGCGCTCAGCAAGCTCTGCCGCGAGCGCAGCATCTGGCTGGTGGTGGACGCCATCCAGCAGCTCGGCGCCTTTCCGCTCGACGTCCGCCAGATCCCAGTCGACATCCTGGCCTGCGGCGGACACAAGTGGCTCAACTCCCCCTTCGGCTGCGGTTTTCTCTATATAAGCCGCGATTCGCTGCCCCGCCTCCGCCCGCCCCTCCCCGGCTACCTTTCGGTTCAAGATCCTCCCGGCGGTTGGGGTGAATATTTTCAAACTCCCACCACCACACCGGTACAGGATTATCAGTTCGTTTCCACCGCCCGCCGCTACGAAACCGGCGGCACCGCTAACTATCCCGGAGCCATTGGCCTGGCGGCCTCCCTCAAGCTCATCCACGCGCTCGGCCAGCAGAACATCTCTAGCCACATCTATTCTCTGACCGAACTGCTCCTGGCGGGACTCGATAAGCTTCCGGTCACGGTCGTAACCCCCCGCAGCCGCGAAAACCGGTCCGGCATCATAGCTTTCTCTGTAGGCGCTGCGGAAAAGAACGTCAAGCTCATGCGCGGTTTAATGGAGAAGAAAATCCTGGTCTCGGTCCGCTACACATCAAACGTAGGCGGCGTCCGCGTTTCCTGCCACTTTTACAATTCACCCGAGGACGTCGACACTCTGTTGACCGAGCTCAAGAAGCAGCTTACCTAGCTCCTGTTTCCGCTGAGAACCGAGAACTGATAACCGAAAACTGGCTTTCCAACCCCCCGTTGTGTTCAGGTCCGAAAATGGCCAGCCTTTTTCGGCTCGAATCGGCTATCTTGTTCAGACGCCATGCTGCTCGACTCCACGATCTGTGCCCGGGCCCGGAAAACGCGAGACCCGCGCTTCGACGGCCGTTTCTTCATCGGCGTGCTGACCACGGGAATTTACTGCCGTCCCATCTGCCCGGCTCGTTCGCCGAAAGAAGAAAATATTCGCTACTTCCCAACCGCGGCGGCGGCTGTGGAGGCCGGGCTCCGCCCCTGCCTGCGTTGCCGTCCGGAGAGTTCGCCAGGAACGCCGGCATGGCTGGGAACTTCGGCGACGGTGTCGCGCGCTCTGCGGTTGATCAGCGAGAGCGCACTCGAAGACGGCGGCATCGACGCCCTCGCCGGACACCTGGGCATCGGCTCCCGCCATCTGCGGCGCCTGTTCCTGACCCACCTGGGCGCCAGCCCCATCACCGTGGCCCAAACCCGGCGCCTGCATTTCGCCAAGAAGCTGATCGACGAGAGCCGCCTTCCTATGCGTGAAGTAGCGTTGGCGTCGGGGTTCGGCAGCATCCGCCGGTTTAACGCGATATTCCAGAAAACCTACCGGCGCACGCCAACCCAGCTACGCAACTTAAGTCGGAGAACCTCCGCTTCTCCGGAGGACGAATATCATTTTCGACTTCGATTCCGGCCACCGTTCTGTTGGCCCGCGTTGCTCGAATTCCTCGCGCCTCGCGCCACACCCGGCGTGGAGGTTGTGAAGGATGGATGTTACCGGCGCATCTTCTCCCTGAACGACCACATCGGATGGATTGAAACCGCGCTCGACGAGTCGGCCACAGCCTTGAACCTGCGCATCCGTTTTCCCGAGCCACGCTGGCTGTTTCTGATCGTCGAAAGAGTGCGGCGCATGTTCGATTTGTCCGCGGACCCAAGTCAGATCGCGTTGCACCTTCGCCGCGACCCAATGCTGGCCAGCCGCATCGCGAGTCGGCCCGGTTTGCGAGTGCCCGGCTGTTGGGACCCATTCGAACTCACAATCCGCGCTGTTCTCGGACAGCAAGTCACGGTCCGAGGAGCGACTACGCTGGCGGGCCGCCTGGTGCGCGCGTTCGGAGCTCCGGTCGTGCTGGGCAATGGACTCACGCACCTGTTCCCGTCTCCAGAAAAGCTGGCTGATGCCGACCTCGGCCGCATTGGATTGCCACGGGCTCGGGCGCATTCCATCCGCTCGCTTGCCCGCGCGGTGCGCGATAAAGAACTGGTTTTTGCCGGCGTAGTCAACGTCGAAGAGTTTCTGGCGCGCTTCCGCGAGTTGCCCGGGATCGGGGACTGGACCGCGCAGTACGTCGCCATGCGCGCGCTCGGTGAACCGGATGCATTCCCCTCGGGCGATCTGGGCCTGCTGCGTGCAGCCGCAGTGCGCAATGCCCGCCAACTCGAAGATCGCGCCCAGGCTTGGCGGCCCTGGCGCGCATACGCCGCGATGTATCTATGGCAAGCAGCCGCGAAGGAGGTTCCAAAGAATGAAGCCCACCTGCTTTACTCAGATCGAGAGCCCGCTCGGCCCGCTGTTGCTGGCTGCTGATGAAGCCGGCCTGCGGCACATCCTGTTTGTGAAGGGACGGCGGCAGGTGCAGCCAGATCCCGCCTGGCGTGAGGATCGTGCCCCGCTGAAAGAAACCATCCGCCAGCTTCAGGCCTATTTCGCGGGAGAACTGGAATCATTCAATCTGCCGCTTGCGCCTGAAGGCACGCCGTTTCAGACAGGCGTATGGCGCAAGCTGTGTGACATCCCTTATGGCGAGACCATCTCCTACGGCGAACTGGCGCGCCGCATCGGCAACCCGAAAGCTTCGCGAGCCGTAGGTCTGGCCAACGGCTCCAACCCGATTCCCATCGTGATTCCCTGTCATCGGGTAATCGGCAGCAACGGAAAACTTACGGGATACGGTGGCGGCTTGCCGATCAAAGAGAAGCTGCTGGCCCTGGAGCGGCACCAGCTCCCGCTTCTGTGATTTCTTGTCCGGCCTATCGTGCCATGCGGTTGGCAAGGTCACTGAAGATGTACTCGTGCTCTGATGCAACGCCTAATCGTTCGAAATACCGCCAATACCAAACCGGATAGAGGTGTGAGGTAATAATCGTAGTGCGAGTCAATACGGTTGTGTCTCCGTCTTGTCGAAGTTCATATGCGGCGCTTTCGAACCCGAGCCAGTGACGACCCGGCATATTCGTGCGATCAATGGTCAGTCGCATGGAGTACGGTGGCGCCCACTCGGTAACGATCTCCTCAATGAACCCATTCTCGAAGTAGCAGGTCCGCTTCGCGCCCACGCCCTTTCTCTCGAGCGAGCATCGGAGAGGTACCGGCAGACCAAAGTGCATTAGCCAAGGTTTCCTGGCGTCGATGCTGTCTAAGGACTGTATGTGCGTCCATACTTCTTCCGCCGGAGCTTGAATTCGTATGCTATTGGACACGGTTTCACGACGCGCATTATCCGCACCCTGACGCTCCGCGTCATGGCCTGCGAAGATCAAAACCGGCGTGAGCAAAAGGAAGACCACCGTAGTAGTGCTCTGATGGCGGAGACGCGTAAGCACATACCGTCGGAACAGATATCCCAAAATCGCGCCTACCGCCAATCCAAACGCTAACAAAGGAAGGGCGAGCAAGGCACAGAGGATGCCTTCTCGCTTGAAAGCAACCAGCATCGTCAACGAGACGAGGACCGCAAGCAGCATCGCTGCCCAGGCTGTGTTGGGCTGCCGAGTAACCAGTGCAATTGCGAATCCGGCACAGAAGGGAACCAGGAAGAACATGACGATTCCCATCTGATTGGTTCTGGGTGTTGTCGCCAGAAAAAATCCCCCCAGTCCGACCACAATTCCGGTGAGTGTTCCAGTCAGCAGTCCCGTCGCAACGCTGCGCCAGTCCTTCAAATGCATTCCTTCCCAACCAGGATGTCCGGACAATACCACTGTCCATCGCGTTGAAACAATAGGTCGAATAGCGCCTGACACCCCCTTCCACTTCGGTTACCATAGATGCGGAAAGAGAATTTCGAACACCGGACACCTGCATCTAACACCCCTATGAAGAAGAACTACATCACGCTGGCCTTCATGCTCTTGTTGCTGGCTTCTCTCGCCCCGGCCCAGAACGTGGATCCGGCGCTCCGGCCGCCCAAAGGAGCCGCAGTCGCGCTCGTGGTCTTTGAGGATCTGCAATGCCCGGATTGCCGCCGCGCCGCGCCGCTGGTGGAGGAAGCCGGCAAGACTTATAAGATTCCCGTCGTCCGCCACGATTTCCCGCTTCCCATGCACAACTGGTCGTTCGACGCGGCCGTGATCGCCCGCTATTTCGACACGCGTTCCAAGCAGCTGGGCAACGCCTTCCGCGACTACATCTTCGAGCACCAGCCGGAGATCGCTCCCGCAACCCTGCGCAGTTTCGCTGATAAATTCGCTGCGGAGCACAAGGTGGACTTGCCTTTTGTGGTCGATCCCCAGGGCAAACTGGCCGCCGCGGTTACTGCCGACCGCGACCTCGGCCAGCGTGTCGGCATCCAGCACACGCCCACTATCTACGTGGTTAGCAACAAGACCCAAGGCAAACCCTTCGTCGAGGTCGTGGACCGCAGCCAACTTTTCCAGCTCATCGACACCATGAAGCGCGAGTAGTTACGGCTTACGCAGGGACAGCCGCCCTCGGCTGTCCAGCTGGGCGCAGCCCGGTACCAGGTTTGTCGGGATCTGGCGATGGAGAGATTTAATGGCTCTTAGTTTCGCGAAAGATATCCGCCCGCTGTTCCGTGACTCTCCCGATGTGGACACCATGAAGGACTTCGGCCTCGACCTCTCTTCGTTCGCAGATGTGAAAGCACAAGCCCAAGGGATTTACGAACGTCTTGCTGACGGAAGCATGCCCTGCGACGAACCCTGGCCCAAGGACGGTATCGCCACCTTCAAACAATGGATGGACGAAGGCATGGCGCCGTAGCGCGTTCTCTAACCAGTTCAATCACCACAGCGAATCGAGGCTGTGGCCATCAGCCTCTTTCAAACGCATGCTTCTTCTCCAACTCCACCAACGCCGCCCGCATGTCGGCCTCGAACTTCTCCGCCTGCGCCATCAGCGTCGCGTTCGCTGAAGCCCATTCCCCCTCCAGCGTCATCAATCCCTCCTCGGCCAATTTCCGCGCCACCTCGAGCAGGTGTGCGGTTGAAGTTTCCACATAAAGCGCTTCTGTGGGATCGCCCACCCACACCGTCCCGCCGACCAGCCGTGTCTGCCAATAGACTTTGCGCAACACCAGCAGAGCCATTTCCTCGTCCGTCGCCTTGCCAAACACCCACTTGTTGCGTTTGAAATCGTAGTGCCGGCTGGAAAAATGTACCGGCACCAGCTTGCCCGATTTCACAAACTCCAGCTGCCGCCGGTCCACTTCTTTCCGCAGACTATTGATCACCGGCGCCTCGGCGTCTTTGGGCTCAAGTGACGGCATAATTTCGCGCACCGTCGCCGACAGATTCACCGCCACCGGCGCATGCAACCCGTCCGAGTTCTCCAGCCGGATGTCCGTATGCAACACCCAGAAATCCGCTCCCGAGGTGGACTTGCGAAACGGCCACGCCAGATGAAACGAGAGCGGCAGCCCTGTCAGGGACACGTAGATCTTTTTTTCTCTCCTCCCATCAGTTTGTTTCTGATCGGTCATGCGGGTTCTTCCTATGATTTGAGATTAGCCGGATATTTTACTTCGCCGTCCCACTTTTGCGCCCAGACCGGCAGTTATTAAACAGTCCGCCGCTACAAACCCACGCGCCCTAAACCGGGAAATTCCACGTTAACTGTCTGGATTCGTGCTTTCCGTGATACCTGTGAATCTGCCGGGGAGTCTACGCTCTGGACATGCAGCTGCCGTGACCAGGGCCTTGCAGAACCAGATGCGGCCTAGTTAAGGCCCTCCACCAAGTAAAGGTCAGCCAGGGTACGGTGGAAACCGTATACGTAGGTCTTGCCGTCGGGGGTCACAAGAATAGGGCCCAGCGTAGCGACGCCGGCGGAATCTCCCGGCACTAGCTGCTTCCAAAGTGTTTTGTGTCCGTTTGTTAGATCGAGCCGATAGACTTTGGCGGGCACTTCACCGGGCTGGTAAACGTAAAGCGAACGGCCATCCTGGCCCCAGTTAATCGGTAAGTCCCCCGGTTCCAGCCCCGGAATGGATCGCGGTTCACCCCCGGCCGAAGGGTAGAGATATCCCTTCTGGTCGGGGCCGATACCAGCCACCAACTGGCCATCGGGCGAAACCGCAAAAGCTGTTCCGTTCACCCCTTCCGGGGCGATGGCGTGGGGCTTGCCTCCGACAATGTCCTGCACATACAGGCGCACGCCCCGGCCAGGTTCATTTCCGGAGAATACAAACCGTTTCCCGTCCGGCAACCAGCGCGCGGAATTGTGATTGATGGCATCGTTGGTTAGTGGCTGAGCTTCTCCTGCCTTGGTGGGAAGCAGGCGGAATTGCGCCGGCGTACCCGGGTTCTGGGCAATCACCCACTTCTGGTCCGGGGAAAGCGCTTCCGCCGTTCCCTCGCCCAGTCGCACTGCGGCGGAGCCGTCGGTGTTGCGAATGTAGACGGCATACGTCAACGCTCGCTCTTTCCCATAGCGCGCCCCGCCTCCCACGCCTTCCTCGTCAAACAGAACGGTCTTGCCGTCCGCGGAGAGGTCGGCGGGATAAGAGTAGTCGAGCCAGGAGAGATCGAGTTCTTTGGGCCCACCCGCTAAACCCATCAGTTCTCGCCGCCAGCTGGCGCGTCCCAGCAAAATGCGGCCGTCGTGCGCGATGTCGAACAGCATGAGCGTGCCCGGCATTCGCGCCACCAGCCGTTTTTGCCCGGAGAGGCTGACCGCCGAAAGATCACGGTCCAAACCTGTCTCGGTCGCGGTAAACCACACCTCCTGTCCCTCGCTGGACCAGGCCAGCCCCTGAACGCTGTACCAGTCCCCGGAGAGATTCTTCTTGTTGCCGGAAAGATCGACCACTGCGACCGAGCCGCTGTCGTCTCCCTGCAGTGGATGGTCGAGAAAGGCGATCATGTCACCCTTGGGGGAAATCCGGGGATGGCTGATCCAGCCGCCGGTCTCGTACAGCACCTTGCCCACCGGATATTCCAGCCGGTTTCGTCCCCCCACATCGCGGACCACGGCCAGGCTGCTGCCGTCCGGAGACCAATCAGCCCACTGCACGTTCTCCAGCACTTCCCGCGGAGCGCCGCCTGCCAGAGGTGCTCTGGCCAATGTCCCCACATTCACCCAGGTGCCAATGCGATGACTGCCCAGCGCGATCGCCATTTCTCCCGAAGGCGAAATCGCCAGTAGCTGGGCGCGTCCTAAACCAAGCGAACGTGATTCGGCCGCCTCCGGCCGCGCGCTGAAAATTTCTACCGGGTTCCCTTGCCAGGCGGCGCTGTACAAAATGGTCTGTCCATCCGAAGCGAACCGGGCGGAACGGATTTCACCGCGGCGGAATGTGACCTCGTGATAACGCGGATTCAGTGGTGCAACCTGCCACACCCGTTTCCCAGCCACCAACCCAACGGCAGCTCCACCCAGCAGACTGAGGCCAACCAAGACCGGCACCAAGCCCCTGGCCCGCTTTCCCGGCGCCGAGAGCGCACTCGGTCCCGGAAGCTGCCCAGTAGCGCTGACGCCGGAGCGGGAGGAATCCGTGTCCCGCTTCAAACGCTTGAGGTCAGCCCGCAATTCAGCCGCGCTCTGGCAGCGTAACTCACGGTCTTTTTCCAGCGCCTTGCTCAAGATGCCTTCCAGCTGCGGTGGCAGTCCTGGATTGAACTGTATGGGCGATGTCGGCACTTTGTTCAGGATCGCTTCAAACACAACAGCCGAGGTGGACCCCGAAAACGGCTGTCGCCCGGTCGCCATCTCGTACAGCACAACCCCAAACGAGAACAGGTCCGTTCGCTGGTCCAACGTCTCGCCGCGCGCCTGCTCTGGTGACATATAGGCCACCGTACCGACCGCGGTCCCCGGGTTGGTCAACTGGTAGTCACCCCCAGCCGTGGGCGCTGCGGTGGCTGCCTCCGGCGCGTGCCGTTGCGACGTTAGTTTTGCCAAGCCGAAATCCAGGACCTTGGCTTGCCCGCGCTGCGTGATAAAGATGTTGGCCGGTTTGATGTCACGATGCACAATCCCACCGGAGTGCGCCGCGTCCAGTGCATCGGCGATCTGGATCGCCAGTTCCAGCAGTTGATCGGTCTTGAGCGGCCGGCCCTCGATTCTGTGTTTCAGTGTCTCCCCTTCCAGCAGCTCCATGGCAATGAAAGGGGCGTCTTCGAACTGGTCAATCTCGTAGATGGTGCAGATATGAGGATGGTTCAGGGCCGAAGCCGACCGCGCCTCGCGCTGGAATCGCTCAATCGCCTGCGGATCACGGGAAAAATCTTCAGGCAGGAATTTCAGTGCCACGAACCGGCCGAGCTTGGTGTCCTGGGCCTTGTACACTACGCCCATGCCCCCGCCACCCAGCTTTTCCACCACGCGGTAGTGAGAGATAGTTCGGCCGATCACCGGAGCATTACCATTCGGGCAGGTAATGGTAGGATGCCCGGCGGCATTCGTCAAACTTGGATTCTCTTTCAGATTCCAAATAAGTAAAGGCGGCCGGCTGGCCGCCCACTGACAACCGGAAACCGAGAACTGCCTACCTGCTCACCGCCGCTTCCTTGGACATCATGGAAGCAATGGTCTCCAGAAGGGCATTAATGCTGCGTCCGGTTTCAATGCTGGCATCCACCTCGGGATGCCGCTCCCCATCGGAGTGCATCACCAGGACGCGCGTTCCGGTGTGTGTCTTCTTGATGACATACGGAAGATGATGCCGGTCATTTCTGGTCAATGTCGGTCCCAGGACCACCAGGTCGAAAGCATCCCGCCGCAAGGCCTCTATCACCCCTTGGCGGCCCTCGGCGGTGGTTACGTGATGTCCCGCCTTCTGGATGGAAACTGCTTGTGCAGCAAGCACTTCCGCATCGCCTTCCCCATATAGAATCTTGAGCTGAAACGAGGACTTCGCCGGGTTCGCCATAAACGAGCAGCCAGCCTTTCTCAATCTTGCTGGCCTGCCACAGTAGCAATGTCCGAGTCCCAGGAGAACGTCACCGAAGACCAAGCCCGAATGGGGTCGGCCGCGCCCGTGAAACCCGGGTGCCTCGCATCTGCATGGCGCCCGCCCTTAATCTTCCCGGTTGGATCGAATTTCTGGCATCATACTTCGCGTCCAGTTGGCGAGCGGAGGGGGGAAATGCACGTGCTGGCGGTCTGGATGGTCCTGCTCGGTGCGTTGATGCTTGACGCAGCAGTCCCTAAGCCGGAAGCTTCGAGTTCTGATCCTATTACTGCGGTATGCACCTTCCAAGATGAGAAAGAGGTGAGCGTCACATACACTCCGGTCGCCTACAACAAAGACCTGCCCAGAGACACCGTGTGGGCGCCAGGTGGTTCCGGGATGATCCTGTTCACCCAGACCAACCTCATCATCGGGACCTCGGAAATTCCCATCGGGGCCTACAGCATGTACGTGATCGCCTCCAAAAAAGACTGGACGTTGGTTGTGAACCGGAACGTCACCGCCGGCAGCCCCTACGACCAAAAGCAAGACCTGTTGCGCGTCGCCATGGAGGCCGGAAAACTCAGCCAGCCAACCGAATTCAAAGTCTCCTTCGCCCACATGGCCCCCAAGCTGTGCAACCTGCGCCTGGATTACGGCACCACGGGTACCTACCTTGATATCCGGCAGAAGTGAGCGCCGGCTTTCTTCCCCCCGCAGCCAAACAAAACCTCAGACAGCTGTATACTTGGCCGACTCAACTAATTGTCATCCACACCGGCCCAGTCAAATTTCAACTCAGGAGAAAACTATTGAAAAGCACTTGCGCGTTATTTCTTTCGCTGTTTCTGTTCCTGTCCATTTCCGCCGCACAGACCGCCCCGGCGGCGCCTGTGGCACGCACCGACGTCTACCACGTACATTTCGCCAAAGCCACGCTCGGCAAGGCGGTTGAGGAAGCCGACTTCCTCAAGACCCAAGGCCCCAACGCCATGGCCGGACACCACCTGGTCCTGCGTCACCAGGACGGCGAAGACTGGGACTATGTAGTCATCGAGCATCTGGGAACCAAGGCCACGGTAGAAGCCGCCGGCACTCCACCACCCGCAAACGCCCGCGACCTGAACGCCTGGCACGCCGACACTTTTGTCAACGGCCCGGCATGGCCTGAATTCGCCAAAGCCATGGGCATCGATGAAGGATCGGCAGCCAAAACGGCCGGCTCGGTCTACGTGGTTTCCGTCTATCGCGCCGCTCCCGGACACCGCGACCAGCTGGAAAAAGCACTCAATCAGCCTCCCAACCCAGGCGACGTCCCAACCAGCAACGCCCTGATGGCGCACCTGGAAGGCGGACCCTGGCACTTCCTCACCATAGCTCGCTACAACTCATGGGAGGATTTCGGCAAGAGCGAGAAAAATGGTATTGCAGACACGCTCAAACCCTCAGGCGCCTGGATGCAGTTGCGCGAACACTCCAGCTTCCACAACGACACCCTCACCGACCGCATAGCACCGTAGCAATAAGCAAGAAAGCCCGGCCAAAACCGGGCGGGGTGCCCCACCCTTGTCGCGTTCTCTGCGACAGGGTGGGGCTTTGCATCCTCCAACCCGTCATCCCGATTCCATCTCGTCATCCCGATTCCCTCTTGTCATCCCGAGCGGAGCGAGGGATCTGCTGTTCTGCTTTTACCGCTCCACCCCCTCCCCCCTGGGGTCCAATGGAATCACAAACTTGCGCAGAGAACCCAGCCAAAAGGTAATTATCCCTTGACAACAAGTAGAACAAATGGCATACTGTCCCTGCCATGAATCGCAGACAAACAATCCCACCCGAGCTTCGATACACCCGAAACCAGTTTGACGCTGAGTTCCCGAACAATGACGCCTGCCTCCAGCGCGTAATGGATATGCGCTTCCCGGATGGCATGGCGAAGTGTGATTCCGAGGACTGTGCTGGCGCGATTCGCAAGCACCACCGCGTTACTGGCCGCACCGCGTATGCGTGTGACCATTGCGGTCACCATCTGTACCCCTTGGCCGGAACTATTTTTGAAAAGTCCAGCACCGCGCTCCGCATCTGGTTTCAGGCCATGTTCCTGATGGGTTCCACCCGGTGCGGCATCTCCGCGAAACAGATTCAACGTGAGACTGGTGTTACCTACAAAACCGCGTGGCGCATCTTCCGTCAGATTCGAGCCCTGATGTCGGAGGACATCAGACTGGAGGGATCGACGGTGGAAGTTGACGAAATGTATGTGGGCGGACGCACCAAGCGAAGAAACGCGATTGAGAAGCCCAAGACTTCCGTGGTAGGAGTGGTGCAGCGCAAGAGTGGCCGCGTCGTAGCGCGTGTCACCGCAGACACCAAGAAGCCCACTTTGCATGGATTTATCCATGAATTTGTGCTTCCCGGCAGTTGCGTGTTTACTGATGATTACCCGGCTTATGACGGGATCGAAGGACGGAGTTATCGGCACTACCGCATCCGGCACAGTGAGAAGATTTACGTCACCGGATCGCGGGGACAGATTCACACTCAGACTATCGAGGGATTCTGGAGTTTGGTGAAAAGAGGTCTTGGCGGTGTCTACCACTCGGTGAGCAAGAAATACTTGCAGAGCTATCTCAATGAGTACTCTTTCCGATACAACCGCCGCGAGACCGGGAACCTGATTTTCTTTGCGATTTTGGCGAAAGTGGCTGAACTGGCGTCTCAACCGCCCGTCGCAGCACCCGTTCAAAATCAGACCGTGTAAATGGTCGCGTGTCACCTTCGGTTTTCTTGGCGGATTGCTTAGGGTGACTCGCCATAAAATTCGCTTCTGCGGTGTACTGCGTTTCGGGAGCATTGTGCTCCCAGAATGGAGTAGACCGCAGTGGTCTGTAAAAGTCAACCTCGTATTAACATCTTGGACTTTGCCGATGCTATTCATGGAAGCAAAGCGCGTTTGCGGATTCTAGGAATGCTGCGCAGCTATTTCGACGACACAGGCGACCCGAAGGACGTTACATGCCGGGTATTTGGCATTGTCGGTTTATTAGCTCCAGCCTCTGTCTGGCATGCAACACAGGCAGAATGGGAGGATGTCCTGGAGTGCTTCAACATCGAAGCCTTCCATGCCGTAGACTTTGCACATTTCACAGAACAATTTACTGGCTGGACCGAATACGAAAGACAGAGATTACTCGCCGCCCTCGTAGAAGTAATCCAGCGCCGAATTGGAGCGTTTGCACTTATCCGCTCGGCTGTGGTCATGCAGGATTTCAAGCGGCTGAATGAGCTTCAACTACAAAGGGCGAGAGACCCATATTTTCTGTGCGCACATTGGGCATTCGGAGATTCACTGTCAAAGGCTGAGAAGCGATGGAACGGTGAGCCTATTTCATTTGTGTTTGATCGCCGCAACAAGAGCAAGCACTATCTCCTTGATGCATGGAACCAAGTTGTAGATGAACACCCGCTGGGACATCTCTGTTCTGCATTGACACAGGCAGATCATAGGCAGGTCAGTCCAGTGCAGGTTGCGGACTTGTTTGCGTATGAATCCAATAAATACATAAATGGCACCATGGACGGCAAAGCACCTGACGATTTGCGCTGGCCAGTAGAACAATTGCGCGAGTTGTTCAAAGGCGGAGCCTTGTTCAATTACCAGATTCTAACTCGGGTTCTGTCGGATGAGGCATCAGGCGTATAATTCTCGGCGCTATGAAATATTGGAGCGTCATTTGCCCTTTGTGCAGCGCTGCGATTCCACTGAAACGCGCGGAGTATTATGAGGACGGCCAGCCTCGGACGATTTCATATCCAATCCGTCCAATTTTCGCAACATGTCTAGCTTGTCATCAGGAAAAAGAGCACGAACCAGAGTCTCCACTGATACGCGACGTTGATTCCGTACCAGCAAATTTCCAAACACATCCGCTATTTCGATAAACACATAGCCATCGGTTACAAGTGCTTCCCCGCCTCCATCGCAGTGGGGAATGAATAGCTTATATTTCCGCCCTGCCACGGCTCCTCCATTCTATACTTGTACTCAAGGGATAATTACCAGCCAAAATCTTTGCCGAATAAGGACTTAGCGTCAAAATCTTGGAAACAAACGAGTTATGACTTCTGGCTAACATTGCAATGTAGATATATATCTTTTATGCGCGGCGGAAGGCAGTGAAGTCAAGGAAAAAACGAGATGTTTTCGGCGTGAGCCTGGGCACTAAGTTTGGGATAAAATGATTCCGGCGAGGTGGCCATGGCACACATGACGCCAGAGGTTTCCGAGGTTCTGGCCAAAGCGATGCAGCTCTCTTCGCGCGAGCGCGGCCTGCTGATCGACCGCTTGATCGAGAGCCTCGACGAAGGTCCCGCCGAGCCGGGAACAGAAGAGGCCTGGGCGCAGGAAATCAAACACCGGGTGGATGACATTCGCTCCGGCAAAGTGAAAATGATCCCGGGTGAGGAAGTCGAGCGGGAGCTCGCTGCTCGCACCCGTCGTGCCCGCAAGTAAGCCTTATCAGTTCCATCCCGCCGCATGGCACGAATTCGAGGCCGCGGACGATTGGTTACGCGGATTGGTACGCCGAGCGTAGCCCGGACATCAGCATAGGCTTCCTGTCGGCGATAGCAGATGGTCGCTGGGTCCTAATCTACAAGAAAGCCTACCAGCCTTCGAGAGAGCTTCTTCAAGTCTCGCGTCTCACACTCCCATACCGTGAGGACCGACCACTCCTTGCGCAAAAGCCAACGCTGTTTCTTGTCACGCTCGACGTTGCCTGTCCGTTTTTTCTGCCAAAACTTTGCATTCGTCTTCGGCGTAACGCGGCCGAAGCGACAGTTGTGCATGTGCCAAAAGCAGCCGTGAACAAAGATTATTGCATTGTGTTTGGGCAGGACGATGTCCGGGCAACCGGGTAGATCACGAACGTGCAATCTGTATCTGTAGCCAAGGGAATGTAGCACGCTCCTGACAATCATCTCAGGGCCGGTGTTCTTGTTCCGGATCGCCGACATGTTGTAGCTACGTTGTGTTTTTGTATGGACATCCGTCATTTTTTCGCTCTAGAACTTGACGAATCCTAGCCATTCAGTAAAAGTAGCGTATCCCAATTGGAACAACGGAGCAGGCTAATGCCATTTGAAGCTCTTTCGTACGCGACCCAGCTCCAGTTCGAAGATGTGCCGCCAGAGTGGTCGCCACTCGTATTCCCGTTTGACCCCGACCTGCCGCTGTTTCCCTTGTTGTATTACCACGTCCTTGCGGACGATCTCAACGGCGAGCGGCCAGCACATAAAGATCGCGCATTTGGGTATATCAGGTCGGTACAAATCGACCTCAATTCTCGGACACTGATCGCCCAGGTAATTTGTAACAAAGACCTCAATATAACCCCAAATGTCATGAGGTTCTTGCCAAGCGTCCGAGAAGAGGTCGCACATCGACTTGGGTTGCTAGATCGAGTGACGATAAATGATGTCATCAATTTGTTCCCGGAAAATTCGCCTTTCAGCAACAGAATTGCGGTGCTCCGAGAAATGTGGCATCACGTTGTGGATCGAGGGTATGGGGGCGCTCTACCGTTCGGTCGTTTGTGGGACCGCGTACTCGGCCTCGCCCGTTTCTACGCCAGTTTCAACCCTCCCAGCGGAGGAAGAAAGGCCGAGTTTATCCAGACCCATTATTTTTGCACTCACTTTGGCGAGCAGATCCAATGTGGTGCGGGCGTTCCGGCAGTGGACTTCTATCTTCTCCCTACCTGGGAAGAACTCACAGATGCTGATAATCCTCTCGCTCTTTTCCCCCGTTATCGGGACCTAGTCGGCGCAGCAAGGGCGCTGTGTGGATTGCCGACGTTTAGAGCCTTCGACGTGGGTACATGGTCCTACACAGGCTTTGAATTGCCTGCCGGAATTGCCCATATAGACACCCAGTTCTACATGGGGACTTTAGTGGCTCAAGCTGGAGCGCAGAATCGGCTGAGCTTGGTCGAGTGCTTCAATGCATTCGCCAAGGGTCCTCCCCGTACTGTTATCTTTCTCATGTTTCTGAATGATGTACGGCAACTCAACTCGGCAGCTCCCAACCCAACAGGAGCCACCAACCCCCGGATCAATCCGGCTTTGCTTTCTGCTGCGGATGCCGCCGACGTCTTTTTGCATTTAAACGCATTTCAATCAAAGAAGGTGATCGCCATTTACTCGCAGCAGTGTCATGGGAACCACCACTGCCTTCCGGTTGATACGTGGATCGCCGCTTTCTTGGCGTACCCCCTTGCGGCAGCTGAATACAACAACGGGAGTGGAACGCCTCGCGCAACGAAAGCGAACCTAGCTGCGATCGCCGGATTCATAGCGGCCGCGAACCAGCTCGGCAAGGTTGAGCGCTTGCTCTGGATCACTGCTCAGGCTCGTAAGATTCATTCAACGATCTGTAACGACGCACTGTGGTGCGTGAAAGAATCAGGCGACGTGAAAGCGCGGGGAGCGAATCCATTGACGTGTAAGGCGTGCAACGTGGCTATCCGGAATGTATGCCCAGCATACCTCACCATTGAACACCTGATGATCGCTTTCAATGGTTCGGACGCTGAAGCACCGTTTAATCTGATTACGTCCTCCGCTAACAACACAACTCAAGGGCAGAGATTTGCAAGGTGTGAGGG
>JBGQBN010000037.1:0-41162 GCA_041494805.1 Terriglobia bacterium | reverse complement strand
ATCACTTCAAACAGTTCATCGCCGGTCTCGTAAAAGTTGACAAACTTTCCTTTGCCGCCAAAAAAAGCAGACGTGGTACAGAAGTTGCACCCCATGGGGCAGCCCACCGACGGGATGATGGTTGCTGCCGTCCCGCCCTTGCGCTGCGGGAGGCGCACTCCCATGAGGCGCGTCTGCAGACCGGAGACAATGGCGGGATGGTGGATGGGTGCGTGCTCGTCTTCGCCCAAATAGCGGCGCATCCAGGAGATGCCTTCGCCGCGCACGATGTGGTCGGCGTCGATCATCGCTTCCACACCCGGAATGGCAGCAACATGTCCGCCCACCACGATCACCGAACCCGGTGATAGTTCTCGCACGATTCGGCACATCTCCCGGACCTTGCGGACATTCACGATGATCGAAGAGATACCAACGATGTCGTAGCGGTTCGTGGTTAACTCGCGGGCGAAGGCTTCGCGCGTGGGGAAATCCAGCACGCTGCAGGGTGCCGAAATATTCGCCTGAATCATCATGATGCCCCAGGAGCGGTGGAACATGCGCAGCGAGAAACTGCCTTGCACGCGGGTGACCTGGTTGTGGTAGAGCTCCATAGGGTTGATGGACCGGCTGCCGAATTCGTCGTCTTGCGCATAAGGCCCGAAAACCGAGCTCAGCAGGACGCGCGCGCGACTTCTCTTTGGGTGAATTTCCATATGATCCCCTGGTGGCAGCGTATCTCTTGGCAGAGTTCCTTGCTGTGATCTGAGTACACATTACAAAACTATTACATGCGACCAAAACAGACCACCAAGAACAGGAGCGTCCCGGATATCTGAAGAGTTTGCGTGAACCACGACCAAGCAACTGGGACCGGAAGAAATCCCGCCCGGGGAAATATGGAGTGAGACCACTGTTCCGGTGGCAATCCGCCAACACTGAACCCTGTTCAGATCACACGGTATGGTGATTCTGGTCACAGCGACACTGTGGGGCCAGCTGCGATCATAGTTGCCATGTTGACGTTTGAACGAACGTTCGAACAATGCCAGGAACTGATCACGGACCTCAGTTTCGAACGCGTCCATCGCTGGAAAAATCAACATCCAGACTCCAAGGTGATTGGCTATTTTCCCGTCTATGCTCCGGCGGAGATCATCCATGCGGCGGACATGCTGCCGGTCGGACTGAACGGAGGAGGCGACCGCCTCGACATTCAGTACGCCGACGCCCGCTTCGGGTCCTTCATCTGTTCCATCATTAAGACCACGCTAGAGCTGGGGCTGACGGAACATCTCAAGGTGTTCGACGGTATTCTTTTTAGCTCCATTTGCGATTCTGCGCGCAACCTTTGCTTCGTGATGAAGCGCAATTTCCCTGATCTCTATGTGGACTTCCTTCACCTGCCGCACAACCCGAGTTCGACGGCGAGTGTTGATTTTCTGACCAGCGAATACCGCCGGCTCATCCAGGAACTGGAGCGCATCGGCGGCAAACAGATCACTGACGCTGGTTTACAGCGTGCGATCGCGCTATATAACCGCAATCGGCAACTGATCCGAAGTCTCTACACGTTTCGGGCACAGATGCCGCACTTGCTCCGGGCCTGGGAATCCTACGTGCTGGTTCGTGCCGGCAACTTCATGCCGGTGGAGGAACACAACTCGCTCCTCGAAGAATCACTGGAGCAACTGCCACAGAGATCTGGAAAGCCGAGAGATTCGATCCGGATCGTGGTGGAAGGCGCGTTCTGTGAGCAGCCGCCACTCGATCTGATCAAACTGGTGGAGGACGCAGGTTGCTACCTGGTGGACGATGACTTTGTCATCGGGCAGAGCTGGTTTGTAGAGGACGTTCCGGTTGACGGCGATCCTGTGCACGCGCTCGCGGAGAGCTACGTCAATCGTTCTGTGTACTCTTCAGTGCGCCACGATTTCCGTGCACCTCGTTGGGAAGGCCTAGTCGACAAGGTGAAACGGTCACGGGCGGATGCTGTCCTTTTCCTGATCGCAAAATTCTGCGAGCCCGCCTATTTCGACTATGTGCTGTTCAAGAAACAACTGGAAAAACTCGGCGTGCCGCATCTCCTTCTAGAATTCGAGGAGAAACAGTTCACGTTTGATCGGGTGAGAACGGAAGTGGAAACGTTTGTCGAATCGCTGGTGTTCGACTAGCCGGTGCGTTTGTCTGTTCGGCAACAGCAGGAAAGAGGATGGTGACGACATGGGCGAAGCGAAGCATACCGAGTACCGCGGCAGCATTCATCAGAGGCAGAAAGAATTGATGCTGAAGTGGTACGAGCGCCTGAACGAAGCCGCCGAAACCGGCACCCCGCCTACAGCTTCGCTGATGATTTCCGGAAACTGCATAGAGTTACTCGAGGCCTTTGGGGCTGTTCCGATCTATCCCGAGGTGAATGCGCTGCAACTGGCCATCCGGCACCAGTCTCTGGAACCGATCCTTGCCGCGGAAGAGATGGGGTATGCCCCCGATAGCTGTGCCTACGTCAAGGCGGATATCGGCTGCTACCTGAAAGGCATCACGCCCACCAGCGGCAAGCTACCCAAGCCAGACCTGGTGTTATGCAACTTCGTCGGTTGCAACACCTACGTGAAGTGGTTTGAACACACGGCTGAGCTGACGGGCTCCAAACTCTACGTGCTCGATGTGCCCTTTCTGCGCGAGCAAGATCCAAGCCAGGCTGACATCGATTACGTCATTCGCCAGCTCAAAGAAGTGGTCACGCTGCTGGAGCAGATCACCGGCAGGAAATTTGATTATGACCGCTTCGTCGAGGCTGTGCGCTGTTCGGCGCAAGTGGAAGAACTCTGGTCGCAAATCAAGCACCTGGCTCGCCGCTCTCCTTCTCCGTTTGATGCTTACTTCGATGCCATCACGCTGATGGGACCGCTGTATGTGTATCGGGCGACGCCAGAAGGCGTGGAGTTTTTCAGCGCCGCGCTGGAGGAGATGCAGGCTAGGGTTGCCGCCCACCAGGGGGTGTATGACCAGGAAAAGTTTCGCCTGGTGATTGAGGGACCTCCGCCGTATCCCTATTTCCGCACCTTCCGGGACATGTTCGCCAAGTGGAAGGCGTGCACGGTCGCCTCCACTTATTCAACGGTTGGCGGCTTGTGGGAGTTTGGTGCGCGTCACGATCCCGATCATCCCTTCGAGTCCGTGGCTCTGCACATGCTGTCTCAGAACGTCACCAATCGGAATTACCTGCAGCGTTACGAGCAGATTCGCCGCTATCTCGAGGAGTGGAATGCGGACGGGCTCGTCATTCACTTTGTAAAAAGTTGCCGTCTGTTCTCAGCCGGGCAGGGAGACATGCGCGACTATGTCACGAAGACGCTGGGGATCCCGACGCTTTACATCGAGTCGGACCTGGAAGACCCGCGCTATTTCGCCGAAGCGCAGACCCGGAACCGGATCGATGCGTTTTTTGAGACGCTGGAGCATTCCAAGTTGACCGCGAAGGCCGTTTAGCAGGGCTGGAGGAGCTGTTCATGAGAATTGCCGCCGGAGTTGACGTGGGCTCCACTCAGACCAAGGCAGTGCTGATGACGGAGAACGGGGGCAGAACCATTCTGGCTCGGGCCCTGGTGGATACCGGAGCGAATGTGCGGAAGGCAGCGGAAAACGCCTTCCAGCTGGCTTGCCATAATGCTGAGATCCCGCCGACTGACGTGGGATTCGTAGTGGGCACAGGATATGGACGCTACAACATCTCGTTCGGAAATGCGCAGTTGACCGAGATCAGTTGCCATGCGCGCGGCGCACACTTCGTTTGCCCGAGTACCCGGACGGTGATCGACATGGGAGGCCAGGATGCCAAAGCGATCAGCGTGGGAAGCGACGGCCAGGTGCTCGACTTCGTGATGAACGACAAGTGCGCCGCCGGCACCGGACGTTTTCTGGCCAACGCAGCTGACGTGATGGGAATAGGACTGGACGAGATCGGGCCACTCTCGCAGCGAGCCGCCCGGCCCGTCAGAATCGCAACTGTATGCACCGTATTCGTCGAGTCGGACATTCTCTCTTATCTCGCCCAGGGCAAGAAGGGTGAAGACATCATGGCCGGCGTACACCTTGCGATTGCGAAAAGAACGCTGTCTCTCGCGCGCAGGGTTCCGATCGAGCCGGACATCACCATGACCGGCGGTGTGGCACGTAATATCGGTATGGTGCGGGCGCTGGAGGAAGTCCTTGGAACCAAGATGCAAGTCAGTCCGGACGCCCACTTCATGGGAGCGATCGGCGCGGCTGTGTTTGCGCTGGAAAAAATGGACCAGAGTTTTGAATTCTCTACCTGGAGGCCCGAACATGCGGCTGGTAGCGGGCATTGATTGCGGGAGTGGCTTCACCAAGGCCGTTCTAGTTGCAAAGAACGATTCTCCCGACTTTTCTGTATTGGGCAAGGGCCGGGCAAAGAGTGGCATCAACATGGAAGAGGCCGCACGAACTGCGCTACAGGCGGCCTTGGACGACGCAGGCCTTGGCAGAGATCGGATCCACTATATCGCCACCACGGGATTCGGCCGGTATGGGGTCGGATTCCGCGACATTCAAATCACGGAGATCACCAGCGGAGCACGCGGCGCGCATTATCTGTTTCCCAATTCCCGCTGCGTGCTGGACATCGGCGGCCAGTCGACGCGGGCGATTACCATGGGCGTATCGGGCAAGGTTCGCACGTTCAAAACCAATGACAAGTGTGCGGCCGGATCAGGAATGTTCATTGTGCGGGCGGCGAAGTATCTCGAGATTTCTATTGAGGACGTCGGTAGACTCTCGCTGCAAGCCACGAACCCACAGCCGATCAGCAGCGTCTGCGCGGTGCTGGCGGAAAGCGAAATCATCAACCACGTGAGTGCAGGTGTGAGCGTGGAGAACATCCTGCGAGGAATTCACGACTCTCTGGCGGATCGCGCTGTAGGCATGCTCAAGAGAGTAGGCATGGAAGGTGAAGTTACCCTCATCGGTGGTGTTGCACTTCAGGCTGGCATTGTGAAAGCCCTGCAAGAAAAGCTCGGCGCCAAAGTTAATGTTGCACCCGACTGCGACTACGTCTGTGCGCTGGGAGCGGCCCTGCTGGGGCACAAGCGGCTGGCGATGAAAGAAAACCTGGCCAGCATGCAACAGGTTTCGTGAGGCCTTATGTCTTCTGCAACTGACACAACGGTTACCCGGAGCGACGAAAGATCTTCAAACGCGATCCACGGAGCCTACGGATTCAGGCTGACGGGTGTTGGGCAACGCCTCGAGCTGCAGGAACTTCCCGCACTGGCACCGGAGCCAGACCAGGTAGTGGTGAAGGTCGCGGGCTGCGGCGTCTGCCACACCGACATCGCCTACGCATTCGATGGCGTGCCTACGCGGCATCCTCTTCCGTTGGTGCTCGGCCATGAAATCGTTGGTCGAGTGGTCGCGGCCGGTGAGCGAGTTGCTCACTGGCAGGGAACGACAGTGATTGTTCCCGCAGTGATTCCCTGTGGCGAGTGTCCAGCCTGTAAGGCGGGGCGCGCAACCATCTGCCGCAAGCAATTCATGCCCGGTAACGACGGCGACGGCGGTTTTGCTACGCACGTAGTCGTCCCCGCACGTGGTCTTTGCCCAGTCCCGGACAAGCTGCCGAATGGGCTCGGGTTAGCCGCGCTCTCCGTTGTGGCGGATGCGGTCACGACTCCTTACGAGGCGATTCGGCGAGCCCAACTTAGCCCCAACGACGTTGCCGTATTCACCGGCGCGGGCGGCATCGGGGGATTCGGGGTACAGATCGCAGCCGCGCTGGGAGCGGCAGTCGTCGCCATTGATATTGACCGTGAGCGGCTGGACCTGGCCGCGGCGCATGGAGCTTCTCTAACCCTTGATGCGAGCCAGATGAGCGATAAGGATGTGAAATCTGCGGTTCGGTCGTTTGTGAAGCAGAGCGGCCGGAGTGGGATCGGACTCAAGATTTTCGAAACCAGTGGAACCACCGCAGGTCAAACAACGGCATTCGGACTGATCGATCACGGAGGCTACCTCGCTGTGGTTGGTTACTCACCCAGGCCGGTAGAGATTCGCCTCTCCAACCTGATGGCGTTTGACGCTACCGCGCGAGGCAATTGGGGATGCCCGTCAGAACAGTATCCGGGAGCACTATCGCTGGTGCTGGACGGCAAAGTCACCCTGGGACCTTATGTTGAAGAGCACTCGCTCGACGAAGCTCCGGAAGTACTGGAGGCGGTGCATCGGCGCGCGATCCGCCGCCGCGCGATCCTGGTTCCAACAAACAAGTGAGGAACGTTATGAAAAACCACAACCTTGTCGAAGACTTCAATCCACGAGAAATCATCGTAGAGCACCGGCCGGTTCTGGACCCGGAAGGCAGGCCCGTCGAAGGACTGCACAACGTCTGGATCACACTGAACAATCCTGCCGAGATGAACGCCTACACGACCACGATGATTAAAGAGGTCATCCTTGCCCTGCGCGAGGCCAGCAATGACCGCGCAGCGGTAACCGTCGTGTTGACGGGCGCAGGCTCGCGCGCGTTTTGCGCCGGTGGCAACACTCGTGAGTATGCGGAGGTCTATGCCGGCGCCCCCGGAGAATATCGGCAATACATGCGCCTCTTCAACGACATGGTCACAGCCGTGTTGCAATGCGACAAGCCCGTGGTGTGCCGCGTCAATGGGATAAGAGTGGGCGGGGGCCAGGAGATCGGGATGGCATGCGACTTTTCGATCGCGAGCGATCTTGCCGTCTTCAGCCAGGCTGGTCCCAAGCACGGCTCCGTACCGGACGGGGGCAGCACTGACTTTCTGCCGCTGTTCGTAGGAATCGAACGGGCCATGTATAGCGGCACACTCTGCCAGCCTTGGAGTGCGCACCGTTTCTATTGGCTGGGCGGGCTCACCGAAATTGTTCCAGTGCTCAGGCTGGATGGGAATTGGATCCCCAATCCCTTGGTCGTAACCGACCGCATGCTCGACGAGTACGGTCGAGTCGTGCTGGGAGAATGGAAAACGGGCGTAGCACAGCAAGAGGGTAAAGCCCTGATGGCGAAGGCCACCACCGATTTCTCGCTGCTCGACGATGCGGTTGAGAAGCTTTGCACGCGGATCCTGTACACCATGCCCGACTGCCTGACCAAGACCCTCGAAAGCCTGCGCAAGCACAAGCTGGAACATTGGGACCGGAACCGCGAGTCGAACCGGGCTTGGTTGGCGTTGAACATGATGACCGAGGCAAACGTCGGTTTCCGCGCCTTCCACTACGGCACGAAGAACGAACGAGAGGCAAATTTCGTCCTCCTGCGGCAGCGTCTGGCGGAGGGTGCACGGTGGAATGAAGAGCTCATCCAGGAAATCGCTCCTTGGGTCAATCAAGAGGCGAAGGTGGGGAAATGAAGCTAAAGGTTGAGCCGGACGCGATTGAAGGCGTGCAGGCTTTTCTGGAGAAGCGGCAGCCGCGATGGGGGCAACCAAGACTGGTTGGATAGCCATGGCGGGCACAGGCACAGAATTGTCGGGCCAGGTTGCTGTGGTCACAGGCGGTTCCGGCGGGATCGGGACCGCGATTGTGCATGCTCTGTGTGGGGCCGGCGCACGCGCCATATCCCTGGATGTTTCCCCGCCTCCAATCAAGGGTGTGCCTTGGATCAACTGTGACGTACGCGACGACGTGTCCGTAGCCAGGGCAATTGCCCAAGTCGCCCAGGAGCATCAGCGCATTGATGTAGTGATCCACGGCGCCGGAGTCTCGCGCGAAGGTGTTGTCTGGAAGCTTGCCGTAGAAGACTGGGATTTTATCCAGGCGGTCAATCTCCGCGGGGCTTTCCTGCTGCTGCGCCACACCATTCCCGTGATGCGACGCGGCACAGGAGGGCGAATCGTGCTGGTCGGCTCCATCAACGGATCGCGCGGAAAGTTTGGGACGTCAGCGTATTCCGCCAGCAAGGCGGGCCTCCTCGGACTGGCGAAGAGCGTCGCCCGCGAAACCGGCCGTTTGGGAATTCTCATTAATGTAGTGGAGCCAGGTTGGGTTCGCACCCCGCTAACCGAAGCGTTGCCCAAGAAGATTCGAGATGCCGCCGTCGCTGAGAGCCCGCTCGGCAAGCTGCTGGAGCCCGCTGACGTTGCGGCTGCAGTGCTCTTTCTGTGTGGGCCGGGGGCCAGTCACATCACGGGACAGATACTGCGTGTGGATGGCGGACAATATCTTGGAGCCTATTAAAGCATTCCTGCCAATCGGAGGTAGACCTAATGACGGTAATGACGGAGAAAGCGAAGATCTCAGACCAGCGATGCACGAGATGCGGACGCGTAGCAGCTGAAAATGACAAGTTCTGCGCCGAGTGTGGCCTCTTTCTGCGCGATGCCCACATCGATCAGCGACTGTTGCTCGCTCTCGTACACGAACGCGAAGGCCGCAGTGAGGAAGCTCGTTATGAATTGCAGAGACTGCTACAAGCCGAACCCGAGCACGTGTTGGCCAACCACCTACTGGGTACTTTCCACTTTCACCAGGGTACCCTGGAGCTGGCGATCCAACATTATGAGAGAGCGCTGAAGGCCGCGCCGTCGTTCGTTTTGGGCTACTACGACCTCGGCGTAGCCTGGTACCACCGCGGCAACATGTCGGAAGCTGTGCGAGCCTTTCAGCGATGCCTTGAGATCGATCCCGACTACAAGGCCGCGCACTACCGCTTGGCGGTTGCCCTTTTTCATTCCGGATTGCTCGAAGAAGCGCGTGAGCACTTCGAACAGTCCCTGGTGCTCACTCCCGAGTACCTGATGGCCCACTACCACCTGGGCGTGATTTACGAACGGCAAGGTGACATGGAAAGGGCGGCCCTCGAATTCGAGCGTAGTTGCGAAGAAAGTATCGGAGAGGTGAGCAGCCTGTACCACCTGGCGATGATCCGTCGCGCGCAGAACGACGAAGCTGGAGCCAACGAACTTCTCCGTCGTGCGCGTGAGTTCGGTCAAGTGCAAGATGTAGCCCGCTAGCGTCGCTTGAGCGGTGTGCTCAAGGAAGGCGGTATGAACTCGACAGAAGAGAGCAACCTGATTTTCGATTGGGCTGCCAAGGGTCCCAGGCGAGTGCAGTGGCCGGACCATGTGATGATCGATGACGAGACGCTGCGTGATGGCCTGCAAAGCCCGTCGGTGAGTGACCCTTCCCTCGAAACCAAAGTAGCAATCCTCCACCTCATGGAGAGCCTGGGGATCGAAACGGCCAACGTCGGGCTTCCCGGAGCCGGACCCCAACAGCGTGAAGCGGTTGCGATGCTTTGCCGTGAGATCGACCGCGAGCGCATGCGCATCCGCCCGAATTGCGCAGCGCGCACCATGATGGTCGATATCCAGCCGATCGCCGAGATCGCGCAGGCTACAGGTGTTCCCATCGAGGCGTGCCTATTCATTGGCAGCAGTCCCATTCGCCAGTACGCGGAGGAATGGTCCTTGGAGGACATTCTGCGCCACACGCGCGAGGCTGTCCGGTTTGCAGTCAGAGAGGGACTGGAGGTGATGTACGTCACGGAAGACACCGTGCGGTCCTCGCCTGACCATTTGAGGATACTGTTTGCGGCGGCAATCGAGTCCGGAGCGAAGCGACTCTGCCTCTGCGATACCTGCGGCGCTGCAGTTCCCGATGCTGTCTGGAATCTGGTTTCGTGGGTCAAGTCCCTAGTCAAGGAATTGGGTGCAGACGTGGGCATCGACTGGCATGGGCATCGTGACCGGGGTCTGGACATGGGCAACAGCTTGGCCGCCATTGAAGCAGGCGCAAGCCGCGTCCACGGCACGGCCCTCGGAATCGGCGAACGGGTTGGCAACACTCCAATCGAGCAGCTACTGGTCAACCTGAAACTGCTCGGTGTGCGTGATGACAACCTTAGCCGGTTGCCAGAATATGTGGACTTAGTTTCGCAAGCCACAGGTGTACCAGTGCCGGTCAATGCACCCATCGTGGGCCGAGACGCCTTCCGTACTGCCACGGGGGTGCATGCGGCGGCGGTGATCAAGGCCCAGAAGAAAGGCAACAGTTGGCTGGCCGATCGAGTTTACTCCGGCGTACCCGCAACCTGGTTGGCGCGCAGGCAGGAAATAGAGATAGGCCCGATGTCAGGCAACTCGAACGTCATCTGCTACCTGAATACTCACGGGCTGCCCAGCACGGCAGAAGTCGTGCAGGCCGTCATGCAAGCGGCGAAACACTCCAGCCAGGTCTTGACGCTGGAGGAAGTCGGCGAGGTCGTTCGCAGCACGGCTGGAGCAGAGCTCGAACAAGGCCCGAGAGGAAAGACGGGTGCCAGGGCGCCTAAATCTAGACACTACCGCGTTCTTCATTCCCCCATCTGGGTTGGGTCGTGCGAAGGGTGTCGGCAAGACACTTGTGGCCAAGATCACGGGTTGTAAGACACTCGCCAGATGAGCTTTCCGCCGTCATCTGAAATCAACAGTGATCCGTCCGCTGCGACCGCCACTCCCACCGGACGTCCATAGACATTCCTCCCGGCCGGATCCGGCACAAATCCCGAAAGGAACGGTGTTGGATCTCCGGACGGAGCGCCGTTGCGGAAGGGGACAAAGACGAGCTGATACCCGCTCCTGAGGCGCCGGTTCCAGGAACCATGCTCAGCAATGAAGGCACCATGCCGGTAGGTGGAAGGGAACTGCTGTCCCTCGTAGAAAACGAACTGCAGCGGGGCAACGTGCGCTCCTAGTAGTAGGTCGGGGACAATCGCTTTTGCAACCAGGTCAGGTCTAGGTGCTACCCGATTATCTACATGCTGGCCCAGGTAACTGTAGGGCCAACCATAAAAGCCACCCTCAATAACATGAGTGAAATAATCGGATGGCACGTCATCACCGATGTCATCGCGTTCGTTGACTGTCGCCCACAGGCTTCCGGACTGTGGATTGAAGGCAATTCCCACGGCATTCCTCAAGCCCGTGGCATAGGTCCGCAGGTTTTTCCCGTCAGGATCCGCCACCAGAATTGCCGCCCGGGGATCAGACTCAATGCCGACATTGCTTTTTGATCCCACCGAAACGAAAAGCTTTTTGCCGTCGGGACTGAAGGCTAGCGACCGCGTCCAATGCTGGTTGTAGCCCAGTCCCGGAAGATCGAGGACGTGCTCTGAGTCGCCTAGGCGCTTTGACGTTTTGGGATCGTAGCGAAAGCGCAGGACTTCATCGGTGTCGGCAACATAGACATAATCGTCGTGGAAGGCGATGCCAAAAGGCAGGTTCAAATGACCGGCAAAGACCTCGCGCGGCTGAGCCTGGCCGTGTTCCTGTAGTTCGCGCAACACAACCACTTCTCCGGTCGAAGAGTCGGCCGCAAAAACATCACCGTTGGGGGCGACAGCCAACCAGCGGACGCTTAAACCCTTTGCGAAGACGGAGACTTTGAATCCGGGAGGGACTTGCGCCCGAAAATTTGGGGGAGCCGGTACAACCACCGGCGGATTGTCTACCCGTGACAATCTCGCGAATATACGCGCAGTCCAACCACCCGTGTTCAGCAGAAGGAGCACAGCAAGCAAAACCGACGAAACTGCTGCCAACGGGCTGAACCTTTTCCAACGCATCCCGTTCGGATATCTCCATGCCGGATTCAAGCTTCTCGTAGGGTACAACTTCACGCATAACTGCGCCGCGTGGCAGGGCTCAAATCAGGTTGCGCTTTAGCTGCAACTATTTTCACCTCGGGCAGTGCCCCAATTCCATTGCTGCATGTTAAGTATCATGGTATCAACCAGTTGCGGCTGATTAACCTGGCAGGGCGATTGCCCTTCCATAGGGCACATCGGGAGCTGTGGCCTCTTTCCTCTTTCTCGGCCACACTCCAAGGGGATGTAGACATGCCGCCTCGCAGACTATGGTCGCTGGTGCTCGCTGCCGCGGCGTCGGCGATTTGCCTGGCCTCCATCCAAAGCTCTTCGCTCGGTCGCGTGCAAGCGTCTCTCTCCGCCCACGAGCACGAGATTTGGACTTCGGCAGTGCATGGTTCGAAATTCTCCCCTGTGCCGCACACGACAGCGCGCACGAGTTGCGAGGCCACACGAGCACCCGAAGCGCTGGCCACGCCCAATCCGCTGCTGGATAATCCCGACTCAGACGCCAAGGTCACGGTAAGTTTCATCATTGGCGCTGACGGCCGAGTTCATAGTCCTCTCGTTCTCGAGAGTGCCGGGCCTTCGGAGGATCGCACGGTGTTGGACACGGTGCGTTCCTGGCGGTACCGCCCGGCCACGTGTAATGGCGTTCCCACCGAAGCCGAGGCGAAGGTCGAGTTTTCGAGCCGGTGAGGAACTTTTCTACTAGAATGAGCTCCTAGGAACTACTGTGGATCACGAGAAACAACCAGGACCAGCCCGGAATTCGCCGGCGAACCAGCCCGACGAAGAACTAACCCACGACGCTGCTGTGGACGAGTTCTTTGCGCGCTTGAATAACGACATGCGGCATCCCAAGCCTGGCCAGGAATCGATCGCGGCCGCCCTGCAGGCGATCCAGCGGCTGGCCGTGGAGGCTGATTCCGAGCAGCCCGTGAACGCCCCACAGGAAGCTCAACCAGCCACGACGCGTGCCTGCCATGGCTGCGGCAACCAGAACCCTGGTGAAAACAAGTTTTGTGCGATCTGTGGTGTTCCGCTGGACGAATCTGTACCCGAGCAACCGGAAACTCCGGCGGCCAAGACCAGTGTGATTCCCGTGCAGCATCCTGCTGGTCAGCACCATTACCACCATCATTACCATCACCACTATTTCCAGTCGGCGGACGGCGTTCAAGCCCCCGGCTCGGACTTGCGTCCTGCTGACATGCGTTCTGCCAACCCTGGCGCCGCCGCGCGCGAGGCCAGCCGGGTGCGTGGGCCACTGGGCGCACCTTCGTTGAGCCGGGCAGAGGTCGCGGTTCGCAAGCTCACGCAGGACTGGGCGCTGGCTTGTAACACCAAGCACCTGGATGACCTGGTGGAGCTTTATGTGGCCGATGCGTTAGTGCTGCGTCCCAACGTCCCTGCGGTGCGGGGTACGGCTGCCATTCGCGAATTTTTCTTTGCTGCTTTGGACTCTGGGTTAGGTGAGGTTGAACTCGAGCCGTTGCGGGTGGAAGTGTTAGGGGAGGTGGCCTACGAAGCGGGCCGCTGCAAGATGCTGGTTCCGGTTGCGATGGGGAAGCGGCGCGAAGAGCGAGGCAAGTACATGGTTATCCTGTCGCGCCAGGGCGGCGATTGGAAGATCATTTCTGACTGCTGGTCCAGCGACCTTAGTCTTGGGGTCGGCGTGGAACCCGGCGCCAGGCCTGGTCCGCAGAACCCGGGCAATCCCTTGGCGCGTCCGCCGCGCAAGAACGCTTAACTGGAAGAATCCGCTAACTGGAAGAATCCGCACTTCGAAGTTCAGGCAGCCACTCCAAGCTTTTGTAGTTCCTGGCGTAACCGCTCCGCATTCTCCATCTCGATGGTGTGCATGCCCAATCGTCGGGCACACTCCAGGTTTAGCGCACGATCATCGATGAAGCAGCATTCCTCCGGTGGCTTCTGCGTGATTCCCAGCGCCAGGCGATAGATTCCTTCCTCCGGTTTTCGCAATCCCACGTAACATGAGCTCACGAACAGAGTAAAAATATCGCGCAGGCCGAAGGTCTGAATACGATACTGGTTCAGTTCCTCTGATTCGTTGTTGATGGTGGACATGAGGTATCTGCCCGACTTCGCCAAGTCCCGTGCCAGTGCCAGAGCGCCGCGGTCCGGTTGTGACAGCGAAAACATGAAGTCTTTGAATACTGCACGGGCAAAAGGACGGGAACGGTAGAAGATCGTGCGGTCAAGATACTCATCGAGACCGATCTTGCCACGCTCAAACGAAGAGATCACCATCTCGTGGCGGTCATTGAACTCGGCTTCGTCCAGCTTGAACTGTTCGAGGGCCCGCTCGCGTTGCGCCCGGTCCCAGGCGTTGGTCAGGAGCACACCGCCAACGTCCCAAAAGATTGCGCCGATCTGAGACACGGCTGTCCTCTCACTAGTACCGGTACACGCTGGTATCCGGATGGTAATTCCGCCAGTCAAACCAGAAATCTTTCAGGGCGGGCAATCGGTCCAAGCACTTTCCCTGCGCCAGACCTGCCGTGGCGCAGCCCTGGAAGTTCCATTCACCGCCGGTAGACGAATCCACAAGAATCCAGCTGCCGCTGCTGCTCTTGCGGAATAACTCAATGTCCGCTCCGTCCACGCGGCGGACAAACGCGCGCACCGATTTTCCATCCGGCCCAACCGTTAGCAGGATAGGCGTTCCGCCGAGGCGATCTTGAATGGGCGATTGCGCCAACAGCGTGGGTAGCGGATAGGCCCGGCTGGCTCCCGCCACTTCCAGGCCGATCACTACGTCGCGCGACTCCAGCGCGGTGCCGGGAAAGGTGAGTACGAGAGGCAGCCTGGCAATTTCCGGCTCCCAGTTGCTTTCGTACTCGCCCTGGTCTTTCACCACGGGCGCCAAGACCTGTCCGCCGGGAGATTCCTGCTTCCACAGGCCGAAGGTCAACTCGTCATAGGGCGCGAGTTCTAGCGATTGGCCCTTCATGGGGCCGAAGATGGCCTTTCCCGAGGCCTGCTGCCACCAGGTTCCGGTTTCCTCGTCACGCATGAGGAAGTTCTGGTTGTTGATTCCCACCAGGCGGAAATGCAGCGCCCGTCCGCCCACTGTCCGTTTCCACACCAGACCGGTGTGACAGAGCGTTCAATAAGTAACCGCAACCGGGACTCCTCCCACTACGTCGTTGACCACGTGGTGATAGGCCATGGCGCGAATGGGGTAGGCACGGGCATCGTTGCCGAAGCGTACGGCCAGCACCATCTCGGAGGAATCCAGTTGGGTGCGTCCCGCGGATTCGAAACCGGGTGCGGCGACCGGATGGAACATCCACTCGAAGTAATCTACCCGCGCCATGACCGTGGCCGCGGACGCGAGGCACAGGCCCAGTACCAGCGCAACTCTTTTCCAGACCGAGACCCGCTTCCATAGCAGAGCCGTGACCACGAGCGCTGCGCCAGTGGCCAGCAGAGTCCACAGCGGAGCAGCCTGCCGGCTAGCCATAGCCAAGGTGAGTCCGTTGGTGGACTGGTGCTTGAACGGCTGAATGATCAGGGCAGGGATGAGGAAAAGACACAGATCCAGAGACACGAGCAGGGCAAACGCAAGCGCGGGGACGATGTTGTTTTTCTTGATCTGGTTCTGCATTGCAGCGGTTCAGTCAGCCCGGCTAGGGCGAAGGATACGATTCCACTTTTCTCGGCGCCTGGGGCTGGCGCAGTTTCTCCACTTGCGCCTTCAGCCGGTTGAAGAGATTCTCGATCTCCTCCGGAGCGCCCTGTCCAAGATAATACGCGACCCGATACGAGTATGCCCGGTTGGGCTCATCAAATCCGGGATAGGTAACGCGCAGCAAGGCAGAGTGGTTTTCGGTGACCAGATTGATCTTTTCAGGCGGCGTCAGCAGCATGAGCGCGAAAGTTTCTCCGGTTTGCTGGTTACGGGTGGCAAAAAAACCGGTGGTGGCGGCGAGGTCGGACTTGTTCCCGGGCACGAACTCCTGTCCGGATTGGCCGCGGGAGAACCACTGGCTGTAGTGAGGCTGATTGAAGCTGCGGAAGGGAACCGACGTTTCCAGCACGTACGCCTGCGGCTGGTCCACTCCACGAGGCGAAAGAATGGAAGACGCGATCACCGCATTCTGATCTCCCGCCAGGCTGAGGGTGCGCTGCACCTTCACCCCCTTGGGGTAGATGTCGGGAGCATCGTACTCCAGCACAACCTCGGCCTGGCGTGCGTTCCCGGCGGCGATGCGGAATGAATACGGACGATTATAGAGACCCAGCCAGTTCGCACGGGTCCAGTCGGGGAGGTCTTTCAGATCGTCAGGCTCGAAGCGCGTGGTGAAGGTATCGCGCAGGCCGCCGATCGAGTCGAATGCGTTGTGATTGTTCTTCTTCGACACATAGGCAAAGGAACGGGCGCCGGCGTGAGGACTCACGAACATCCGCACCTGCTGATTTTCCAGGATGATGTCATCGTATCCGTCACGGTCGAAGTCGAAGGCATAGGCCAGCGCTTCTCCTTTGGCCACGGCGGCCAGCACTACTTCTTCTGTCATCTTCTCGGTGCCGGAGCGCAGTTGAACGGCAAAGCGGTAAAGGCCTGTACCCTTCATCGGGGTTGCGGTGAGGTCCAGCGTCTTCTCCTGGTCCGGCGACAGCTGCATTTCGAAGGACTCAGGGGAAAGGGAGATGGACATATCGCCGCTCGCGGTCAGGCTAACGGTCTGCGGCTGTGCCTGCCAGTTCCTCACCTGTACTCGTATCCGGATCGTCCCGGGCAAATCTACGCTGGCCAGAGTTGGATGAATGACAGCGAACGGTTGATCTTCGCGCAGAGGGAATTGGATCGTGGGGACCACCGCTACACTTGCCGATAGACGCCGATGTACGGTGACCTGCGACCGCACCGTGTACGTGCTTGCTGGGTCCTTGGTGCGCAATGCCGCAACCAGCTCCAGCGGCATTCCTTCGGGGGCATCGGCGGGAACTTTGACCGAAAGCGCTACGCTGGCATCTTTTCCCGCGGGGACATCTATCGGGCGTTCCGCGACAGGAACACCTCCAGCCTCAAAATTCAGCGTTCCGCGAAGTGCCGCCGACGGATTGAGAACTCGGAGTTGCACTTCGCGCGAATCTCCTGCAATCCAAGACCCTTCAGCGTGTATTTGAATCCTGGGACTGCTGCGCCGGTACGACAACTCCAGCCTGCGCGAGTAGTCCGGAGCTTCGCCTCTTGCGATTTTCACAAGGTAAAAGGCGTGCCTCGGATTCCCTTGGACAGTGACCACATGGCCATCTAGCTTCGCACTCGTTGGTGGGCGCGTCAGTTGGAAGAGAACTTCACCGTCCGCTGGAGCGGTGAAGTCTAGGCGCAGGGTGGTGCTGTCGTATTCGACTTTGGTAAGTTCCACGGTGGCATAAACGATCTGATCTCCGGCAAGTGCCTGCCCCAGCTCCAGAAAGCGGTGGTCGAGTGGCAGCCGAACGGGCAACAGGACAGATTCACGTGGCGGCACGCTGACGTGCGGCAGTCGCAAGACGTTTAGACCGGAGCCCAGATCAGCGGCCCGCGGATCGATCACCTGCAGATCGGCAGTGTAACTCTGGTCTGGACTGAAATTGGTGACACCCACGAACCCGAAGCCGGATTTCGTATCGGCACTCTTCTCAAAAGGCAGGATGCCTTCGTCGGCGACCAATTCGGTGGTATACAGCCCCGGTTCACGAGGTTGGGCCGGGGAAACTGCTGCATTCACCTTGCGCAGCACACCTGCCTCCTTCATCAGGGCAGGTAAGACGGCCCGCGCGGAGCGTTGTGTCTCCTCGGAATAGTCTTTGCTTGTACCCTGCAGGCCGCCTTGCTCAAAGTTCAAGACGGTCCCCGGGGGAACGGACCAGCGCGAGAAATCACCGCCGAAGAACAGCACTTGTCCTTTGCCAAGGGCGAAACGGGCCCCGACCACTGCTCCCTGCGCATCGCGGGCAAACACGCGGACGGAGTTTGCCGAATTCTCCGGCACCAAGATGGCACTGTGACCTTCCACAACCGTGGCGTTGGTGCCATCGGAAAACTGGATCGGCGCATCGCCGCTCGTAGATTGATCTTTTCCCAGAGGCGCGAACATCCGGTCAAACATCTCGCCCTTGGGCAGGGAAGGGAACACGACCAGAGTTCCTCCTGCCTGCACGTACTCCTGAAGCAGTCGCTGGGCCTTCTCCGAGTAATGCGTGAGGTGGGGAAATTGCTTTCCAGTTTCTCCCTCTCCGTTCAACATATCGGGCAGCATGAGCACACGGTAGCGCTGGAAGTTTTCCTCCGGCGTGTTGTCCGAATCAATCAATTCGAAATTGAAGTGATCGAAGACTCCTGACCACAACACCCGCCCCGACCAGTTGGCGACGAAATTCGCTTCGTCCGAGGTCAGTTCCGCTTGCGGGAACGTGGCCATGGGATAGACCAGCGCGGCATCCGGCAGAAAATGCGCCGCTCCCAGCAACGCTCCCATACCATTCAATAAGCGTCCATTGCGGCGCACGTAGGGCGCCCGCCCGGTTTCTTGGCCGATATAGTTGATCGCCGTCTCCCAACCATAAAACCAGTTAGCCCACTGGCACTCGTAGCCGGCGGGATACAGGGTGTCGTTCAGCGGATAGTAGTTCAGCACCTTCAGGCCGTTCTGGAACATGACCCGGCTGGCCATCAGAGTATTGGAAGGATCGGTGGGGCGCGCGTACGTGTCTTTTTCGTCCACGAACCATCCCGCCTGAAATTCAATCATGCCGGGAGGGAACAGGGGCTGCGTCTTGACGATCTCGGTAAAGAATTTGTTCTTGGCTGCTTCCAGAGTGGTGGAATAACCGCCCTCTCCGGACATCTGGTAATCCTGTCCGGTATTCCAGAAGGGCTGGCGGGGGGCGTAGTTCGACTCGGCGTTGACCCGCATGTCCGCGCCGTTGATGTAGTAGGGCAGCTTGCTGTAGTGGGTAATGTCTTCGGCGTAGTCGCGGAGCAGATCCATGTATTTCCAGAACTGCGGTCCGTTGTAATTCTCACGGCCGATAGCCTGGTCGTCATCAATCTGAATGTTGATGATCGGTCCCCCCTTGTCCGCAAAATAGGGTTCGGCGATTCCCAGGACAGCCTGGTACCACTTACGCGAATACTCGAGGTGGGTTTGATTCTGCAGATAGCCATCCGCCGCCGCTTCTGACTTGTCATACTGCAACGACGATAGGCGTGGATAACGCCCTTCCAGGATGCTCTGCTCCGACATGTGATACTCGGGACGGCGCAGCAGCCAGTCGGGGTAGCCGCCATTGCGCCACTCGCTGGTGTAATAGGGGCCGGGGCGCAGCGTGGCTTTCAAGCCCAGGTCCTTGATCAACTGGAGCAAGGAATGCAGGTCTCGCCGCGGATTGGTGTGGCCGTCAAGATCCAGGACGTTTTCTTCCGGCTGGTGCCAGTTCCAGAAGGGATAGACATCGATCGTATTAATTCCCAGGGCCTTGAGATGAATCAATTCCTGCGCCCAGCGATCGCGGGGAAAGCGGTGATAGAAGAACGAGGCCGAGTGCTCCATGAATGGCCGGCCATCCACCCAGTACTCGGGATAGGTGTTCACCACCTGAATCTGGTTGTTGGATGTGCCGACTACCGGAACTACGCGATCCTGCCCTTGGCCCATCGCCGCCATGAGCAGGAAAACTAAAACTAGCCGCCACGGAAATCCCATGCCACCCCTCGCTTGCCCGGGAAAGACTACTGTTCCCACCTGTGAGCCCGGCAGGACAGGGAAACATACTAGGGACGAGCCGGGACTGCAATCTTTGATTTCGTAGGTTTCTCAAGTCCAGCTGGAAGGCCGTGTGAGCAAGGGACCGCAAGCCGGTCCAGCCCTTGCAGGCACAAAAAAAGCCCCGACCCTGCACTGGGCAGGATCGGGGCCTGGTGGTGGCGTTTAGTAAGGCGTGAAGTCCTGCCGGTAGCTCACGTTATTCACATCCTGGAATTGCGGAGTACCTGGCGGCAAGTTATTCGGATTCAGGAACAACACGTCGAACGCGTACTTACGCGTCGGCGGCTGGTACACCGTGTTGCAGCACTTGAACACTCCCGTTTCGTACTGCGAGTAGAAGAGGCTGACCATCGAACCGTCATACCAGAGAGTTGGACCACCGCCCCAGTCCTCCAGGTAACGCAGGAAGTTGTGCACACCGCCGTCGGTACCATAGTCGGAGGCGGCGGCCCAGGCCGGTTTCGGGAAGGAGACATTCTTTCCGGTTGCGATCGCCAGGCGGTACCAGGTGTCAGTCGCATTCCGGTTGTTGACCAAAGTTGGGTTGGCGAAACTATTCACGTCGCTCCAGCTATTGGAGAGAAGTGTGACCGTATCCGCGATGACCGCAGCGGCCGCGTTGCCGCCGCCGAAGCCGGCAGCGTTGGCGTTGTAGTTGCCCAGCACGTAAACCGGGTTCTCAGACGCCACCGTAAACCCACCGGTGCCGTCAGGCCGCGTGGGCAGCTTGCCCAGGCTGCCATCCACCAGTTTGAGCGCGTGCCGTGCACCAGTCACTTGGTTCTTGCGGCCTAGCGTCATGCAGGCGATGCGGTTGGTGTAGGGGTTCCCGTTCGTATTCACGCCGAAAGCGTCGCCCACACTGGCTGCGCCCCAGTTATCCGCCTTCAGGTTGAAGTCCACGTCTTCCGGAGACTGTGGGGGCTTCAAAGCTGGGTTGGTGGGATCCAGCACACCGTCGGGAGTTCCGGCCGCCACGCCCGCGTTGATCGTGTCCTCGAAGCCGTATTCCCCGGTCACAGCCGGTGGAACCACATTGGGATTGACCTGCATGCCACGACGATCCGAGAAATAGAGGAGATAGCCGTTCAGAGTCTGATTGTCGGTCAGGGTTCCGTTCGCGCCAATCGCTCCAGTGAGCCAGCGACGCAGATTGCCCACATCCAGCTCGATTGCGTTCATGACCCCATTGGGAGCGCAACTGGCGGAGGCTACATCGCGAATTTCGCCCTCGCGAGCGTCATAGAAGTTGATGGGATACCAGTTGTATCTGGAGACTGTCGGCGACACACTCTCCTTGATGTTGGCGGGCGCGCCCGGGATCGCTCCGTTGGCATCGCGATCTGCCAGCATCTGGAACATCAGGATGGCATTGGGATGAACCTGAGCGCCACCCGGAACTGCGGGGGCAGATGCCGGCGGATTCAAACCGCGGGCAAAGCCCAGTCTCAGCCATTCGTTGGTAACGCCCAGCCAGACGCCATTGGCCTGCTTGATTTCCACTCGCAGCCATCCGTCCACCAGCGGCCATCGGTTTATTAGGGGTGCATATTTGGTTGGCACGTGCTGCTCGGCGGCAGGGTCATAATAGGGACCGTTGGCGATGGCCGTGCTGGCATACGCGAAGAATGTGTTTCCACCACCGGGCATACCCGTCACCGGCACGCCCAGAGGGTAGGTGGTGCCAGCCTCGAGGTTCAGTTGCACATCCTCGCCGTCTGCCATCGGTCCAGGACTATCGGGATGCAGCAGGGTCGGGGTGTCCGCCAGCAATACGCGGATCTGTGCTTTGTTGTAAAGCCGCGATACGGAAAGGTTCGAACCCGCCACCTCACCAGCGGGTGGCTTGCGGATGATCTCGATCGGTCCCACGCCGGGGCCGACAAATGGCAGGTTCAGTGCCACGGCTCCCGTCTTCCCGTTCAGGATCCAGCCGGCGTACGTGCCGGTGGAAATGCCCACCCACGCATTGTTGGGGTTTCCTACCGGTGGAGGCCCGCCGATATAGCTGCCCTGATTGGGGGCCAGGTTGATGCAGTGCAAGGCGGGGTGGGCGACATCACAACCTCCGGCGGTATTTGGGGCATACACCGGCCCATTGCGACCATCGCCGACGACGTCCACACCGTTGGAAAGCTTGTCACGAATGACCTCGCCCGCGGCTGTCAGCTTGGAATGGAAAACTAATCCGTTGGAGTCGGACTCGGCCAGGAACAGGTGGCCGTTGGTGTGTACGCGCCCGGCAAAGTCAAAGAAGGGGCCAGGAAAGTAGCTCAGATCGCTCTGGGAGAACACGCCGGACTGGAACACCGGGATCAGCGCGACTTCCACCGAGCGCTGCATACGCACCTGCGCTCCGGAAAGCCGGGTGGCTGAGACCGACAGAGTCATCGGAATGATTTCCGCGACCAGGCCCTGGTTCGGCCCAGACTTGATGTTGTTAATGTTCGTAACCGGTTTGCCCTGGGCATCCACGGGCACGTTGAAGTTGTACTCCGTGTAATTAACCCCGGGAACGTTGGTGGGAGGGAAGCCTGACAATGCCGTGATGGCAGCCACCGAGGGCGCCTGGTTCCCGCTGTAGAGATTACCCAGGTCGGAAGTCATCTTCTCCATGCCTGCTTCAGCGCCGTAGAAAGCCAGGTTGTTTTCCAGGTCGTTTCCACCAACGCGCACTTCCGTGTTGGTCATATACATCAGACCCACGGCGATGCCTGACAGCAGCAACAGCAGCAGCAGGGAGGCAATTAGCGTGAATCCTTGCGAACGAGACTGGTTAGTGCCCATAGGTTCTCCTGAATCCTTCCTTGACTCTTCCAAAACTCTCTTGCTTTCTGTCTTTCCTTCTCACTGGTAGCGATCCTTGAAACTCATGTCGCGCGCACTGACCGAGGTGGCCAGGTTGAGGCTCTGAAACCCGGGGCCGCCGCGCAGCGGGCTGCGCGTCATGACACTCAGGTTCACTTTGCGGATCTGGTTAGGGGACTTGCCGGCAGCCATGCCCGCATCCTTCAAATTGGCGGTGGCCACCCCAGTGACGTCGTCAAAGATGTCGTAACTAACCTGCAGCCCAGCGACGTTCTCCGCCACCGGCATGGCCAGCTGTCCACTGACCTGCCGCATGAGACGCGGGGGGCCGTCATCTGCTGTGTAGCGGATGTTATCTGTGCCCGGGGGCACGTCGATGAAATAAGTGACCACCAGCAAGCGGAAGGCAATGGTCGGCGGACCGCCGCCTGCAATATCGGCAATTCGCCCGCTGGCTGCGGCGCTCTGGTTGATATTCAACGGATCGTTATTGGCGAAGCTGACCACACCTCCGTTGCCCACGAGCGTGACCTCGCCAATTGCCGATCCGATGTTGTTACTGAACAGCACCAGATCACCTGGCTTCAGACCGACGGCAGGATCGTTGATTGCAGTCGGAGGCCAGGGATTCGGCACCGGGTTCGGGGCGGGAACGGGAACCGTGAATATGGCCGAGGAACCGTTGACTGCCAAGGCTACGTTGTACTGAAACAAGGTAAACGTAGTATCGGTGTACGCGATCGTGACCACGTCCGTGGCCTGACCACCCGCCGTCAGTGCCAGGCCGGCATTCGGGTTCGGGACTGCACCAAAAAAGTGATTGTTGTTGGGGTAAAGATTGTTGGCCACGTAGCAAGGCGGCACCTGACTGCATGCAAACCGGGAAGGGGTGGCGCCGTTCCCGGTGGGCAATTGTACGCCGCCGCTGGGGATTCCAGCGCCCGCGAGGCTGAGGTCCTTGGCCATCAGGTCCAATGCGGCCCGCCCGTTCTGCTGCATCTCCGCCCGCTGGGTCACAATGAAGCTGGCATTCAGTGCCCGGCTGAACAAGCTCACCGCGGCACCGAGCACCACCAGCCCGACCGCCATGGCGATAGTCATTTCCACCAGGGTAAAGCCGCGAGTTTTCGTTCTGCCAGAAATCCTCATGTTTGTCCTCTAGCGGTACGACGAAATGTATGCCCCGATTGAGTAATTCTTTCGCGTTGCCCTGAACTGCGAAGTCGTGTAGTTCACGGTGATCGTGATTTGCCGCAACGACAGATTCAGCGTGCCGTCAGGATTGTTTACGTTCACGATCTGAATCTGGCGGGTAAAGTTATTCATGGGCAGGAACACGTCATCCCCAGTGCCCAGCAGACCATCCGGTCCCGGAAGCACCAGGCATTGCGACGGCCCCCCGCATTGGGGATTGGCATTCAGATCGTCCGCCGTTCCAGCCAGTCCGTCGGGGCCCGGATCCAGAATGGGTTGGGCATTGTTGAGGAAGATACCGCCATTGGATACATTCTGAATCTGGTTCCAGACAATCTGGGATGTGTTGCGGCCGGTGAAGATGCTCTCCAGCGCTTCCGCCGCCTCTTGCTTGGCGATCATGTCTTCCTGCGCCGAGTTGGTTGCGGCCATCGCCACCGAAAACATGGCCAGCATGCTGACCAGCCCCACGGTCAGCACCACGATCGAGATCATTACTTCCATCAGGGTGAAACCACGCTGCCGGTTTCGCGAACGGAACTGGGAGCGAGTCTGCTTGAAGATCGTCATTGCTGACTCCAATGGGCAGTTCCGACGCCGGCCGGTGGGTACAAGCGCCACCCGCGGACCCGGCCAGCGGCCCCAAACAGCGTGATGGCGCGCGAACTGTACAGCTCCGCCGGACGCGCGAGGTAAACTATGCCGTTGTTGGTATTGTTGTTGATGTCACGGGCTGACCCGTCAGGAAAGAAATAGATCTGGTTGATGACGCCGCCATTCACGCCCATGTCGAAGTCAATTGCCCTGGCACCGACGCCAAAGTTATCCGGCGTTCTGTTGTTCGTGTTGGGAATGCCCGGCAGGTTGAGGAATTGGATCTCAGAGGGGAGGGCTACAAGGGCAACATTCGGACCTACGACACCTGCATCGAGGCGCTGAATCCGAATCTGATTCGTACCCACCGGCGTGCCTACAGGGTTGAAGGTGAGGAGATAGGTTTTCCGGTTATCCACCGCCAGCTGGCGAGCCTGCCTCATCAGCATCAGAGTGGTGTTGTAAGCAGCGTTGACCCGCGCATCCCTCAGCGCCGGCGCCAGGCTTATGAACGTGATCGCGGTCGCGATCAGGAACACGGCCATGGTGACCATCATCTCGATCAAGGTGAAACCACGTGTCTTGCTTCGAAGCATGTGCCCTTTCTCGGGAGAAGCCGTACCATCACTGACTTTGTGCCCAGGGGTCATAGAATCTCCGCCGTACCGCCATCTCGGGGTTAGTGTGGCGTTCCTTGTCGCAGATCAAGGGAGGTCTAACCCGCCATCAGCGGGCCTGCGGGCCTGCCCGCATCAACACTCATCGTAAGGAGAGGGCGGGAGAGCGTCAAAGCACTAAAGTGTCAGCCGGCATGATTGGACTTACGTAACGTAATCGGTGGGGGTAACTCTAGTCATTTTGGCCATGAGGAGCAGGTGAGACTGACTAACTTTCAAAGCCAAGTTGTCGGGTCAAACTCACCGTGCCTTTGCGGCCATGCCCTTGCTGGCCTTGTTCACCGGCCTGCGGGTGGTAGGCACATACGCGCACGAGCGGGAATCATAGTGCGCCGCCAAGCACGTCCCACAGAGATGAAGCTGGTGGACCTTACACTGAACCACCGGCGCCTCGGTCCCGCACAGCTCGCAACCACCTCGAACCTTTCGGCCGGGATTCGCGGGTGCGCCCTGGGGTGCCCCCGATCCGGTCTTCGATTGCGGGGATGATTGCAGGACCTGAGCTTTCAAATAAATGCCGGTTGCAACGGCTAGCGCACCCAGCGAAAACAGACACAAGCCCACGCTCAGCAGATTGCCTTCCCCCTGCTCACCCAGTGCGGCTGGGAGAACGCAAAGTCCGGCAAACCCGCCAAGCGCGCCCAATGCGATCATCCACGTGCCTGCCCGTGACGACATAATATCTCTGTACCTTACTTGGCGGAGAGCAAGAGTCCGCCGGCTGGGATTTCTGGGTAACCGAAACTTACCGGGTGACATGTCGAAGATATCGAGTTCCTCGGTTTAACTCCAGATGACGAAAGTCACCGTTCCAGCCGTTTTGAGCAATTCTTAGCGAGGTGACCGCAGTAACTTGTCGCGGCTTACGGGCGAACACTAACATGCTGCGAGTATGGCGCTCACATCGCTCTTGGTGTGTGCGGACGCCAAAGCCGTGCAGGTGCTCAGCCGGATTCTGGAGGATCTGGGCATCGGTGTGGAACATTGCGGCGATCCGCTCGCGGCTGCGGCCCGGTTGGCTACGCAGCGCTATGACGCGATCCTTGTGGACTGCAAGGATGAGCCGGCAGCCATCGAAGTCATTGTCGCCGCTCGTAAAACGGTCGCCAACAAGACCACACTAGCCATTGCCCTGGTCGACGGACGAAACCACGTACGTGACGTATTTGGCAACGGGGCCAACTTCGTCTTATACAAACCGATTTCCGCGGAGCGGGCGGGGAGCAGCCTGCGAGCGGCGCGAAGCCTGATGCGACGAGAAAGGCGTCAGAACCAGCGTATCGCCCTGCACGCCGAAGCTTCCATCGCCTACGCCAGCACTGAAAACGCTCCCGCCATTCTGGTGGACTTGTGTGAGGATGGCATTGCGATCCAGTCCGTGCGCAGACTACCACCCCGTTGCAAAGTATATTTTCAGTTCACTCTGCCCGGGCAGGTCTCGGTAGTTCGCTTCTCCGGCGAGGTCATGTGGCAGGACGCTTCCGGGCGGGTTGGCATCCGTTTTGCGGATGTTCCGCAGACCTCTCGGCGAGTGCTGAACCAGTGGCTGCGGTCCAACCCTTCAGGGAGCGCGGAAGGGGACAATTCTGTAGCGTCGGTTTCAGATCAGCCATCTACCGATACGCGTGCGAACCTGGCTGCCGGGTTGGGATTGCTCACGGTTTCCGCCTCTGATCGCCGGGGGAAATCACGCCATGCCTGCCGCCTGGGAGCCGACGTGTATCAGCTGGGAAGCAGCGTTCCGAATCGCTGCAGTCTGAGCGACATTGGCACCGGCGGCTGCTACGTGGAAACGACCGAGCCCTTTCCTGCTGGTACCGTGGTGGACATCGTGGTGCGCACGCAAGATATGAAGTTGCGCGTGCGGGGAACGGTGCAGGCGATGCATCGCGGCTTTGGCATGGGTGTGCGTTTCACTCTGAATACTGTCGAGGAGCGGGCCCAGGTGGAACAACTCATAGCTTGTCAAGCCTCTGAGCCGGTTACCGCCGAACCTTGGGGTCGTTAGGCATTGGCCTCGAACACGGCTTTGCGGAAGTAGTCTAGGGACAGCTTCAGTCCGGCCTCCAGATCAATTTTCGGCTCCCAGGCCAACAGAGTTTTAGCTTTGGTGATATCGGGACGCCGCTGCTTCGGGTCGTCCTGGGGCAGAGGCTCATGTTTGACCTTGCTCTTTGATCCGGTCGCCGCCAGTACCCGCTGGGCGCACCCGAGGATAGTGAACTCTTCAGGATTCCCGATATTGACCGGCAAGTGTTCCGACGATTTCGAAAGCCGGATAAAGCCCTCGACTTCATCGTTCACATAGCAGAAGCTGCGGGTCTGGCTGCCATCGCCATAGACGGTCAGATCCTCGCCCCGCAACGCCTGCTTCATGAAATTAGGGATAACCCGGCCATCGTTGAGCTGCATTCGCGGTCCATAAGTGTTGAAAATGCGCGCGATTCGCGTGTCCACCTTGTGATAGCGGTGATACGCCATGGTCACCGCTTCGGTGAAGCGTTTGGCTTCGTCATAAACCGAGCGCGGACCGATGGGATTCACATTGCCCCAGTAGGTTTCCTTCTGGGGATGCTCCAGCGGATCGCCATAACATTCTGAAGTCGAGGAAACCAGATATTTCGCTCCGTACTTCAGCGCCACGTCCAAGGCATGAAAGGTGCCGAAGGAGCCGACCTTGAGGGTATCGATTCCGTGCACGGTGTAATCCACCGGGCTGGCCGGACTGGCGAAATGAAACACGTAATCGACGGGGCCACAGTCGAACGGCTGGTTGATGTCAATCTGGCGGAATTCGAAGCGCGCTTCGTTGCGCAGATGGTCGAGGTTGGACTGCCTGCCGGTGAGAAGGTTGTCGACGGCAATGACCGAGTAGCCTTCCGCCAGCAATGCGTCACACAAATGAGAGCCCAGGAAGCCGGCTCCACCGGTCACCAGGGCGCGATGTTTGCTCATGATTGGGTGAGTTTCCTCGAAGGGGTAGGTGCCGTGGGAACTTGGTTTTCCGGCGCCGCAGCGGGCCGGCCGACGCTGTAGTAGGTGAATCCGTGCGCGGCCATGGCGTCGGGATCATACAAGTTGCGACCGTCGATCACAATGGGGTACTTCAACTGCTTGTACAGGCGCTTCAAATCCAGGGCAGAAAATTCCTCCCACTCGGTCAGGATCAGCAACGCGTCAGCTCCCTTGGCGGCTTCATATGGGTTGCTTGCGAACTCGACGTTCGAATTCAGAACCTGTCGGGCCCGTTCGCTCGCGGCAGGATCATAGGCGGCGATCTGGCAGCCCTCCTGCAACAAGGCCTGCACCAGCAATATGGCGGGTGACTCGCGGATGTCGTCCGTGCCTCCCTTGAAGGCCAGTCCGAGGACTCCCAGCCGCTTACCGCGCAACGTCCAGAGCGCGTTACGAACCTTGCGCAAGAATCGCTGGCGCTGGTCCTCGTTGATGCGCATCACTTCGTCGAGCAAGCGGAACTCGTATCCGCACTCGCGTGCCACCGCGCGGAATGCCATCAGGTCCTTGGGAAAGCAGGAGCCGCCGTAGCCGATCCCGGGATTCAGAAAGCGCGGGCCAATGCGGCTGTCGGTCCCAATCCCCTGGCACACCTGCTGCACATTCGCTCCCACGGATTCGCAAATCGACGCCACCGCGTTGATAAAGGAAATCTTCATGGCCAGGAATGCGTTGGACGCGTGCTTGATCAGCTCCGCGCTCTTGGCGCTGGTAATGATCAGAGGAGGAGGGATGCATGCTTTTTCAGGCGGTGGAATCACATCTTTGTGGCGGTAATAACTGCCGTCGGTGAGCGGGGCATAAATCTCACGCAGTACGGCGGCGCAGCGTTCGCTGTCAGCGCCCACCACGATGCGATCCGGGTATAAAAAATCGGTCACCGCCGTGCCTTCCCGTAGGAACTCCGGGTTGGAGGCAACGTCAAAAGAATCCGGAGCCGCCGCGTTGCGCAGGATGATCTTGCGGATCCAATCGCTGGTGTAGACCGGGACCGTGCTCTTCTCCACCACCACCTTGTAGCCATTGATGGCGCCGGAAATACCGCGCGCTACCGACTCCACGTAGGAAAGATCCGCGTCTCCCTGTTCGGTGGGGGGAGTGCCCACGGCGATGAAAATCGCAGCGCTGGCGCGCACCGCTGCCTGCAGGTCATCCGAGAAGTTCAGCCGGTGGCCCCGATTGCGTTCCAGCAACTGGGGAAGAAAATTCTCGTGGATGGGAGCCTGGCCAGCTTGCAGCGCCGCCAGTTTTTGCTGGTCGTTGTCTACCAGGATGACATCGTGGCCCATGTCCGCCAGGCACGCGCCTGCCACCAGACCGACGTATCCCGATCCCAGCACCGCAATATGCATCCGAAAACCCGCCCCTCAAATACTTTACAGCCTCCCGCTCGGGCAGGGAATTGGCAAATGCAGTGCGGCTCGCAATCGTTGCAAAACGGGACCGAGGTCTTTCCACAGTCCGGGATGCGTTGTCACATCATCGGGTGATCGGGATGGGGCGTGGCAGGCGTCGGGAACAAAGGTTGGGGTGGAAGAGGCTCAGCCGCCCTCTCGGCTGTCCATTCGCATGAAACTCTTTCCCTTTTTCTCGGAACCCAGCGCCACTACTGTGATCAAGAGCGCGATGTTCGCGATCTCGAATGCGGCCAGGGCCCACGCATAGCCGAGCTTGTCACGCAGCGCATACTCGATCGTGTTTGTGGGCGCCGCGAATAGTATGCCGAGCTGATAGGCGAACCCCGGCATTAATCCGCGCACCGCATCCGGGGAAAGTTCGTTGAGATGGGCAGGAATGATTCCCCACGCGCCTTGCACGCCAACCTGCATCAGGAACGCACCCAGTGCCAGCGCAGCCAGCGATCCACTGAAGGCCCAGGCAGGGATCACCACCAGTGAAAGCGTGAGCGCGGCAATCATGCTGCGTCGCCGTCCCATTCCTTCCGAAAGATGGCCAAACATAATCCCTCCCAACACAGCGCCAACGTTGTACAAGATCGCCATGTAGGAGACCGCTGCGGGCGTGAACCCATGCGCGGACTTCAGGAAATCCGGATACAGGTCCTGAGTGCCGTGCGAGAGGAACATCATGAGCGTCATGAGAAGGACGAGATAGGAAAATATCTTCCAATGGCCACCAGCCGTGCGCACGATCGCCCCCACCGTGGGTGCGCGATGTTGTTTCCAGGCTTCGGATTCGCGCACGCGAAAGCGAATGTAGAAAGCCAGCAGCGCCGGAGCGCCCCCCACCCAGAACATGGCGCGCCATCCCCAGGCGGGCTGGACAAACCGTGCCGCGACCGCCGCCAGCAGGTAGCCGACGGAGTATCCACTCTGCACAATCCCAGAGAGAATGCCGCGCCATTTTACCGGCGCGCTTTCCATGGCCAGGGAAGCGCCCACACCCCACTCGCCACCCATGCCGATGCCGTAGATGGTGCGCAGAATAAGAAATACGGTGTAGTTGGGCGCAAACCCGCACAGCAACTCGACGATGGAAAAAAACACTACATTGGCCATCAGCGGTTTGCGGCGGCCATAGCGGTCGGCGAGCAGGCCGAAGACAACCGCTCCCACCGGCCGCATGGCGAGCGTAGCAGTCAGGGTCCAGACGATCGCGCTCTTGGTCACATGGAACTGAACTGCCAGCGTGTCCACCAGGAACACCAGAACGAAAAAGTCGAACGCATCCAGCGTCCAACCCAGGAAGCTGGCGCTGACGGCGTGCCATTGATCGGCGCGTGAAAGTGGCGAGGAAACGGGATGGGGTTCGGGTGTCAAGCTTGGGTTCGTGGATCTGGCTGGTGCTTGGAGCTGATCCGGACCGCGCCATGAGAACATGATTACCTCCCGCGATGCAATGCTGGAGTGGCGGAGCGAACGCTCATTCCTCTTTTAAGCGAGGCTCAGCTCAGGAACTAGGCAGGGGCGGCCTCCAGTGCACTTATTGCCGCTCCCCGTTTGGTGTTGACAACCTCCCGGTTTCGGAGGAAACTCCGCTCAAACTGGTGTTAGTGTGCCTGTTTCGCCTCGGAGGCAGAGGCTTAAGGTTCGGCGGCGACCGGAATAGAGACTCATTAGTGCAGTGCTACTGGCATGGCTCATCAATCCACGTTTCGGCCTGATCCTCCCGAGCATCACCGGCCTGCGGATGAACCACCCTCGCCGGATGCCAAAGAGCCAGACGAGGCGGATGAGCGGGATGCAGGGTTGTTTTTGGCGCATTTAGCTACCACGCTCGCCCGGCACGGCGGAGGAGCCTCATCAGCAGATCTGGCACTCGACCTGGTGCTGAATGAAATCGTTGAACAGGCGCACCTGGCAACGACTGCGACCGGAGCAGCCATTGCCCTGGTGCGCCGAGACGAACTGGTCTGCCGCGCTACCAGTGGCGCGAATGCTCCTGATCTCGGGGTCCGTTTGAATACACACTCCGGTCTCTCGGGCGCTTGCGTCCTGACCCGCCAAGTGCAGCGCTGTGATGACACGGAGGCGGATTCCCGCGTGGACGCGGTAGTCTGCCGCCAGCTCAATGTCCGCTCCATTCTGGTCCTACCTGTGCTCGCCGGCGAAGAACTGGTCGGAGTCTTTGAGATTTTTTCTCCGCGTCCTAACGCCTTCAGTGATCGCGACATTCAGACTGTGGAGGCTCTTTCCCGGCGGATCGTGGACAATGTCCGGCGCGCGGCTGAGACCGAGACGCTTCCGCAGGAACCTGCGATTCCCACGGCGAGGGTTGAAGAGCCGGTACTCGAGCTTCCGGTACCCCAGCTTCCGGCACCCCGGATTGGCCTGCAGTTAGAAACACCAACCGCGAAAGTGCGCCCGCACGACTACTCGACCGGCGCCCTGGCCGCAATCGTTATTGCGCTGGCATTACTCCTGGGATGGATGGTGGGACGCGCTGGATGGCAGAGTGCGACCGGGAATACACAAGCGCGGGTGACGCCTCTCCAGCAGGATGAGCTGTCCAATCGCACTGCAGCGAACGTGCAACCCGATGTTGCCTCCAAGCGGCCCACGAGCGAGAACAAGACAGCCGGGTCAATCAGTTTGCCGAGGTCACCAAAAGCCACATCGCAAGCGGCGAGCGGGACCGCTGAGTCGGACGGCGGCTTGGTGGTGTATGAGAAGGGAAAAGTCATTTTTCAAATGTCGCCGGTGGAGAAATCACGTCGTGCGGAAACAGGCCTGGCAACCAAGAAATCGCAGGAAGGCGCCCCGCAGGGCGACGGCACGCTTCCCGCAGCTGATCCCATGCCGATTCCTCCAGAAGTTGCCAGCGCATATCTAGTCCATAGAGTTGAGCCCCAATATCCCGAGGAAGCAAGGCGGCAGCACATTCAGGGCCCGGTAGTGATTGAGACACTGGTGAGCAAGAACGGAATCGTGCGCGAAGCGAAGGTAATCAGCGGCCAATCAGATTTGGCGGCGGCGGCCGTGGAGGCCGTCCGGCAGTGGCGATTCAAACCCTATCTGCGAAATGGCAGGGCGGTGGAGTTCGAGACCCGCGTCACTGTCAACTTCACACTGCCCTGAACAGCTTTCCGAGCCCGGCTCTTACGGACGCAAGGGAAAGCGTTCCAACAGGGAAGGGATTGCGAGCGTCCCCGATCTCCGGACCTGGCGCTGTTTGAGCGCATGAAGAGCCAACTCGACCCGAGTGGACACTCCCAGTTTTTCGAAAACGCGGAAGAGGTAGTTCTTAATGGTGTGCTCGCTCAGTTTCAGCCGCTGGGAAATCTGGCGGTTGCTGAGTCCTTCGGCCACCAGGCGAGCGATTTCCTCCTCGCGCTTGCTCAGCGGGCGCAATCCTGACAAGCTGCGAGTGTCTACCGGAGTCGGCTCCACCAGCGCGTCCAATACAAACAGCAGCTCTGTGGAACTCGCCCACACCTGGCCGGCATGAACGCATTGGATGCACTTGCACAACGCCTGGAACGAGTCGGCGCGACAGAAAACCCCGCTGGCTCCCGAACGGAACGCTTCCACCACCAAGTCCCGCTCGAGCGCATCCAGAAGGACGATGACGCTCACCTCGGGATGCAAGTCCCGGACGTCCCGTACCAACTGAAATCCGCCCAGGGGATCATCCGTAACACTGGCATTGACGAGGGCGACATGAAAAGGGGTGTAATCCAGCGCCTGGAGAACATCTTTCGGAGTAACTGCGGCCACTGCCTGGTAGCGCCTGCCGCGCTGCAACGCGTCCGCCAGCAAATGGCAGCTCATCGCGACCGCATCGGCCACGAGGACTCTGATCCTGACGTCCGGATTGGGAAGCGAAGCCACGGCTATTGGAGGACCACGGAAGAGGTGATGCGCGCCGGAATTCTACGTTGAGCAGGTCCAGATGGCAAGGAGTCCTCGGCCTCTTATGCTGTGGCCCGTTGGGCTCCCCATCTCCGTTCGGGGCGCAAGGCAGCAGGCAGCTTGGCGTCCACGTCTTCGTCCGGAAAAGTCATCCTCGGGGCAGAGTCTTGCCCGGCAGATAGAGACTTTAGTCTCCAACACTTTCATCCCCTTGCCCGGTCCCCTCTTGTCGGCCACAGTGTACAGGTATATAAGAAGGCGTGGTGTCTTCGAGCACTCCCTCCAACGAAACACCTCTGGATTAAGCAACGACTTTAGTGGGTGAGAGTTATTCCACTGATAGCACAAGACTTCCGGTAGTCTTGATGGCACGGTATCATCGCGCTGCTGAGCTTGGCAGGTCCCTGCCGGTCTCCCCAGCCGGGACCGCTGGAGAGTGGGCATGCATCTGAAGTATTTCGGCCTGAAGGAACAGCCGTTCGGCGTGACGCCGGACCCGCGCTTCCTCTATCTCAGCGCAGCCCATCGCGAGGCCCTGGCGTCCATGTATTACGGCATCGAGGCCAACCGGGGATTTATAGGCCTCATCGCCAAGCCGGGAATGGGCAAGACCACACTTCTGTTCCACCTGCTGGAGAAGTTCCGCAGTTCCGCGCGCACCGCATTTCTATTTCAGACACAGTGCAACTCGCGGGAGTTCATGCGTTTCCTGCTTGCGGAATTGGGTTACGAAGACGACGGCCAGGACTTCGTGCGGCTGCACGAGGAGTTCAACAAGCGGCTGATGCAGGAGGCGCGCGCCGGCCACCGTTTCATCGTAGTCATCGACGAAGCCCAGAATCTCAACCCTTCGGTGCTGGAGACCGTGCGTCTGCTGTCTGATTTCGAAACGCCACGCGCCAAGCTGATGCAGATTATTCTCGCCGGACAGCCGGAACTGGCCGGTAAACTGGCCAGCCCGGCTCTGGCTCAACTGCGTCAACGAGTCTCGATTGTCACCGGGTTGGAGCCGCTTCCCGCCTGGGAAATCAAGAACTACATTGAGCATCGTCTCAAGGTTGCTGGCTACGAAGGCGATCCGATCTTCGCGCCGGAAGCCCTGGAGGAGATCGCGCAGTTCACCGAGGGGATTCCGCGGAACATCAACAATTTCTGCTTTAACGCCATGTCCCTGGCGTGTGCTCTGCGGCAAAAGACGGTGGATACCCCGGTGGTGCGGGAAGTAATCTCAGATCTCGACATTTCGAAGCTGCTCCCCACCGCGCCGCCTCTTCCTGCCTTGCAGCCGCGAGACACAACGCTGGATGCGCAGCCGCCACGCACGGAGATACCGAATGTTTCTGCTCCGCTTGCTCCGAGCAACGACGGACAGGTCCTGAGTCCGGCCGAAGCCAAAGCTTACATGCAGGAACTTGCCATGAAGCTGAAGAACTGGCAGGACTCATTGGACAATGTAATCCGCCGTGCATCCGGACCAGAGGGTCGCCCGAACTGACATCGGTCCGTAGTAGCCGTTGTGGATCACAGCCGCTTTGTTCCCGGCATAAGTCCAACCCATGAACTCAAAGGACGAGTTTATGAGCAGGAATTTCGAGCTGCTGCAGAAGCTTGGCAAGGAACCGGAACTACTGGACTCCGCTCCCGCCGACAGCCACCAGAAAGAGCCGGCACCCGCAGGCGCAACCCCGGTCGCGTCCCCTTCTGCCAATCCGGCGGCCACTCCTGGACTTGAGGAAGTCAACGCGGTGGCACAACAGGTTTTCCTGGCGGGCACCGAGGCGCCTCGCGCCGTGGTCTTCACCAGCACCGAGCCGGGTACAGGTTGCACCTGGGTGTGCGCGCATCTGGGAGAAGTACTGGCCGGTCGTGTGGCGGGTTCGGTGTGCTTAGTCGACGCCAACTTGCGGGAGTCCGGCTTGCACCAGCAATTTGGTGTCGAGAACCAGAGCGGATTGTCAGATGCCCTGCTACAGCTGGATCCTATTCGCACTTTCGCCCGTCAGCTTTCTCCGCCGAACCTTTATCTGATCAGTGCTGGGTCCGCGGGGGAAAGCGCGCAAACTCTGCTGACCTCTGATCGCATGCGTCTGCGGATCGCCGAGTTGCGCTCGCAATTCGATTTCGTCTTGATCGACACTTCCGCCATGAGCGTGGCTAATGACGCCATTGCCCTGGGCAGTATTTCCGATGGTGTGGTGATGGTGCTGAAGGCGAATGCATCGCGCCGTGAGGCTGCGCGTCAGGCGATCCAGGATCTGCAGGGTGGCAAGGCCAAGGTGCTGGGAGCGGTTCTAAACCAGCGTACGTTTCCCATCCCGGACTCAATCTACAAGAAACTCTAGCAGAGGTGGAAAGGGGCAGCCTTACCGAGGCCGCGGCTGGATTTGTTCCCTTGATCTGGGGAGAGGTTGCAGCCGGGGTACGGTCCCGCCGTTCCCACTCACTTTGGAGACTCCAGCCAAGGCCGGCTTTTTCTCGCCGTTGGAGGGCAGTGTGGCGCTGGCGCCGCTACCCAGGCTGTAGGCATAGAGGACGACCTCCACGCGCTTGGAAACGCCTAGCTTGTCAAAGATACGAAACAAGTAGTTCTTTACGGTGTGCTCGGTGAGCCCGAGGCGCTGCGCGATCTCGCGGTTTGACATTCCTTCCGCCACGCAGCGTACTACTTCCTGTTCGCGCTTGGAGAGCAGAGTCGCTCCCTTGGCGTCAATCACTCTCAGCGGCAGGGCTTCCCCCAGTGCTTCCAACAAGTAGCGTAATTCTTTGCTGCTGGCCCAAACCTGACCCTGGCTCACGCAGTAAATGCACTTGGCCAACGACTTCAGCGATTCGCTGCGGCAAAACACTCCGCGTGCTCCCGCCCGGAAGGCGTCGACTATGAGGCCGCGCTCCGAGGCATCGACCAGCAGCACTACCCGTATTTCCGGGCGAGTGTTATGCAGTTCGCGCGCTACCTCAAATCCTGTGCGGGGATTGCCGTCTAATTCGGCGCTGAGCACGACCACTGCGGGCTTGTCCTTCTCTACCGCCACCATGATGCCGCGTGCGTCCGACACCGGTTCGAGCACCTGGAAACGCTTGTCGCGCTCCAACGCAGCCGCCAGCAATTGACTGTTCATGGTGGTGCTGTCAGCCGCCAGCACCCGGATTACTTCGCAACTCTCAGGTAAGGAAATAGCGTGAGCCATAGATAGAGCCATTTGTACGGGGCTTTGTAGACGCCACCCGCCTTCCAAACGTTGCTCTCAGTCGGGGAAACTTGATTAATCGCACCAAATCAGCTTAAGTAAGCGTTCTGGAACACTGCGAGACAGCGACGGGACAGCCTGCGAGTGCTTTGAAGCAGATGCCACACCCAATAGCCGCCACCCCTAGCGGCTGTTGTGGGGACTTTATTCTCACACCAGCGCGGTGTAAATGGCACTTCCGTGCCAGTAGACGAACGGCTTCGGCTGGATGCCGCTCCCAGCAAGGCATCTGACGGGGTACCCCGGAACCTGCTGAAAACGTTAAGTTTCGGCCAACAACCCTACCCGTAGGCCAATTCCTTGGCGCGCTGGGCTGCCTTGACGACTGCCTTGATCAGGGTTACGCGCAGCTTTCCTTCCTCCAGCTCCATGATGCCGTCAATGGTGCACCCGGCCGGGGTAGTTACCGCGTCTTTCAACAGCGCAGGATGATCGCCGGTTTCAAGCACCACGGTTGCCGCTCCCAGGGTGGTTTGAGCCGCCAGCAGGGTAGCCACATCACGCGGCAACCCCACCTTGACACCTGCTTCCGCAAGCGATTCCAGGATGATGTAGATGTAGGCAGGGCCACTCGCCGAGAGCCCGGTGACTGCGTCCATGTGCTTCTCGTCCACGACCACGGTTCTGCCAACCACGTTAAACAGTGCACAGGCGGTCTCAACGTGCTTGGCATCCGCGAACTTTCCCCTGCAGAGCGCTGTCATGCCGCAGCCCAGCGCGCAAGGCGTGTTCGGCATGGCGCGCACTACGGGAACATCCATGGCCAGGGCCTTTTCGATCTGGCTGGTGGGAACGGAGGCCGCCACGGAGATGATGAGCTGCTTCCGGGAGACATTGGGACGGATCTGCTCCATCACTTCCTGCACCACTTGTGGCTTCACGCACACGAACACGATGTCCGCGTTGCGTACTGCCGCCAGGTTATTGGTACCCACGGGGACGCCCAACTTTTTCGTCAGAGCACGAGCCCGCTCTTCATGCTGGACGGTGGCGAAGGTTGACTTGGGAGAAAGCAACTTCTTGTCGAGCAGCGCCTTGAGCAGAATGCCGCCCATCTTGCCTGCACCCAGAACCGCCACTCGTTTTCTTGAAAAGTCGAACCCCATTGATCGGCCTCCTGAAGGCGGTTTGTGCTGAAGGGCCGTCAGAATATCACACTAGCTGGTCTTGAGTCCGTGGACGTAGGGCTCGGTACTGGGCTAATTCCGCTTTTAGCCCAGTACCTAGGGCTCCATCCGCTAGAGATCGGATTTCTCTAGACGGTGTTTACGCAGACCACACTGTAGACCCTGGAAATGGTCGCGTAGGGACAGCGGCCTCTTCGGCTTCGCCTAGGCAGGCGCCGGTTGTCGGCTGAGCGCAGCTAGGCTTTTCCTACCCATCCAGCCCGAATCCCTCCCGGGCCATCTGCACAATCGTCCGTCCGATGGGAATGGACGCGGTTGCCGCCGGCGAAGGAACGTTATAAACGTGCAGCATGTTCTCGGCGCGCACAAACTGGAAATCATCCACCAGCGATCCATTCCGGCCCAACGCCTGCGCCCGTACGCCGGAACCATCTACTACCAAGTCGTCAGTGCCGATCTCCGGTACCAGCCGCTGGAGTGCTTTCACGAATGCCGGTTTGCGGAAGGACCGGTAAAACTCGCCCGCCCCGTTTCGCCAGTGTTTTGCCGCCATGCGCCAGAAGCCGGGATACCCAAACGTAGCCGCCATATCCCGCAGGTTGAAGTCGGTCCGGTGGTAGCCTTCCCGCTTGAAAGCCAGCACCGCGTTGGGACCGGCATCCACGGTGCCGTTGATCCGGCGCGTGAAGTGCACTCCCAGAAAAGGAAATTGCGGATCGGGCACGGGATAGATCAGCGCTCGCACCAGATTTCGTTTCTCCGGAACCAGATCGTAGTATTCCCCACGGAAGGGCACGATCCTGACCTCGGGTTTCTGCCCGGCCATTCGACTGACGCGATCACTGTGCAGCCCCGCGCAATTGATCACGTAGCGGGTGGCGAATGTCCCTTGGCTGGTTTCGAGCACTGTTTCTCCGCTCCCCCGGACCAGACCCGTCACTTCCGTAGACGTACGCACCGTCCCGCCTTGCGCAACCACGAGCTCCGCATACTTCTCGCATACCCTGGCATAGTCGGTGATCCCAGTACTCGGGACATGCAACCAACGCAGGCCGCCACAGTGAGGCTCGATCTGCCGCAGTTGTTCCCGGTCAATCATCCGGAGGCCTGCGATCCCGTTAGCTTGACCGCGTTCCAATAGGGCCTGCAGGCGCGGTGCCTCCTCGGCGCTGGTCGCTACAACCACTTTCCCGCAGACCTCATGAGGGAGGCTGTGCTGGGTGCAGAATGCCACCATGGCGGCAGCGCCTTCCACGCACAGGCGCGCTTTCAGCGAGCCCGGCTTATAGTAGATGCCGGAATGAATCACGCCACTGTTATGTCCGCTCTGGTGGTGGGCGACGCGGTCTTCTTTTTCGACCAGCAGCAAACGCAACCGCGGGAAAAGGCGGGTGGCGTGCATCGCGGTCGAAAGGCCTACGATGCCTCCCCCTATGATCACGATGTCGAATTTCTGATCAGGCATGTTTAGGTAGGGTGGCCCTGTCAGCTTCGCGCAGGGCAAGTTTGTCCTGCGAACGTTCGAAGTCTAGACGACGTAAGCTAACAAGATACGCGCAAACCATGGCTGTTGCGCAATGACCAAGGGAATTATTGGGTTCGAATCACTTTCCGGCTTGGGCTGTTTCGCAGTGTATGAGACGCAGCGCCGAAGGAACGCACCCGGTCTCGCGGAGCCAGATGCACTCTACTGCACGGTGAGCGTTACCAGGACGTTATGGGTAAGCGCACCGGACGTTGCCGTCACGGTGACGTGGTAAGTTCCCGGTGGCGTGCCTATCTGCCCGCCGCGAACGTCGCTACCATTACCACCACCGCCGCCGCCGCAAGCCACCTGTACGCCGATCAACAAGGCGAGACTCAGCAGCAGCAAGAAAGCAAGTCGCGTGCGACCAGGGCCACAGCGTCTCAGTCCGCTGAAAATCAGCGCTAGCCCCGAAAGGGGCAGCCAGATCCCATAGAGCGGCAAACTATTCCTACGGTTGGAGCGGCTGGACGAGACAATCGGGGCAGTCGTCCTGATGTTGAATGCTATTTGGGTATCGCCACCACCCACAGCAATCTGCGCCTTATCGAAAGAACACGTGCTCCGCGCCGGACAAGCGGAGAAGGAAAGAGCCACGCTGCTGGGGAAATTGCTTCCCAATGGTTTCACGTCCAGATTGTAGGTAGCAGACTGTCCCGCGCTGATTGTCGGTGGGCTGGATTTGTTCGTGATCGAGAAATCGAAGGTCGAACTGAAGCTCACAGCGGCGGAATGCGTGATCTTCGAGGGATCCGTGCCCTGACCGACCACGTTGAAGCTGTAAGTCCGGACCGCGTTGCTACTCGTCGTGACCGTGAACGGTGTGCCACTCGGAGTCGGTTTGACCGGCGAGGCCGTGCACGTCGGTGGTGCGCCCGCGCTGCAACTGAGGTTAACCGTGCTGCTGTAACCCTTGAAAGAAGTTAAAGTGCCGTTGAATGTTGCCGACGCGTTGGTAGATGCGCTTTGGGACGAATTGCTGATCGTCAGGGTGTAATCCGGCCCGTCGGTTACGATCAGTGTCAGGTCCTGCGTCCTAGGGGAAGGTGCACCTGACGTTGTGGCCGAAATGGTCAGCGGGAAAGCACCGCTGGGCGTGCGGACGCTGGTGCTAATGGTGAGCGTGACTGCCACCGGACTGCTCGAAGTCGGATTGACTGAGCTCGAGGGTGAAAAGTCACAGGCTGCGTCCGCGGGCAAACCCGTGCAGGACAGGTTCACGGTTCCATGGAACGATCCCTTCGCTGTCGCCTGGAACGAGACCGGCTGAGAAGCGTTAGGAACGTTTACGGTCACGCTTGCGGGTATGGGCGCCGTCAGCCCGAAATCCACTACGTGCAGGGTCAGGGACGCGTCGTGCGTGACCAGATCTGTATCCGAACCCGCACCGTGCAGGTCGAATGAGTAGTCGCCCACCGCTCCGCCCGCCGTCACGGTGAAGCCCTTGCCGGCAGGGAGCGGCGTTACCTTGCTTGGGTTCGGAGTGCATGGGTTGGGCAAAGAGGGTACTCCCGTGGTGCAACTCAACGTCACTTGACTGCTGTAGCCGTTGAACGCGGTCAGAGTCCCGTTGAAAGTCGCATTTTGAGGGACAAACGCGGTTAGCGTAGAGCTGGTGAAACCAATCTGGAAATCCGGTATGGTGATCAGATTGAACTCCCACATCCCGCGGCCGTAGGTCGAGGCCCGCAGCTTCTTGGTTCGGCCGGTGTTGAACATGCGAAGGGCAGTTACGGCAACATTCGGAAGATATCCGGCTTGCCCGCTGTCTGGCGCCGGCCCGGTTTCAGTCCAGTTCGCACTCGCTGTGCCACTCGAGAACACGCCTACGTCTGTGGCGACGTAAACAGTCCCCGTGTCGGGAGTCGGACCTGAATCCACGAGCACGGCATTAGCAGGTGCGTCCGGGAGATTTGCAGTAAAATCCGTCCACGAACCGCCGCCATCGCTGGTCTTCCACACATGGGAAACATGAAAGCCCATGATGGTGACGTAAGCCGTCAGGCCGAGCGTGTCCGAAGTGTCGATCGCCACCGCCGAAACCGGGAATGCGCCTGGGTTGATATTCTTCGTTTGGTCTACCCACGTCGAAGATCCGCCTGCTGCGTTGGTGCTGACCCAAACATGGCCGCCGGTAGGGATCAGCGGTCCGAAGCCGTCTGTATGAATGCATAAGTGAGATGAAGAAGGGTTCTCCGTGCGGCTACGATGCTGAGACCGGCGAGGAAAACGCCGGCTCAGAAAGCTCACCTGGAGAACCCCATGAATGCCCTTCACTATAT
>JBGQBN010000043.1:0-35046 GCA_041494805.1 Terriglobia bacterium | reverse complement strand
CGGTTCCGCTTGCCAGCGGAAGGTCTGAGTGACGGCCGTCTGCGTGATGCTGTTGAACACCGACGCCGCCTGGCTCACGGGTTGCGAGTTCTTGCCCGAGTTCGCGTTGGCTGTTCCGGTGGGAACCAATGCAAGATTGCCCCGCACGGTGGCAGGTCCCTTCACATCGAGCGTCGTGCTGGGGTTGGTGGTTCCTATCCCCAACTTGGCGGAGTTTCCGGTGCCAGACTGAAACATGGTGGAATTCCCCAGCGTGCCGCTGTTGTCCGTAAAAAGGGGAATGAAGTTCTTGGTGCCGGCGTCAGGATTGACCCCACCGGGGGACACTACAGGAGCGCTGCCGACTCCACTGGCTTGAGGAGCGGAAGCACTCGGCGCAAAGTTGGAAGGGGTGGCCAGCATGAACGCTGAAGCCGGCAGCCCGCCCACCGTTTCCGCGTTGGCCGCCTTCAGGGCATAGGGCACGCTGAGCAGCAGCACCCGGGGTTGTTCTTTCTGTCCTGCTGGTTGCACACCCAGCCAGCGCGCCTCTCCGGAAGTGAACAGATCCAATGGCAGGCCATCGGGACGGTTCGCTCCCAGCGACACGGTGTAATGTCCGTTGGCATCCGGATTCACATTCTGGGTCTCGATCCACAAGGGCGCGTCTCCCGACTGGTCGCGGTACAAGGCAAAGGTGATGCCCACAACCTCCGTGACCGGCTGGCCTTCGGCATCGTGCAGCACGCCACTGAACTCGACGAAATGCGGCACGGCTGAGGTTGGCGGTGCTTGGGCCGAAGCAAGCGTTATGAGAAGAGCGACAGCAAGAAGCGAAAACAAGCAGAATCCTTTGCGCTTCACGATGTACCCCTTTCCGTTCTTGTCGAAGGCTGGACTTGGGCAAGGCCTCAGTGATCACGGGGCCCTAAAACGGTAGCAGGATGCACCACAAACCGCTGTATTGCAAGGAGATGGAGACGAAAGTCTCCCCCCACAGGAAGGGGCGTTGGGGGCCTGATGTGACGGTACACAGTGCGGATGGCGAGAGTTTGTGGCAGCCGGACCTGTAAGCCGAATTCTGTCTACCGGATTGCTCCGGCAGGACGGTCATTCCTCTGGGCCACGCATTGCTGCTGGGCTCAAGCGACCTACCCGGAGGTTGGACGCGCCGAGCCGGCACGTGCCCCAGGCGAACCTGAGGCTCCCTCCCTATTTGGTCTTGCTCCGTGTGGGGCTTGCCCTGCCCGCTGCATTACTGCAACGGCGGTGCGCTCTTACCGCACCTTTTCACCCTTACCCCGTTGCCGGGGCGGTATGTTTTCTGTGGCACTTTCCGTCAACCGGGCTTGAACCCGGCCTCCCGGACGTTATCCGGCACACTGCTCTGCGGAGTTCGGACTTTCCTCTCCCCTTGCGGAGAGCGACCGTCCGGTCCGGCTGCCAACATGTTCATTATATGCGAATGCAGTCGTCAGTCGCCGGTCGCCAGTCGTCAGGATAGGCAGCGGGGGCTCGTTCGAAGTGCTGCCCTTCAACTTAGGGAGCTACCGGCTCTGCTAAACTGACTGGTTAGCACGGTCTTAGACGTTCAGCCTGACGTCTGACGACTGACGACTCGTCCATGAACACCATCGAAGCCGTCCGCATCGCGCTGCAGTCGTTGTGGGCAAATAAGTTACGCTCGGTGCTCACTTTGCTAGGGGTGGTCATGGGAGTGGCGGCGGTCATAGCCGTGGTCACGTTCGTCAACGGCATCAACGGCTACTTCGCGGAGAAGGTTTTCAACCTGGGCGCTGACGTATTCATCGTGTTCAAGGTCTCCCCCGCCGTCACCAATGTCGACCACTACCTTGAAGGTGAAAAGCGCAAGGACCTGACGATGGAGGACTACCAGGCAGTGCTGGAAGCCTGCAAGCGATGCAAGTACGTGGGTGCGTCGTTGCGCAACCTGGCGGGACATGTGAAGTACAGCGAGCAGTCCATCAGTGACACCTGGATACAGGGCCTGACGCCCAGCATGGGGCCGATCTACGACGTGGATATCGCTTCCGGGCGCATGCTGAATGATTCTGACGTGAACAACAAGTCGGACGTGGCGGTAATCGGCACCGAAATCGTGGACAACCTGATGCCTGGGGTGGATCCCCTGGGCAAGGAAATCCGCGTGGACGGCTGGACCTACCGCGTAATTGGCGTAGGCAAGAAGAAGGGGAAGACACTGGGGCAGAGCCTGGACAATTACGTGATGATCCCGATCACGTCATATCTGAAGCAATACGGAGTGCACAACAACAGCATCCGCATTTCCGGCAAGGCCGCTAGCGCGGGTCCGCAACTGGACCAGGCGATGGACGAGGCTCGGGTCATCCTGCGTGCCCGGCGGCACGACCTGCCCGGCGCCGAGGACAGCTTCGATATTGAAACCAACGCCAGCTTGCTGAGTATCTGGTCGAATTTCAGCAGCACATTCTTCTATGCGACCATCGGGGTGGCCGCGATCTCACTGGTGGTGGGCGGGATCGTGATCATGAACATCATGCTGGTCTCGGTGACGGAGCGCACGCGAGAGATCGGAGTCCGCAAGGCCATGGGAGCGCGCCGTTCCGACGTGCTGCTGCAGTTCCTGATCGAGTCGGTTACGCTCGCTCTGGTGGGCGGGATACTGGGGGTAGTTGGTGGAATTACGGTTGCCAAGACGGTGACCCTCGCCATCGGCATACCTTCTGCGATCGAGTTGTGGGCGGTGGCGGCGGGTGTGCTGGTGGCGGCCAGTGTGGGCGTGTTCTTCGGCGTGTATCCGGCGAACCGTGCCGCCCAGCTGGACCCGATAGCGGCGCTGAGGTTTGAGCTCTAATTCCCAGTTCTCGATTGTCCATTGCCGATGGAAAAGCCGGCGTGGTTCAAATTGGCAATCGGAAATTGGTAATCGGAAATCATCATGATGCGTAAAGGCGATTACGGCGAAATCGTGCAGATGGCGCTGGACACTATCCGCACCAATAAGCTGCGCTCCGCGCTCACGGTGCTGGGCGTAGTGATTGGAGTCGCTGTCGTGATCGGCATTTCCTCCATCGGACGTGGACTGGACGATAACGTGCGCCAAGTGGTGACGAGCATCGGCTCAAACATCGTCTTTGCCTTTCACATTGAACCTTTTACCTTCGGGCGGCCCACCGAAGAGATGCGCACACGCAAAGAACTGACTTTCGAGGACGCCGAGGCCATTGGGGATCTGCCGCACGTCAAGGCGGTGTGTGCGGGTATCCGGTTTTTCCGGCCCGAATTCGGTACCGGCACCTACGCCGTCAAATACGGCGACCGGAAGGCCAAGCAAACCATCCTGGAAGGCGACACGGCGACCGCAAAGGACGTATTCGACCTGCAGCTGAGCGCGGGACGCTGGTTCAGCGACATTGATGACGAACGACGCGCGTCAGTGATCATCCTGGGCAGTGACACGAAAGACGAGCTGTTCGGCAATGACGATCCCCTGAGCAAGGAGATCAACATCGATGGGCAGTTGTTCGAGGTGATCGGCGTGGCGGAGAAGCGCAAAGCTGTATTCGGCGGAGGCAAGAATCCCGACGACAACATCGTCTTCTTCCCATTGACCACGTTCAAGAAGCTGCATCCCGAACTGAAGCAGCACTGGATCAGCGTCAAGGCCACCTCGCACGAAGACATGCCGAAGGCGGTTGACGAGATGCGGGAACTGTTGCGCCGCCGCCGGCGCGTCCCCCCTGACAAGGCGGACAATTTCGCTGTCTTTACCCAGGATTCGATCTCCGATGTGTGGAACCAGTTGACCAGCATGATTTACATCTTCATGTTTGCGATTTCCAGCGTGGGGCTGATCATCGGCGGGGTGGGCGTGATGAATATCATGCTGGTGTCGGTGACGGAGCGCACGCGAGAAATCGGCGTACGCAAAGCGATTGGCGCGCGCAAGCGCGACATCCTGCTGCAGTTCACGCTCGAAGCCACGTTGCTGACTGCGGTGGGCGGCCTGATCGGCCTGCTGGTCGGCGCCATAGTCACCTGGGTCGTTCCAATGTTATTCCCGTCGCTGCCGGCGCGCATGTCACTTTTCTGGTCCGGGTTTGGTTTCAGTGCGGCCGCGGCGGTGGGACTGATCTTCGGCATCTATCCGGCGTGGAAGGCGGCCAACCTGGATCCGATTGAGGCTCTGCGTTACGAATAGCTCTTCCCGAATCTTTGGTCCGGGTTTGGTAAGCTTTGTATGATTTCTTAAGCACCGACCCTGTTCTCCAGAATGATTCACCAAGCTGCAAGGATCATCGAAATCATTGCCGTGCTGGGCACATTGTCGAGCATGGGGTACTACCTCCTCTGCGTGTGGGGCGCAGCAGAGTTCCTCAGGGAAAGGAAAAAGGTGGACGAGGGCGCGCGCCCTACACCAGCACAATCCTTTCCGCCGGTCTCCATCCTGAAGCCTCTTAGAGGCACTGATCCTGAGATGTATGAAAGCCTCCGCAGTCACTGCCGACAGGAATATCCGGAATACGAACTCATCTTTGGTGTCAGCGACCCTGATGACCCGGCGGTGCAGCTTGTGGAACGGCTGAAAGCGGAGTTTCCGCAGCGGGCTATTCGCTTAGTGATTTGTCACCAACGCCTGGGCACCAACATCAAGGTGAGCAACCTGGCACAGATGCTGACCGAAGCCCGTTACCAATGTCTCGTCGTGAACGACAGCGATATCCGCGTCGAGCCTGATTACTTGCGGCGCGTGGTCTCTCCGCTGACCGATCCCAAGACCGGCATGGTTACTTGCCTGTATCGCGGCGCGGCCAGTCCGACCTTGGGTTCCCGTCTGGAATCCGTCGGCATCAGCACGGATTTTTGTGGAGGAGTATTGGCCGCGCGTCAGATTGAAGGCGGTGTCCACTTTGGACTGGGTTCCACGCTCGCCTTCCGGCGCGGAGACCTGCAGGCGATGGGCGGGTTCGAGGCTTTCGTCGATTATCTTGCCGACGACTACGAAATTGGAAGCCGCATCGCCGCGCAAGGGCTCGAAGTGAAGCTTTCCGACGTGGTGGTGGAGACATTTCTTCCGCCCTACACCCTGCGAGAGTTCGTGGATCACCAGTTGCGCTGGGCACGTAGCGTGCGCGATTCGCGCCGCTGGGGATATCTCGGACTGGTGCTCACCTTTGGATTGCCATGGGCGTTGCTGGCCCTGGTGACTGCCCATGGTGCGCGCTGGGCCTGGGAGTTGCTGGCTGCTGCCGCTGCCATGCGCACGACGCTGGCCCTGGTTGTGGGACGGCTCGTCCTGCGCGATCGCCAGGTAGTGTCCTTGCTCGGACTGGTTCCCCTGCGCGATCTGGTCGCGTTATTGGTCTGGATGGCTAGTTTCACGGGACACACCGTTGCCTGGCGCGGAGATTCTTTCACCCTGAAAGACGGCAAACTAGCCCGGATCAGCCCCTAAATTCGAGATTTCCATTTAGAATAAATGCTTCACTTGAGGTCAACGGAATGAGGTCAAGAGAATGAGGAAGGTGCTGGTTACGGGCGGGGCCGGGTTCATCGGCAGCCATTTGTGCGAGGCTCTGCTGCAGCGCAGGGACGAAGTATTCGTCATTGATGACCTCTCTACTGGCCGGGTCGAGAACATCGGCCACCTGCAGCACCACAAGAGCTTCAACTTCACCGTTGGTTCAATCCTTGATTTTTCACTGCTCGAATCGCTGGTTGAAAAAGTGGACCTCGTTTTTCATCTGGCTGCTGTGGTGGGCGTGCAAAAGATCATCGAAGTTCCCGTCGATACCATCGAAATCAACGTCTTGGGCAGCCACAACGTGCTGAATCTGGCGGCGCGTTACCACAAGCTTTGCCTGGTGGCCTCTACTTCTGAGGTGTACGGCAAGAGCACAAAATATCCGTTCACAGAGAATGATGATGTGGTGTACGGTCCCACCACAAAGAGCCGTTGGAGCTACGCCTGCTCCAAAGCCATTGATGAATTCCTTGCCCTGGCCTACCACAATGCCCAGGACCTTCCAGTGATCATTGGGCGCCTGTTTAACACCACCGGACCGCGGCAGACCGGGCGTTACGGCATGGTGCTGCCGCGTTTCGTGGACCAGGCCCTTCGCGGAGACCCGATTACTGTTTTTGGCAATGGGCGGCAGTCACGCTGCTTCGCGGATGTCAGCGACGTGGTCCGTGCTCTACTGTTGCTGGTGGAACATCCGGAAGCCATTGGCCAGGTGTTTAACGTGGGCAATCCCGAAGAGATTTCGATCGGCGACCTGGCCAAGCTGGTGAAGAAGCTCACCGGCAGCGACTCTGAGATCCGCCTGGTCCCGTACGACGAGGCTTACCAGCCGGGTTTCGAAGATATGCACCGGCGCGTGCCCAACATCGGCAAACTTGCAAAGCTGACTGGATTCAAGCCCAAGTTGAAGTTGCACGAGATCATCCACCGGATCATCGACAGCAAGCGCAATCAGCTGACGGAGCCGGCTACGCTGCCAGTTACAGCGGTTGTGTGACTGCGTTTTCTGCGGCCCGGTGTTGCGGAACGATCTTGCCGCCGTCGCTGAAACGATAGATTTCCCCGCGCCAGAAAAACCTGCGGCTGGTATAGCTGCCCAGCCAGGTGAAGAATCCGAGCAGGTCCCGGAGAGGATAAAGCCAGCAGTAACGCAGGGCGCGAGCATCGCGTAGCACTCCCCATCCCACGGCAATGGACTGGATCACCCGGTTAAAGAACGCCGCGGCCAGCAGTGCGACTCCCAGACGAACATTTCCCAGGGCCGCGGCCGATACCATGCCCAACAAGCCAAACGGCATGGCGAAAGTCAGTCCGGTTCCCAGATGCCCTTTGGGCCGCGAATAGCGTGTGCTCTTCATCCACCGCAGTTGATCGCCGAAAGTCTGTTGGAGTGACCGCGGAACCAGAACATGCCCCACAATGTGATGTGACAATACAACCTTGTATCCCGCTGCCCAGACCTCGTTTCCCAGGACGAAGTCGTCTGAGTAGTAATCGGCGGTGGCGGCGATGCCGCCGATTTTTTCCAGCGCATCGCGTCGCGTTGCCATCACCGCGCCCAGGGCGAAGCGCATCCCTTCCATCATGTCGGCGACCATTACGCCCGAGGGTAACTCGACCGACATACCCAGCGCCTCCAGTGTGGACCAGAAGTCCCCGGCAGGGATGCCGCGGTAAGGACAGGTCACCAGGCCCACCTTCGGATCCAGCAGGGGAGGGATCACATTACGCAGAAAATCCTGCCCGACGAGCACGTCACTGTCGCTGATGACGAAGTAGTCGTTCGTCGAAGCTGCGATCATCTTGTCCAGCGAAAAGACTTTGGCATTCGGCCAGGTCGGCAATCCTGAGAGGATGATCTTGCACTTCACCTGCGGATAACGCTGGCGCAACTCTTCGGCCACGCGTAGCGCAGCGTTGTCGGCCGCTCGCGCACCGAAAATGATTTCGAAATCCGGATAATCCTGCTGGAAAAAGCTCGCGAGATTTTCGCTCAACCGAGGCTCCATCCCATGTACGGGTTTGAGGACGGTTATGGGTGGAAGCGAAGACGCGGTGATCGAGGTAGCCGTGTTCTTGGCTGCCCGTGCCAGGCGACGATAGCGCCGCGCGGCAACCAGCACCATAAAGAGAAAAATGGTGGAACTGATGCTGCCCAACAGGGCGGCTGCCAGTAGGACCCGCCCAAAAAACGCAGTCGCTAGCAGGCCGGGCGTGACTAGGCTCATAAAAGTAAGAGGAATTATACCCGCCACGGCAGCAGATCAACTGTGCACTCTTCAATACGAGCCAAGACGCGAAACGGATTTTTCACGAAACCGGCGGGTTCTCAAATCCGAATCCAGAAACGGCCCGTACTCGAAAGCCGGGCTTTTGGGCCCGGCTTCTCGATTGCCTGAATTTGTCAGGGTTCGAATCAGCGATTGGTCAGGATCAATTTTCCACCGCTGCGCGCCAGCACATGTCGCTCTGCGCCATGCAATTCTTTCGGATCTTCCTGGTCGGCCCACAGGAATACCGTTGCTGGTCCGGCCCACAATACGTCAAAGGAAGCTTGGGTTTCGAAAATGCGGGGCGCGTCTGGAAATTGTGACCCATACCAGAGGTTGCCGCTGCGCTCGTGGAGGATGCGCACAGGAACGCCAGTATAAAAGTTCAAGGTTGAACCATCCTCGTATTCCCCGTCGATCACGATGATGTCGCCCGGACGGTAATGTTGCTGGATCGCCAGTGCGAGCTGCTTGGAGGAAAGGATCGGCGAAAAAGTCACAAATGCGGAGTGCACGCAGGTGAGCAATACAACCATCATTACGGCTAGTGCCATATTGCCTTGCGCAGGGCGGCCGCGCCGCCGGAAGATCCAGTTCAGGCCGGTTCCCAGCAGAAACGCCAGCACGAATCCCAGCAGAGGGCCCCGGAACGCCCCCAGCGCCTGAGGCGTGAGGTCGAGGAAGTGTCCGAACGACAAAGCATAGTCCTGAGGGTTCTTCCTCAGCAGGTCTGCCAGATCGGTTCCCGGCGCCGGCGGCTTTCCCGCAAGAAGCAGGAAGCCGCCTACGATGAAAGCCAGCACAGCGATCGCGAACAGGATCGCAGAAGAGATTCTCCCCGCCCGGCGTTCTGCACTGCCTGCCTCCGAACTAGACTCCTGTGCCAGCCAGCCACCCGCCAGCAGTGCGAGCCCGGGCAGCGCGGGGATGGTGTAGTACTCCTGCCGGGTCGAGAAACTAAAAAATAGCAGAATCACCAACGCCCAAAGCAGGAAGAGCAAGTTGGCTCTCGGTTGCGCATTCAGCCGAGACTGCAATTCCCGCCAGCGAACTGGCACCTTCCGCAATGCCTGAGGCAAAAAAGCGATCCAAGGCAGCAGCCACAGCAAGAGCAGCGCCCAGAAAATGAGCAGAGGTACGGTGTCGTAGTCACGTGGAACACGCTTGTTCAGATAGCGCAAGAAATGCTCGTTGACGAAATAAAACCAAAGAAAACCCCGTACCGCGCCCTGGTCCGGGTTGCGCCACGCGGCCAGAACATGCCACGGCGCCGCCACTGCGAGGAAGACTACCGCGCTGGAGAACAACCGCAAGCGCAATAGATGGCGAAGATTTCCGGTAAGAACGAGATGCAGTCCGATCACGGCCGCGGGAAACACGAGCCCGATCAAGCCTTTGCTGAGCACGTTGAGCGCACAGGCCGCAGCCAGGCCCCAGCAGGTAAAGCGTGAGGGCCGGCCCTCTTCCAACGATCGCAGGAAGAAATAGAAAGCCAGCGTAAGCCACAACCCGACCAGCGTGTCGGGAATCAGGAAGCGGGTAAAAAGATACGGACCCAGAGCGGTCCCCAGCACCACCGCTGAATAAAAGCCACCCTTCTCGCCATACGCTTTCTTGCCCAACGCGTACGTCGCCAGCAGCATGGCAAGGATGCCGAGCATCAGCGGCAGCCGTGTGCTCCATTCCGTGACTCCGAAAAGGACGTAGCTCGTGGCCACACCCCAATACATGAGGGGCGCCTTCTCCAGATAACGCACACCATTGGCGTGCAGGGTGACCCAATCGTGGCGCAGCAGCATCTCGCGCGCAGCTTCCGCGTGGACAGAATCGGCGTCATCGAGCAACGCGGGAGTAAACATCCCTGCCAGGTAGATGGCTGCCCACAGCAGGAGGACTACCAGAATGGATGCGAGCGATGAGTTGCTCTGAAAAGGTGTGGATGACCCGGGGGGTGAGTTCTGTGGCGCGGCCGGCAAGCTCATGCAGGAGTCCGCGGTAATTATACGAGACGCCGGGAACATGCACGAACTAACGGGAGGAGGTGACAGCCGTTTCCGAGACCGCTTCCGTCTCCAGCACTTCCCGGATTTTGCGGGCCAGCGCTTTCAAGCTGAAGGGTTTCTGCAGAAACCGGGTGGTGACGTCAATCATTCCGCGACGCAGAACAGTGTTTTCAGCATAGCCAGAAACGAACAGCGCCTTCATGGCTGGCCGCTCGACCGCCAACTGTTCCGCCAGTCTCGCCCCGCCCAGATGTGGCATGACTACATCGGTGATCATAAGATCGATCGGCGCCAGGTAGTCTCTGGCGACACGAAGCGCGTCTTCCCCGTTCTTGGCCTCCAGCACGTTATAACCGCTGAGAGTAAGGAATTCCCGCGAGGCTTGTCGAACTGCCGCCTCGTCTTCGACCAGCAGCAAGGTTTCGCACCCACGCGGGGATTCCTCCGCTACTTTGGGCGGTTGCACTATGCGGGCCTCTTTCTGTACCCGAGGCAGATAAATCTTGAAGGTAGTTCCCAAGCCAGGCTCGCTGTACACCCAGATAAAGCCGCCGTTCTGCTTTACGATGCCGTAGACAGTAGCCAAACCCAGTCCGGTGCCCTTGCCCTCTTCCTTGGTAGTGTAAAAAGGCTCAAAGATGTGGGCGATATGTTGTGGAGCGATCCCCTGGCCCGAGTCGGTCACTGCGAGCAGGACATAGTCGCCGGCCGGCACAATCGAATGCCGCTGCACGTAGGCTTCGTCCAGCCGTACGCTCTCGGTTTCGATGATGAGCTTGCCGCCGTTAGGCATGGCGTCGCGCGCATTAGCCGCCAAGTTCATCAGCACCTGCTCGATTTGAATCGGATCGGCTTTCACTTTGCCCAGGTCTTTTCCGGGAACGAACTCGAGCTGAATGTCTTCACCGATCAGGCGGGGCAGCATTCGGTTGATCTCTCGGATAGCCCGGTTCAAATCGAGGACTTGCAAGGATTGCATCTGCTTGCGACCGAAGGCCAACAACTGGCGGGTGAGGTCGGCCGCGCTGCGGGATGCCGTCAGGATTTCCTGCACGTTGTGACGCAAAGGATGCTCGGCCGCCAGCGCATCCAGCATCAGCTCCGCATAGGCACTGACGATCATCAGCAAGTTGTTGAAGTCATGGGCGACGCCGCCAGCCAGCCTGCCGATCGCATCCATCTTCTGTGCCTGCTGAAGCTCGGATTCCAGCCGGCGTCGTTCGGTGATGTCCCGGTCGTTGAAAATAAAGTGTGTGATCTCTCCGGTATCGTCGCGCAGTGGTGCAACGTGCTTTTCCACCACGAAGGTTTCGCCGTTCTTCTTCCGGTTCACCAGAATTCCTCGAAACACGTTGCCTGCAAGGATCGTCTGCCACATCTGCTGGTATTGCTGGGCAGCCTGTTCTTCAGACTGAAGGGTAACGAGATTGTGCCCAATCGCCTCTTCCCTCGAGTATCCGGTGAGAGCTTCAAAAGCCGGGTTGACGAATTCAATCATGCCCCCTCGGTCGGTAATCACCACCAAGTCCGCCGATTGTTCCACCGCGCGCCAGAGCTTTCGCAGCATGACTTCCGCTTTTTGCCTCTGCCGCTCTTTGCAATACACATCAATCGCGCTGTGAATAGCACCGGTGACGGAGGACTCGTGAGGGCTCGCCGTTTTCTCGAAAGCTCCCGCATTGATTGCGGCCGCCACCGTGGTTTCATCTACATGATCGCTGAGGAAGATGACTGGGGCTCTCGGGCGGCCTTCGCGCATTTCGTGCAGCAGACGCAGCGCCATGCCGTCGCCAGACTTGTAGTCGCATAACAGCAGGTCATAGTCGGTCTGGCCCAGGAGCGTCATCGCTTCTTCGGCCGACTGCACCCGATCCAGGCGTATCTGATCGTCGCCGGCGCGGGTCAGCAGATGGCTCAAGTAGTCAGAGTCCGCTTCACCGTTTGCCACCAGCAACAAATGCATTTGCGGGTTGCCGATCTCGGAAGCTTTGGTTTTGTCCATGGCCAACACTCCGGCTAATGGCTACATCGGAGACAGATCATGGGAGCATCGCGGGGCAGTAAGGATAGCCACTGAAAAGAAGCACAGCCGGGTGCCAATTCAGGAAGAGTACGGTTTCAGGAAGTGAACTCAACATTCGTAGCTGCTGATGGCCGGGAAATGGACCCAGGCAGCCCGATTGGCGGGAATCCGGCAGATACCCAGCCGCATCCTTTATCCTATAAGAGACTTATGGCACCTCGACCGAAAAATGAAGTTGTCTCCACCGGGGTCCTGGACGCTTCCAACGGAGAACGTGAACGAATCTTCGACGCCTTCCGCCACTGGGGGTATCTCGAGGCGGACCTCGACCCGCTCGGGTTCCAGCGTCCAGAGCCGCATCCGGAACTCCAGACCCAGAATGAGCTGGCCCGCGAAGCCCGCCGCGTGTACTGCGGGACCGTGGGTGCGGAGTTCATGCACATCAGCGACCCCGAGCGCCGCCGCTGGATTCAGGAGCGCATGGAAGGCTCCCAGCCTGCCGTGGACCAGGAACACGTGCTCGATCTGCTCATCCGCGCCGACCTGTTCGAGCAGGTCCTGCAGCAACGCTATCTCGGTACCAAGCGTTTCTCTCTTGAGGGTGTGACCGCTCTCATTCCCTTGGTGGACGAGATTCTCGAAGCTGCCGGCGAGCGCGGCGCCGTCGAACTGGTGATGGGAATGAGCCACCGCGGACGGCTGAACGTCATCGTTCACGTCGCCAAGCGCGCGCTGCCGGAAGTGTTCGCAGGTTTCGAGGACGTGGATCCGCGTAGCGTACTCGGCGGGGGCGACGTGAAGTACCACATGGGGGCGACCGGAGAGTACGTAACCCGCTCCGGCGCGAAAATCCACATTCACCTGGTTTCCAATCCCAGCCACCTTGAGGCCGTGGACCCAGTCACCGTGGGCCGCACTCGCGCCAAGCACGACCGCACCGGAAAGGGCGGCCCGCAGAAATATCTTCCGCTGCTGGTGCATGGTGATGGTGCTTTTGCCGGGCAGGGCATCTTGGCTGAAACCCTGAACTACGCTGACCTGCCCGGTTACACCGTGGGCGGCACCGTGCATGTGATCGTTAACAACCTGCTCGGCTTCACTACTCTTCCCGGCGAATTGCATTCCGCGCGCTTTGCCGGGCAGCTCGCTCGCCGCCAGTCCATTCCCATCTTTCACGTTAACGCCGAGGATGTGGACGCCGTGGTGCGCGTGGGCCGCATGGCCCTCGAATACCGTTACACCTTCGGTAGTGACGTGGTGGTGGACATAATCGGCTACCGCCGGCATGGTCACAGCGAAGTGGATGACCCCACCGTCACCCAGCCCCTGCTGTATCGAGCGATCAAGGACCATCCGCCGCTGTGGGAGATTTACGCCGAAGATACGGATGCGGAGGACGTCCAGGCGCGAGTGGAGGAAATCCGGGCAGAGTTCGAAGCCGCGCAGAAGAAGGCCGGATCCATCACCAAGAAACCCACGCTCCGCGATCTGCCCCGTTATTGGGACAACTACCGAGGCGGCCGCTACAAGCCAGAATACGAAGTGGACACCGGCCTGTCCGCTGAGGCGCTGCGCGAGATTACCGAGCGCCTCACGACGTATCCCGAGGGTTTCCACATCCACCCCAAAGTCAAGAAGCTGCTCGAGCAGCGGACGGAGATGGGCACAGGCAAACGCCTGGTGGACTACGGGATGGCTGAAGCGCTGGCTTTCGGCAGTCTGGTAAAGGCCGGAGTTCCCGTCCGGCTCAGTGGGCAAGACAGCCGCCGCGGCACTTTCAATCAGCGGCATTCCGTGCTTCTGGACATCGAGAATGAGCAGGAGTACGTGCCACTCGAGCACATTGCCACCGATCAAGCCCGCTGCGAGATCTACAATTCCACACTATCCGAGGCCGGTGTGCTCGGGTTCGAGTACGGCTACAGCCGCGATTACCCGGAAGCGCTGGTGCTCTGGGAAGCGCAGTTCGGTGACTTCGTCAACGTGGCCCAGGCGGTGATTGACCAGTTCATCAGTGCGGGAGAGGACAAGTGGGGACTGCTGTCAGGCGTTGTCCTTTTGCTGCCGCACGGTTACGAAGGCCAGGGGCCGGAGCATTCCAGCGCCCGCATAGAGCGCTTTCTGCAGTTGGCAGCCCGCGACAATCTCCAGATCTGCCAGCCCTCGAATGCGGCGCAGTACTTCCACCTTCTGCGGCGTCAGGTGCTGCGTCACTGGCGAAAGCCGCTGGTGGTGTTCACGCCGAAGAGTATGCTGCGGCATCCGGATGCGTGTTCTCCGATTGCAGACTTTTCGCATCCGCGCTTTCTGAACGTGTTGCCCGACACGGACGTGACCGAGGCCAATCGCGTTCTGATATGCACCGGCAAGATCGGCCACGAACTGCGGGTCGAGCGCAAGAGGAGGAAGGACCCTTCGACTGCCATCGTATTTCTCGAACAGATCTATCCGTTCCCGGCTGACGAACTCGTGGCTGCCATCGAGCAGCATCCTTCGGCACGTGACATGGTTTGGGTCCAGGAGGAACCAGCCAACATGGGTGCCCTCTTTTATATGCTACCGCGCCTGCGCCACATCGCCGGGGAGCGATCTGTGCTGTCGGTAAAACGCTCAGCCAGCGCCAGCCCGGCTACAGGCTCTGCCAAAGCGCATGAAGTGGAACAGAAAACACTCCTGACCTTGGCATTCACAACCAAGGGGTAGAGCCTGTTTGCCGCTATTCGGGCCGTTCGGTGCGCATGATCTCCCGTTTTCAAAAGCGACCTGCATGGTGATATGCTCGTGCGCCATGCGACGCCGTGAGTTTCTCACCTTGTCGGCAGCCAGCATTGGCGGAGCGTTGGTTTACTCCCTCGACCGTAAGGCCTTTCGCCTTTCCGCGGAAGACAAGCTACTTCGCATTCCGCTCCGCTTCTTCACCGAGCCACAGGCTCTCATCGTTGCCGCTGTCGCGTCGCGGATTTTCCCAAACGACGACTCCGGACCAGGAGCCCGCGAAGCCGGCGTCGTTGTGTACATCGACCGGCAGCTCGCCGGACCCTACGGCCGCGACCGACACCGTTACACGCAAGGTCCGTTCGAAGATGGCCCACCGGAGCTCGGATACCAGAGCAGCGCCACGCCCCGAGAAATCTACAACGAAGGGTTAAAAGGCCTGGCCGGTTTCGATCGTTTGAAGCCCGCGGAACAAGACGCCGCGCTGAAAAAGATCGAATCGACTCAATTCTTTTCTTTTCTTCGTACCCACACCATCGAAGGCATGTTCTGCGATCCCATGCACGGGGGCAACGTGGACATGGTGGGTTGGCAGCTCATCGGGTTCCCTGGCCCACGCATGAGCAACTACCGGGACATCGACAAACACTTTGGCGAGGCGTTTCGTCCCCAGCCGGCCAGCGCCAGGGAAACCATGGACCCTGACATCACGCCCAGCGAGGACCTCGAATGAAGACCCTGCCGACAACAGATGTGGTCATCATCGGCGGCGGATGGACAGGCCTACTGATGGCGAAGGAACTCGGTTCTCGCACCGCGCTTTCCATCGTAGTGCTGGAGCGTGGAGGCCCAGCCCGCACTGCCGAGTACCAGCGCGACATGGATGAGCTGGACTACTCGGTGCGTCTGCGCATGATGCAGGATGCCTCCCTTGAGACCGTGACGTTGCGTCACACCTTACGCGACCGCGCGCTGCCGCTGCGTCAGCATGGGTCGTTTCTTCCCGGATCGGGCGTGGGCGGTGCGGGCGAACACTGGAATGGCACCACTCCGCGTGGTCTGCCGGATTGTTTTCAGCTTCTGACGCGTTCCCTGGAAAAGTACGGCGCGAAACGGCTGCCCGAAGATCACTCCATCCAGGATTGGGGCATTACCTACGATGATCTGGAGCCGTACTACACGCGGGCCGAGCAACTGATGGGCATCTCCGGGAAGGCCGGCAATATTCGGGGCAAGCTTCTGGAGGGTGGCAATATTTTTGAGGGCTGGCGGAGCGCCGAATATCCCACTCCACCCACCAAAATACCCTACTTTTCGGTGCTGTTTCGCGATGCCGCAAAATCGCTTGGTTATCACCCCTATCCCATCCCTGCAGCCACCAACAGCCAGGTCTATACCAACCCGGACGGCGTCTCGCGCCCGGCCTGTGTGTACTGCGGCTACTGCGAACGCTTCGGCTGCATGATTGGCGCCAAGGCGCAACCTACCAACACGCTGCTTCCGGTAATCATGAAGCAAAAGACCGTTGCAATTCGCACCGGAGCGTGGGTCCGCCGGATCGTGCACGATGGAGGCCGTGGGAAGGAACAAGTCCGCGGCGTCAGCTATGTGGACAGCGCGACCGGCGAAGAAATCTTCCAGCCCGCGCAGCTGATCTTTCTGGCTTCTTGGACTTTGAACAATACTCGGCTCCTGCTGCTTTCCGGGATTGGCGAACCGTATGATCCCTCGACTGGCAAAGGCAGCGTTGGACGAAATCTAACCCACCAGGTCTCGTTGTCGGCCGCCGAGGCTTTCTTTCCCAAGCCCCTGAACCGCTTCATGGGTTCGGGCTCGGCGGGAATCACCATCAGCGATTTCGATGGGGATGCGTTTGATCACAGCAAACTCCCATTCCTGCGCGGAGGCACGTTGCTGGCGACGAGCCTGGGCTACAGGCCGATTGCCAATTTCGGCGTCGTGCCGCAGTCGGTAAAGACGAACTGGGGGTCGGAATGGAAGAAAGCCGCCATCCACTATTACGATCGGACCGGCAGCATTACTTTGCTGGGTGAGCATCTGGCGTACAAAGGCAACTACATGGATCTGGATCCGCGTTACAAAGACCATTTGGGTGATCCACTGCTCCGGCTTACCCTTGATTGGAGAGACAACGAGCGCAGGATGGCCGAGTTCGCGAGCGTCAAAGCAGTTGAAGTTGCGACCGCGATGGGAGCGACGGCGGTTACTCCTTTTCCCGGCCTGGGTCATTACGATGCCAGGCGGTATCAGAGCACTCACATCCAGGGCGGCGCCATCATGGGCGCATCTCCGGAGCGCTCGGTGGTGAATCCGTACCTGCAGCACTGGCAATTGTCGAATCTATTTCTATTGGGTGCGTCGTCATTTCCGCAAAATTTCTCCGCCAACCCCACGCTGACTATCCTGGCGCAGACCTATCGCACTGCCGATGTTATTGTGGATCGATATCTGAAAACTCCCGGAGCCCTAGCGTAGCTCCCGCACCAACACGTATGCCGCGCCCGACCCGAGCTCAAACAGAATTCCGCGTCGCCATCGACACCGGCGGAACCTTCACCGATTGCGTCTGGGTGGAGCGCGGACGGGTTCGCATGCTCAAAGTCTTTTCCACGCCGGCTGACCCTTCGCAAGCGATTGTCGAGGCGCTGGAACGAATCGGCCGGCTTGGTTCGCTGACCCTGCTGCACGGAACCACCGTCGGCACGAACACGTTGTTGCAACGCAAAGGTGCCCGTGTGGCGCTGGTCACCACCGCCGGTTTCGAGGACGCCATCGAGATTGGCCGCCAGGCCCGGCCTAAGCTCTACGATTTCTTCTTTGATCGCGTGGAGCCGCTAGTGCCGCCTGATCTTCGCTTCGGTCTGGACGAACGCACCGACAGCAGTGGCGAAATCCTGCAGGCGCCTTCGTCGCCAGAGCTGCGGTTTCTCGCGGAGAGACTCCGCGGCGCCCATCCCGAAGCGATTGCCATTTCGCTGCTTTTCTCCTTCGCGAACCCGGAAAATGAGCGGGCGCTGGCTACCGCACTTGAGCCACTGAAGTTGCCACTCTCGATATCGCACCAAATTCTGCCTGAGTTTCGCGAATATGAGCGCACCAGTACGGTGGTCGTGAACGCTTACCTGCAGCTTGTCATGCAGCACTACCTTGAGAATCTCGATCGGCGCGCGCAACGCCGGATAGGCTCCGGCGGCCGTAGAGCCCGCATCTTTGTAATGCAATCCAGCGGCGGAATCACCACACTCGACTCTGCCGCCCGCATGCCCGTGCGCACCGTGCTTTCCGGGCCTGCCGGTGGCGTAGTCGGCGCCGCTGCCATGGCGCGCCGCAGCGGATTCGACCGCATCATTTCGTTTGATATGGGTGGAACTTCCACCGACGTGGCACTCGTGGATCGCCAGATTCATGCCAGCGGCCGTGCCGAAATCGCTGGTTTGCCGGTCGGTGTGCCCATGCTCGATATCCACACCGTAGGCGCTGGCGGGGGCTCCATTGCCCGCTTCGACGCCGCCGGAGCCCTGCGTGTCGGCCCAGAATCCGCCGGCGCCGACCCCGGCCCCATCTGCTACGGCCGCGGCACCCAGCCCACGGTGACCGACGCCAACCTGATACTGGGACGGCTGCAGCCGCACCGTTTTCTCGGTGGGGACTTTACCCTGGATCTGGAGCGCACACGTCGGCTGGTCACGGAATGGCTGAAGCAGCACAAATCGAAGCTCACGCTGGAGCAGTTCGCGGCTGGAGTAGTCCGCGTCGTAAACGCAACCATGGAGAAGGCGATTCGTGTGGTCTCGATCGAGCGTGGCAACGACCCGCGGGAGTTCACGCTGGTAGCCTTCGGCGGCGCAGGAGGATTGCACGCCTGCGAACTGGCGGAAGCGCTGGGCATTCCCCGCGTGATCGTGCCCGCACTGCCGGGCGCGCTCTCGGCATTTGGCATCCTGGTGAGCGACGTAGTGAAAGACTATTCGCGTACCGTGCTATGGCGAGTGAGCGGCAAACTCCCACTTGACCAAATGGAGAAAGAACTTACGGCACTGCGCCGCCACGCAGAGAAAGACTTCCGCGAAGAAGATTGGAAGGGTACAATCAAACACCAACCGAGCGTGGACGTGCGCTACCGCGGCCAGGGATACGAGTTGAACGTGCCGTACACCCGCAGACTAATCAGTGATTTCCAGCGTGAGCACCAGCGCCGCTACGGCTACAGCTATCCGGCACGCGAAATAGAACTAGTCACGCTCCGGCTGCGAGCGATCATGAAATCTTCAGGCTCCAACCCGGTCTCGACGCGCGGAGGGACGACTGTCCCCGGCCGCCCAGTCCGAGCGCAGCTCGGCGGTTCAGGCCTTGAGCGCGCTCCCGTTTTCTTTGGCGCGAAAAAGATCTCCGCTACGATTTGCGATCGAGATCTGTTAACCGTGGGTAAGAAATATTCCGGTCCCGCCGTACTCACGGAATACAGCGCGACCACGGTCGTACCTCCGGGCCTGCGATTCAAGATGGACGGGGCTGGCAACTTGGTACTCGAAGCCGGATAATCACAATTCCTCACGCCGTAATCGACCCATTCCGTGCCGCGCGCCCAACTTCGTTACAATACCCCTGTGAAGCCAACCATCTTCGTCGTGGAAGACGACCCCGACATCTCCCGCCTGGTGCGCCATCACCTGGAAGGGGCCGGATTCGCCGTGAAGGTATTCCCTACCGGGAGCACGGTGATCTCCGAATCTGAACGGCAAAGGCCGACGCTCTTTATCCTCGACATCATGGTTCCCGGGAAGGACGGCCTCGAGCTCTGCCGCCAGATCCGGCAGACCCAGTCGCTGGCTCCTATTCCTGTGATCTTTGTTACCGCGAAAAGTGCCGAGGCAGACCGTATCCTGGGCCTGGAAATCGGGGCGGACGACTACATCCCCAAGCCCTTCAGCCCGCGAGAACTGGTAGCTCGAGTCAAAGCCGTGCTACGTCGCTTCGAGCGCCCCTTGTCCCAATCACCCGTTCGCGTGGGTGAAATCGAGATTGATCCCGGGGCGATGACTCTCATCGTGCGCGGCCAGCCCACCACTACCACCGCCACCGAGTTCCGCCTGCTCGATTATTTTGCCCGCCACCTTGGACGCGTTTTCACCCGGGACCAGCTTCTCGATTCCGTCTGGCGCGATACTGCCTACGTCACCCCCCGTTCCGTGGATGTGTACGTACGCCGCATCCGCGAGAAGATCGAGCCTGACCCTGAAAACCCGCGCTACCTCAAGACGGTGCGCGGTGCCGGATATCGCTTCGAGGCCCCCAAGTGAGAAGCCGGGTGTTCTTCAAACTGCTGGCCGCATTTGTCCTGGTCATCGCCGCGACCACGCTGACCCTTGATGTTTCCATCCGCCGTGCCTGGGAAAGCTCTCTCCGCCAGGAGATCGAGCGCAGCCTTAAGCAGAAAACTTTGATGTTCGCCAACCGTGTCAACATCGACCGGCAGCACGCTTTACAGGACGTCGCTTCGCAGGAAGGCCAGGCCGCTGGTGCGCGTGCCACCATCATCGACGCCGAAGGCAAGGTGCTGGCAGACTCCGAGGCTGACGCTTCTTCCATGGAGAACCATGCCCACCGGCCCGAGTTCATCGCCGCCTTGAAAGGAGAGGTAGGCACCGACGCGCGCCGCAGCCACACTGTCGGTGTGCCGTTTCTCTATGTCGCCGCTCCCATCGCCGGAGGCGCCGTCCGGCTGGCGTATCCACTTTCCGATGTTGAGGGCGCTATCGCACAAGTCCATCGCACACTGCTGCTGGGTTCGGCGCTGGCTTTTCTGGTTGCTCTTGCGGTGGCAGGAATCGCGGCGCAGTCCATTGCTCGACGTTTGCAGCAGATCGTCCAGTTCGCCGGCCAGATCGCTGCCGGCGACCTCTCTGCCCGCATTGCCGAATCTTCAGGAGACGAAATCGGCAAAGTTGCCGCCTCCCTGGACAAGACAGCACGCCACCTCGAAGAAAGCTTCTCTGCTCTGCAAACCAGCCAGCGTCAGCTCGAAACTCTACTCAACAGCATGCAGGATGCGGTCATCGCCGTTGGCGCCGATGACCGGGTACAGTGGGCCAACCAGACCATGGACAAGCTGGTTCCCCAGCACACGCGCCTGAATGCTCCGGTCGTCGAGACCGTTCGTGACCCGGATTTCCTAAGAGCGGTGCGTGGCGCCAGCGAAACCCAGAAAGTGCTTACCGCTCGCGCCGCTTCCATCCTTCCCGGCCGTACCTTCGACGTGACCGCCGCTCCCATGCCCGGCGGCGGCGCGGTAGCCGTGTTGCGTGACCTCACTGAAACCGAACGCGTGGAGAAGACCCGGCGCGACTTCATCGCCAACGTTTCCCACGAACTGCGCACCCCGCTGACCTCCATTCAGGGTTACACCGAAACCCTGCTCGACAGCGCACCCGAGAACAATCACGCCCGTGACTTTCTGGAGATCATCCGCAAGAACGCCACCCGCATGTCGCGCCTGACTGAGGATCTGCTGACTCTGGCGAGGGTGGAATCGGGCGAGCAACGCTTTGACATCCAGCCGGTGACGCCGGCAGAGCTTTTACAGGAAGCCGTCCAGAGCTTCCGTGAGGTCGCTCGTGTGCAGAATATTGAATTGCAGGTCGAGGATGCCCCGCCAGGCCACGTCAACGCCGATCGTGAGGCCATCCACCAGGTTTTCTCCAACCTCGTGGATAATGCGCTGAAATATGCCACTTCGAGTGGCCGCCTCGTGCTGGGGGCCAGGCCTTCGGAGCGTGGGGTTGAGTTCTACGTCCGTGACTTCGGCCCGGGCATACCCTCCGAGCACGTCCCGCGGCTTTTCGAGCGCTTCTACCGCGTGGACAAAGCCCGCAGCCGCGAATCTGGTGGAACCGGACTGGGATTGGCCATCGCCAAGCACATCGTCCTCGCCCACGGCGGCGCCATCCGCGCCGAAAGCGAACTCAACCATGGCTCCACGTTCCTGTTCACACTGCCTTTGGCCCCTTCCACCTGACCGACAAAATTCACACCCCTTTAACCAACTCCTTGAAGAAACAACTTACTCTCCTATATTGATCATCCTATCTACTGGACAAGGACGAGAAGTCCGGTCGACGGTCGTCCCGCGGAGGGTAGTGCGCATGAGTACCGCCAGCACGAAAACCCCAGCACCGGAGCTCTCCTACCCGCGCCTGGTCATGCGCACTATCGAAGCCTGCCGCGTGGCCCAGGAAGCGGCCGCGGCCGCAGCCGAGGGCATAGCCACTGGCTCATCTCCCCTCCTCAATACCATTCGTGAGCGCGAAAAGGAACTCGACAACCTGGACATGGAAATTGACGCCGGCGTCACCCAGGCCATCACCCAGGTCACCGAGCCGGAAGCACGCGAATTGCTGGCCTGCATGAAAATCATGATTGGACTGGAGCGGATCGGCGACCTGCTCCTCAGTTTTGCCAGCAGCGCCCAGGCTGCCGGTTCTCGCCTCGATCCCCAGGACACTCACGACCTCACCCGCATGGCCACAGTGCTGGAGAAGATGCTGACCGACGTAGGTGCGGCCTTTTCCGGCCGTGACGTCAAGAAAGCCATTGATGTACTCCGCGCCGACGCCGAGATGGACCGCCTGCGCAACCTGGTCTTCCTGCGTCACATCGAGAACCCGGAGAACGTGCAGCGCCAAGCCAGCCTGCAAGTCATCTTCATGACCCAGTCCCTGGAGCGCGCCGGCGACCACGCCAAGAATCTAGCCGAAGAAGTCTGCCACTTCGTTAGCGGACACACCGTCCGCCACGTCCTGATGACCTACGACAAACCCATCGAACAGATGTTTCTGGATTGGCTCCGCCAGCGCGACGATAAACACTAGATTGTAGGTAACCCGCACGGCGTCAGGTGCAAGCTTCCCCACGGGGCGAAGAAAGCCCGCCATCCTCCTCATCGACTTGCAAATATCATGTTATAGGTATACGTTATGTGAAATGAGTGTATCCAATACTGCCAAGGCACCGTGGCTCCTATTGGTATTCAGTCTGCCCTCCAGCCGGGCCAGCCAGCGCGTCGAAATCTGGCGCAAGCTCCAGCGCTCGGGCGCGCTGGCTCTGCGTTCCTCCGGTTATGTTCTGCCCAACCTGCCAGCCAATCAGGAAAAACTGGAATGGCTGGCGACTGCCATCCGCGATTACAAAGGGCAAGCCTCGGTAGTACAGGTGCAGGCTTTCGACGATCTCCCCGACAAGCACCTGCGCAAGCTTTTCGTGGAGGCGCGCTCCCGCGATTACCAATCCCTGCTGCGCGAGTTAAAGAAGCTGGTCGCACTTTCTCCCTCCCGGCGGCCCGCGGGACGTCAAAGCCGGCTGCGCCATAGGTTCCAGAACATCGTGGCAATTGATTTCTTCGCCAGCCCGCTGCGCAGCCGGGTCGAAGCCCTGCTGGCGCGCGCCGACGAAACCGAAGCCATCCCACGCGGGAACAAAGGCAAGACTGCCGAGTATCTGAACCGCGTCTGGATGACCCGGCCGCAGCCGGGAATTGACCGGGTGTCGTCGGCATGGCTTATCCGCCGATTCGTCGATCCCAAGGCGCGCTTCGTCTTCGCTAACGATCCCGCAACTCACCCCGAGGCTGTGCCCTTCGATATGTTTCATCCCCAAGGTTTTGGGCACCGCGGCGAGGATTGCACCTTCGAGACGCTAGCTAAGCATTTCGCGGTCCGCGATGCCAAAGTGCGCCGTATTGCGCAGATTATCCATGACGCCGACTTAGGAGATGAAAAGTTTGGCCGAGCGGAAGGGCTTGGTGTGGACCAGGTGTTGAAGGGTTGGGCGGGGCTGGACGTGGCGGACGACGAACTGCTGCGGCGAGGAATGGAATTGATCGAAGGTCTCTACCACGCCCTCCCGTAGACAGGTTTGGAGAAACAGATGGCTGCGATGAAGCGTCTCCTATTGATCAGCAATTCGACTCTCCATGGCAGTGGATACCTGGACCACGCGGAAGGTGAGATCCGCGATTTCTTGGCAAGTGCGCGGAAAATCGTCTTTGTCCCCTACGCGGTCTATGACCGTCAGGCCTATGCCGCACGAGCGCGGGAACGCTTTCGGGCGATGGGCTGTACTCTGGTTTCGGTGCACGAGGTCTCCAATCCCCGGCGCGCCCTCGAAGAGGCCGACGTCATCTTCGTGGGCGGGGGAAACACTTTTCGACTCTTGAAAGGACTCTACGACTCCGATCTTCTGCTCGCGATTCGGCACGCCGTGGAAGCGGGCATGCCCTACATCGGATCCAGCGCGGGCTCGATCGTCGCCTGCCCAAGCCTGCGGACAACCAAAGACATGCCCATCGTACAACCGCCTTCGTTTGACGCGCTCGGCCTGGCAACTTTTCAGATCAGCCCGCATTACCTCGATCCCGATCCTTTCTCGACCCACATGGGAGAGACCCAGGAAGAAAGAATCCTGCAGTTTCTTGAAGAGAACCATGCACCCGTGATCGGCCTCCGCGAAGGCGGAATGCTGCGGGTCGACAACGGCTCGGTCACATTGAAAGGTTCCTCCGGAGCGCGCATTTTTCGCCGCGGCGAGCAGCCGGTCGAGGCCATGCCAGTAGCCACCATCGACCCGTTTTTGTGTGAGCAAAGCAGTGCAGCGAGGAAGAGCGCATGAACTCAGAAGCCACGCTGCTGCTCACCGGCCGGGAGGTTCGAAGCCTGCTGAGTCTCGCGGAGTGCATCGCGGCGGTCGAACAAGCTTTCCGACTGCATGGCGAAGGCAAAGTCACGCCGCCGGGAGTCCTGGGAATTCACACCCGAGGAGGCGGGTTCCACATCAAGGCCGGCGTCCTCGACCTGGATCGCGCGTACTTCGCCGCCAAGGTAAACGGAAATTTCTCCGAGAACGGACCGCGCTTCGGCCTCCCGACAATCCAGGGAGTAATCGTGCTCGCGGACGCCGGGAACGGATGTCCGCTCGCCGTCCTGGACTCGATGGAGATCACTGCGCTTCGTACCGGCGCGGCTACGGCGGTAGCCGCGAAATACCTGGCACGAAAGGATTCGCAGGTAGCCACCATCACCGGTTGCGGCCATCAGGGCCGGGTCCAGCTCAAAGCACTGGTCAGCGTGCTGCGGCTCCAGAAGGCGTACGCCTACGACGTCGCCGCAGGCCGTGCGAGGCAACTGGCCGAGCAACTCTCCACTGAGCTCAGACTCGAAGTAACGGCTGTAAGCGATCTGAGCAGTGCAGTCCGGAAAAGCGATGTGATCGTCACCTGCACTTCCGCACACCAATACTTTTTGAAACGAGAGGATGTACAGCCAGGCACGTTTGTTGCCGCGGTCGGAGCCGACAACCCTGAAAAACAAGAACTCGAGCCTGCGCTTATGGTGAACAACAAAGTCGTGGTAGACATCTTGGAGCAGTGCGCAACCTTTGGAGACCTCCATCACGCTCTGCAGGCCGGGGTCATGACTGCGGCGGACGTTCATGCGGAACTCGGCGAGGTGATAACAGGAAAGAAGCCGGGACGCACGTCAGAAAAGGAGACAATCATTTTTGACAGCACCGGCATGGCGCTGCAGGACGTCGCCGCAGCAGCAGTAGTGTACGAGAAAGCAGTGCAAACAGGACATAACCGCAGTCTGAATTTCGCGGCCTAAGCGCCGGCGAAGGCCCATCCCATGAATCCAGAAAACGCAAACCCAGCGCGCACTCCACAGGTTTCCCTGGCAAAGTTTGCCGGCTATTTCCTGTGGCTGGGCACGGTGGGCTTCGGCGGCCCAATCGCGCTCGCCGGACACATGCAGCAGGATCTGGTGGACGCCCGCGGGTGGATCACGAAAGAAGATTACGTTGAAGGCCTGGCACTGGCGCAGCTGGCTCCGGGCCCATTAGCGGCGCAACTGGCGATCTATCTGGGATACGTCCGCGCCGGCATCCTGGGAGCGACGCTAGTGGGTGCGGCGTTTGTGCTGCCGTCATTTCTGATGGTGCTGGCACTTTCGGCCGCTTATGTGCGTTACGGCGGTCTCAGCTGGATGCAAGGAATGTTTTACGGCATCGGGGCAGCAGTGATCGCGATCATCGCCCGCTCGGCATTCAAACTCACTAAACTGACCCTGGGGAAGGACCGCCTGCTCTGGGCAATTTTTCTGGCACTAGCCATCTCCACCGCGTGGACTTCGCAGGAGATCATCTGGCTGTTTCTGCTGGGTGGAGTGGTAGCGGTCCTCGCAAAAGCATGGCCGGTCAAAGCCCATGCAGGCAATGCTGCGAATCTGCTGCTCGCTGGACTGGCTCTGCCGCTGACAGGTCCACTGTGGGATATCTTCCTGTATTTCGCCAAGGCTGGGATGTTCGTCTTCGGCAGCGGCCTCGCCATCGTGCCGTTCCTTTATGGCGGCGTGGTACAGGGGCATCACTGGCTCAACGACCGCCAGTTCGTGGATGCAGTGGCAGTGGCCATGATTACCCCTGGCCCGGTGGTAATCACGGTCGGTTTCATCGGATACCTGGTGGCAGGCGTGAAGGGCGCAACCGCAGCGGCGTTGGGAGTGTTTCTCCCCGTCTATCTAGTGGTGGTCATTCTGGCGCCATCCTACAAACGCTGGGCGAAGAACCCCCAACTGAACGCCTTCGTGCGCGGAGTCACCGCGGCGGCCACCGGAGCGATTGCGGGCGCAGTGATTGTGCTCGCGCGCCGTTCGATTTACGATCTTCCGACAGTGTTAATCGGAGCGCTCAGCCTGGCGGTGCTCATCAAATGGAAGGTTCCAGAACCCGTGATCATCGCACTGGCAGCCATGGCTGGACTGGCCATGCACCACGCCTAACACGGAAGCAAGAAGGGGTTCTTGATCTACAATCAACAATCAAAAATCAACAATCCAAATCGGCAATTGAAAATTGGAAATCGGAAATCAACAATCCTACCCAGGAGGCCCAGTGATCTCCCAAATTCTGTCCGCTGTCCTACTGATCGGTGGTGCAAGCCACGCGCTCGCACAAGGCACGACTGACCATGTCGTCAAGTATCACGCCACTATCAATGACGTGAAGTATGTCTACGGCACAGCCCAGCCGGTAGCGCGCCTGAAGCCCAGCGACATCCTGGAGACCAACACCCTCGACGCCTTCGGCAACGCCATCCAGAAACCTGGCGACACCCTGAGTATGGTAAAGGGTGACAATCCGCTCACCGGCCCGTTCTACATCGAGACCGCAGAACCGGGAGACACACTGGTGGTCAAAATTCTCGGTCTCGAAGTGGACGGCAATCAGGGCATTGGAGCGACGTTCCCCGGCTTTGGCGCGATAAATGCCACCAACTACACCGCCATGTTGGGAGCGCAGATGCAGGAACGGATCTGGTTTTATCCGGTCGATCATGCTACCAATACAGCCGCGTTCCACGCCACCGACTCCAACTTTTCGGTGAATATTCCGCTGCATCCTTTTTTCGGCTGTATCGGTGTCGCCCCGGCGGGTGGGGAAGCCCGCAGTTCGATTGTCCCCGCGGAGTTCGGTGGCAACATGGACTCCCCGGAAGCCAGCGTGGGCAACACAGTGTACTTCCCGGTAAATGTGCCGGGAGCGCTGCTCTACATGGGCGATGGCCATGCCGCCATGGGCGACGGCGAGATCGCGGGCACCGCGATTGAAGTCCCGCTGCGCGCCCGGGTGCAGGTAAGTGTGATCAAGGGCCGAAAAATCAATTGGCCCCGGTTCGAGAACGACGCCGTGATCATGACCGTGGGCGCCTACCGGCCGCTGGATGATTGCCTGCGAATTGCTTACACCGAACTCATCGCATGGATACATCAGGGCTACGGACTGTCGGAGATGGACGCGTATGAGCTGCTCTCGAAGGTGGGCAGAGTCCATCTGAACGAAATGGTAGACCCCAATTATGTGATAGTAGCGTCAATCGAGAAAAAGTACTTACCGCCGAAGAAGTGAGGACTGTTGATTGGTGCATTCTAATGTTGATTGCCCTCTAAACCGCCTGCCGGGGGTCCTTCAATCAACCATCAAAAATCAACAATGCCACTCTCGGGTTTCTTCTTGACAGTCTGTCAGAAGGGGAGCGAAACTCCGACCATATCACCTTACAATTCTTCCATGGACCGCTATTCCATCTTGGACCAAGATTCCTCCGCGGGCGGCCCGAAAACCACTTTGCCGAAAGACAACCAGAGCCAGCCGTCCCCGCCGGAAACTTCGCCGGATCCGCTGCACTTTCCCGGCGACGATGGTGGCCGATCACTGACGGAAATGGCGCAACGCGACCTGGGCGCCGCGCTGCAGTTGCTGGCCGAGCGCGCCCAGTACATCACCGGGGCATCGGGCGCGGCCATCGCTCTGCGTCAGGGTGAGCACATGGTTTGCCGTGCCAGTGCCGGGACGGCGGCGCCGGAACTGGGGGCGCATCTGCAAGTGAATTCCGGCCTGTCGGGCGAAAGCGTGCGCCTGCGCCGCATCTTGCGCTGCGACGACGCGGAAACCGATCCCCGCGTGAATCGCGAAAGCTGCCGCGCGTTGGGAATCGCATCAGTCGTCGTGATGCCACTGGTTCGTGAAGACGAAGTGAACGGTGTTTTCGAGCTCTTATCCGATCGAACCTCCGCCTTTGAAGAGCGTGACCTCACGGCTCTGGAGCGTCTGGGAGAGATGATCCAGACCGCGGTCGAGCACGCCCAGGCCGCTGAGCGCGCCCCCAAAGAGATCGCAGGAAAAGAAAACAAACCATCCGTGCCACCGGTCGCAGCAGAACTCGCAGCCCAACTCGCAGCCCAAACGAAGATCGAACCGGCAGCCGCAAAAGTAAGCCCCGCTCCGGCGACGACCACCGAAGTTCCGCCAGCGGCAGTGGCCGCCGGAGAAAGACCGGTAACCAAGGAGAGCGAGCCGAAAGTCCTGCTGGGCGAGCCCGGTAACATTGGGAAGTGTGCCTCGTGCGGCTTCCCGGTTTCCGCTGGGCGAGCTTTTTGTCTCGATTGCGAGAAGGCTCGGGCTTCGGACGAAGCCGCACCCAGACCCGTTCCAGCGTTTCTTTCCCAGCTGGCCGCTGGGGAAGCAAGAAAAGGCTGGCTGAGCCGGCACTCCTACTTCATCGCAACTTTGCTGGTGGCCGCGATCACGGTCCTGGCATTGCTTTGGCGCCGCTGGTAAATCCGATTCTCCGCCCTACTGCGGAGCCGTGCCCTTCACCACCAGCGCAAGCGGCAAGTCCTCCCCCGAGGCTAGCTTCATCCCGGCCGAGAAGACCCAATGTTCTTCGTCGTCCTTGGAGACCGCCGGCGCCGCGCCCCCTTCCGCCTGGACCAGGCTCAACGGCCCTGGATGTCTAGTCCCGGTTGCTTTGCGGCTCAGGTTCAACAGTTCATCGAACTTGAATGTTGCGTCCGGGTCCGCATCCGAAGCGGCAGGAACAAGCAGCACAAAGTCGCGGTTGGGCGCCACGCCCAGGTGATTTCCATCATTGGGCATCAGTTCATAACGCAAAGTGTAGTTTCCGGCCTTGATGGCCTGTCCGCGGTAATCAGTCGTAGCCTGGGGAAACGATATTACTCCGACCAGCGTGGACTCAGCCAGCCGCGAATAGAGTGCGCCCGAAGTATCTTTTTTTGCCTGCTCCGGAACGTTCTTGCGCAGCCAGATCTCGCAGAGCACGCTGCCGTCATCGAGTGTGACCCGGTAGCCTTTGCTGTCGAGAGCCTTTTTCACGGCATCAGAAACACTCGAATCGGTTAAACCTCCAAGTATTTCGACCTTGCCGCCCGGTGCAGCATTGACCGCAATCACAAACAAGAACACGATGCATGCGGCCAGGCTCTTGCGCACCTACGCCTCCGGTGGACGACGCAGGCTGTATCCTGCGTCCAGTAGTGGTGGAAGAAGAATACCAAAAGGAAAGGCGCGCCTCGGAATCTGCGGCAACCCGTCGCACCGTCTCCGAGTATTAGCGCGCGAACGTACCCACAAAGGCGCTGCGTTTCCCGTGGGACTCCCAGTCCACGCCCAGCCCGGGCCCGTGGTACGAGTCCGTCAAAGCCACAGCCGGCATGGCATGAGCCAAGTCCGTGAGTGGCGGATAGAAGGTTTCTTCATTGCCGCAGAGATGGTCGTGGTCGCCGATGGAGCGGGTCTGCACCATGGCAAACTGCCCCGCCCGCAGCATCGCCACTCCGTGCCGCTCGGGATTCACCACCAGCTCCATTTGCGCGGGAATCACACGTTCCACATGACGCAAAAGTTCGCCACCCATCTGCTGCGCGAATGCGGCCAGGGCAGCACGCTGCTGCTCGCTAGCCTGTTCGTCCACCATCAGGACAGCCTGCGCCGGATAAGGATTAGCATAAGGATCACCCAAAGTCGCGCGCGCCCGAACCGCCGCAGCAACAGTCAGCCCGTCCAGCCTCACCCCATCCCAACTTCCACTCTGCACATGCCAAGCCAGGATGGCCTCATTGCCCACCAGGTTCACTTCACCATTCGCGAAACACTGGCCGGTGTAAACATCCGCGCTACGGGTCTCGATATAGTCGCCGCGAATCTGCTGCGCGAAAACACAAGAAGCCGTCAGAATAGCGATTCCGAGAAATCCCAACAGGCGATAACGCATGGGCCACCTCACCGAGAAAGTATGCCCATATTGTCCTCCAAGCTGCCCGCAGAGGGAAGGGGGACGCGATCGTGGGACCCACGCTAACTGAAACAAAAAGGCCGCCCACAGGCGGCCTCACGAAACAAACTCGAACTGTTATGAACTAACCCCAGCTCCCGGCCCAGGCTGCTGCTGAGATGCCGCTGCGGTAGCTGCCGCTGCCTCGTTCAGAATCCGGTGATGAATCGTAAACAGCGCCAGTTCCAGCCGGTCAGACACCCCAATCTTGTCATACACATTGCGCAGATAATTCTTGATTACCTGCTCGGTAGTCCCAAGCTGTGACGCGATCTCTTTGTTCTTATATCCCTGCACAATCAGCGCGACGATGCGCAGTTCCTTCGCCGTCAGCCGGTCGCGCACCCGCAATCCGACCATGTCGTTCTCGGTCAGCTCGCTGGGCACGGCGATGTCCTGCACCCAGGTTTCGCCACGAGCCACCTTGCGCACGCAGTCCACCAGCGCCGCGCTGGTCACGTTGCGATACACCACTCCATGCGCTCCTGCGCCCATGTAGCGTTGCGCGCTCTCGCCGGTATCGGCCAGCACCACCACCCGTGTCTTGTTGCGGGTAGCAGATTGCAGCACACTGTTGAAATCGGAATGGAATCCGCCCGCGACCACCAGCACGGCAGCGCGAAACTTGTCCAGAGCCATGAACATCTGTTCCTGGGTCTGCGCCTGCGCCACAATGCGCATTTCGTCTTCGACGGCCAGCACTTTGGCGATTCCCGCCCGGAAGATTGCCTGGTTATCGGCCAGAATTAATTTCAGCATCGCGTCAGCACCTCGATTACGAGTGGCGAACGAAATCGTAGGAATCAATCACACAGGCTACGCCCCGGACGTCCTTGGAGCCGCCGCCGGCAGGTTCGTCGGTGCGAACCACGCGTCCCCGGCACTGGATCACCACGTTCTCCTTGGCCCCGGTCACTTCCGGCGGCAGGGCGATCTCAAACTCCACCGTCGAGCCCACTTCCAGGCTGGCATCCGCCCGGATATAAACTCCGGCAGCGCTCAGGTTTCCTGTCGTCCCGCTGTGATCTCCGCCCTCGTCCGCCCGATGAATTTTGATGGGCAGTTCCAGGGGGAACCGCTTTCCCGTCCGTGCTTCGGACACAAGACCTCCTCGCGGCTGGCCTTCTGTACCTGCAAAAGCCAGTTCCACACGCCATCTCCAATGGAGTTTCAACGACCGAATGCGTGGCCTTCATGCCTTATATCACGGATGACACCCCCGGCAAAAGCCTGATAACGCCCCAGACAAGGGTAAGAACTAGGTTCCCCCCGCCGGGGCAGGCGGGTGACCCACTCCATAAACCAATCAAAACCAACACGGAAAATACCGCTAACGAACATCCGTTAGAGATTGCGATTGAATGTCAGAAACAGGGCCGCCCCGATTGCTCCAGCGTCGGGCGGAACCATGTCGTAAACAGCGGTGCTAGGAGTGAGGTTGGTTCAAAAAGCCTCGAAGGGCAGGTGACGGTTTCTCCGCCCTAACTCCAACCGGCAGAACGAGTTTCTCCTAATACATATATTACTGTACGTACAATATAATAACCACAAAATGTTCCACGTGGAACATTTCTCCCTTCCCCGGCTGCCTGACAACTGACGACCGACGACCGAGAACTGACCTCGTTCAGAACGCGCTCCCGCCCCCACCTCCGAATCCGCCCCCGGAGAATCCTCCCCCTCCACCGAATCCCCCTCCGCCAAAGCCTGATCCCGAAGAGCTCGCCCGCGGCGCCGAGACGAACGCCTGGTGCATGTCCGTCACCATGCTGTGCATCGAGCTTGAGAAGAAGATCGGATTGAAGCCCGTCATCCCATTCGGCGAGACGTACCATCGCGGCGAATCCTTCACGATCCCAGCAAACGCCTGCGCCCACTGATGCTCCACGCCCAGCGCCATCGCATACGGCAGATACTTCTCGAACGTATCCGGAGGCATGCGCTTCAGCCGGTCGGCATCCACGCGGTTCATGAACTCCTGGAAGCCGAGCACCGCCACCCGCGTGCGCCCGCCCTTCACCGTCTTCGAAGTCATCTGGCGTGCAAACAGCCACCAGATGATCGCCGAAATAATCCCGCACCCAATCAGCAACCCAACCGAACTGAAAACATCTTTGTATCCCGTGAACTGCGCGATGGCAAAGGGCGCGACGATGACCGCAATTCCCAGAAAGCTGTAGGCATTGGCCGAGTCCGGATCGAGCGAGTACATACCCTTGAGCTTCAGCGCCGACTTGATGTCTTGCTGGATCACCGGCAGCGCCGTGTAGAAACGATTCTTCAGGCTGGAGAGCCGTGTCTCCGTGCCACCTGCGAATACATTCTCCAGCATCACGCGCTCGTGGGGCGCGAGGCCGGTCCACTGCTCGCGTGGTTTAAGCAGATGGAAGATGTAGTCCTTGTGGTGAAAAATGCCGAGCGTCGTATCCACCTTCTCTTCAATCTTCAGGAAACCGCGCACCGCCAGGTCCACCAGCGTGGAAGTGATGTCGCGAGGATGGATCGTGTCATCAATCAGCGTGCCTGTCTCGGCTGGAGTCATGCCCTCGGGTGGCTCGTACATGGGTGCGACCGAAAGCCCGGGGTCGGGATCGCGCCCCTTGTACCGCCACAACACGAACATCACACCCAAGGTCACGAACGGCAGGAAGATGATCGGGTTGCTGCCAATGAACCACAGCAGCCGGGTCAGCGTGCTCGGTTCTTGCAGGATGCTTTTTGGAATGTAGATGTCAATGGTCAGGCCGCCACGCATGGGCAGCGGGTTGGTGGTTTCGAACGAGACCTCCGAGCCTTTGACTTCTGATGTGGCTTCGCGGTCGGTCGAGCCATACACGCCGGTGAAAGCTTGAGCGCGTAGCGATCCGGCAGCTGCACTTGGCAGGCTGACCAGCGCGGAAGCATGGTCAATGGGCACCGGCCAGTCGTTGCCGGTTACGTTCCAGTAGAACTCGTCGTGGTCCTCGAAAAAGCGAATGCCGTTGCGCACTGTGTATGTAATCTCGACGTTGAGGGTGGTGTCAGAGGCGTCTGGGATAAGAATCTTCAGGTCACGGAAGCCACGCGAGGTCCGAGACTCGTACTTAAGTTTGTTGCCGCTGGCATCGGTCACACCGCTGACATCGAGGAAGAGCGTGTAGTTGGTGCCCCGCGGGCCGGGATACTCCACCGGGATGAATCGGTGGATTCCGTGGTACTCGCCGACGAACACCAAGGTGAGATGCTCGCTAACCATCGCGGAACCGTCAATGCCGATGGTGATGGTGTCGTGGTAGTCGGCAATGCGCCAGGAGCGGGCGGAGAGGGAAGCCGAAAAACAGAGAACGCAGCCAAGCAAGAGGAGAAAGCCTCGGGCTAGGCGTCGCCCTGGTTGGAACCATGTCCTCATTACAGGTCTCCGAGTCCGAGCGTGACGTCTGCATCTTTCCAAGCGGCCTCAAATTCCCTCCGCACCCACACTGCGTCAGAATTCTTCTTCTGCGCCTCCAAGCTCTTCAAGAGCCCAAAGAGCGACCGTGGATTGCGGGGGTTTCGTAACAGATCGGCGCGGAATACGGCTTCGGCCTGATCCGCCTTGCCATCCAGCAACAGGGCGCCGCCGAGCGATTCACGCACGGGATAGAACCATTCGGGCGGCTCCCCGTAATTGAGACCATCCTGAATGCGGACAGCTTCCTGCCAGTATCCGATTGCGGCTTGTTGATCGCCACGAGCAGCAGCGATGCGGGCATCCAGGATGTTTGCGGCCAGATCGAGAAAGCCTCGCGCCTTGTTGAAATAGAAGCTGAACTCCATGTCTGCGGGCATGTCTGTGCGGGCCGCTTGCAGAATTCTGCGCTCCGTTTCTGCGGTCTCGATCCGGTCTTTCGCTGCTGCTGCCGATCCACGTGCGAAATGCCAGAACGCTGTGGTCATCGCGAGCTGCGGAGCCGGCGCAGGCATTTTCAAGATTTTCATCCCAGCGATGGAACCGGACGAGGACGAAGATTGGCGTTGGCAGATAGGTTTCAGCCATTGGCATGTCGTGAATCATGGGTCTGACGTGCGTAGCCAGCTCGTCCGCTGCTTGCTTTGCAACCGCAAACTCTCCCGCCATGCTCTCGGCGGCCAAGAGAAAGTGAAGGTTGTGAGCGTAATACATCATGTCGTAAACACTGCCCGTCGTGCCGCTCTCCCGGAGATAAACGCGGTCTGTCTCGGCCGCCAGTGCGTTGCTGCGGGCCGCCGCCAGGTAGTCGCCAGTACGCATATAGGTGTGCGCAGGCATGTGGACCAGGTGGCCGGCGCCGGGGGCGAGCGTTTCCAAACGCCAGGCGCTGGCCAGGGCGCGCTCAGGATGCGGGGAAGCCTCGGTCACGTGGATGTAGTAATGATTCGCGCCGATGTGGTAGGGGTCGCGTCGCAATACGGATTCCAGCACAGCAACGATCTCTTCGGTGTCTTCCGCGGGAAGGCCGTCGAGACTCCACTGCTTCCACGGGCGCAAGTCCATCAGACTCTCCGCATAGAGTGTGGCCGCGTCGAGATCCTCCGGGTAGCGTTGGGACAGCTCCCGCATGGCGTGAGCGTAGTCCACGTCGAGCTGCTTTGAGTGGGTCTTGTGCTCGACCGAATAGCGCTTGACTAACGCGTCAATGTAGGCGCGCTCGCTTTCGGTTGCGTTTTGCGCGAGTGACCTCGCCTCTTGAACCGCCTCATAGGCAGCCTTCTCATGTGGAGGATCCATGTCGAGATTGATACATGGCCACAGGGCCAGGGCAATACCACAATGGGGCATCGCCGACTGTGGATCTAATTCCGCCGCGCGTTGGAAGGCACGGACCGCTTCT
>JBGQBN010000016.1:0-73750 GCA_041494805.1 Terriglobia bacterium | reverse complement strand
GATCTCATCCGCGCTGCAGTGGCGCTCAATCTCAAGGGCAAGAGCAAGCCGAAGCCCCGGCGAGCGAGGAAGATCTGAACATCCCCACTCAAGCCAAAAGCGGGCTTGAATGGGGCACCCGCCGACTAGCTTCATCGCAGGTCCCGGCCATATCTATTCACACACCTGAGCACGCACAGAGGGGGCGCTCTGGGAGGGTCCCTTTCCCTCCTCCCCACCCCATATTGACTTACGGATGGTGCCGACCTAACATGCCACACCAAGTACCTCCCCCGGATTAAGATGACTGGCCAAACCCTGGGTCACTATCGAGTGTTCGAAGAGATAGGCTCCGGAGGAATGGGGGAAGTGTACCGCGCCAGCGACGACCGGCTGGGGCGGGACGTCGCCCTCAAGGTACTCAAATCCTCCCTGGCTCACGATCAGGACCGCCTGCGCCGTTTCGAGCTGGAGGCCCGTGCCGCCGCTGCCCTCAACCACCCCAACATCGTTGCCATCTATGACATCGGCATGCACGAGGGCGCGCCCTACATAGTCTCCGAGTTGCTGCAAGGACAGACTCTGCGCAAGCGGCTCCTCGAGGGACCTCTTGCCCTGCGCCAAGTCGCTGACTACGGTATCCAGATCGCCCAAGGCCTTACTGCCGCGCACGAAAAGCGCATTGTGCACCGCGACCTGAAGCCGGAGAACCTTTTCCTCACAAAGGATGGCCGGATCAAGATTCTCGACTTCGGAATCGCAAAGCTCACCCTGCCGGAACAGAACCAGGAACAGTCTGACGACCGCGTAGTCGCCAACATGACTACGCAAACCAAAGCGGGCTCGGTCCTGGGCACGGTTGCCTACATGTCTCCGGAACAACTCCGGGCGAAAACCGTCGACCACCGCAGTGACATCTTCAGTCTGGGCGCCATCCTTTACGAAATGTTGACTGGCAAGCGTGCCTTCTCGGGCGAGACCAATGTTGACACTATGACTGCGGTTCTAAAAGACGAACCCGCCGAGATGGCGCTGGTGCGCCAGAGCATCCCGCCGGCGTTCGAGCAGATTGTTCGGCATTGCCTGGAGAAGGAAGCAGACAACCGCTTCCAGTCCGCCCGCGACCTGGCGTTTGCGCTCAGCACAGTCTCCGACGTGTCGACCAGCAAGCAAGTCGCGGCCTTGCGCGAGGGAAAGTCGCGGTGGCGGAGGTGGCTGCCGTGGGTGGCAGCGACGCTTTTACTCGGCGCGCTCGGCGTCTTGCTGGGCCGTCTGATTCCTACGGTTCCCAGCCCGGTTTACCGGCGTCTTACTTTCGAGCGCGGCACGATCTACTCCGCCCGTTTTTCTGCCGACGGAAGAAACATCGTCTACAGCGCTGCCTGGAACGGCGGCGCGCTGCACCTCTATTCCAGCCCGTCCGATGCTCCTCAGGAACACGGGTTGGAGGTGAATGACGCTCAACTGCTTGCCGTCTCCCGTACCGACGAGATGGCGCTGGCGTTGCACGGCAAACATGGCGCGCATCTTGAATTCGTGAATGGCACGCTGGCGCGCGCCCCGCTGGCCGGCGGCGCTCCCCGGGAAATTTTGGAGGACGTGCGCTGGGCAGACTGGTCTCCCAAAGGCGAACTCGCGGTGGTGGACCATGCCAAAGGCCGAAGCCGGTTGGAGTTTCCCATCGGCAACGTAATCTACGAAAGTGGCGGGTGGATCAGCCACATCCGCTTTTCCCCTCAAGGAGACCGGATTGCTTTTCTGGATCATCCCGCTCTGTGGGACGACCGGGGATCCGTCTGCGTGGTAGACCTGGCAGGACATAGAAAGACCTTGGCCTCGGGTTGGGAATCAGAAGATGGTTTGGCCTGGAACCCGCGCGGCGATGAAGTCTGGTTCACCGCCGTGGAGGGCGGGTACAATCGCGCCTTGATGGCAGCCAGCCTGTCCGGCCGCCTGCGGAAAGTACTCAGCGTGCCCGGTGGCCTCACTCTCCAGGATATCTCGGCCGACGGCCGCGTCATGCTGACCCTCGAAAACGAGCGACTGGCCATGGAAGCCGCCGTCGAGGGCCGTAAGGGAGCACAAGATCTTTCCTGGTATGACTGGACCGTCCCCAGGGACATCTCCACCGATGGCCAGTGGGTTTTGTTCGAAGAGAGTAGCGAACCTATCGGTCCTCGTTACGCGGTAGCGCTGCGCAAATTGGACGGCTCCCCTCCAGTCCGGCTGGGGGAGGGAAGCGCGGGCGGGCTGTCGCCAGACGGTAAATGGGCTCTCTCCGTGTTCATCGGAACGCCGGAGAAAGTCACGCTGCTGCCCACGGGCGCCGGTCAGCCGCGCGACATTCTGCTCCCCAGCCTGGAGCACGTGCAGAATGGCCCAGCGCACTTTTCTCCTGACGGCAAACAAATCATCGTGAATGGCAACGAGCCCGGCCACGCGGTGCGCGCCTATGCCCAGGATCTTTCGGGAGGAAATCCCAGAGCCATCACTCCGGAAGGTGTGGTGGGCAGCCTGGTCTCACCCAACGGCTTGTATGTTGCCGGACTCGGCGCCGCCACCAGCTTGGCGGTGTATCCCATCAACGGTGGTAAAGAGCGCGTTATTCCAGGACTGGAGACCGGTTTTACTCTTGCCCAATGGTCGGCGGACAGCTCCGCGCTGTACGTTTACCGAACGGGAGAACTTCCCACCCAAATCTACCGGGTCGACATCGCCACCGGGAAACGCCAACTGGTGCGGGAAATCATGCCCGCCAGCCCCACCGGCGTGGTCTCGATCTCGCCCATTGTGATGAGTCCGGACGCTTCCCGATTTGTTTATGGCTATTACCAGACGCTCTCTGTTCTCTACGTGGTTTCCGGGCTGAAGTAGGAGGCGCCGGCGCTTCCGCCATCTGGCGATGTTTCTTGAAATCAATTTGGTCATCAGACCTAGACCGCTGTCAGAAGCGATACAGATAGGAAGCTTTCACGAAGAACTGGCGGCCGTCGCTAATGAAGCCGTCCGGGGTGGTGAGCAGACCGGTGGGGGTGGGCAGCAGGCGGCGGTCGAGGTTTTGCAGGTTGCTGTTGTATCCGACGTAGATGGCCGTGCCGGGGTGCACCAGGTAGGTGATGAGGAAGTCGGCGTTGAAGTTCTTGGTCGGCGACAGCGAACTTAGAAGCGGGTTCGAGAGCACTGAGGTGTATTGCAGAATAACGCGCGCCGAAAGCTCGCGGGTGAACTGGTAGTTCCACTTGCTGCGCACGATGTGGTTGGTGACGGCGGTGAGGTTGGTGTCGCGCTCGCGGATGTGCTCCAGCAGGTAAGTGTTGTCAATGCGCAGACGTCCGGACGCGTGGAAGGTCAGGGTCGCGTTGCCCTGGTCTTCATGGCCGATCGTGGGCACGCGGCCAGCTGACGGGTTGTAGTTGACACCGCCCCCGGAGACGAAGAACCACGTGAAATCGAACTGCTTGAACCAACTGGTCCCGCCTTCGATTCCCCAGAACGGCTGCGGATATGAGGTCACCTTGGCCAGGCCGCTGTAATCCTGCGGGCGGAGATACACGTAGTCCTGAGCATAGGGATGGAAGTTGATGAAAGTGTTGCGCGTCATGTCCACGCGGATGCCGGGGTAAATGAAATAGTCGAGCGCGGTGCCGCGGTGGTCCCAGATGCTGAACTGCTGCACCGTCGGTCCCCAGGAGATCAGAAACTTGCCTTCGGGACGGAAGTAGTAGCTGGCATTGATGTTTTGCTGGCGAATATCCACCCGATTGACGAAGCCGGTTTCCGTGACAAAACCTGGGCTATCGTCCAGATAGATGGTTTGCAGGTTGAACTTGCGGCCGGAGCGCTCGGCGATGACCTTATAGGCAGGCCCTGCCAGGTAGGAACCGTCAGGGTTCAGCGTGGTGCTGGTCACGGCGGCGCCCTGCACGCGCCAGTTCTGGTTGATCTTGATGTTGGCGTCCACGCCGCCGACGCGATTGTAGCCGCCGGCGAATTCGCGATCAGTGAAGATGGCGCCGATGGTCGACTGTTGAAAAATGTCGCGGCTGACGCGGGCGATGGTGAAGGTGGCGTGCTCGCCACTGTGGGGATCGCTTGGCGGCACCGCTTCGCCCGGCGCTCGATCGTCGCTGGCGAGAAGGCCCACGGCCCAGGGGCCTGATTTGCCGGTGAGCCGCAACCCGAACTCGGGATGGGCGATACGCCGCGTGAAGACGAGATTCATGGGAAGGGTGAAGTAGTTGCTGTTCTCCAGGAAGAATGGCCGCTTTTCAGGGAAGAAAACCTCGAACCTCTGGTTGACGGTGATCTGCGGCTGATCCGATTCGACCTGGCTGAAATCGGGATTGACTGTGGCATCGAGCACGAAGCTGCCGTGCAGGACGAACTTGGCGTCGAGACCGACGTCGGGCTTGAAGGCGCGGCTTTCGAAGAACGGCTGGTTGGGGTCGCGCTGGTCAATGTCGCGGAAGCTGCGAAAGAGTCCATAAGGAATAAGCTGGATGTTGCGGCCGGGTGAGACTTGCTCCACACCGGTGGCGGTTGCGGCTTGGTTGAAGCGTCCCTGGATACGGTTGGAAATGCGCGGCCAGAATATATTTTCGTTGGTGCGCGGGATGCTGCGGTTCAGAATGATGCCCCACTGCTGCTGCCCGGTGCTGGGGAAGCGCAGGCTCTTGAACGGAATCGCCATCAACACCAGGTAGCCGCGGCCGGTCAGTCGGCCCTCGGAGCGCCACACGGTGTCAAAGGAAGGATCGAAGCCGGTGAAGTCGCCGGGCTGGCCGCTACCAATCGAGCCTTCGGTCCAGAGCGCATCCCACTGGATACCGAAGGGATTGGCGGCGAAGGCGTAGGCGCGGCGTGCGTCATGGAAGGTGTCAATCATGATCTCGGCGGAATCATCGGAGAAAATGTCTTCGCGGCGGGTCATGCGGGCACGGATCTTTTCCGGCTCCTTGTCCCAGCAGACGAAGACAGCGTAGAGGTTGCGCTGGTCGTAGGCGAGATAGACGTCAGTCGTTTGCGTCGGTTCAGCCCCATCGGCAGGCTCACGGGCGATGAAGCCTGTAACTTTCAGCATGTGGCCGGCAACACGAGGACTGGGCTGCATGTCCGCGAAGTCGGAGAGCGACGGCGGCGTATCCATGCGCGGAATCTGAATGTTCGGCGGGGTGGCAGAGACAAACGACGACAAGACCAGCACCAGGGCGATGACCGAAACCGGCTTGAACCGAGATTTCCTATTGATGTTGAAAACGAGGAGCATTGTACACGGGGCTTGCACCCCAGAGGGTTGCTCGAACCAGCCACGGGGCTGCTCCTCAAAGGCCATCGGTTAGTTGGACGTATCACGCGCTCAGGGGTCACTGACCACTGCGCCTCGAAGATAGGTCTTAGTCCAGAGGCCCGGAGAAATCTTCCCTAACGTAATGGAAGAAGATGGAGGTCGAAGTATTGCCTGGCGGCAGCGGATCCCGGTAATGCGGGAGTTCCCGTCCGCGGTACAGCAGTCCGTCTCCGATGGCTTGATAAACCGTGAGTTTGCCCGTCTTGGTGTCGAGATACAGCGGCCACGAGGTTTCACGAACTGGTTCCGGAGAAAAATCCAGGCAAAGGCTGATGCTGAACTCGCACTGTGGCCGGTCGGTGTGTCTCTTCAAGTCTTCACCGGCCAAGTAAGAGGCCACATACACGTAGGAAGGCTTCACCGGTTCTCCTACGATGCTGGAAATCACGGTAGTCAATTGCAGATGGAAGAAACGAGCCACGGCTTCGTTGTGGGCCACGTAGCGGCGAGGGTTGTGTTCATCACCCAACTGCAGCTTTCCATTGCGAATCAGGTAACGGTAATAGCGGCGCAGGGCCGCCAGGTAATAGGGATGAATGAGCCTCCCGATGGGCACATAACTCTTTTCCCGGAAGCGCGCCGCGCAGTGGCCGACAATTTCCGCCCATTCCTGGCGGCGCCTGGCGGCGTAGCCATCCTCCACCAGAATTCCGGCAGCAGCCAGGACGGAACGGGCGTTTGCGGGGAAATCAGCGGGGAAATCGGCCGGCACTGCATCCCCGGATTGCAGGTTGGCAAGCAAGCCGCTGAGCCGGGGGCCTAGCCAGAAGGGCAGGATAATCTCCGTTGCGGGATCACGGACCCACGCGATCTTTCCTTCCCAGGCGCCTTCCCCAGCGCCCTCCCACGCGAAGCTCTCCGGTAAATGCGGAAGTTCGGCGACCAGCGGAGGTGGTTCGCGATCGTGAGAGAAATGGCAATCCGGATTCACAAGAAGCGGTCCTGTGGCGGACGTCTCCCAACCATCCGCCACGATGAACCGCTGGGGAAACAGGTGCGTGGGCTGCTCATCCAACAGGCAGTAGAAGGACGACGCGGGTAACCGCGCCGCCTGCCTGGGCCGCGGCAAAGGCTCCCCCAGCAGCCGCGCCATCCATTCCAGCCACGCTTCGTCTTTTACCGGTGAAACCATCCATTAACCGTAAAGCGGCTGTCGGCGAACGCCTGTGAAGGGCAATCCACCGGACTTATTTCATGCACCAGCGAACTGGGAAAGAAGACGATCTGATTCTGCTCGGGTACAACGGTTTGATAGTTCCCGGTGCTGGCATAGCCTCCGTTTTCCCAACGGGAGTCGTAGATCCGTAGCTCTCCGCCGCGGAATGTCTTGGGCTCACGATGGAAGAAGTAAACAAAGGTCAGTTCCCTGGAGGCCGTATCTTCATGCAGGTTGTCGCTGTGATTGCGGAAAAAATCTCCGTGGTTGCTGGCTGTGATCTGGGCCTCGACCTCGGAAATGGAGAAGACATCGTGTCCCAGCTTCTGCAGGACCTGCGGCAAGCAGGCCTGGGTGCGGTTCACGATGGCGTCACGGTGCTTGTCCAGGTTCATAAGTACTCGCGAGCGGCGGTGGTTGTAATCAATTGCGCCGCCACTCACGCCCGGCGAGATCACTTCGCTGAGGGCAAAGTCAGCTTCGTGATCCTGGGTGTACTGCATCAGTTCACGCAGTTCCTGGGGCGCCAGGAATTCGTCCAGCACAACACATTGCGCGGAAATAAAGTCGGGTCTCTCCAGGACCGCCACACGCGAAGCTTGGGTGTCGGTCTCAGAGACTGTAGTGGAACGGGGTGGTTGAGGGCCCCTGATGGGCGCCGGCTGGACAGGCGGTTGCGGCCCGTGTGGTGGCTGGGGGCCGGCCGGCGGCTGCGGGGCGGGACCAGTGGAGGGTCCCTGCATTTGCTTGGGCGGTTGCGGACCGGGGCGGGGCGGTCCGGGTGGCGGTGAGGGAGGCTGTGGCGGACCAACAGAAGGTCCCTGCATGCGCCTGGGTGGTTGTGGGCCCGGCGGCGGTGGCGGAGCAGGAGGCTGTGGCGGACCGACGGAAGGTCCCTGCATGCGCAGAGTCGGCTGTTCAGCGCGTGCAAGTATTGCATTTTCACTTGCGCTGCCAGAGGCCAGCGAATTTTCCACCAGCCGCTGCGTGATGTTGTTTCCCAGAATTCCGTAGGCGCGTTGTGCGATGGTTTCTCCTACTGCGCGAGCGATTGTCTCGGCCACCGCGTTGTTCCGAGCGCTCCCACTGGTTTTTGTGCGCTGCAGCAGATTTGCCAGCAGTTCTCTCTCCTGCAGGCTCAGAATGCGCTCGTCATGCATCAGCGCATCGGAAAGACTGTCCATCATTTCTCTGGTTGTCATGGGCTGATTCCTCCGGATGAAGACACACATACCCGAGGGCCGGGCAGTCCGGTCAGCGAAGGGGACTCAAGGCTAACACAAAGACTTCTGTGGAAAAGCAGGAATTTACTCAGCCGCAAGGCGGACTGTTGGGAAGAACCCAGGGCGACGGCTTTATTTCTCGGCCATGGCGCCCACCAAAGACGCGAAGATTTTGAAGCCCTCGGTACAGCCCAATTCCGGCTCGCTGGAGCGTTCGGGATGGGGCATCATACCGAGCACGTTCCGGCCCGGGCCGCAGATGCCTGCAATGTTGTCCAGCGATCCATTGGGATTGGCTTCCGGGGTGATTTCGCCTGCCGGTGTTGAATAACGCAACACAATGCGCCGCTCACGACGCAGTTCCGCCAAGGTGGCCGGGTCGCAGAAGTAATTGCCGTCCATGTGGCCGATGGGGATGGTCAGCACCTCGCCCTCGCGGCACGCATTGGTAAATGGAGTGTCGGCGTTCTCCACTCGCACCTGGACCGGCTTGCAAACGTACTTCAGGCCCACGTTCCGGGTCAGCGCTCCCGGCAATAATCCCGACTCGCACAGAATCTGGAACCCGTTGCAAATGCCCAGCACCAGTCCACCGCCCGCGGCAAACTTCCGCACGGATTCCATGACCGGCGAAAACTTGGCGATCGCACCCGTACGCAGGTAGTCGCCGTAGGCAAAACCGCCGGGCACAATGATCGCGTCGCAGTTCTCCAGGTCATGAGAATCGTGCCAGAGGAATGTGACGGGCTGCTTCGCGACTTGCTGGATCGTCCAGTAGGCGTCGTGGTCACAGTTGGAGCCGGGGAAGACGATGACGCCGAATTTCATTTCCGTTTCCTTGTTGTGAAGCTTGAGCAAAGTTTAACACGAAAGAAAAAGAAGCCGGGAGTGCATAACCGTCGGGCCAATTGATAGCATCTCATACGGAATGGATTTGGATCAGCATGCTCGGATTACTGGCGGCGCCCTGAAGAACTGGATCATCGCCCAGGCTCAGGACTCGCTCGCCGTGGGCTCGCTTTGGCTGATTGGGCTTTACGTCCTGAAGGTACCCTGGGCACCCTTCTGGGCTTTGCTGGCGGCCTTGCTTCAATTCGTGCCCCATCTTGGGGCAGCGTTGGGAATGGTCGGTCCCGTCCTTGCCGCCGCGGTTCACTGGGGCGATTGGGAACATCCGCTATACGTACTTATTCTGTACGCCATAATTGTGGTTGTGGATGGATTCTTTCTGCAGCCCTACATTATGAAACGCGTGGCCAAGGTGCCGATCTGGGCCTCGATTCTCGGGCCAATCGTGCTGGGAATCCTGATTCCGTTCTGGGGTGTGCTGCTGGCGCCGCCACTGTTGGCTGTCATCTACGCTTACCGGGCAAGAGGCTTGGGGGACTAGCGGCTAAATAAGCTACGGAGAAAACCGCAGCGGACCTTGTGGCGCTCAGGGATAGGACGTGTCGACCACCGGCGGTCCCTTGGACTTGACCAGAATCCGCATCGGGTCCTTATACTTCGCCAGATCCACGGACACTATCTTGGTCTCAAATCCCGTAATGTAGATCCAGAGTTTCACTCTACACAATGGGAGATCGGGAAATGTCGCCCCCTCCGGTCCCAGGTGCTGTGGTGGCCGCAGCAGATTCTTGCAGCTGGCCGCGTCGCCCTTCAATTCGATTTTCGATCCCGGAGGCAGCGTGCTCTTGCCCTCCGCCGATACGGTGAAGTGGGCGGTGATCCTGGTCTTCTTTGCGGCGGTCTTCTGGGCTTCGCCGTTCTCCGGTTTGACCGGTTCCTCCTGGGGAACGGGGATCGCAGCGGCAGGACGCAATAGCGCGACGCACAGCACGATGGTTGGAATTCGCGTCCTGTAGTTCGTAACGTTTCTCCGAAGCCTTAAGGCTCATCATGCCCAGACAGATGCTGATCGCGTACCAGGTCGTGCATCACATCGTCGTAGTAGGGCTTGTCTTTCAGGCTCGCGCGCGAGCCCGGGAAGTACGCCAAAGCGACGATGGCCGAGTAGGGGCTCATCTGGGTCAGTGACACAGCGCAACGCTCGCCGTGCGTAAGATGCGTGTTGTCAATCATCGGGAAATCAAACAACCCGACCCAGAAGGTAGTGTCGATTTCGCGGTTTTCCACTTCGTCCAGGTCCGCTCGCTGACAGTCTGCCGGAGGTTCCAGAATCTTGGAAACGTATAGCCTTACCTGCACTTCGCGGGTCAGCGGATCGTACTTGATAATCTCCAACTTGAACTGACGGTAGTGGGGCTTCTCGTCGGTGGAGTTCATGAACAGACACACGCGGGAAACGCCCTCTCCGGGATTGACTTTAGGATCCGGAACGACGTGTGAATCGAAAACGATGTACGCCTGCAGGTCGTTCACCTTTTCCAGCGATACGTCACCTCTGTCCACCATGCCGCTATCGGAAAGCACGGTGAGTTGGCGCCCGATCACTTCTTGAGCAACCTTCTCGAGGCGGGAACGCATGTCCGCGTACCTACCCTCCTGCTGATCGGGAATGCGTCGCCGTAGATGCTTGAAGAGCGGCCCGAGGTCCAGCGACTCATGGAAGTTGTAGGCTAGCAACTCCAAGTTTAGTACATCCTGGTCGAGCTTCTCATCGGGTTTCAGTTTCGAGTCCTTGCTCATGAAGGTGCCCAGAATGGAATTGAACATGTCCTTCCGCAGGGCACTGTCAGACTCTTCGCGCCGACCCATCATCTCGGTGTACAAGCGAATGTTGTTTTCACGCGTTTGGCGGGTATTGAGAGAAGAATTGAATACAAAACCAAGGATCAGTGTGACCGTTGGGATGGCCAGAGCCTTGAGCAGATCCAGCCAGGCCAGAGGACGGCTGTGGTGTTCGGGCGCGGCCTCAAGCTCCGCCTCGATCCGGGCTTCACTGGGGTTGGTTTCGTTCTCGGCCATGCTTACCTTTTGCGGAGCTGATAGTTTCCGTTCGCCCCCACCAGCTCAAAATCGTACTGTCTGGGGTTGGGATAGGAAAACACCACGGCCGAAGGGCGGCCGGCATAGCCCGGCAGCGTGAGGGTGCATTGTCCCTGCTGGGGCACGTTGATGCGGTAGGAACCGTCACCCGACGTGGCTCCTTTGGTCACGGCCCCGGCACAGCTAATGTCGATGGCAGCGTTGGCGACCCCTTTGCCGGACGAGGTGACCGATCCGAAAATTTGTCCCGCATGCAGGAGCGACGGAAGCAAGACGATACTCAGGCCCAGGCTTTTGAGTCCTCGCATTAAATCCCTCCATGCGTCTGAATGAGCACCAGTACTATACGCCAAGGGTGTAGCTCCCTTCCAAGTGAAAGGTGGGAAGCCAGTTAAATCGAACAGAAGCGAACTACGACTAACTACCGCCCTTCGCGTGCTATAATTTGTAGTCGCCTGCATAAGTTTCGAGGCAATGCATTGATCTCCTCTACGGGCGAATCCTGCGCAAACACAGTTCATTAGATACGAGGTATCTCTATGTCTGGCCATTCCAAATGGGCCACCATCAAGCACAAAAAGGGTGCGCTTGATGCCAAGCGGGGGAAGATTTTTACCCGCCTGATCAAGGAAATATCGATTGCTGCCAAGAATGGCGGCGGCGATCCCGACACCAATCCGCGTCTGCGCGGGGCTATTCTCTCCGCCAAAGCCGAGAACATGCCCGCCGACAACATCAAGCGGGCCATCCAGCGCGGCACCGGTGAGTTACCGGGCGCTACCTACGAAGAGTTCTCGCTCGAAGGCTACGGCCCCGGCGGCGTGGCGATACTGCTGGACATCAACACCGACAATCGCAATCGCACGGTGAGCGAGATCCGCCACGTATTTGGCAAGAATGGCGGCAATATGGCGGAAGCGGGAGCGGTCTCCTGGATGTTCCATAAAAAGGGAGACATCGTGGTTCCCAAGGCCGCCGCGAAGGAAGACGACCTGATGGCGGTGGTCCTGGACGTGGGCGCCGACGACCTGCGCGACGACGGTGACAATTGGGAAATTCTGAGCGATCCCTCCGCCTACGAAGCGGTGCTGGAGGCGGTGAAGAAGGCGGGCATCGAACCCGCGTCCGCCAGCGTGGCCATGATCCCGCAGAATTACATCAAGCTGGAAGGAAGCGCTGCGGCCACCATGATCCGCCTGATGGAAGCGCTGGAGGAGCACGACGACGTGCAGGGCGTCCACTCCAACTTCGACATCGATCAGAAATTGCTGGAGGAAGTTGCCGGCTAGGCTCGCGTGACCCGAGAACTATCAAGCCGCCTGATCTGGGCGGCTTTCTTTTTGCGAGGTGTGCGGCGGCTTGCAACTGTGAGGCAGAACTTTTCAACATTGCTGTGGAAAACGCTGTGGAAAAGCTGGAAAGTACTCTCGTAAGTAGTTCATGCAGAATCGGTTCTGCATTTTGCACACACTCGGGTGCTGGCACCTTGGTGGTAGGTTTCCGGAGAAGGACTTGAAAATACGGCTCGATAAATTGCTTCTTGACCGTGGCCTGGCTGCATCCCGTGAACGCGCGCAAGCGCTCATCCTCGCGGGAAAAATCCTGGTCAACGGACAAAAGATAGAAAAGGCCGGCACCGGCGTGGACGCGGAAGCAGACGTCCAACTTCTTGGGGAAGATCTGAAGTACGTCAGTCGCGGCGGCCTCAAGCTGGAGAAGGCGCTCGCGCATTGGCAGATCGATGTGACGGGCAGAGTCTGTCTGGACGTTGGCGCCTCGACAGGAGGTTTCACCGATTGCCTTCTTCAGCACGGTGCGGCCCGAGTCATTGCCGTGGACACGGGCCACGGCCAGATAGATTTCCGGCTCCGTCAAGATCCTCGGGTGCGGTTGTTAGAAAAGACCAACGCGCGCTATCTGACTCGCGAGCAGGTCGGCGAGATCGTGGACCTAGTGGTGATGGATGTTTCTTTCATTTCCGCAACCTTGGTGCTGCCCGCCGTGATGGCGGCAGTTTCCCCAGAGTTTCCCGCGGAACGTCGGGGGCGGCAAGTGGTTGTGCTGGTGAAGCCTCAGTTCGAAGTGGGCCGCGGGCAAGTGGGGAAAGGTGGCATCGTGCGCGATGAGGTGGCACAGACCGCCGCAGTGGAGAAAGTTCGCCAATCGCTGCTTGCCTTGAATTGCGCGCAGACGGATGTAATCGAATCGCCGATTCTTGGGGCGGAAGGAAATCGAGAGTTCTTGCTATACGCGATCTTCTGAAGATGTTGGTTTTATCTGTGTCCTCCGCCTGCCCTGAGCGAAGCCGAAGGGTGTCCTCTGTGGTTAATGCTTTTTCCCAATTTTCTGTACAATTCGAGTTTCACCATGGCTACCTCGAAGGTCCCGACAACAACCAAGTCCGCCGGCATCATCTCCAAGCCTGATGAACCCGCACTGGCGCGTGTTGTTCCCGACTTGCTGGCGTGGTTTCGTCAGCACAAGTATCAGGTGGTGGTGGATCCGGAAACCGCGCCTTACGCGGCGGGGATCGAGGTTTTGTCGCGGGAAGCAATGGGCTCGCGGTCGCTCAACTTCGTTGTAGTGCTGGGCGGCGACGGCACCCTATTGTCTGCGGCTCGGGCCGTGGCGCGGGCTGGAATTCCGGTGCTAGGGGTGAACCTGGGTTCGCTGGGGTTCTTGACCGAGGTGCCACTGGAGGAGTTGTATCCCACCCTGCAAGGCGTGGAAGAAAGCTGCTGCATGGTGGAAGTGCGCTCCATGGTGCATTGCGAGGTGGTCCGCAAGGGTGCGTGCGTGGCCCAGTACGATGCGCTCAATGACATCGTGGTCGGCAAAGGCACGATTGCTCGTCTGAACCACTGCGATGTCTATGTGGACCGGGTGTTCGTCTCCAGCTACCAGGCCGACAGCCTGGTCGTCGCCACGCCGACAGGTTCGACGGCTTACTCTCTCGCCGCCGGAGGGCCGATCCTAATGCCTGCGGTCGATGCGTTGGTGATTACACCGGTATCGGCACATTCTCTGACCCATCGTCCGCTGGTAGTCCGCGACACGGCGGAAATCGAGATCGTAGTCAAAACCGGCGCCGATGAAGCTTACCTCAGCGTGGATGGCCAGATCGGCATGCCCATGTATGACGGAGACCGCGTTCGGTGCCGCAAGTCCGAACTCCAAGTCAAGCTGATGCGCATCAAGGGCACATTTTTCGACGTGTTGCGTACCAAGTTGAAGTGGGGGCAGCGCTAGTGCCATGAAGTGAGGGATTGCGATGAATATTTTCCGCATGCTGATTGTCTTCTATTTGTGCCTGGCTTCTTTATCTCCTGCGCGGGCGCAGGCGCAGCCGAAGGAAAAACCTGCAACCGTGGCCTCGACCATTAACGGTACTTGGTCCATGATAGAAACCCAATTCGTCTCCGCAGCCGATGCCATGCCGGCGGACAAGTACTCGTTTACTCCGACAACCGGCGAATTCAAGGGCGTGCGCACTTTCGCGCAGCAGGTGCAGCATGTGGCCTGCGCGAACTTTGCCTTCTTCAAAGAAATTGAGGGGAAGCAACCTGAGGAAGACTGCGCCTACACGGGCTCGACCCCGGCCAGAACCAAGGCCGAGATCATGCAATACCTGCGCGAGTCCTTCCACTACGCCGACCAGATACTGGCAACCGTTGACACAAAAAATCTTTTGTCGCCGGTTGATGGCCCGTACGGAGGTCCCAGCACCAAACTCGGCATCGCTGTCCTCGCCGTGTGGCACGCTTCCGATCATTACGGGCAGCTGGTCGAGAGTCTGCGCATGAATGGAATCGTTCCTCCGGCAAGCAGACCTTAGCTCACAGGTCTAGCTGTGCCCTAGTGGCCAATCTCCGAACTGGTACGTCCAGTTGTTCTGGTCGCGATTGACCTTAAACCTATCCATCAGGTGTACTTCAGGACATCTTGACGCGCTCCCATTTTGATCCTAGGGTTTGTCTAAGAATTTCTTAATCTTTCCCAGCTCTGTGGCAAGGCGAAAACCGGTCTTGGGGACCCGCCGTATCCCCGGCGGTTCCGCCTGTCGAACCAATCCCCCGGGGCGGGCCCGGGACAGGACACTTCGACAAATGCGCCGCTCCTCCCAGTGACATGAACCTTAGTTGTGCCGCGACTGTGTCTCGGCGGATGGAGGTTGCGAAATGAAGTGCTGGAAGTTATTTAGTGCAGCTTTGTATTTCGTCCTGGCGGTAATCACACCTGGAATGCTGCAAGCTCAACACGACCCCGGGCCGCGCGGCGGTGCTGCGGGAGCTGGCGGCCCTTTCCCCACGCTGAACGCCAACGAACAGGCTCTCTTCAACGCGGCGTTCATGCGGCTGCAAGAGGTGCAGTCCGTATCGGGCAACATAGCGGGAGAGGACAGCGGCGGACTGGGTCCGACATTTAATGGCAATAGCTGTACCATGTGCCATGCGCAGCCGGCCCTCGGCGGCACCAGCCCCGGCTTGGCCAGTCCACAGAATTCGGTGCCGAACCCACAGGTAGCGCTGGCCACTCTGGACGGGGCAACCAACTTACCCCCCTCGTTCATCACCGCCAACGGTCCGGTGCGCGAAGCACGCTTTGTCCGGAATCCCGACGGCTCCCTGGATGGCGGCGTTCACGGCTTGTTCACGATCGCCGGGCGTTCGGATGCTCCGGGTTGTACTCTAGGGCAGCCGACCTTCGCCCAGCAACTTGTCCGGGACAACGTGGTTTTTCGTATTCCCACTCCTATCTTCGGGTTGGGGCTGGTGGAGAACACGCCGGATGCAACTCTGCGGGCCAATCTGGCTGCGAACCACGCCATTAAGTTCCAGCTCGGCATTAGCGGCAGTTTCAACACCAGTGGCAACGACGGCACAATCACGCGGTTCGGCTGGAAGGCACAGAACAAGTCGCTGCTGATCTTCGCTGGCGAAGCCTATAACGTCGAGCAGGGCGTAGCTAACGAAGTATTCCCCAATGAGCGCGCTGCGGTCCCCGGTTGTGTGTTCAATCCAACGCCGGAAGACGCCAGCGGTGTCAACACTGAGGAAAGCGACAGCCCCTTGTCCGACACGTTGAACTTCGCTGTGTTCATGCGCCTGGCGGCGCCGCCGACGCCTGCTTCCCAGTCGACGTCCACCCAGAACGGTTCGAACCTTTTCAACGCGATCGGTTGCGCCCTCTGCCATTCGGCCTCGCTCACTACGGCGGACTCCGTCTTCACTGGCATGGGTGGCGTGACCTACCATCCATTCTCGGATTTCGCGCTCCACCACATGGGCTCGGGTCTGGCGGATGGCATCAACCAAGGGGCGGCCGGTCCGGACGAGTTCCGAACTGCTCCATTGTGGGGCGCCGGCCAACGCCTGTTTTTCCTGCATGACGGCCGGACCTCCGACCTAGTGGAGGCCATCGAGGCCCATGCCGACTGTAATGGCAGGGACCATGGTCATGATCGCGATAACGATCGCTTCCACCACTGCAACTCGGAAGCCAATGCCGTGATCCGCAACTTCAACACGCTCAACAAGTCGCAGGTGCAGGACATTCTGAACTTCCTGCGTTCGTTGTAAGCGCCGCTGGCCGCACTCGTAGCCGGATCGCGGAGGGCCCCCTTTCCAGGGTTCTCCGTGATTCGGCGCTTCAACCACTAGCGCCCGAGCACACGGAGTATCAGGTTTCGAGGCGCAGCAGGTCGTGCACGACTTCGCGCCGGCGGACCACCTTGACGGATTTTCCCTCGACCAGCACTTCCGCCGGCCGCGGCCGCGTATTGTAGTTGGAAGCCAGCACCATCCCATAGGCGCCGGTATCGAGGACTGCCAGCAGATCACCTTCTCGGGTCACTGGGAGTTTGCGCTTCCGGGCGAGGAAGTCTCCCGTCTCGCAAACCGGGCCGACCACGTCTACGATTTCTTTTGCCCGACGCTCTTCCATTTTCACCGGAACGATCTCGTGATAGGCGTCATAGAGCGACGGACGCAGGAGATCGTTCATGGCGGCATCGACCACTAGGAATTTCTTTGCGCCATTCGTCTTCCGGTAAAGCACTCGGGTTAGCAGCGCACCCGCGGGTCCAACAATCGAACGTCCGGGTTCAAGCAGAAGATGTACTCTTAGTCCGCGCAAAGGGCGCAGTAGCGCATCCGCGTATTGAGTCACGTAGGCGCCGAACTCGGGCAAGTTCGAATCGTACGAAATGCCCAGGCCACCCCCGGCATCGACATACTCGATTCGATGGCCGTCTGCGCGCAGGCCCCGCACCAGTCCGGCCACTCGGTCCATTGCCGCAGCGAACGGTCTTACGTCGGTGATCTGGGATCCAATGTGTACGCTCACGCCCGCGATCTGTAAGTATTTTTGTCCGGAGGCGCGGGCATACAAGGTGCGCGCCTCGTCCATCGGAATCCCGAATTTGTGCTGGCGCAGGCCAGTGGAAATGTAGGGATGGGTGTTCGCGGGAACGTCGGGATTCACCCGCAACGCAACGCGCGCGGTTCTTCTTAACCGGGCGGCACACTCCACCAGCGCCTCCAACTCGGATGCGCTTTCCACGTTGAACAGCAGGATGCCGGCCTGGAGCGCGGCCCGCATTTCTTCCGCTGTCTTGCCCACTCCGGAGAAGACGACTCTCTTAGAAGTCCGTCGGTCAACGCGCAGAACTCGTTCAAGTTCCCCGCCCGAGACGACGTCGAAGCCACAACCCATTCCCGCCAGCAGACGCAGAATGCCGAGATTTGAATTCGCCTTGACCGAGTAACAGACGGTGTGCGGAACCTTGCGAAAGGCATGCTCGAAGGTGCGCAAGCGCTGGCGAATCGCTGATGCAGAGTAGACGTATAGCGGCGTGCCGAAGCGCTCCGCAAGATTTTCCAGGGGCACAAGGTCACAATGAAGCGCGGACCCTGACTGGCGCTGCAAAGGCCCCTTCCCGATGTTGTAATAAGAAAAGGCAGGCGTGCGGCCTTGAACTGGCGTTCCGGTGTGCTTCACTTGCGTTTTCCAGAGCCGCCTTTGACCTTCATGGCAACCACGGTCTGATCGTCGAAGGTCTCCTCTCCGGCTGCGTGCTCCGCTACTGCCTTGAACAGTGACTCCACCACGCAGTCGGCCGAGACACTGGCGCACCCGGTGATGATCTCCTGCACGCGGTGACGGCCGAACATGTCGCCGGCCTTGTTGCGAGCGTCCAAAATGCCGTCGCTGAAAAACACGAACATGTCGCCGGGCTTGGCCTTAAAGGTGAATTCGTCGTAATCGGCGTCATCAAACAATCCCAGCGGCAGGCCGGTGGCTTCGATCACCTCGATCTTGCCGTCATGGCAGTACAGCGGCCGCGGAAGCCCGGAGTTAGCCACCTGCAAGGTGCGGCTGGAATCGTCCCAGACCGCGTAGATCATCGAAATGAACTGGCCTTCAATCCGGCGCTCACCGAGCGAGAAGTTAACCGCAGATTGCATCTCCGCCGGACCCGGTTCAATGGGCGCATGAGAGCGCAGAATGCCGCTGACCAGCGCGGCATAAATCGCCGCCGGAGCGCCTTTGCCGCTGACGTCTCCGACCACGATGGCGGTGCGCGAGAGCGAGTAGTTGACGAAGTCGTAGAGATCTCCGCCGATCGCGCGTGCGGGTGAGAACTTGGCCGCTAGATCCAGGTTCTTCAACTTTGGCAAGGATTGCGGCAGCAGCCGGAACTGCAACTCGCGCGCCAGCGCCAGGTCGCGCTCCAGACGCTTCTCCTGACGGGCAATCTGTTCGTAGAGGCGGGCATTCTCAATCGCGATCGCAACCTGGGCGGCGAGCGTAGTTACGGTCCGTCTGTGGTCTTCGGTGAAAAAGCCGCGGCGCGTGTGCTCCAGATCCAACACACCGATCACCTTGTCCTTGTAGATCAACGGGACCGCCAGCTCGGAGCGCGTCTCCGGGTTGGCCTGCAGGTAGCGCGGATCCTTGCTCACATCCGGCACCAGCACCGCCTGTCGGTGTTGGGCAGCGTAGCCCACTAGTCCCCGGCCCAGCGGAATGTCGTGCTTGAGCTGAATGTTCTCCTGGAAACGCTGTGAAAACCGGTGCTGCAATGTTTCTCCGGTCGAGTCCAACAGCAAGATGCTGAACATTTGATAATCAATCAGCCGGCTGAGCAGTTCGGCGATGCGCTTCAGCAACTCATCCACATTCAGAATGGACGTAAGCTCACGAGCGATCTCGTTCAGCAGAACGAGGGTGCGGGCTTGCCGCGTGGTGCGGGTATACAGGCGGGCGTTCTCAATGCCGACTGCCATGCGCGAAGCGATCAGCACCAGCAACCGCTTGTGCTCCTCCTGGAAGTAGTCCGGTTGCGGGGCTTCGATGTCAATGACCCCGATCACGCGGTTCTTGACAATAAGCGGGACGGCCAGTTCGGAGCGCACGCCGGGGACCGCCGCAATGTAACGCGCCTCCTTGGAAACATCGCGCACCAGGACTGCCTCGCGACGCTGCGCCGCCAAACCGGTTACGCCTTCGCCGACTTTGACGCTGATCCGTTCGGCCACTCCTTGCGGATATCCCACCTGAAAGCGGACGCGCAACTCTTGTGTCTTCTCATTCAGCAGCAGGATGGCGAAGATCTGGTAGTCGATGACTTTGCGCACCAGTTCGGCCACGCGGCGCAGCGCGGTGTCCAGGTCAAGCGTAGTGCTGAGCGTGTCCGCTACTTCGAGCAGAAGGGGCTCGACCTTCGCTTGCAGATCGGATTGGGTATCAATTGTCGCCATTGTACTTATGATAACAGCCAGTCGCATTCCAACCCGTGAGCGGTGCCGCAAAGAAGAGCGAAAGAATACTGTCCACACCACAGACAGGTGGCGAGGCCGAGCCCTCATGCCTCTCGGGGCACGACGCAGATGTCTGGCAGGTTTCGGTAACGCTCCGCATAATCCAAGCCATAGCCCACGACGAACTCGTCGGGAATGGTGAATCCTACATAATCGGCCTGAATGGGCAGCTTTCTCCGCGAGGGTTTGTCCAGCAGGGCGGCGATGCGAAAGGCTTTCGGCTGGTGCGAGAGCAGGAGCTTTTTCAGAAACGTGAGAGTTAGGCCGGTGTCCAGAATGTCCTCGACCAGGATGACATTCTTGCCCCGCATGGACTGGTCCACGTCCCGAGTCAAGCGGACCTCTCCTGAGGAATCCCATCCGCCCGCCAGTTCCTGGCTTGGGCTTGGCCGGTTGCCGTAGCTGGAGACTCCAATGAAGTCGAAGGTCGCGTCGAGTTGCACTTGCCGCGCCAGATCGCTCAGAAAGATGGCTGCGCCCTTCAACACACCGACAAAGATCACAGCCTCGCCAGAAAAGTCACGAGTGATCTCGGACCCAATGGCGGCGACGCGCTGAGCGATCTGATCGCGGGAAATGAGGACTTTCAATTCGGTCACGGCGATTCATATTAACCACCGCGGACCAATAAGGAAAGGGAAGCAGAAGTCGCAAGAGAGTGAAGCTACTTTGCCTTCGAGAAGTCTTCCACCGCGGATAAACCCTTGTCGCGAGCATTTCACTCAAAGAATTCGCTGCGGCTCACACGGGAGGGAAACGACTTCAGTAACGATGCACACGCAGACTCGCTCCACGTTGCGCCGAGAGCCGGGGCTGACTAGAATGCTGATGCTCGACTCAGCATCCACTCATGAACCTCAAGGGCATCAAACTTACCTGGCTGGGCCACGCGACTTTCCGCATTGAAACCCCGGGCGGGAAGACCATTCTGGTAGATCCCTGGGTCATGGGCAATCCCATGTGCCCGGAGAAGGATAAGGACCTCAAGAAAGTGGACGTCATGCTTTGCACCCACGGCCACTTCGATCACATTGGCGATGCGGTTGAGATCGCCAAGAAACACACTCCGGTCGTAGTTGGAATTCCTGAACTCAGCCACTGGCTGGAGAAGAAGGGTGTGAAGCAGGTTTCGAGCATGAACAAGGGTGGTACACAAACTGTCGGTGACATCAAAGTCACCATGGTGCACGCCGACCACTCCTGCGGCATCACGGATGGCGACAAGATCGTCTACGGCGGTGAGGCTTGCGGCTATGTGATTCAGTTTTCCAACGGGGTGAGGATCTATCACGCGGGCGACACCAACGTGTTTGGCGACATGGCCATCATCCGTGACCTCTACGCACCAGAAATTGCCATGATTCCGATTGGTGATCATTACACCATGTCGCCACGCGAAGCCGCCTACGCCTGCAATCTGCTGAAGCCGAAGACGGTCATCCCCATGCACTTCGGAACTTTCCCGGTGCTTACGGGCAGACCGAGCGAGTTGCAGAAGCTGGTGCCCGGGGTCGAAGTGGTAGAAATGAAGCCGGGCGTGACCATTTGAAATTGTTGATTCTTGATTGTTGAATGGAAAGAATCGCAGGTGCGGCAGCGGCAGGTTTTTCAATCAACATTCAACAATCTACAATCAACAATCTGCACGAGGGATGGGCTTGCCAAGAGAGACCGATAACGCATCCTGGCGCATGGGCGGAATCACCGTCGGCGCCGTCGAAGACTACCTCTACTCCATGCTTCCGCCGCGGGACGAAGTTTTGGCGGAAATGGAATCGGAAGCGGCCAAACGAGACATCCCCATTGTCGGCCCCGCCGTCGGCCGAGTCTTCCACCAGCTGGCGTTGATGATCGGGGCCAAGACGGTCTTCGAGATGGGCTCAGCCATCGGCTACTCGACCATCTGGTGGGCGCGCGCCGTGGGCGAAGGCGGCCGCGTGATCTACACCGACGGCGACCGTAAGAACGCCGATCAAGCCCGCCGCTACTTCGATAGGGCCGGAGTCAGCGGACGAATCAGCATCAAGACCGGCGACGCCCTGGAACTGCTCTCCGAGGAGAAGCAGGATTTCGACATCATCTTCAACGACGTGGACAAGGAAGACTATCCCCGCGTGTTCAAGTTGGCCGTGCCGCGCCTGCGCAAGGGCGGATTGTTCGTGACCGACAACGTCTTATGGAGTGGAAGGGTGGCAGAGAAAAAGCCGACTGAGCCCAGGACGAAAGCCATTCTGGAGTTCAATCGATTGCTCTACGCCTCGCCGGACTTGTTTACGACGATTCTGCCGGTTCGGGATGGGGTGGCCGTGGCAGTCAAGAGGTAACTTTTGGCGATCAATTTGGCGAAGGCTTGCGTCGCCAATTACTTGTGTTATATCCATAGGAACCAGCAACTTACGACTAGGTAACCAGGCGAGTATTCAGCGCAGCCAGTGTGCCGTTATGAGAGACACAAGGGGGCATATAATTACGCTATGCTTTCGGAACTGCAGCAAAGAGATGTCTGGGAACGTTGGTTGGCTGCTGAAATGCGCGCCAATTACTTTGGAGATATGGCAACACGCTACTCCCACCGGCAGAGCATGCTCACATGGTTGACGCTCCTGTCCTCGTCAGGAGCGGCTTTCGCTATCGTCACTGACTGGCTCCCGGCCCATTTAAGCTGGATAAAGCCAGCACTGGCCTTTCTTACTGCTGGACTAAGCCTCTTGTCCCTCGTTTTTCAGAACCAGAAACGTTCCTTTGACTGCTCAGAACTGCATTTCAAGTGGAACCGCCTGGCGAGCGAATATGAGGCGCTGTGGAATGATATGTATGCGGAGGATGCCCTTCCCAGACTCAGCAAATTGACGGAGAAAGGCGCAGAACTGTCCAAGACCAGTACCGCGATCCCATACCATCGGCGCGTCATGGTGAAGTGGGAAGATCATGTTCTCCAGCATCGTGCTCCGCAGCATAGCTCACACGCAACCGCATGAGTGATAAGCCGGTAAAAGGCGGAGGGGACTGGCCGCCGATCCCCAAGCCGTTGCCTCCGCCACCTCCTCCACCACCACCACCACCACGGCGGACTTGAGACGGAATGGCAAGCGGCTGACGCAGGTTGGGAGGGGCAGAGCTCTAAATCGACTTCACCGGAATCACTGTCAAGTCTTCCACCAGCCCAACCTCCCTCTGTAGGAATGGCTCGGCGTAAGTGACTCCGCCCATCATGCCGTAGTGGCGAGCCATAGCTTCGATGCGCGCGCGAATCTCGGTTTGGGCAGGGAAGATGTCTTTGCCGGCTTCCTGGTCGCTGAATTGTGACTTGTAAGCCATCAGCGACTGGAAGCGGGTTTCGAACTGAGCGGTGATATCAACAACAAATGTCGGCCTTACGTCGTAGTAGAGCGTGGCGTAGATGATCTTGAACGGGCGGTGCGGCGCAAGAGTCTCCGAGCCACGCCCGGCGCTCGAAGCGCTGACGGCTGACGGCTGAGGGCTGATGGCCAGCTTCGCCAACCCTGCCAGAAAGCACGCCTCGTAACCCAGCACTGAAGCAGTGTAGTGATCCGGATGCCGTCCCTTCCAGTAAGGAAGAATCACCACTCGCGGCCGCTGCTCCCGGATCACGCGCGCGACTTTCAGACGATTCTCCCACGTGTTCTCCACCCGTCCATCGGGAATGTCGAGAGCTTGCCGCCAGGAGGCCCGCAGGATCTTCGCCGCCTCGGCAGCCTCATGAGCGCGGTCTTCAGCGGTGCCGCGCGTTCCCATTTCGCCCTGCGTGAGATCGAGGATGCCCGTCCGGTGGCCGCGCTGTGCCATCTTCAGCAGCGTGCCGCCGCAGGTCTGTTCGACGTCGTCGCGGTGGGCGGCGATGGCCAGGATGTCGAGTGGAGGCGTAGACATGTCAGTCGGGAAAGAATACAGAGAAGCTGGAAGGGATAGCAACCGGCATGGTGCGTTTCGGCAAGCGCATCGAATCCAGCCCGCCAGGGCTTGACAAACGAATCCTGGCGACGCATCTTATGCTGCACAACGTTCGCCCGGAGCGGCGCGCGGTACAAACCACCCTCCGAGAACCCCTCCAGTGTGGCAGGGAGGTCAGCATGATTACGGAATCTGCGATACAGAAGTTTAGGGCATCTCTTCGGGGCCAATCATTGTGCCCTGGCGAACAGGGCTATGACGCTGTCCGAGCTGTTCCTAACGCCATGATCGACCGGCGGCCAGCCCTCATTGCGCGGTGTCTCGGAGCTGCTGATGTCATCGCATGCGTTCGTTTTGCGCGTGAGCACGATCTTCTCCTTGCGGTTCGCGGCGGAGGTCACAGCGTTGCTGGGAAGTCGGTTTGTGAAGGCGGCCTCATGGTCGATATGTCCGCCATGAAAGGCATGAGGGTCGATCCCACCCGGCGAACCGTGCGTGCTGAAACCGGTCTAAAGCTGGGGGAGTTCGACCGTGAGACGCAAGCCTTCGGCCTGGCCACGACGCTGGGCGTGGTCTCAGCCACTGGCATCGCGGGCTTGACGCTGGGCGGCGGCTGGGGCCACTTGCACGCCAAGTATGGACTGGCCATCGACAACGTTATCGGTGCGGATGTGGTCACTGCCGATGGGCGTCTGCTGACGGCGACCGCTGCGGAAAATCCAGACCTTTTCTGGGGCTTACGCGGCGGCAGTGGCAACTTCGGAATCGTGACCTCACTGGAATACCGTCTCCACGAAGTCGGTCCGGTGCTGGGTGGCGCGGTGTTCTATCCGGCGGCAAAAGCGAAAGAGGTAATGCATTTTTGGCGGGAGTTCGCGGCGGGTAGTCCCGACGAACTGGTCACTCAGGGCGGTTCTTTTAATCTTCCGGATGGCGTTCCCGTATTTGCCATCGCTGCTTGCTACTGTGGGTCGCTTTCGGAGGGCGAAAAGGTGTTGAAGCCCTTGCGCACCTTTGGTCCTCCCCTCGCCGACAACTTGGCCGCTATCAGCTATCTACAATTGCAAAGTATGTTTGACCCATTCTTCCCGCCGGGACGCCTCACGTATGTGAAGTCGAATTTCATCCGTGATTTTAGCGACGGAACCATAGACGCCCTCGTACAGTACGTGGGCAAGAGTCCCTCCCCGTACACTTTTGCGCCGTTCATCGAACACTGGCACGGAGCGGCCACCCGCGTCGCGCCCACGGATACTGCCTTTCCTCATCGGCAGTACTCGTATAACTTCATGGCCTGGTCGAACTGGGTGAGCCCGTCTGAATCGGAAAAGAACATCCAGTGGACGCGCGAATGTTGGGAAGCTATGCGGCCGTTTCTGGTCGCAGGCTCTTATGGCAACTACGTCGCCGACGAGGGCGATGCGTTCGCACGCGCAGCCTACGGACCGAACTACGACCGCCTGGTCGCCTTGAAGAACAAATACGACCCGACAAACTTTTTCCGCCTGAACCACAACATCAAACCGTCGCAGGAAAGCCCAGTGGCAATCAGCGCTTAGAATGTATGTACGCTTGCCGCCGCAGGTCTGCTCGACGTCATGGCGTGAGTGGCTCGAGAATATCGAATGGCGGTGTGGACACGTCAGTCGAGGCTGCCCTGCTCCAGAACCACGTTTTCGCGCACGATCAGTCGGTGGGCGGCCATCTCTTTGAGTGTTGGCAGCACCCGGTTCACATGCTCATCCGTATCCACAAATGTGATCACCACCGGCAGCTTGCCGCCCGCGTCCACCAGGTGTGCGGTCTCGACACGATGCCGTCCCAAAAACCCGGCGACGGCGTGCACTGCGGTCGCGGCATAGACATTCTCGCGGCGCAGGTAGTTGAGAATTTCCATGTGCAATGGCCGGTGGTGCCATTGGTCGGCTTCGTTAAGGTAAATCGTGACTTGGACCGCCATCGCGTCTGGCATTTTACAGCACCCGCGCCAGGGCCATGCCAGCCAGCGCCGCCGTCAGGCACAGAAGGTTGTTGCTGAGGACGTTGGTGGCCACGAGCAGCCACTGCCCCTGCTCAAAGTAGGCCATGGTCTCGAAGGCGTAACTCGAGAAAGTAGTAAACGCGCCACAGAAGCCGACGACTACCAGCAGGCGCCAGCGTGGATCAACCAGCACCCGCTCTGACGTCCAGATCAGGAAGAATCCGACAATCAGGCTGCCGGCCACGTTGATGATGAGGGTGCCGTATGGGAATACGGGTCCCAGCATGCGGGCGGCGTAGCGGCTGAAAAAATAACGGGCGTTGGCTCCGGCGATTGCGCCCAGGGATATGGCAAGAATGTCGAGCACGATGGAGTTCTCCCCAAAAAGTTGGTAGGAGTCATCATCCCAAAAAGCAGGCGGTTGTGGCGAACTCCATCGCCTAACTTATTTGTATCATAGGGCGGCAGGGTTGGCCAGATACTAGCGCCGGCGAGACGCCGGCGCTACTATCGATTTATTTCGTCCGTTCCACCAAGAACTGGGCCAGGGATTTCAAGGTCTCTGCACGCGGGCCGAAGCCATCCAGCGCGGCACAGCCGCCACTGACCAACGTGTCCGCCTTTTTCAGCGACTCCTCAATGCCGAACAGCGCTGGATAAGTGGCCTTCTCTGCGGCCGTGTCCTTGCCGGCAGTCTTGCCTAGCTGCTCGGAGGTCTGCGTAACGTCGAGCACGTCGTCCACGATTTGGAAGGCCAGGCCGATGGACTGTCCAAACGATCTCAACTTGGCGGCATCCTTGTCCCCAGCGCCCGCGTACAATCCGCCACTTACTACGCTGGCCGTGATCAGGGCGGCGGTCTTGGAGCGATGAATATATTCCAGCATCTGAAGATCAGGCTTGGTGTGCTCGGCTTCCAGGTCCACCACTTGGCCGCCGATCATTCCATCCACGGTGCCCGTACCGCGGGCGATCTCTTCGATGATGCGCACCCGCGCTTCCGCTAGGCAGTGCAGCCGCGACAGCACCTCATACGCTTGTGTCTGCAGCGCATCTCCCGCCAGGATGGCGATAGCTTCCCCAAACACCTTGTGGCAGGTGGGACGTCCACGCCGCAAATCGTCATTGTCCAGCGCCGGCAGATCGTCGTGGATCAGAGAATAGGTGTGCAGCATCTCCAGCGCCGCGCCCAGGTCTTCAATGCCGCTGGGAAGGGAAGTGGCAACCATACGGCCGGTTTCTAGGCAAAGAATCGGTCGCAAGCGCTTGCCTCCGGCAAACACACTGTGGCGCATCGCCTGATGGATGGAGGCTGGGTGCTGCGTTGCCGCGGGCAGCAATCGCTCCAGCGCGGCGTCGGTCAGCACTCGCCCTTGCTCCAGAGTCTGCTTGAGCATGTCGGTTGAGTATAGCAAGCGGGTTCACCTGAATTTTCAGGATCAAAAAAGCCAAAGGACGCCCGCAGGCGTCCCTCGGTTCTTGCTGAGTGCATCTATGCCGCGACCGAGCGTGCCTGGGCTGCGCTCCTCAGCGCGGCCCGAAGAATACCCCGCGTATCGCACGAAGGGCAGATGTCGGCAGCGCCGGCCCTCAGAGCCGCGGCCCACATGGCTTCGTCAGCCAGGCGATGGGTGCAGACAATACATACTTCGGGAAAGGTATGCGACAGGTGCTCCACGTCGGTCAGAGAGGCTATCTCCATATCCACGATCGCAACCGCCGCGCGGTGCCTGGCGATGCTGGTTTGCAGCTCGTCAAGAGACCGCACTTCATGAACGGAATGGAATGAATTGCACAAAGAAGCGACCAGGCATTGGGAGAGCCTCGAATCGCTCTGGAAGATGACAACAGTGAAGGGTTGCATTGCTCACCCCCTGCGAAGCTACCGTCGTCAACGGCGGCACTAGCTGCGTCAGCTTCCACGGGGGGGCAGCCGCTGGCGCAGGCGTTAACACTACGAGCGACGACGGACCGATCGGTGCCTTACTTCCGGCTTGGCGCCCTTTCGGTCAGGGGCTCGAACGATTCGGCCTGGAGTTTCCCGTTCTGCTTCAGCAGGATTTCCACCTTGCCCTCCGCTTCCTCCAGCTCCTTGCGGCAGGAGGCGGAGAGCTGCATTCCCTCCTCAAAAAGCGTCAGTGACTTCTCCAGGGGCACTTCGCCCTTTTCCAATTCCTGCACGATCTTCTCCAGACGCTGGAGGCAGTCTTCAAACTTTGCCAAAGGGTGGAATCCTCTACCGCTTATTCTAGTCCACTTAGGGACGGCCTGTGTCCAGTGAAAATCTTCATCAAAGCAGTCCCATAATTGCACAGCGGACTCATGTTCCTGCTTGACGCCTGATTCCTGGAGTAGGACAATTTCCGGGTCGCCTCTCAGAAGAGCAGTTCCCGTCGAGGGGGAGGAAGTGCCCACTCCCTGAGGCGAAACGATTCCTCAGTCACCCTGGGAAACATGCGTTCCAACGACCCCGCGAGGGGTCGCGACCACCACTGCAAGAATAACCAAACCGGGCGGCAAGTTTCGCCCATGGAGGCACAAATGGTCATTTCAATCGTCAACTTCACGGACACCCTGGAAGACGAGGATGTTCAGCGAGTGATTCGGGCAATCAATCGGCAGATCACGCAGGATTTCCAGCCCTATTGGTCGATGGGCGCCACCCTTAGACTGGAAGGGCACGGAGACACAGAAGAGCGTCAGGCTCCGCAAGAGCTGCGCGGAGACGCCATTATCTATCTCTGGGACAAAGCAGCCGATGTCCCCGATGCTATCGGCTACCATGATCGCAACAACAAAGGCTTGCCCTACGGCTTTGTGTTCACGGAAATCGCCGCAGATGTCGGGGAGCCGTGGTCGGTCACGCTTTCGCATGAGGCGCTGGAACTGATCGGAGATGCGGAAGTGAATGTCCTGGCTGCAGGCCCCAATCCCAAGGACCCCAACCAGGCAGTTTACTTCTGGTATGAGATATGTGACGCAGTGCAAACGGAAAGCTACGACATCGAGGGTGTGGCTGTATCCAACTTTGTGTTGCCTCTCTACTTCACCGTGGACGCCGAGGAGGGCAGCCGCAATGATTTTCTCGGCCGCCGTCATAACGGCAACCTGCTGCAGTCGTTTGGGGTAAATCCCGGCGGCTACGTGGGCTTCTTCAATCCGGCCACCGGTAGCAATGACATCTTCACCGCGGACGCCTTAGCCCAAAAGCGCAGGAGGATTAAGGAAAGCTTGAAAAATGCGCGCGCCCGCAGGGCCACTCGCTACCGCGACCTGAATAAGGCGGTGGTTAAGAAGGCAGCGTAACAGTTTTCTGCGGTATGCGTAGAAACTGTAGCCGGGCCCGCAGAGCTCAACGGGGGCACAGTGGTTCTCTGTGCCCCCAACTTTCTGACCTCCATTTGTCCCTGCGTTCACCCCGATGCGGCAGGTCGGGTTGTTCCCAGGGCTTCCAACACATCCACGGCTGCGGTGTACCGGCCCTGAGGCGCGCTGATCTGGGCTCCTTGCACCATTCCGCGCACTGCCAGCAGCATCTCGCGTGCGATGGCCACGCCTTCTTCACGTGCGGCCTCGGGCGTCTGGGCTCGAGCCATGCGCTGCAAAACCGAGTCAGGGACGGAGACCCGCAGTTCATTTTTCATGAACTCGGCATTGCGCACGCTGACCAGGGGCCAGATTCCGGCAACCAACGGAATGTGGCAGTGCTCGATGCGGCGCAGGAAAGTTTCGAGCAGTGCAAGATCAAATACCGGCTGGGTGACCGCGTATTCCGCGCCCGCCTCCACTTTGTACTCGAAGCGACGAATTTCTTCGTCCAAATTGGGCACGCCCGGATTGGCGCCTACTCCGATCACAAACGCAGTGCCCGCGCCGATGGGATTGCTACCGACGTCCAGTCCGCGGTTGAGATTGTGCACGATGTTCACCAACCCGATGGCGTCCACATCAAACACCGCCGTGGCATCGGGATAGTTGCCCATCTTCGGGGGATCGCCGGTGATGCAGATCAGGTTGCGGATTCCAGTCGCGGCTGCCCCCAGCAGATCCGACTGAATGCAGAGCACGTTGCGATCGCGGCAGGTGTAGTGCAGGATGGCTTCGATGCCTACTTCCTGCTGGATCAGCAGGGAAAGCGCTTGGTTGCTCATCCGCGCCGAAGCCCGCGGGCTGTCGGGAATGTTGATGGCATCCACACCGACCGACTGGAGGAAGCGCGCGCCCTCGATTTCCTTGTGAATGTCCGTTCCCTTGGGCGGGACAATCTCTACCATGGTGAGAAATTCGCGGGCAGCGAGCTTTGCTCCCAACAGGGATCGCTTCTCCACCGCCAGGGTGGGAACTGCCGCAGGGGTCGCGGATTGGCCCGTGACCTGAGACGCGGCCACCTTCGACCGAGCCTCGCCGGCGCGCAAAGCAGACCTCATCACCCGGATGGTGTCGGGCGTGGTCCCGCAGCAGCCGCCCACCAGGCGTACACCTGCGGCCACGAACTTGCGGGCGTAACTGGCCATGTATTCCGGCGAGCAAAGATAAATATTGCGGCCCTCAACTGACCGCGGTACACCGGCGTTGGGCTGTGCGGCCAGCGGCAGGGAAGTGAGCGCGCGCACACGCTCAATGGCGTCCAGCATGGCCACTGGACCGACGCTGCAGTTGCACCCGATGACTTCCGCGCCCCATTCCTCCAGCCGAGGGGCAAACGTTTCTGGAGTGGAACCGTCGAGGCAGTTTCCCTCTTCATCGATGGTGACCTGCGCCACAATCGGTATTTTCGGATTCACATCACGTGCCGCCAGGATGGCCTGGTGGATTTCCCCCAGGTAGCCGAAGGTTTCCAGCATCAGCAGGTCCACCCCACCCTCAACCAGGGCTGCGATTTGTTCGCGAAAGGCTGCGCGGGCTTCCTCGAACGAGGTTTTACCCAGCGGCTCGATGCGGATGCCCAGGGGACCGACCGAGCCTGCTACCCAGACGTCAAAGCTCTTGGCGGCTTCCCGCGCCAGCCGCGCTCCAGCCAGATTGACGTCATGAACGCGGTCCGCCATGCTATGGCGCGCCAAGCGGAAGGAGTTGCCACCGAAAGTATTGGTTTCAATAATTTCTGCGCCGGCCTGCAGGTACTCATGATGGACGCTTCGGATCAGCTCGGGCTGCGATAGATTCAGCTCGTCGTAGCAGCGATTGATGAAGATCCCCTTGGCGTACAGCAGCGTCCCCATCGCGCCGTCACATACGATGGGCGACCTTTTCAGCCGGGCAATCAAATCAGCGGCCATGGAACTGAGAATACAAGATGGACCCTACTTTTGCATCACTGAGGAGTCGATGGGTGGTGTCCTATTAGTGGCGGCCTTCTCTTCCGAGGCCGCCACCAATTTCAACGCACTATTAGGACACTACCGAGTCGATGAAGAGACGGGCATCGGCGCTGGTTTGGCCAGGTTGGGACCACCGGACCTGCAAAATTCTCTCCAGCGGCTCTGCTATAATCCGGTTTTTCGCATCTAAATCTCTGTCCTTCATGCTCTTCGCGGAGTCCCAAGTTTGAAAAGAGCCTCGATTACTATTGCTGTCCTTGTCGCTGTCAGTGTGGCCCTCGTTTCCTGCGGAAGCTATAACAACCCCAGCACTCAACAGCAAAGCGGAAGCGGGCTTAAGTTCCGCGCTTTTGTTTCGAATCCCCTGCGACCCGGTAGTACGGGCGGAACTGTCCCGGTTCTGGAGGTCGTAGATGCGTCGCAGGACAAGCTCTCTGGTTTCATTGTCAATATGACGGGCGGTGGCAACCAGCCCGGCCTGATGGCGGTGTCCCCCAGCAAAAGGTTCACTGTGGTTTTCAGTGCCTTGGGTAACTCGGTGGCCGTCGCCAATAACGCAACCGAAGCCCTGGCGCCCACCCCGAGCGGAGCCGGCTCGATTCCCCTACCCGATTCTACCGAGAGCATGGTGGTTGGGATCGACAATGCCACCGCCTATGCCGCAGTGCGCAACGCACCGGTGCCGGGACAGCCCGGGGTCTTGGGTGCAGTCGAAGTGCTGACCTTGTCCGCGGGTGCCATTACAGCCACGATTCCCATTCCGAACGCGCGTTATATCGTACTGAGCCACAACGGCAACCGCATGTTGGTCTTTGGAGACAATCAGAACACGGTCACGGTCATCGCTCCGAGTCTCATCGGCACCAACACCGACCCCCGTACCATTGTGTGTCCGGACGGAACGCCGCAACCCAACCTCGCAGCCTGCGCTTCGACCCTGAACCCGGTTTTCGACCACCCCGTGTGGGGCATCTTCAGCAGCGATGACTCGACCGCTTACATTCTCAACTGCGGTCCGCAGTGTGGAGGGACGTCAGCTGGAATCTCTGTGCTGGATATGACAACTAACACGGCTGGGGCTCCGGTGCCGGTGCCTGCCGCCACTATCGGCCTGCTCTCGGGAAGTACTCTCTACGTGGCCGGCACACCGCCTGGCACGGTCTGCAGTTCAGGCACGGCAGCTCCTACCTGTGGGACCCTGGACGTTGTGGACCTGGGTTCGATGACGATCACGGGGACAGCTGAAATCACCGACGGATATCACACCCACATGGAGATGGGTGCGAACGGGCAGCTCTTCATTGGAGCGCGTAACTGCACCAACATCACAACCGGCGGCGGCAACGCGGGCGAGGTCCGCGGTTGCCTGTCCATCTTCAGCACTAGCGATTCCAGCGTGCTGATACCACCCGACAACGGCGACGTCACCGGCATCGAGCCGATCCCCAACCGCAATGTAGTGTACGTGGTCCAGAACGCGGAACTGCGTATCTACGACACCACCACCGGCAAGCTGCAAAGCAAACAGATCAACATCACCGGTCAGGCCATTGATGTGAAGCTGGTGGACTTCTGAAGAAGCTCTCAGCCATCAGCTAAGACTTTTCGCGGATGGCTGATAACTATTTTGGCTGCAGCACCAGCTCATGGATCCGTGATTTTTCCACTGCCAGCTTCGAAAACGGCAGGTTGAAGGTGTAGCCCTCGTACCATGCTTTCCACTGGTCCATGTAATAGGGACTGAGAAAGTTTCCTGCCTGCCCGGTCACGACGTTTAGCGTGGATTGATCCAGGTCGGAGAGGTCCACGGTCATGCGCTCAGACGGTCCGTGTCTCCGCGTCACCGCCTTTACTGTATAACCGCTGCCAGATTGTTCGTGCGCTCCGGGGCCGGTCCAGCGCTGTAGAAGGGGAATCCGGCCGAGAATAGGGTGCTGGATTTCGACCGGATGAAATGCTCCCCACTTCCAGGAGTTCAGGTCTGGAGGCGCATCCGGCCCGCCGACGGCAGCTGCAACCGCTGCCGCCAGCAGTTCATCGTAGTTCCGGTAGGTTTCTGGCAGCCAGCGTTTGGGCTGATGGAGCAGCACGTTTTCCAGCCACACCGACTGCATGCCCCAGTCATAGCTTTTCCAGTTGAGAGTAGTTTCGACTTGCTCGGGGTCTTTCGGCGCGGAGCCCAGCTTGGGCTCAAGCAGCAGCCGCATCAGTTCCGAGCGCGCGCGGAACGCGAGGGTCGGTGCGGGTGCGTCCGCCGTCATCCGGCCGTCCCACCCTCGCAGGATCTCCGCCGCTTGTTTTGTGCGCGGGGAAGGATTTCCGGCATGATCCACGGCGTACACAAACCGTTCGGCCGAATACCGCTCCCATTCGGAATAAATATCGGTTTGCAACGCCAGCATGTCAGCGGCGGAAAACTTCTTGCCCGACTCCAGCACCCGGTAGATGCGCGCGGAACGCCAGGGCGCTTCCCAACCGCTGCTGATGGAGAACCCATATTTGTCCGGCGTGATACGGCCATTGGCGGTGGCAGCTATCCCTGAGGGTGGATTAAAAATACTGGGCAGCTTCTCAAAAGGTATGTAACCCGTCCACTCGTGGACGTTGTCGCTACCCGTTTCCGGCAGGCTGCCATCCCCGGAGGCCCGGATGGGAATCTTCCCTGTGGCTTGATAGCCGATGTTGCCATCCACGTCGGCATAGACCACGTTTTGTCCGGGGGCATCGAGCTGGGAAAACGCCCGCTGGAATTCTTCCCAGCTCTGCGCCAAGTCCACGTCGAAGAAGGGAACCCGGACGCCGTCATACAGCGTCCAGCGCAGCGCCAGAGGGCGGGTCTCGCCGGGGACCAGCTCGGTGATGATCGGTCCATGGCGCGTGAGCACCACATCCATCGCCACGTCCGGCTTGTCCTTCACCGAAATCACCTCGTGGCGGTGCTCTGGCTCTTTCCACCCCGCCGGCGTCAGGTATTGCCCCGCCGGGTTGAAAGTTTCCACGTAAACGTCTTCCACGGTCGGACCGACGTTGGTAAACCCCCAGGCGACGCGCTGATTGTGTCCCACGATCACGTACGGAAAACCCGGAAGGGTGACACCGGCCACATCGAAGTTGGCGCAGCGCAGATGCGCTTCGTACCAAAGGTTGGGCATCTGGTGGCCGAGATGCATGTCATTCGAGAGCAGCGGCTTCCCCGAAACCGTGTGCGCTCCCGAGACTACCCAGTTATTAGAGCCCTCCACCTGCCGCGGGTCTGGATCCATATCTGGTTCTAAACTGTGCGAAAAGTCCCTGACTGCTGTCCCGGTGGCGATCGAGCTATCCGGTCTAGAGTAGTCGTCATCTTCGTCGCCAGTGTTCTGGTCGAGGTTGGGGCGCGGGACGGTCGGCGGCCGGTCGTGCCAGGAAGAGTTCACATAGAGGTCCGCGGTCAGTTCCGGGCTCAACTTAGCCAGAATTTTTTCCCGCTCCAGTGCGTCCCCGTAGGGATAGTGGTTGAGGTCTTTCGCCATCTCGACCGAGATCAACGCGGAATCTTCCGGCGCCCACGCACGCGGCACGTAACGCAGAATGCGAAACTCCAGCGGCAGCCGGTCTCGATGAGACTCGATGTATGCGTTCACTCCCCGGGCATAGGCTTCGAAGTGGGAGCGGTCTTGGCTGGAGGCGACCTCGATCGCCTTGCGCGCGGCCACCCTCAGGCCCAGGATTCTCTGCTCGCGATCGTGCTTGAGGAAGTTATCGCCCAGGATTTCTGACAGTTCTCCCGCAGCGAAGCGCCGCATGGAGTCCATTTGCCACATCCGGTCCTGCGCGGTCACGTATCCCTGCACGAAGAAAAGATCCTCAAGATTGGCGGCGTCGATGGTGGGGACGCCGTGCTCGTCCCGCGTTACGGTAACTCTGGCCGAGAGCCCGCGAACCTGAAGTGTGCCGTCCAGTTGGGGCAGGGCAGAGTGGGCCATGGAGTAGAGCCAGGCGGATGCTCCCAGGGCGGCGAGCAGGACCCCGCTCAGCAGGTAGGCAACAACGCGCCGGAACCTGAGACCGGAGCGGGAAGAAACAGGGGTCGTAGTGGTGGCCATGCCGGAGTTTCGATTCTAGGGGGTGTGGTCGTGGAACACAAACCGGAGGGAAGATCGAGTCAGCTGCAAAGTATTACAGAAGTGTGACGCGCCTCCCCTTGACAGCCACCAACGGCGGCTTCTAGCATGTTCAAATTGAAAATGAAATTCAATTTCATGTTCAAAATCATGCAGGGAGGCAGCCCGAATGTCGCGACGCTTGCGCGCAGTCCTCGTGATCCTCATTCTGGTTGGTGGCGCCATGGTTCTGTCCTCGCCGCTGGCGGCCCAGCAGTCCCCTCTCGCGGCCAGCGGAGACCTGACCAGGCACGTTGCGGACTTGGCGGTCCTGGTGCAAAAACAGCAGCAGCAGATCGAAGCCCTGCAACATTCTCAAGCTGAGCTCCTGCAGGAATTGCGAGCCTCACGCGCGGCGTCCCCCGGAGTCGAAGGTGCGACCGCATCGGCTGTTGCACCGGCGCAATCCGGCGAGGCCACAGGAACGCCGCAATATAGCGGCCAGCCCAATGACCCAGAGTTGGCCATGGCGACCAAAGCCAATGGTGGGGACTTGTCGGGCTTGGGGAACCTGCTGCGCACCCAGCGCATTACCCTCGGCGGCTACGGAGACTTTCAATTCCGGCAGTCCTCGCTCAACGAACGAAATGACGGCGGCGGCACCCCGACCTTCCAGAGCACGCGTTTCGTCCTCGGCATTGCCGCGGTGCTGGCCAAAAAGCAGAACATCGTATTCAACTCAGAAATCGAGTATGAGTTGGGGGCAAGCGAGATTGACGTGGAACAGGCCTTCGTGGACTGGAAGATGCGTCCCGAATTCAGTTTCCGGGGCGGAATCTTCGTCCCCGCGCTGGGCCGGTTCAATACCTATCATGACTCCAATCTGAACCTGCTCACACTGCGGCCGCTGATTAACCAATACATCGTCCCAACGGCGTATCGAGATGCCGGCATCGGAGTTCGCGGCCGCATCTCGTTGCCTCACGAGATGAAACTGACCTACGAAGCAGACGTAATGAATGGTATGCAGGGCTTCGATGATGACGGCGTGGCTACGCCATTCTCGCGATTGGTCGGCCAGTCATCGGCGGCTGAACCTGTATCCATTGCCTTCCAGGACAACAACGCAAACAAGGCTTTGGCCGGACGGCTGGGCTTTTCTCCCATCCTTGGACTTGAATTCGGCATTTCGGGCTATACCGGGAGATTTAACAACCTGGGAACTCCGGCAGATTCGGTAAACATTCTTTTCCTGGATGGCTCGTACCAACGCGGACGGTGGGCCATCAACGGCGAGTACGGGCGTTCCAACATTGTGGGCCCGGGAATCGCACGCCGCAGTCCAGCGCCGCCAGCCGTCAATCTCAGTGACTCAGCATCGGTCGCGGCGCTGGCCCAGTTTGTGGCCCAAACTTCTCCCGGGCAGGATGGTTTCTACCTGGAAAGCGCCTACAAGTTCAAGCCCGGCGGCTTCTTCTCCGAAAAGTTTGACGAGGGCGCTTACATCGCTCCGGTGCTTCGCGTTGAGACCGTTCGCCTTGACCGAACCATCCCCGATTTCTACCTGAACCGCTGGCGAGTGACTCCAGGACTCAACATCGCCCCATCGGCGTCCGTTTTCTTCAAGCTGGGATACGCATTCAACCATCCGTTTGGTACCGTACCCAGGATCCCAGGCCCCATCGGCGGAGCGGATTTCGGCAACAACCCAATCCCGTTCAGCGACTATGGCAAGAACGGACTTGTGGGCTCGATTGCCTATGTATTCTGACGCCATGCCGTGCTTCCACCGAGGCGAGTCAACCATGAAGCTTGTCTTGGCGTCATTGCTGGCGTTATTGCTGGTGCTCACGGCCACCCTGCAAATCCATGGTGAAACCTATCTTTCGGAGGAGCAAGCGGTAAAGATCGCCCTTCAAGGGGCAGCGGCCGTGACCGTCGATACTAAGCAGCTCACGCCAGCTCAGCGTGAGTCTCTGCAGCGCAAAACCGGTTTACGTTTCCCCGAGCCGCTCTACAAGTTTTTTGTCGGCCACAACAAAGATGGCACTCCCAACGCTTACGCGGTCATCATGAATGAGATCGGGAAGGAGGAATTCATCACTTTCATTGTGGGGATGACCCCGAAAGGGGAAGTAGGCGACGTGGCCATCCTGGAGTACCGGGAATCCCGTGGCTCAGAAGTCCGGGAAAAGCGCTTCATGCGGCAGTTCCGGGGCAAGAAGAGCACCGATCCGGTTCGGGTGAATCAAGACATCATTAACTATACCGGCGCAACTCTGTCTTCCGAGGCCATCGCCCGTGGCGTGAAGAAGGCATTGGTGCTGGTGCAGGTGTTTTATTTGCAGAAGTAGGGTTTCTCAGAGCTGGGCGGGTCCGGGGGCGGGACGCCGGCGCTACGGAAATTCCAATGGCGCGTTGCTTCCAGTTCGTGCTTGTGCTGCTTGGGCTCGTCCTGCTTGTATCTGGTTCCGCTACCTGCAGCGAGGGGCGGCCTCGCAAGCAAGCCCGCTACCTCATGGGTACCGTTTGCGAGATCACGGCTTACTCGACGCCCGGGGATGACCAGAAGACCGATGCCGCGATCAACGCTGCTTTCGATGAACTCAAGCGCATTGACGCACTGCTCTCCAACTGGAAGCCCGACTCTGAACTGATGCGCATGAATGCTTCGGCTGGCAGTGCGGCCGGCGATGGGGTCCGTCCGAAGATACCTGTCAGCGGGGAACTGTTTGAGCGGATCCAGGTCGCGTTGCGGATGGCGGAAGCGACCGATGGGCACTTTGATCCTACGGTTGGGCCGCTAGTTCGGGCCTGGGGCTTCTTGCCGTCGGACACGAAGCCGGGAAGTCGTGACCAGGCGATTGCCGCAGCCCGCAGCCGGGTCGGCTGGAAAAAAATCACGCTCGATGCTTACGAGCACAGCATCAAGTTTGCAGTCCCCGGCATGGAAATCGATCTGGGAGGAATCGCCAAAGGCTATGCCGCACAAAAGGCCGCCCAGGTGCTTCGCAGCTACGGAGTTCAGACCGCCCTAGTCAGCCTGGGCGGGAGCTCCATCGCGGCAATTGGATCTCCGCCGGGGACCACTGGTTGGCCCGTGTTTATCCGCGATCCGCGCGATGGGGAGACGCCCGCAGCCTGGCTGGAACTGCGCGATGGCGAGTCTTTGGCCACCTCGGGAACCTATGAAAAGACTGTCGGCGAGGGCAAAGCGCGGCGCTCGCATATCATGGACCCGGCCACCGGCCAGGCGGTTGGCGGGGCCGTGAGTGTCACTGTGCTTCTGGACGACGCCGAGACCGCCGACGCCCTGACCAAGCCTTTCTTCCTCATACCGGCCCATTCCGAGGCGGATTGGTCAAAATGGTTGGCGCGATTCCCAAAGGCCAGTATTATTCTGTTGACAGCTCAGGGTAGGGAACTGAAGCGGATCGCAGGCGGAGCTGACCCGCAACGCTTTTGGCGCCCTGCCTCCGAGAACGAAAGACAGCATGCTGCAAAAACGGATCGACGATCAGCCCACAATTTCGCGCGAAATGATTCGCGAGGCCGAGGCCATCCTGCACCGGCACCTGAAACGTGTGGGCCTGAAACATACGGCGCAGCGCGACACTATCCTGCGCACCTTCCTGGAAACCCGTGAACACCTTTCCACCGACGAGCTACACCGGCTAGTGAAGAAAAAAGATCCCAAGATCGGATTCACCACCGTCTACCGCACCCTCAAACTGCTGTCCGAGTGCGGTCTGGCTAGTGAAGTCGCTTTTCACGACGGCATCGCCCGTTACGAGCACCAGTACAATCGCCGCAGCCACCACCACATGGTGTGCACGGAATGCGGCAGTTCGGTGGAATTCTTCTCTCCCGAAGTTGACCACCTGGAGCAGGAGATCGGGCACAAGCATCATTACTCCACCACGCGTCACACCTTCCAGATTTATGGAGTGTGTGAGGAATGCCGCAAGAAGAATAGTTCGCGGCGTGTGGTGTGACTTAGTGCAGACCGAACCTTTCTCAGGAGAACGATTCCATGCACCACGTCCTTGGGTCGGAAGCGGCAAAGTTGGCGGGCGCAGCATGGCTCGGTACCATTCTGCTGCAGCGCGATAGCGATGCCGCCGCAGGAGCTGCCTGCTTTGGCTGCGCTGGTTTCTTGTTTTTTGTCATCCTCGGGATCATCGCGCTCAACATCGCCTTGCTGGTGTGGGTGGCACGGGATGCGAAGAACCGCGGCATGGATAACTCGATCCTGTGGATGATTCTGGTGATGATTACCGGAATCGTCGGCCTCATCATCTACCTGCTGGTCCGTCCCAAGGGCGACCCTGTGCTCTGCGCACACTGTAAAATGAAGCGGATGCCAGTGAGCACGACATGTCCACATTGCGGCAATGCTTGAGGAATCCAGGGACTTATCTGGCGCTTCTTGCCTTGGTGGTGGCAGCGGCATCAGCCGATAGCCTTCGACCGCCGGACGAACAGCTTTCCGTGCGGGTTTATAGTGCATTGGTGCACTCGTACCAGGACTTTGGCAGCCCAATGCTCGCGGGATTCGTGCGCTGCCGCTTCTATCCCACCTGCTCGCACTCTTCGGTCGAGGCGGTGCGAAAATATGGCCTGCGGAAAGGGCTGCTTCTGACCTCTACCCGCCTGTGGCGCTGCCGTCGCAACGTCCCTCTGGGTACCGATGATCCCGTTCCCTGAACCAGGAAGCAAGAAAGGACGTTCATGCCTCGTGTCTGCTCCCAATGCGGCGCCCAAATGCCCGACATCAGTTCTTTTTGTGCCGCCTGCGGGAACCCCATCGGCGAAACCAAACTGCCGCAGGGCGCTACCCTCCCGGGCACTACCCTCAAAGACAACCTCATCGGCGCGGCGGCTTACATTACCTTCATTCCTGCAGTCATCCTTCTCCTAGTCGAGCCTTATAACAAGAACCGCTTTATTCGCTTTCATTCTTTCCAGTCAGTCTTTCTCACGGTTGCGGCAGTGGCGGCCGGCATACTGCTGAGGCTGGTCTTCGCCGTCCTTTCTTTCATTCCGGTGCTGGGCCACTTTGTGGTGCTTTTGACTGTCATGGTCGCTGTCCTGGGCTGGGCGATCCTCTGGATGGTGCTGCTGGTCAAGGCTGTGCAGGGTGAAATCTTCATTCTGCCTTTCATCGGCGACTGGGCGCAGAAGCAGTCCAACCTGCCCTAATTTCAGAAGGAGTATCCTGCTGGCGCCCGTACGATTCTATTTGCCTTGGGACGCTGATTCTGATAACTTTCGCGCGACATTCCGTTGTGGATCGGTTGGTTGTCGTAGTGGTCAGTACTCTTGCGAAATAACCAGTATTGGGAGGAAATCCATGGCTTTTTGCAGCGGGTGTGGGACACAGATTGCTGACGGTTCGACCATGTGCCCGGCGTGCAGCGCCAAGGCGGGCGGGGCTGCCCAGGCCAGTACCGGCGGAATGACGGACAATGTCGCGGGCATGCTGGCCTATGTGACCATCATCCCGGCGATCATCTTTCTGGTGATGGAACCTTACAACAAGAAGCGTTTTGTCCGCTTCCACGCCTTCCAATCAATCTTTTTCGGAGTGGCATGGTGCGCCCTGTGGATTGTGCTCAGTATCGTCGGAATGATCCCGGTATTGGGCTGGGCGACGATCCTTATTTGGCCGCTGCTCGGACTGGGAGGACTGATCCTCTGGATCATTCTCCTGCTCAAGGCCAACCAGGGTCAGATGTTCAAGTTGCCGGTAATCGGCGACCTAGCTGAAAAACAGGCCAACGCTGCCTAATCCTCGACGGCAGTCGCGGGCAAGCTTCCTCAAGAATCGTATTGCCAATTCGCGGCTTGGTCTCACTTGCGCGGTGCGCCAGAGACCAGGCCGCTCTCTTCTCCGCTTGACATATCCTCTCCGGGATGTCATTCCTATTTACTTTTAGTTTGCACTCGTGTCTGGGGAATCTGGCCGCCTGATGCGGGACCTGGAAAGGGAGCACTTGAAAGTTCGGGTCTTCTACCACGACAAATGTTTCGACGGAGCTTCCTCAGCCGCTCTTTTCTCTCGGTTTTACCGGGAACGAATCCGCAACGACGTCGAGTTCGTTTTCTCCGGACTGCTGCACCGCGCCGGCGCTCTCTTCAACGAAGCTCATTTTGACGGCGACGAAAACGCCATTGTGGACTTCAAGTATTCCAGCTCACCCAAGATCACCTGGTGGTTCGACCACCACCAGAGCGCCTTTCTAACCCCGGAGGATGCTGCCCACTTCGAGCAGGGCCAGAGCAACCGTAAGTTCTACGACCCGGATTTCAAGTCCTGCACCAGCTTTATCGCCGCCGTGGCCGAGCAGCGCTTTGGATTCAACCCGGCTCCGGTTGCCGATCTCGTGCACTGGACCGACATCATTGATGGCGCCATGTATCCCGACGCCCACACCGCCGTGGAAATGCGGGAGCCCGCCATGAAGCTGACCATGGTGATTGAGTCAGCGCAGCAGCACGATTTTGTTCCCCGGCTCATCACTCTGCTGGCCTACAAGCCGCTGGCGCAGATTCTCGAGGAGCCTTTTATCGCGCCGCTGTTACCGCCGCTGCTGGAGCGTCACCGGTGCTCCATCGCTGTTCTGGGGGAACGCATCGAATCCAAGGATGGCACCATCTTTTTCGACGTTACCGACCACGATCTTGAGGGCTACAACAAGTTCGTTCCTTACTATCTTCACCCTGAGTCGATCTATAGCGTGGGCCTCAGCAAGAGCAGTTTCCGGGTAAAGGTCTCGGTAGGATCGAATCCCTGGGCGCCCTCGGAGCCGGTCGTGAATTTGGCCAAAGTCTGCGAGCGCTACGGCGGCGGAGGGCACGCCCGCGTTGGCGCCATCTCCTTTGACGTTACCCAGCAAGAAGCCGCCCGTAAGGCCGCAGCAGAAATCGTGCAAGAGCTTCGCGCCGGCGTGCGCGGCGGACGAGCTTGAAATCTGGAGAAGGCCTATGCTCAAACTTATCCGATATTCCATCGTGCTGCTAGGCGCTTGCGCACTCCTGCTCCCAGGCTTCGGCCAGGCTCAATCGAAGCCGGCCGCAGACCTCATCATCACCAACGCAAAAATCTGGACGGTAGATAAGTCTCTGCCCGCCGCCCAAGCCGTCGCTGTGCTGGGCGACCGGATTGTCGCGGTTGGCTCGAACGCGGACGCCGGCGCCTGGCGCGGCCCCAACACCCAAGTGATCGACGCCGGCGGCAAGCTGCTACTGCCCGGCTTCAATGACGCGCACGTACACTTCGTAACCGGCGGACTGCAGCTCGATAACATCCAGCTGAATGATGCCACCAGCCCGCAAGAGTTCGCCCGCCGCATCGCGGAGCGGGCCAAGGCTACACCCAAGGGCGAGTGGATGACAGGCGGCGATTGGGATGAGACCAAGTGGAACCCACCCACAATGCCTACCAAAGAGCTGATTGACTCGCTGACACCGGACACGCCGGTATTCCTCAGCCGTTATGACGGACACATGGTCCTGGCAAATTCCGTGGCTCTGCGCCTGGCAGGCATTACAGCCAAGACTCCCGACCCGCCGGGTGGCGTGATCGTCCGCGATGGCAAGGGAAATCCCACCGGAGGCCTCAAAGACGCCGCAATGGACCTGGCCTACCAGGTCGTCCCGCCGCTTTCCCACGAGCAGCGCCTGCACGCGGTGCAGCGCGCCCTCGCCCATGCCGCTTCCCTGGGCGTCACCAGCGTTCAGAATATGAGCGCCGACTACGCCGACATCGCCGTCTACGCCGAACTGCTGCAGCGTGGCGAGCTGACCGCGCGCATCTACGCCGCTCCACTCATTACGGGCGTGGACGACCAGATAAAGATCGGCATTCGCCACGCCTTCGGCGGGCCTTTCCTGCGGATTGGAGCCCTGAAGGCATTCGCCGACGGCTCGCTCGGTTCCGGCACCGCCTACTTCTTCGAGCCTTTCCTGAATCAGCCCAACAACCGTGGCCTCTTGTCTGATGAAATGCATCCCATCTCGCTGATGCGCGATCGCATGATGAAAGCCGACGCCGCCGGTCTGCAGATCTGCACCCATGCCATTGGCGACGAGGGAATCTCAACCATCCTCGACCTCTACTCCGACGTGGTAAAAGCCCACGGCGAAGCCGACCGCCGCTTCCGCATCGAGCATGCCCAGCACATGGCCGCCAAAGACTTCGACCGCTTCACCCAGCTTCACGTGATCGCATCCATGCAGCCCTACCACGCGATTGACGACGGACGCTGGGCCGAAGGCCGCATTGGCCATGATCGCGCCAGCCGCACCTACGCCTTCCGAACGCTCCTGAATCACGGCGTGCGCCTGGCTTTCGGCACCGATTGGGAGGTGGCTCCGCTCAACCCCTTGTTGACGGCCTACGCCGCCGTAACTCGCGCCACCCTCGATGGAAAGAATCCCAATGGCTGGTTTCCCGAGCAAAAGCTCTCAGTCGCTGAAACCGTCGAGGCCTATACCATGGGCTCAGCCTACGCCGAGTTTCAAGAACACGAAAAAGGCTCGATCACGCCCGGCAAACTGGCTGATATGGTGCTCCTCAGCGACGACATCTTTGCCATCGACCCCGTGAAAATCCGCGAGGTGAAAGTACTCAGAACATTCGTTGGCGGGAAGCAAGTGTGGGACGCTGCCGCAGACGCCAGTAGACGCTGAATGCTGCTGGGAATGCTCGTCTGTCAAGTACAATCGACTCTAGGCACTGGCCCCGTAGCTCAGATGGATAGAGCAGCGGTTTCCTAAACCGAAGGTCGGGTGTTCGACTCACCCCGGGGCTACCACTGTTCTCAAGCACTCCGGCAAATCCTCGCAAACACTTTCCTCGCGCGGTTGAAGAAAACCTGTGATCGTGCCGGGGAGGCCAGGAAACGCACTCGATCTGCGGGAAACCAATGTTATCGGGGGGCTACTTTTCGCTGAGCGCGAAATTGACGACTGCCGTTTCATCCGGGCCAACGGCGACCTTTTTCACCCAGGTTCTCGGCTCGGTGAACACCGGACGCTGGATCCTCTGCTGGCTGAGAACGTCAAAAGCGTTCTCTCGTCGAACCAGGCCCCAGCCCTCGTGCCAGGCCGCGATCTCGTATTCCCCGGGAGGCACGTCGGTCAGTTCGAACTTCCCGCTCTCGTCGGTCACGACGTAGTAGGGATGCGGCGCCACCACGATCTCGGCATTCATCCAAACATGCCCGCCATTGCATCTCACGGTAGCTACACCCGCTGTGTTCATGTTGCGGGCAGTGATTCTGTTGACGAAGGGAAAGGGCAGATTGTAGCTGGCGGCGCCTTCCATGTGGACGGTGTGGAGCGTGGCGTCGGAACTCTTCATTTGAAGCTCGCCACCCTGCGGCACTAACAAAATATGGGGTTCGTAACGGCAGTGCTTCTGGTCCAGGAAGCGTCTGGGTTCGGGCAGGTCCATCGCTTTCCCGCTGGAGATATTCTTCAAAAACACGACGGTGTTTGCGACCCCGCCCTGCGGGCCCACAATCAGCCGCTCCAGTTCCCGGGTCTTATGCGATTCCGGATCGCAAATCTCATTGTCCTTGGTAATCGGAAGGCTGAGCGCGCGGGGCATGGGGCCCAACCACCGAACTGTACCGGTGATCGTTCCCGGGCTACTGAGAGACACAACTTGGTAACCGCTCTGTGCCGCGGCGTTTCCAGCCACGCCTAGCAAGAGCCCAGAAAATGCGGCAGACTTGAATGCTCGAAACACCCCACGCACATTCAAATGCTAGTCCGGTGCATGGTGTGTGCAAGTGACGGAAGCCCTATTACTTTCGGGGACCCTGCGAGATCTGTGACAACCCCTGGGCGCAACTCCTAACTGAATGTGGCGAAGAACGCCACGCTCCCGCTCAGGCATGTAGTAGGGATTCTTGTGGAGTTGCCTCGGGTATCATGGACATAACGCCATGCTTCTGCTCCTCGAGATCTTCGGCCAAACCCTGCGTACACTCTGGGCCCACAAGCTGCGATCTTTCTTGACCATGTTCGGGATCGCCTGGGGGGTGGGATCGTTACTTCTCTTGGTGGGCCTGGGCGAGGGCTTCCGCTCTGGTAATCGCAAGCAGTTCGACGAGTTAGGTGAGAACGTCATGTTCATCTGGGGCGGCCGCGCTCCGGCCGTCGAGGGCAGTTTCACCAGCATGCGGCAGTACTACCTCACCTACAAGGACTACCTGGACATCTTGCGCGATGCCCCAGACGTCAAGGCCTGCGCTCCGGTCATCTCCCGCGGCGACATTCGCGCCGTCAGTGATTTTTTCCAGAGCAGCGGCCAACTGATGGGTGTGCCGGCCTACTTCAACCAGATCCGCTATCTACCGATATCGGACGGGCGCTGGCTCAATGAACTCGACGACGTTCAAAAGCGCAGCGTCGTGGTGCTGGGCGACGAAGCCCGGCGGGTTTTGTTTCCCGGACGGCCCTCTGTCGGCAGCACCATTCTATTGAATGGAATTCGTTTTCAGGTCATTGGCACCCTGAAGCGCATCGGACACGGCGATAACAACACCCTGAATTTGCGGATCTTCATTCCGTTTAACACCATGCAGCAAACTTTTCCGCCCCTGAATGTCGGCGTTATACCGGGTACGATCTCCTTCATCAACTACCAGCCCAAGGCCCGCGACCTGCATGAATCCGCCAGGCTCGAGGTGCACAAGGTCATTGCCCGCAACCACGGGTTTGACTACCTCGCGCCCGATGCCTATGACGAGTGGGACACGATCAAGACCGTAGACCAGGTGGGCAAGATCTTCGACGCCATGAACATGTTCTTAGGCAGTGTGGGGCTGGTCACGCTGACTTTGGGCGCTATCGGGATCATCAACATCATGCTGGTCGCGGTTGCTGACCGTACGCGGGAAATTGGTCTCCGGAAGGCCCTGGGAGCAACCAACCGCAGTATCATGTTCCAGTTTTTTATTGAAGGCGCGTTCCTGACGTTGCTGAGCGGCGGGCTGGGTATGGGCGGAGCCGCGGCCTTAATGGCGGCGCTGTCCACGCTGCCCTCGCCTCCGGGATGGGATACCCCAAAGCTGGTACCCTCCACTGCGGCGCTGGCTATCGGATCGCTCGCCTTCGCCGGCATCGTTGCCGGACTGTATCCGGCCCGCAAAGCGGCGGAATTGCAACCCGTGGAGGCGCTACGCAAGGAATAAGGAATTCAGGAATAATGAATAATTATGAAGCGTGATCTACTGCACCAAGCCTACGGCGCCATGCGCCACGACCTCCGTAAGACCGTGCTCACCATGTTGGGCATGGCCTGGGGCATCGCCACGGTAGTCCTACTGCTCGCTTATGGCGAGGGCTTCGGCCGGGCCATTGAAAATATCTTCCAGAGTTTCGGTGCCACCGCCGTGGGAATATTTCCCGGCCGCACCTCGCAGCAGGCTGGCGGCAACAAAGCCGGGGTCCAGATTCGCTTCACCGATGAAGATGTCGAACTGATGCGCAATGTAGTGCCACTCGTCCGCCATGTTTCCCGCCACACCCAAACCGACGCCACGGTTCAGAGCGGGAACCGTTCCTTCAGCTTTCCGGTTTACGGCATGGACCCCTCCATTCAAAGCATCTGGAACCTTGATATGGAAACCGGCCGCTTCCTTAACGATCAGGACAGCCTGAGCCACGGCCACGTTGCTGTACTGGGCATCGAAGCCAGGGACAAGTTGTTCTCAGGAATACCGCCCCTGGGCGAAACCATTCGCATCAAGGGAGTCAGTTTCCAGGTGGTAGGAGTTTTGCAGGCGCGTATGCAAGAAGGGGACAACGATGACAACCGCGCCATCTACATTCCTTTCACTTCCATGGAAGTATTGCAGGACGTTCACTACCTCGGCGGCATCTGGCTCGACTCCCAGGGTCTGGACCACGACAAGCTGGACAAGACGATCCGCGATTCGCTGGCCCTGGCCCATGGCTTCAAGCCTGATGACCACCGCGCGGTGTTCGTGTTCGACGCCCAGAAGCAGCTCACCCAGTTCGGAATCATCAGCATGGGATTGAAAATCCTGCTGGCGTTCATCGGGACCATCACGCTCGGCATCGGCGGAGTCGGGCTGATGAATATCATGCTGGTTTCGGTGACTCAGCGTACCCGTGAAATCGGAGTAGAGAAAGCGCTGGGCGCGCGCAAGCGCGACATTCTGTTCCAGTTCCTCGCTGAAGCCATGGCGATCACCGCCGTGGGTGGAGTGTTCGGCATACTGCTTTCCTACGTAGTCGCAATTTCCGTGGGCAGGCTGACTCTATACAGCGCCATGGCGACGCACGCTGAAGCGGGCGACATCCAGCTTATCGTCGCCCCGAAAATACTTTTGATCTCGACCACAATTCTCGCCCTGGTAGGCGTGGCCAGCGGAATGTTTCCCGCAGTGCGCGCCGCCAATCTCGATCCCATTGAAGCCCTGCGATACGAGTAGGAATGCTGTCGGCAGCACCGTGGAAGGGCACGGCTTCAGCCGTGCCGCAAGAGCCGCCAAAATTGGGGGCTTTAGCCCCTGAGGTTTTTCGCCCGCTCGCAGAAGGGCTGGCCGGGCCATTTATGAGAAGCCTAGTCGTTCTACCTCATGGCTTTGCCGTCGCCAGGAACTGCGGCGGCTTCCTGACTTTCCTCGCTTGCTCAAATGCGTAGGCTAGCTTGATCAGCGTGGGCTCGCTCCAGGCTCGGCCAAAGAACGAAATTCCGAACGGCAGGCCAGCATAGAATCCCATCGGCAGGGTGATGTCCGGGTATCCAGCCACTGCGGCAGCATTCGAGCTGCCCCCGCTGTCGTGGTCGCCATCGATCAAGTCCGTGAGCCAGGCTGGGCCGGCAGTGGGAGCGACGAGCGCATCCAGATGCTGGTCGTCCATCACTGCATCGATGCCCTCTTTTCGCGACAGACGGTGGTTCGCTTCCAAGGCATCGAGGTATTCCTTCTCGGTCAGCGGCCCCTTGGCCTCGGCTTTGACAAAAATATCCTGGCCGAAATAAGGCATTTCCTTATCTTTGTTGCGATCGTTGAAGGCGATGATCTCCTGCAGCGAATGCACCTGAGAATCAGGGCGGCTGGCCAGATATGCATTGAGATCAGCTTTCAATTCGTACAGCAGCACAGTGAATTCGGTCTTGTCGAACTTGCCATGCGACGGCAGGTCAGCGGGATCAACCACGACCGCGCCCTGCCGCTTCATCTCGTAGATCGCCTCTTCCATAGCCTTATCCACTGCATCATGGAAACCAAAATACTTGCGCGCCACGCCGATGCGTGCGCCACGCAATCCATTGGGATCAAGAAACTTGGCGTAGTCGGCCAATCCTTTGCCGGCGCTCTCTGCCGTGGCGCTGTCACGCACATCCACTCCCGCCAGCACGCCCAGCAGAATGGCCGCGTCTCGCACCGTACGCGCCATGGGGCCGGCTGTATCCTGGCTATGCGCGATGGGAATGATGCCGGAACGGCTCACCAGGCCAAGAGTCGGCTTGATCCCCACCAGTCCGTTCGCCGACGCCGGGCAAACCACCGAGCCATCCGTCTCCGTGCCCACGGCCAGCGCGCACAAGTTGGCAGCCACCGCCGCGCCCGAGCCCGAACTTGACCCGCAGGGATTGCGGTCGAGCGCATAGGGGTTTTTCGTCAGCCCCCCGCGTCCGCTCCAACCGCTCGTGGAGTGGCTGGAACGGATATTCGCCCATTCGCTGAGGTTAGTCTTGCCCAAGATCACAGCGCCGGCTTCGCGGAGTTTCTGTGCCACAAAGGAATCCCGGGCTGGCCGCGAGCCCATCAAGGCCAGCGACCCGGCGCTGGTATGCATGCGGTCGGCCGTGTCAATGTTGTCCTTGATAAGAACCGGAATGCCGTGCAGCGGGCCCCGCGCGCCTCTCTCCTTACGTTCCTTGTCGAGGCCATCGGCGATGGCCAAAGCGTCGGGATTAACTTCGATGACGCTGTTCACCACCGGGCCACGCTTGTCGATTTCCTCGATCCGCGCCAGATATTTCTGGGTAAGCGAGTGCGCCGTGTATTTTCCGGAGGCCATCCCGGCCTGAAGGTCGGCGATCGTAGCCTCGTCCAGTTCAAATGGCCGAACCCCCGGCGCTGGCGCCGCGGATGCCGGTGAAAGCTCGCGAGCACCGGCCAGGGCGGGCAGAACAGCCGCGCTAACGCCACCGAGCAGACTGGTTTGAAGAAAGTCTCTGCGCTGCAGAATTCTGGAGCCGGGTGACAGGTCCTTAGTTTTGCTCAAGTTTGTTTCTCCGCACCCCGTGAACGAGGAACCGGAATTATAGGCGATCAGTCAACCACCGTTGTCTCGGGCGGACGCTTTCCTTTTGTCTCTTGCCTCGTCCAAAACATCGGGTCAGTGTCAATGTCCTGCGAACCAGGTATTGAAGCTGATACAATCACACGTTTCTTCCGATGAAGATTTCATTTTCCGTCCGCGAAACTCGGCAAGGAGGAGCCCTCATGTCTTTTCTCAAGAAATTCATCGCGCTGTGGGTCGTCGGCTGCGCCTGCCTGGCGCTGGGCCAGGAGATGCAAGAAGGCCGCCTGCTGCGCTTTCCCGACATTTACAAGGACAAGATAGCCTTCATGTACGGCGGCGATCTGTGGCTCGCCTCCAGTTCGGGCGGCATCGCCCGGCGCATCACCTCCGACGCCGGTCGCGAACTGTTTCCCAAATTTTCACCCGACGGCAAGTGGATCGCTTTCACCGGCCAGTACGACGGCAACTTCAATGTGTACGTCATGCCCGCGGACGGTGGACAACCCAGGCAGCTCACGTTTTACCAGGGCAGCTCCACTCCCCTCACCGACCGCATGGGCATTCATAACGAAGTTTTGACCTGGTTTCCTGACAGCAAGCGCATCCTGTTTCTAACCCGCCGCGATGCTTCCAATGGCTGGGTGAAGCGTCCCTACAGCATCAGCATTGACGGCGGATTGCCGGAACCCTTGCCCATGGACCAGGGAGGACTGAGTTCATTCTCGCCAGACGGAAGCAAGATTGCCTACAACCAGATTTTCCGCAACTTCCGCACCTGGAAGCGCTATACCGGCGGCTTGGCTCAAGCCATCTCCATATACCACCTGAAGAACAACACTAGCGAAGACGTCCCCCACACGGATTGGACTGACACTTTTCCCCTGTGGCACGGCAACACTATCTACTTCACCTCTGACCGTGGCTCGGAGCATCGGCTTAATCTCTACAGTTACGACCTGGGCACCAAGCAGATCGCACAACTCACTCACTTCACCGACTTCGACGTAATGTGGCCCAGCCTGGGACCGGACGCCATCGTGTTTGAGAACGGCGGTTACCTCTACACCTTCGACCTCCAGTCGAAGCAGGCGAAGAAGCGGACCATCGATGTGCCCGGCGACCGTGACCAGAGCATGAAGCACTGGACCAGCGTCAGCAAGAACATCACCGACTTCGACCTCTCGCCGGAAGGGAAGCGCGCCGTGTTTGCCGCCCGCGGCGACGTCTTTACCGTGCCCGCTAAGGAAGGCAGCGTTCGCAACCTGACGCGCACCCCGGGAATTCGCGAGAAGTCGGTCGCGTGGTCGCCCGACGGCCGCTGGATCGCCTACGTTTCCGATCGCACCGGCGAGGACGAGATCTACATCACCCCGCACGACGGCATGGGCAAGGAGCAGCAGATTACCAGCGGCTACAAAGGCTTCAAATTCGCCCCCGTCTGGTCTCCAGACAGCAAGAAGCTGGCTTGGGCTGATAAAGATTTGCGCCTGTGGTACACCGACATCAGCGACAAGAAGCCCTTCGAGGTGGACCGCGGCAAGTATTTCGAGATTACAAACTACTCCTGGTCCCCAGACAGCAAGTGGCTGGCCTATGACAACCAGGCCGAGAACAACTATAGCGTCGTCTACCTGTACTCGGTGGCCGACAAGAAAATCACCCCCGTCACCACCAGCATGACCAACAGTTTCTCTCCTCTCTTCGATCCGGATGGGAAGTATTTCTATTTCCTCTCCGATCGTGACTTCAACGAAGTCCTGGGCAACGTAGATTTTGAGTTCTCCAATCCCAAGACTACTCGCGTCTACATCGCCACCCTGCGTAAGGATGAGCCCTCACCGTTCCCGGCGCTGAGCGACGAAGCCCAGATCAAGAAGGATGAGCCGGCGCCAGCTGCGGGCGCAGCCAAGGAACCGGCGAAGAGCGATAGCAAGGCCGACTCCAAAGACAAAGACAAAGACAAAGAGTCGAAGGACAAAGACTCAAAAGACAAAGAAAAGCCCGCCGAGTTCCGCATTGACCTTGATGGTATTCAAGACCGCGTGGTCGCTCTGCCCATGGACCCGGCAGTGATTAACGCCTACAACGTGACCAAGGGCTTCGTCTACTACGCCAGCACTCCTGTCCAGGGCTTGTCCGGTCCGATTCCGGGCGAGGCCTCTGCCGTACATGTTTACGATCTCAAAGAACGGAAGAACAAGGTATTGATCGAAGACGTCCAGCGCTTTGCCATGTCCTTCGACGGTTCCAAGCTGCTGTACGAGGCTGAAGGCGGCCCTAACGGACACACCTACGGCATCATCGATGCCAAACCCGATGGCGCGAAAAAGCCCGGCGAAGGCTCGCTCAACCTCGCCGGAATGAAGGCTGAAGTGGACCCGCCCCAGGAGTGGTCACAGATCTTCAACGAGGTCTGGCGCCAGGAACGCGACTACTTTCACGAAGCCTCCATGAACGGTGTGGATTGGCAGAAGGTTCGAGAGAAGTATGTCCAACTTCTGCCCTTCGTGGCCGACCGCTACAGCCTCACGTATGTCTTGGGCGAAATGATCGGGGAGCTTTCCAACTCTCACACCTACGTGGGGGGCGGAGATTACCCGGAATTGCATCCTGTCAATGTGGGTTTGTTGGGTGCGGATTTTGAAACCGACAAAGCCAGCGGCATGTATCGCATCAAGAAAATCTATCGTGGAGAAAACTGGGATGCCAAGGTGCGTTCCCCGCTCACCGACCCCGGTGTGAACGTCAGGGAAGGGGATTACCTGGTGGCAGTCAATGGTCGTCCATTGCGTGCTCCGCAAAGCCCCGATGAGCTGTTCGTCAATACAGCGGGCGATACCGTAAGTCTAACCGTGAACTCAAAGCCTTCGGAGGACGGCTCACGCAACGTGCAAGTAAAACCCATTGCCGACGAGTTCAGCCTGCACGAACTGAACATGATCGAGACCAACCGCAAGAAAGTCGAAGCCGCCACTAATGGGCGGGTGGGCTACGTCTACATCCCAGACATGGGGGCGGAGGGTCTGAACCAGTTCGTCAAACAGTATTTTCCGCAGATCCGCAAGGAGGGTCTCATCATTGACGTCCGCTACAACGGCGGCGGCTTCGTGGACCAGCTCATCTTCGAGCGCCTGCGCCGCGTGCTCGCCGGTATGGGTTCAGCCCGTAATTGGGAGGTCGGCACAGTGCCTCCGAACGTCTTCCACGGATACATGGCCTGCGTCACCAACCACTACGCTGCCTCCGATGGTGACCTCTTCAGCTACTACTTCAAGTACTACAAGTTGGGTCCACTCATTGGCGAACGGACGTGGGGCGGAGTTCGGGGCATCCGGGGCGCTATTCCGCTGATGGACGGCGGCTATATCACCCGGCCCGAATTTTCCCGGTACGACCTGAACAGCAAGTGGATTATCGAAAACCGCGGCGTACAGCCCGATATTGTGGTAGAAAATCGGCCCGACCAGGTAGTGAAAGGCCAGGACCCGCAACTGGAGAAAGCCATTGAGTTGGTGATGAAGGAGATCCAGGCGAATCCCAAGAAGCTGCCGCCGCGGCCTCCCGATCTACCTGCGTACCCGGAGGGCCCGGGATTCTAACGAACTACCTGTAGAGACGTAGCTTGCTACGTCTCTTTAAACTAGCCAGGAAGTAGAACCCCTCCGTTTCTACTTCCGCCTACTTCGCTTCCAGCTTTTTCCGCAATCGCCGGACCTCCATAAAGGTCAGCGCGGTTGTTGTGGAAAGCAGGCAGCCGAACATAATCATGACAATGGCATCCATTTTGGCGGGCTCCCTTCCCGCTTCATGACGTCCAGAACTGTACTTCCTACCGCCGCTCATCTTATTCCAGCCGGGCCGGTCGTGCATAGGCCCCGAGTTCCAATCTGATTCTGGAACAGTACCAGACGAACCGGAGTAACCACCACAAAAAAGCCAGTCCGCCGTATAATATGACCTCATGCCCAAGTATTCCATAGTCGTCCCGCTGCACAACGAGCAGGAAAACGTCACCGATCTTTATGACCGCTTGAAAGCGGTCATGGAGGGGAACGGCGAAGGCTTCGAGATTGTGCTGGTGGACGACGGTTCCACGGACCGCACCTTCCATCTGCTGCGTGAAATCGCGGCGGTGGATAGCCGGGTCACGGTGGTCAAGTTGCGCCGGAACTTCGGCCAGACCTCTGCCCTGGCCGCCGGTTTCGACCACGCTCGCGGCGAGTACATCATCGCCATGGACGGCGACCTGCAGCACGACCCCGCCGACATCCCCCGGTTTCTGGAGAAGATTGCCGAGGGCTATGACATCGTTAGCGGATGGCGCAAACGCCGCATTGACAACCTGTGGCTGCGCCGCATTCCCTCGAAGTGCGCCAACTGGCTGATGGCCAAACTGAGCGGAGTCGATATCCACGACTTCGGCACCACCTTCAAGGCCTACCGGCGCGAGATTCTGGAGCAGGTCCCGCTCTACGGCGAGCTGCACCGCTTTATTCCGGCTCTCGCCTCCTGGCACGGCGCAACCATCTGCGAGGTGTCCATCCGCAACGTGAACCGCGAGCGCGGGAATTCACACTACGGAATTTCGCGCACCTTCCGGGTGTTTTTCGACCTGATCACAATTCGTTTCCTGCTGCGCTATCTCTCGCGCCCGCTGCATTTCTTCGGCACCCTGGGGCTGCTGAGCATGCTGGCGGGATCGGGTGTCAGCCTCTGGCTGCTGGCGGAGAAGTTTCTACGTCATGCTGACGTGATGACCAATCACGGCCCGCTGATGATTTTTGCCGCGGTGCTGCTACTGGCGGGCTTGAACATGCTGGCGGTCGGCCTGTTGGGCGAGATGCAAGTGCGCCACTACCACGAACCCACCCGCCGCGCCCCCTACTCAGTAGATCGAGTCCTGCGCTCCCAGAGCGAAGAACACAGCGTCTCGGAATAAACCAGCACTTAGCAATTAGCACTCAGCATTTAGCCCTATAAGGCCTTTACCAATACCCTGAAGCGCCGTCTCTCTGGCTGAACACTGAGAGCCAAAAGCTAGAAGCTAGGAGCTAAGAGCTGCACTCGCTACTTCCCGAACGCCTCTTTATTCACCACATACGGCATCTTCGTAACATCGCCGCCGTAGTTTCCTTCCAGCACGTCGATCAACCCCTGCACCGTACGTCCTGCCATCCCTTTATTGGGATCGGTCGAGAGCCGCGTGATCCTGGCAGCGCTGGCAAAATGCGGGTACAACCGGCAGCGGTCCTCAATCGCCGGATCGCGCAGCGGTGAATCGGCCGGCAAGGGTTCCTTTTCGTAAACATCCAGCGCCGCACCGCCAATCCATTTGTCTCTCAGTGCCTTCGCCAGCGCGGCCTCATCCACGACTGGGCCACGCGAAGTGTTTACCAGAAACGCAGTGGACTTCATCATGCGGAGCGTGCGTTCATTGAAAAGGTGATAAGTCGGCGTCGGGCTCTCGCCTTCCAGCAACAGCGGCACGTGCACGCTGACGAAGTCGGCATGGGTGAGAGCCACGTCAATCGTCGAGTACTTGATCCATGTTTTCTCTTTCTGGATGCCGCGCGCGTGGCGTAAATCCATCGTCTCCTGCATGGCGCTCACGTACTCCCGATTCTGGTAAACCGGGTCGTAGCACGCAATGTTCATGTCGAACCCAGCACACTTCTTGATCATAGCCAGGCCAATGCGTCCGGTACCGATGATGGCGATGGTCTTGCCAGTTACTTCGTCCCCTAGGAACGGCAGGTAGGGATGCCAGTAGTCCCACTTGTTTTCACGAGTCAAGTGCTCCGCTGTCCACATCTTGCGGGCCAGCGCACCCAGCATGAAGAAAGCGAACTCAGCGGTGGCTTCGGTGAGCACGTCCGCGGTATGAGTGAAGGGGACTTTGTGGCGGTTGGCATCTGCCCGGTTGATGTTGTCGAACCCCACCGCGATCTGGGCCACCACCTTAAGATGTCCTTTGCCGGCCTCGAATACTTCGGCATCGATCTGGTCCCGTAACGTAGTGATCAGCCCGTCGATGCCCGACTTCACCTTCTCCAGGAGCAAGCTCTTGGGCGGCGCCTCCGGCTTGGGATATACCTCGACGTCGTATCCCCGTTTGCGCAGCAGGTCAATGGATTCCCCAATATCGCTGGTGGCAAAGACGCGAAATTTCTTGCTCATTGTTCTCTCTGAGTGGAAATCTTGCAGATACCCGATACTGACTCGCACCCCACGTGCGAGTCTAAGAGAAGATCATACTACTCCGCAATCGGGCGGCGATGAGAAGGCAGATTCGAGCCAGCAGGTTCGGGCCAACCGCTCTCACCCATTCAATTAAGTGCCTGTCATTCGTACTTCGTGGCAACTCCGGTCAGCAAGCGTTCCTCTTTTTCCGAGGGCCAGCATCTCTTGACGTCCATCAACTCCACTGCTTTTTGCGTGATGTGTTCGGCACTGACCTCGAATTCCTTGATCAACTCCCAGGGTGCGCCCGAGTCGCCAAAACGATCCTTCACCCCGATGGCCCCGGTGATCACACGCACGCCGTAAAGCAGCGGGCTCTCCGTAATGGCCCCGCTTACTCGCCAGGCCAGGGCGCCAATCTGGTGCTCCTCCGCGGTGACGATGACGCCGGTTTCCCGCGCCGCGTGCAGAATAGCAGCTTCGTCGATCGGCTTGAGCGTATGCAGATTGACAATTCGGCTCTCATAGCCGAAATCCCTCTTCAAGATCCACGCCGCCCGCATCGCCTCCGGCACCATCGGGCCACAAGCAATGATCGTCAGATCTTCATCTTCATTCTTGTAGTCGGAGGCGAGCACGGTCTCGAAGGCCTCCAAAAAGTTGGCCGCTTCCTTGCGGAAACGGACCACATTGGCCTTGCCGAACACGAACGGAGTGCTCTCATCCGTCACAATCGGTGTGGCCTCGCGGGCAAAGCGGATGTACTTCGGCCCTTGATGCTTCAGCAACAGGAAATTGGTGGCTTTGTGAGTCTCGACTACATCACAAGGTACGACCACAGACATGTTGGGCAATCCGCACACCGCAAACAGATCTTCAAGCGCCTGGTGAGTCGCGCCATCGGGACCGACGGAGACCCCGCCGTGCGCGCCCGCAATGAGCACGTTGAAATTGCCGTAGCACACCGAGGTGCGGATCTGGTCCAGGTTCCGCGCCGCGGCAAAGGTTGCGTACGTCCCCAGCACCGGAATCTTGCCCTCTCTTGCCAGGCCCGCGGCGGCTGACGTGGCCGACTGCTCGGCAATCCCCATACTGATCCATCGCCGCTTGCGCTCCGGCTTCGACGCGTAGAAATCGCTGATCGTGATGGAGCCGGAAATGTCCAGCCCCAGACACACGATGCGCTCATCATCGCCGTTCTCCGCCAGCGACTGCCCGAAACCTTTGCGCGTGGGTTCCATCTTCGTCTTCATGTTTTCCGCGGCGTTCCACCAGTAATTGCGGCTGAACTTCGGCATCTTGGCGTCGAGACGGCGATCCACCTCCGCTTGATAGGCCTTTGCGGTCTCCAGCAGACGCTGGTAGGGAATCTTCTCCGCCAGCCCTAGTTCGGCGAGCGCTTTCACTAACTCGTCATAGTTTGGCGACCTGCCGTGCCAGCCGGCCAGGTCTTCCATGAAGCTAACGCCCTTGCCCTTGACCGTCTCAGCCAGGATCACCACCGGCCTTCCTACTCCAGCCTTGGCCTTCTCAAGCGCCTCCACCACCTGCTCCATGTCGTGACCATTGATCGGCATCACCTCCCACCCGAAACTGCGGTACTTTGCCTCCAGCGGATCAACATTCATGACCTCCGAAACCCGGCCATCGATCTGCAACCGGTTGCAGTCCACGATGCCGACCAGGTTGTCGAGCTTGTGATGCGCGGCTTCCATAGCTGCTTCCCAAATCTGCCCCTCCTGCTGCTCGCCGTCGCCCATGATGCAAAAGATGGTGTGGCTCTTGCCGTTCAGCTTGCCGGCAAGTGCCATACCCACGGCCACGCTGAGACCCTGTCCCAGGGAACCGGTCGAGACTTCCACCCCAGCCAGCTTGAGCCAATGTGGATGCCCTTGGTACGGCGACCATAGCTTGCGCAGGAGCATGACGTCATCAATCGGACAAAAACCTGCAAATGCTAAACCAAGATACAGGCTGGGAGCTTTGTGGCCAGTGGACCAGACCACCCGGTCGCGGTCCCCCCACGACGGGTTCTGAGGATCATGATCAGCGATCTTGAGGTAGAGCGCCGCGGCAATGTCCATGATGGAAAGCGTGCCCCCGGCGTGCCCGCTCCCGGCGGCACACAGCGCCACAAGGTCGTAACCGCGCATCAGGTTGGCGGCCTCTTTGAGATCCTCGATCGAATAGTCCCGCATGATCTTCCCGGTTGCCGAGTCCTTGATCGCCATGACGCTATCCTTTCGCGGCCGGCGCAGACAGAAGCGTGCCGGGCCCGCTGCTGGTCCACAGGCTGAGCCTAGACCCCAATAGCACATCGATCAGTGAGCAGGATCACAAGACATGGTGACGGGAAACAACATCGCAGGACAACTAGCAGTTCGCTGCTTTAAAACTGCCAACGGGTAGCGCTGCCCATGAAGTTTTTTTCATACAGCCCAAACGCCACCCGCGGACGAACCGTGAAAACCGGCTCTTTCTTCGAGAGGATATCCTGCTCGAATGCTGACATGTCGAAGCGGTACTTCCGCTCGTACTTCTTGAGGAATTCGCGGCGCAGAGGCACTTCCGCCAGTTCGGCTATGCCTTCGACAATGACCGCTTCGTGCGCGTGTTCGGTGCAAAGCACGCAGTGCTGGTTTTCAGCCAGGTTCCGCGCCTTGCGCGACTGCCGCCCCGTGCTGAATATAAAAACTCCATCGAGCCACAAGCCCCATACCACCATGGTGTGCGGGGCCCCATCCGGCTTCGTGGTTGTAATCCAATAGTTGTGTGACTTCTTCAGGCGCTGCTCGGCCCAGCTCCAGGAAAGGAGTCCCTTCTTATGCTTCGGGATACCATAGCCCGGCATATGTGGTCGGCCAGCTTTGGGAGGACGGTTCTTAGAAGGCTTCTTGGCAGGTGACATGAACTTTTCCCGCCGACATCATGCTCGGCGGCAAAGATGATTGTCAACCGGCACAGGCCGGAGGGCGCGGCCCAGGTGGGAGAGCCCCGACGGGAGGGCACGGCTTCAGCCGTGCCGCCAGACGCACTAAATCACGCGGCTTTAGCCGCCCTACAAATTCCGCTTCGTCCATTGGTCAATCCGATCCAGCGCCTTGTTCAGGTTCTCCATCGAATTAGCCACGCTGAAGCGCAGATAGCCTTCTCCAAAATCACCGAATGCTGTTCCTGACAAGCAGGCCACACCAGCTTCTTCCAGCAAGGCATCCGCCAGTTTCTTCGACTTCCAACCAGTCTTAGTAACATTCGGAAAAACATAGAACGCGCCCTTGGGCATCCGGCACGAAAAGCCTTTGATCTTGTTCAGTCCGGCCACCACCACATCGCGCCGCCGCTTGAACTCAGCCCGCATGCGCTCCACCGACGACTGGTCACCCCGCACCGCCTCGATCCCCGCGACCTGCGTGAAGCTGGCCGTACACGAATTGGAGTTGGTCATCAGCCGCGTGATGTGCGTAGCCAGGTCCGGCCGCATCACGCCGTACCCCATGCGCCATCCCGTCATGGCATAGGTTTTCGAAAAGCCATCCAGCAGGATCGTCCGTTCCTTGAAGCCAGGCACGGACATAATCGAGTAATGCTCGCCGTCGAAGATCAGCCGGCTATAAATCTCATCCGAAAGCACCATGATGTTGCGATCGCCAATCGCGTCGGCAATATCGCGAATATCGTTCTTGCTCAGCACCCCCCCGGTCGGATTGTGCGGCGAATTAATGATGATCAGCTTGGTCCGCTCGGTGATCAGCGAAGCCAACTCATCCACGTCAAATCCGAAATCCCTCTCCTCACGCAGCCGAATGGGCACAGCCCGCGCCCCCACGTAACGAATCATCGATTCATAAATGGGGAAGCCCGGATTCGGAAATATGACCTCATCTCCAACATCAGCAAGCGCCAGAATCGTAAAGAAAATAATCGGCTTACCGCCGGGGACCACCACCACCTCATCACTCGTGACTTTCACTCCACGCGAGCGGCTCACATCCTCAGCAATCGCCTGACGCAGTTCCGGCAGCCCGGCCGACGGCCCGTAGTGGGTCCAACCTTTCTGCAGCGCCGCCACTCCCGCCTCGACCACATTCTTCGGCGTGTCGAAGTCCGGCTCGCCAATTTCCAGGTGGATGATTTCCTTGCCCTGACGCTCCAGCGCCCGGGCCTTGTTCAGGACTTCAAAAGCAGTCTCAGTCCCCAGCCGTGACATGCGCTCGGCCAGGCGGAGTTCGTATTGTGTGATGGGTTCCATACCGGCTGGTTCCACAGCGACAAAGCTCGTCATTATACCCCCAAGCGGCTCCCTTGGCCTGCCAGCTATATTGTTTCGCAGACCCGGAAGGATTGTCACGGCTGGGAGTCACATCGTGATGTGATGTCGACTGAGCCGTCCTCTGCGTAGGCGTATGTAAAGGGGAAACGCCTGTTCTGCCGGCAAGAGCAGTTCGAGCAACCGAGTATGCTGTCGAGGCATTTCCTGCCGGTATCTACCGTGACTCGAATACGGATAGAGGCAACCCATCGGGGTCTCGCCAAATACCCATGCGCGCTCCAAAGCCCGTCAGCTTGACCGGCAGCACGACCGCCACACCCGCCTGATTCATCTTCGCGGCGAACGCATCGATGTCTTGGACAAAGAATCCGGGGTGACAAGTCCCAGCAGTGATGTCAGCTACTTCACTAGGCTGTGCGCTGTGGGCTTCAGACTTCCGCAGGGCCAGGGTGCAGCCTTCCGTGGCAAATTCGCTCCAACTCGGCGACTGATTTTTAAGCGGAAGCCCAATGATGTCGCGGTAGAAGGCCACGCTTCGCGCCATATCCGACACGAAAACGATGGTGTAACCCAACGTCGTCATCTCGCCAAGTCTACCATCGGACCTTCCCAGGGCCGTGCTACGGAGAAATCCTATAACGCCTCACTGGAGAATAGAAGACGGATTGCTGCCGCAAAGCTTTCGGCAAAGCGTGGGATATCTGGCGCACCGAACTCTCCGACCCCAAGTCTGTCGCGTCAAAGCTGAACGATCGCTTCCAGAAGTGCTCGACGGAAGAGTCGCGGCGCAGCTACGACATCTACTAAGCCAGCCGTGCCCCGAGTCACAGGTCTGGAGCTACAATTCCTGGAGCTCTCGACCTGTGACTCTGGTCCGCAATCGTCCAAGCGGTAGGCGTTTACACTCACCACCGGATTTCTGGTGAAATGGGGGCTTTACGACAGTTGACAGGACCCTCCCGCAGGAACTGTCCTGGTGTCCGAATTACAAGTGATAACATTACCCTATGCCCAAAACTCTGATGCAGTCTGTAGTCCGCCAACTCCAGAAGGAACGCATGCGACTTGAGGATGAACTACACCGCGTAACGGCTGCCCTGACTGCCTTCGGGAAAGTCTACATGCAGGGGGGCAAATCAAGACCTGTAGCAACGCGCAAAACGCGAACTATTTCGGCTGCAGGACGCAGGAGGATAGCAGCAGCGCAGAGAGCACGATGGGCAAAGATCAGAGCCGGCAGGAAATGAGTAAGCCGTCGCCGCAAACAGGCGTTTACAATCACGACCGGATTACTGGTGAAATGGAGGTTTTGCGCCAGGAATCGTCGTTTGACACCGACTGATGACGTAAATGTGAGCGCGAAAGAAGTCGGTTTCCTAAGTTTGGCTATCTACAAAATGCCCTCCCGTTCAGAACCGAGCGGAAGGGCATCACTGTTACTATCAGCCCTCGGGAGAGATCCCGCTACTGCTTGTCATACACCGCAGTGTTTTTGACCTCTTTGCCTTTCGAATCGGTTCCGCTCGTACTGATGGTGCGGCTCTTGCCATCGGCTGACACGACAATTCGACCGGTGGCGGTAGCCTTGCCGTCTTTCTTAACGGTTAACTCCAACGTGCGGTCATCAACCCTCTTGTACGACCGCGCGTCTGAACTCGGATCGCCGGTGACGGGGTAGTCTTTCTCGTCAAACTTGCCCGTCCACTCGTTGTGCAGGGGCTTAGCGTCGCTGTCGGTGCCATCCACGGTGACCTTCACGTTGTCACCCGCGGCCTCGTAGACAACCGTGTTGTTCTTCGGCGCCCCAGGGGCGAACTTCGATTTGGCCTCGTTCAGCTTCCAGGTGCCCATATTCGCATCGACAGCAAAGCACACTGCTACTCCGACCAAGCACAGCGCCAGAGTCAGTACGACTGTTCTTATTTTCATATCTCCTCCTGACTGAGTATCCGATTATGATGGGTCTGATTGGCGGGTTCATTCTAGTGCTGCGTGTCGCATCCAGCAACTCGCGATTCTCTCCAAACGTTGATTCGTTTTCGAGTCGGTTGAATGTTCTGGGCGTGTGGCCCACCCTTTCGAGGAGAAGCAGAGTCGGCAACCTGAACAGAAAACCGCAGGGGTGCCCCACCCTTTTTCGCGCTCTTTGCGGAAAGGGTGGGTGACGGAGACCGTCGTAGACGCGTCGCTCAGCAGGACCAACAAAACAGTGAGTGCCCCAAGCAACCACCCGGGAGGGCACGACTTCAGTCGTGCCGTAAGTTGCTGAAAATATCCTCGGCTTCAGCCGCTGAGGTTTGATTTTCTTTCCCATCTGTCATCCTGAACGGAGTGGATGCTTCGCATCGCGAAGCAGCCACGCAGTCGAAGAGCCTGCCCCGAGCTTGCCGAGGGGACCCCTCTGCCAAGCCAAACCCTCCACCACGGCATTGAGGCGTTCTCCCTGCGCTGCGTACGCCGTGCGCGCTCTAGGCGCACAAGGACAATACCCTGACACGCTGCCTCTCCCTCTTTCCCAACTAACGCGTCTTGCAGCTCATCCCTTTGGGAAGGGCACGACTTCAGTCGTGCCGTAAGTTGCTGAAAATATCCTCGGCTTCAGCCGCTGGGGTTTGATTTCTCAGGATTGTGCATTTACGCAGAAGTGATCTATGGGTAACATGTCCGCGTCGGAAGAATGGTCTCCGGACTGTGTTTCGTCTGTTCGGAAATATGTTGTTGCCCGGACAGGGGGACGTTTGGAGATCACTTGCGACGATGCGGAGGTGTGTGCCTTGTCTCCAACGGCGGCTGCTGGTTGGTATGTGGTATTCGCTGTTATCCCCGCGTTCTTGCTTGGGGAAATGGGCGGGTGGCCCACCCGTTCGAGGAGAAGCATAGTCGTCAACCGACCAGAAAACTACACGGGGTGCCCCACCCTTTTTCGCGTTCTTTGCGAAAAGGGTGGGTGATGGGGACGGCAAGAATGACGAAGCTACTTCTTCTGATTGACCCACTCCCAACCAAACCGCCCCTTAATGCAAAGATGTCCATTCGTGATTTCCTGGTCGAGAGGTGAGCTCACCTTGACGATCTTCTCGTCCTGCACATGCACGGTGAGAGTGCAGCCCACGCCGCAATAAGGACAGATGGTATCGGTACGCGTCTGTTTGGACTCATCCCATGTACCGGCCTGGCGCATCTCGAACTCGCTGCGGAACATAAGTGCCCCCGTGGGACACACTCCGATGCAGTTGCCGCAATAAACGCACGCCGAATCGGTCAACGGCGTGTTGTATTCGGTAGAGATACGAGCCCCAAAGCCGCGTCCCGCGACCGCGATGGCAAAGGTGTTTTGCGCATCCACTCCGCAGGCTTCCACGCACTTGTAGCATAGGATGCACTTGCCGTAGTCGCGCACGTAGAGCGCGTTGTCAATCTTGACCGGCTGGGCCACGCTTGCGGAAACATGTTCTGCGGAAACACGTTCTGCTGAAAAATGTCCTGCGGAGCCAGCTTCCGCCCCGTGGTGATGGCCCGGCTGCGCGCCATCGCGTTCCCCGGCCGCCGCCGGCGGCGCCGCCTTCCCGAAGCGCTCAGGCCGGGCGTCATAGCGCCGCATGTATTCCTGGAACTGCGGCGCGGTCGAGACGTCCACCGACGAAGCCAGCAGCTCCAGCACCAGCCGCCGGCTGACACACACCCGTTCCGAATCTGTCGTAACCACCATGCCGGGCTCGGCTTGGCGCGAGCATGCCGGAACCAGCGCACGTGACCCCTCGACTTCCACCACGCAGATGCGGCAAACGTTCACCGGGGTCAGATTTTCCAGGAAGCAAAGCGTAGGCGTGTCAATGCCGATGCTGCGCGCCGCTTCCAAGAGCGTGGAACCCTCCGGGATGGAGACCGGTTTTCCGTCCACGCTGATCTCGACCATCCGCGCCGGACGCGGCGGTGGCAAGATCGGCAGCGGACCGCGAGGCACGGGAATCTTCAGGCTCGGCGCGCTTTGCGTGCTCATCGCTCCCCCTCGAAAACCTTGGCTTCGAAAATAGCGAACCTGGCCAACGCCGATTCAATCGCACTCGAAGCCGTCTGCCCCAGCCCGCAAATGGAGGCGTCGCGCATCGCCTGGCCTACTTCCTTCAACATCACCAGTTCCGTGGCCTGTGACGCCAAGGGCTGACCCGCAGCCAGCCGCTGCAGAATTTCCTCTTGGCGGACCGTCCCCACCCGGCAGGGAACACATTGGCCGCAGGATTCGTCACGAAAAAACGATGCAATGCGCAGCAATATTTCTCGCAGATTCACCGTATCGTCGAACGGCATAACCACCGCCGACCCCAGCGCAGCCCCGGCAGCCCGCGTGCCCTCAAACGTCAGCGCCGTGTTCAGATCGTTCGGTCCCAGAAATGCGCCCGCCGCTCCGCCAATCAGAACCGCCTGCAACTTTCCACCGCCTGCGACACCACCGGCCAGATCAAGTAACTGTCGCAGAGTAGTGCCGAAAGGTACTTCATACACGCCGGGCTTCGCCACGTGGCCGGAAAGACAAAAGAGTTTGGTTCCGGTAGAGCGCTCCGTCCCGACCGCGGCAAAGGCTTTTCCACCCTCCATCACAATCGGCAAAACATTCAGCAGCGTCTCCACATTCTGGATAATCGTAGGCTTCCCAAACAGCCCCACTTGAGTCGGGAACGGAGGCTTATTGCGCGGCTCCCCCCGCCTGCCCTCGATGGAGTTCATCAGCGCGGTCTCTTCACCGCAGATGTAGGCCCCGGCCCCAACCCGCATCTCGATGTCAAAGCGAACCCCAGCCCCCAGAATATTGCGACCTAAAAACGCCCGCGTCCGGCACTCGCCAATGGCATGTTCCAGGCGCCGCCGCGCCAGCGGATACTCGCCCCGAATGTAAATGTAACCCTGCTCGCATCCGGTAGCGAACCCGGCAATAATCATGGACTCGATCAGGGCATACGGATCACCTTCCATCAGCACCCGGTCTTTGAAAGTACCAGGCTCCGACTCATCCGCATTGCAAATCAAATACCGCGGCAAAGCCGCACTCAGAATCGAATTCCACTTCTGGCCGCAGGGGAAAGCCGCGCCGCCGCGTCCCACCAGCTTCGATTCAATCACCTCGCGAATAACTGCGACCGGCCCCATTTCGACCGCCCGCCGCAGAGCCATGAAGCCCCCAGAGGCCCGGTATTCGTCGAGGCTCTCCGGATCAATCTGCCCAACGCGGCGCAGCAACTTCAACCCAGCCTGGCCCCTCTGCGGAACCGAGACACTCAACTCAGGCTGGGGAGTCTCAGTGCCCAGCAAGGCGGTTCGAATATCACTAGCTTTCACCGGTGCAAGAGACTGTTCGAAGTGATGTTCTCCGGCGGTCAGCACCAGCGCAGCCGGCGCACGCTCACACAGGCCAAGACAGGGACTGCGGTGCCAAGTACTCTTTCCGTCCTTACTCGATCCCTCGGGCCCATGCGCCTTCTCCACCTCGGCACAAAGCTTGTCGGCGCCCTTGGCCTTGCAAGCGACGTCATCACAGATGTGAGCTACCGCCGGAGGTTGTGGGCGGGTCGAGAAAAGTCCGTAAAAGTCCGCCACCCCGAAAGCCTCAGCCGGCGGGACATCCAGCACACGGCTGGCATAGTTCAACGCCCCCGGACTAATCCAGCCCACACGATTTTGGATGGCATGCAGAACCGGCAGCAGGGAAACCCGTTTCGCGCCGTCGGCGGATACCGCCACTCCATCGACTGCCGCTTTTTCTTCCGCCGTCGGCGTAGCTCCGGTGAAATGCAAATCCATGATTTGTCCAGGGACTTGTTCTCGGGATTTGGGCCCGGTGTCCTACACCACTGCTGGGACAGGCTCCGTCTTACCGGCCTTCTCAATGCGCACCGCAGTGGCTTTGAACTCCGACGTCCCCGACTTCGGGTCCACCGCATCAATGGTCAACTCATTAACAGCGACCTGATCGGGGAAGTGTAATGTCATAAAGGCGAGTCCAGGACGCAAACCAGGATCGAAGCGCACCGGAGCCACCACCGACCCCCGTCGCGACACCACCCGCACCAGCTCTCCCACCGTAAGGCCGTATTTCTGACCATCTTCCGGCGAGACATCGACCGTCTCCCCGCGACGCAAAGGAGACGCATAACGTGAAGTCTGCACCCCAGTGTTGTAGGAATCCAGCCGCCGCCCGGTGGTCAAACGAATCGGAAATTCGCTATCCAGCGCGTCCACCGGAGGCTCCTGCTCCACGCAACTGAACGGCGCCAGCGGACCAATCACCGGCCGCGCCCACAACCGCCCGTGCAAATACTGCTCCCCAGGATGGTTTTCGTCATAACAAGGCCACTGCAACCCATGCAGCGCCTCCAAACGCGCATAACTCATCCCAGCATGCACCGGACTCAATCCCCGCAATTCGTTCCAGATTTCTTCCGAGGTAGGTGTCCCTAAATCACGCCCCATCCGCCGCGCCAAATCACAAAGAATTTCAATGTCATCCCGCACCCCCGCCGGAGGCGCCATCGCTCGCCGCACCCGCTGCACCCGCCGTTCGCTGTTGGTGACAGTCCCTTCGGATTCACACCACCCCGCAGCCGCTGGGAAAACCACATCAGCCATCTCCGCGGTCTTCGACATCAACATATCCTGCACCACCAAAATGTCGAGTCCCCCAAGCAGCTTCATGGTGCGATGCTGATCAGCTTCCGAATTCGCCGGATTCTCCCCAATCACGTAAAGCGCCCTAAGCTCCCCCCGCTCCATGGCATCAAACATTCCACTAAGATGCCACCCCCTCTTAGGCGGAATCTTCACTCCCCAGGCCGCCTCGAACTTGGCCCGCAACTCATCGTTCTCCACGTGCTGAAATCCCGGCAAGCGGTCCGGCAAAGCCCCCATATCCCCGCCGCCCTGGACATTATTCTGTCCCCGCAGCGGATTCACTCCCGACCCGTAACGCCCCACATGCCCAGTCAGCAGACTAAGATTGATGAGCGCCAAGACATTGTCTACCGCGTTGTGATGCTCGGTGATACCCAGCGTCCAGCAAATCTGCGCCCGATCCGCCCGCCCATAAGCATGCGCCAATTCCCGGATCAACTCAGCCGATACTCCGCAAACCTTTTCGGCATACTCCAGCGTGTACTTCTGCACGTGCTGCCGAAATTCCTCAAAGCCACTAGTAGCATTCTCAATAAAGCTGCGGTTTTCCAGACCCGCAGCCAGAATCTCCCGCGCCACCGCGTTCGCCAAAGCGATGTCCGTCCCCACATGCAGCCCCAGCCACTTCTCAGTCCACTGCGCCGAACTAGTCCGCCGCGGATCCACCACAAAAAGCCGCGCCCCGTGGCGTACTCCGGCAAGCACATGATGAAAAAAAATCGGATGCGTCTCCCGCGCATTCGATCCCCACAAGACGATAAAATCCGTCTCTTCCATCTCGCGATACGAACTGGTGCCCCCGCCCATCCCGAATACCGTCGCCAGACCGACGACGCTGGGGGCGTGTCAAGTCCGGTTGCAGCTATCGATATTGTTACTGCCGACCACCACCCGCGCGAACTTCTGTGCCAAAAAGTTCATCTCGTTGGTCGTCTTCGAGCAACTGAAAAGCCCAAAGCTCTGCGGACCGTTCTTCTCAACCGCCCCGCGAAAGCCCCGCGCCGCCCGTTCCAGCGCCTCGTCCCACGTAGCCGGACGCAGCTTCCCATTCTCCCGGACCATCGGTGTCGTCAGCCGTGATTCCTGTGTAGCCATGGTCGAACATTGTAGCAAGGTTGGTAAGCACCGATAACCCAGAGGGTCCCGAAGCTCTCGAGGGTGCCCCGCTCTAGTCTCTCCCGCTTTTTGGGAGAGACTAGAGCGGGGGTTTTGATTTCCTCAACGCCCCCGCATCAAACCCCAAGCCTCCCGAAACCTCTCCCACCGTCCCACACTCCCCCAATTCTGCGGATAAAACGACAAATACTTCCGCGGCGCGAACTCCCTCACCGGAATCACATACCACGCATCCTCGGGCACAATGTACCCCACCAGAAAGTCAATCTGCTCCGCCGTGTAAGCCTGCTTCGTCCCCCGCGCCGCAAAGTGACAAGCCCCGATCAGGTACCCACCTTTCTTATACCGATCCGTCGACTTCACCTGCACCCGCCAAAGCCCTCGACCCGGATTCCGTGAATCCAATTGCGAATCTAAAACGAAGTCATAACACTCACTATCCCCATAAGGCTTCGCCACGCCAAACCCCAAGCTGACCGCTTTTCGCATAAAGGCCAACTCCACCAATTCTCCCCGCCGCTTAGGATTTCGTTCCGAAGCCCTCCCGCATCCGTTCCCCAGAAAGAACTGACCCACCGATTCGTCCGCCCCAATCTCCGCCCAAATGTCCATAGATTCACTCCGCCCCCTGAACTGAACGTGTGGCGCGGGCACTCCTGCCCGCGTGCATCTGCCACCGAAAATCATCGGGTTCTGCAACCGACCGGATCAGCAAATCCCCAGAACCAGTAACTTAAAGTGACACATGAGATGTACTGTATTAACTATCTGATATGGAAATCACAAGGTCAAACACAGAAGTGCAGGCGGGGATGTGGGGGTTTGAACCCGGAGCAACCGCATGGCGAGGCCGTCGGCAAAAAGCACAAAGGCGGTTGAACAGACTAGCACTCACGACTTACGATTCCCCATGAACAAAAGCATTGCTGTTGTTGAACAAGAGCTAGGTTGGTACGCAGACCAACAGGCAATCGACGGGAAGGCAGCAGCCCTTGCGGGAATCGCCATGTTGCACGCGGTGCGCGAGTTCGACAAGAGCAGTAGTCGAGTAGCAACACGGATGCTCTGGTTAACGGTCGCCATTGGGGTACTCACGGCAGGCCAGATCACTGTCGGAGTTTGGTCTGTCCTGTCTCGCTGAAAACTAGGAGTACTCTAGCAACTACACCAGGTGAGCGAGCCGGGAACCTCTTTCGGACGTGCCGCCAGTCTGGATCAGTGTCAATGCTCTATACCTCCATAAGGTAAGGAGAATAGTCTTGCCGGGTGCCCCACCCTTCGCGGTTTTCGAAGGGTGGGTGCTGGCATCTGTCATCAAGCCGGCTCTTCCTTAAACTTCAGGAAACTTCAGAGGCCGTGTGTTCCAGGACGGGCCGCCTCGCCCCACCTTCAAATCCGACTCATGGACGCTCTTAAACTCAAAGCCACAGCCTCAAGCACGAGAACTCCTGTCGCAACCAATGCCCGAATCGTATTGACGCGATCCCAGGGCGCCCAAATCTCTCTGAGATTCTCCGGCGGAGCGGCGACATTCCAGGTCATGAGCTTGTTGTTAAGGGGAACGTTCACCGCGCGTGTCATCGCGGCGATGAGCGCTATTCCGCAAGTGGACGCGGCGATGAGCCAGAACTCCACCGACATCCATTGCGACCTCACCATCAGGAGCCAGCCCAGCGCTGTCACCAGAGCGGTCAGGAGCAGGGGCGGCATGAACCTGACGAAACGCACATGCACCGCCTGCTGAAATTGCACGAAGCTTGATGCGCTGATCTTCTGCAAAGCAGTCTGCGGACCAGCCCGATGCCCAACGAAGATACCTGCCAGCAACCCTGTACAAACGACCGCAACCACTCGCACGATCGCCAACCCATCCATACAGCCTCCTTGTCTTCAATGTTGATTCGCATCTCGCCCCCCAAGGCCCCGGTTCATACCAGATCGGACGCTGTAAACTTCCTCCGTGCGCCGTGCCGGATATGAAGCACCTCCACCCGCTTCTGCCTCTCCAGTACGCGGTATATCACCCGATAGATGTGAGGCTTCTGGCCGTAAAGCAAGTGTCGGAGCCCACGATTCTCGCGGGTCACAGGACACCGGTTGGGCCGTTCTTCCAGGCTGAGAATGAATTCCTTGAGTTCCAGGTACCACTTCCAGGCGGCTTCGGAATGCGTGGCGTTGATTTCCTCGTACAGGTGGGCAAGGTCGCGCTCGGCCCGCAAAGTGATGTCAACGAGGTATGTCTCGCTTGGCTTCGAACTCATCGAAAAACTCCCTCGCTGGTCGCATCTTTCCTTTTTTCGCGTCCTCCAGACCCTGACGGATGCCTTCCCTGGCATCGGCCCGGGCGGCAACGTCGAGTAAACGCTGATAGGCTTCGGCGTCTTGCACCACAGCCGCGGCCTTCCCCTTCACGGTCAGCACCACAGGGCGCTTGCTTTTTCTCAGCTGTTTAATGAAATCGCCGGAACGCCGGCGGAACGTCGTCAGCGATTGGATATCCTTCGTAATGTCAAGCATGGCCCTTCTCCTATTGAGCACCTTTTTAGGTGCTATCAGAATACTACCTTTCGGTAGGGCAGAGAAGAGAGAATCCCAAACCCAAAATTATTCTCCGTGCCTCTGTGTCTCCGTGGTGAATCCATTATGATGTGAGCCAAATGCGTCAATGGGGAGTACGGATGGATCAGTTTGAACAAAAGCAAAAGCCCCGCGTGGAGCGGGGCCTTCGTGGAACTCTCAGTGCCTGAAATAATGGGCACGCCTGCCAAGCAATTCTAGGCTATGACATGCCCTAGCCGATGTCAAGATACGAGATGCGTGCTCCGGGTTTTCAAGTTCCAATTTGGTTGGACGGTCGTGCGGAGGACAGGGGAATCGAACCCCTCAGGCTGCAAGCAGCCGTCCAACGCTTGGCAAGCGTGCCCAGTACCCACACTGGGAGTGTCCTCCGAAGCCGCACCTGCCATGAAGCACTTGTACCGGATGGGCTGGATTTATCTTTGTGACCCTCGTCACAATTCCACAATCCCGTTCCCGATTTGGAAAGCGAAGCTTATGGAGGGGCCAGTGCGTGACTGTTTCTTAGGTTGCCGGGTGCCCACGTCTCGCGGTTTTCGAGACGTGGGTGCTGCCATCTCCCGTCAAGCCGTGGTCTTCCTCAAGTCTCAAATCCAAAATTATTCTCCCCACCACCGTCCCTCCGTGGCCAATCCTTTATGATGTCACCGAAATGTTTTCCCATCGCACCGCCTGGAAACTAACTCCCAACCGCTTCACCGCAGCCCAGCGGGAGATGGCCGCTGCCGGCAGGGAAGTACTCGACCTCACCGTCTCCAACCCCGCCCGCGCCGGTCTGCACTACGACGCAGAATCCATCCTGAACTCGCTGGCCAATCCCCAGGCGATGGACTACGATCCGCAACCCAAAGGCTTGCGCAGCGCCCGCGAAGCCGTGGCCGCTTACTATCGCGAGCAGCACGGAGAATTGGACATCGACCCGGGATCTCTGGTCCTCACCACCAGCACCAGCGAAGGCTACTCCTACGTCTTCCGCCTGCTCTGTAACCCGGACGACGAAATCCTGGTGCCCAAACCCAGCTATCCTCTGTTTGAATTTCTCGCCGACCTGCAGGATGTGAAACTGGCCCCCTACCCGCTGCTCTACGATCACGGCTGGCAGATCGATTTTCCCTCGCTCTACCAGGCCGTGAACCATCGCACCCGAGCCGTGGTCGTCGTGCATCCCAACAATCCCACGGGCTCATACGTCAGCAGCGCAGAACGAAACACGCTCAACAGTTTCTGCCGCGAGCACAACCTCGCGCTCATCGTGGACGAAGTGTTTCTCGACTACGCCCACGACGGCGCCCGGCGGCCCACTTTCGCCACCAATCAGGAGGCGCTGACCTTTACCCTCAGCGGCCTATCGAAAATCTCCGGCCTGCCCCAGATGAAGCTGGCTTGGCTGGCGGCCAGCGGTCCGGCCGACAAGGTAAGCGCGGCTCTCGACCGGCTGGAGGTGATCGCCGACACCTATCTCTCCGTGAACGCTCCCATCCAGTTGGCGGCACCGGTTCTGCTGGCGCAACGAAAAAGCATCCAGCCGCTGCTGTTGGACCGTCTGCGAATGAATCTGGAAGAACTCGATCGCCAACTCACGGGACAGAAAGCCTGCCGGCAGTTGCAAGTCGACGGCGGATGGTACGCCGTGCTGCGTGTCCCCGCGACCCAATCCGACGAAGACCTGGCGATCGCCATCCTCCGCAAAGCCTCCGTGCTGGTCCATACCGGACACTTCTACGATTTCCCCAATGACGGATATCTCGTCGTCAGTTTGATCACGCCACCAGAAGATTTTCGCCGCGGGATGGAGCATGTATTAGAGCTGATAAATCGCTAGACTGATTCGGGTTCTGCAGGCATCTTGAGGATTGTCCTTTTCCAAGTGCGGTCAGCGAGGGTCCCGGAGGGACCACTGAAAGTAGCCCGCCACTTCCAGTGGCGGGTAGCGGGTAAGACGGATGCGCGTGTCGTAGGCACGCCTGAAATGGGCTCCTGACGCCGGCGGCAGGCATTGCAGCCGTCCCTGACTAAACTCGGGAGGGCACGGCTTCAGTCGTACCGCTAAGCCCCTATTCTTGTCATTCCGAGCGGGCTTCAGCCCGTGAGGAATCTCCACAATTGTTCACTATTTCAAAATATCCAGGATTCCCCAGCCCTCCTCCCTCGGCTTATACTTTCGCCCATGCCCCATATCGATAAACACGCTCCCGGCTCTTTCTGCTGGATCGAGCTTTCCACCACCGACCAGACCGCAGCCAAGAACTTTTACGGCGCTCTATTCGGATGGAGAGTCAACGACGCTCCCGTGGGCCCCGATGATTTCTACTCCATGTTCAAGCTGGAAGGCCGCGACGTGGCCGCCGCCTGCACCATGCGTCCCGAGCAACGTTCCCAGGGAGTCCCACCGCATTGGATGATCTATGTCACGGTGGACAGCGCCGATGCCACCGCCGGCCGCGCCGCACAATTGGGCGGAAAGGTGCTCGCTCCGGCCTTCGACGTCTATGACGTCGGCAGAATGGCCGTTCTGCAGGACCCGGCTGGAGCCACTTTCTCCATCTGGCAGGCGAAAAAGAGCCATGGGACCGGAATTACCGGAGTAGATGGCACACTCTGCTGGGCCGACTTGAGCACGCCCGATCAGGCGCAAGCCGGCAAATTCTATGCCGGCCTGTTCGGCTGGAAAATGGTAGAAGACAAAGACGACGACCCTGCGTCCGGATACATGCACATCGTGAATGGGGAAGACTTCATCGGCGGCATTCCGCCCGCCGCCCATCGCGATCCCCACACTCCTCCGCACTGGCTAGCGTATTTTCAGGTTTCCAACTGTGACGCAACCGCCGCAAAGGCCAAACAGCTCGGCGCGAAGTTCTACCTGGAGCCAATGACCTTCGACGACGTGGGCCGCATGGCAGTCCTCGCCGATCCCCAGAGAGCGACGTTCGCCATCTTCCAGGCAACGCCGCGGAAATAAGAGATAAGAAAATCACAATATGATCCTCACACTCGATCACGGAGCAGTACGTGAGCTACGGCTCAACCGTCCGCCCGTCAACGCCCTCTCTCCCGAGTTGATCGTAGCGCTCCGGCAGGCCGTGCAATCTGCCCCGGGTGATCGTGTCCGCGCGCTGGTCCTGTCAGGCTCTCCCGGCAGATTTTCCGGCGGCCTCGACGTACCGCTGTTGCTGACTCTCGGCCGTCCTGCCATGGCCGCACTCTGGCAAGACTTCTACGCCCTCCTGCGTACTCTAGCCGCCTCGCCCATTCCAATAGCTGCGGCAATTACCGGCCACGCCCCAGCCGGAGGCACCGTGCTCCCACTTTTTTGTGATTGGCGAGTCCTGGCCGACGGAGACTGGAAGATGGGCTTCAACGAAGTGCAAGTCGGGCTACCCCTGCCGCCCGTGATTCTTTCCGCCCTCAAAATCCGGGTCGGCTCACAACGTGCCGAACGCCTGGCCGTGGGCGGACTCTTGGTTCTACCGGAGGAGGCGGTCCGCCTCGGCCTCGCCGACGAAGTGGTGCCGGCCGGCCGGGTAGTGGAACGCGCGATCGAGTGGTGCCAGGGCCTGCTGGCGCTGCCACCCGAGGCGATGGGCGCAACCCGACGTCATGCTCGTGCCGACATCGTGAGCCTTTTCGATCACGACCTCGATCGCGAACTCGCCCAGGTCACAGCCAGCTGGTGGAGTGATGAGGCACAGACCGTGCTTCATGCTCTGGTAGAACGCCTGGCTAAAAGGAAGTCGGGATAAGAAGGGAAGGGCACGGCTTCCAGCCGTGCCACCAAAGGCCGCCACCCGGGAGGGGCACGGCTTCTAGCCGTGCCACCAAAGGCCGCTACCCGGGAGGGCACGGCTTCTAGCCGTGCCACCAAAGGCCG
>JBGQBN010000101.1:0-5998 GCA_041494805.1 Terriglobia bacterium | reverse complement strand
TGGCCGGTGAGTGCCCTCTTTACGCGAGGGCGATCGTAATCTTAATTTTCTGCCGCGCATGGCAAGCGCGGAAACTCTCCCTGCCTTCTTCCTCCTGCTTCAGTTCACGAAGCGGCGCATCCGGACGTTCATCACAATGCCCAGCGCCAAAAACATAAACAGGACGGAAGACCCGCCATAACTCATTAACGGCAAGGGTATTCCGGTGACCGGCATAAAACCGACCACCATACCGACGTTGACCAGGACATGGAAGCTAAGCACAGCCACCACCCCCATCACCACGAACGTGCCGGCGCGGTCGGGCGCCGTTTGCGCGTTCTGCGTCAAACGCATCAGCACAATAAAGTATAGCAGCATCACCCCCAATGCACCTACAAATCCATGTTCTTCGGCAAAAGCCGCGAAGATAAAGTCGGTCTGCGGCACCGGTAGGAACGCCAGGTGGGTCTGCGACCCGGCACTGCTGCCCCAAATGCCGCCCGAACCCACCGCAATGAGCGACTGGTTCACCTGGTAGCCTGATCCTTGCCGGTCCGCCTCCGGCTCCATGAAGCTGGTGAGGCGCGCCTTCTGGTAGTCCTTGAGCCCGTGCCATGCCAGCGGCATCATCAGCCCGGCCAGCACTACTACCGTGACTGCCTGTTTCCAACGCAGCCCTCCCAGAAATAACCCCATCACAGCAATCGGGAGATAGGTCAGCGCCGTACCCAGGTCGGGCTGGCCCAAAACCAGGAGCATGGGAAAGCCCACCATGAGCCCGGCCTTGAAGAAATCCGGCCAGGAAAGCTCCCGCTGGTGTAGATCAGCGAAATACTTGGCCACCGCGAGAACCAGAATGAGCTTGACCCACTCCGAAGGCTGAAAGTGGATTCCACCGGGCATCTTGACCCAGCGCCGCGCCCCCAGATACCGCTGCCCGAAAATCAGTACCACGATCAATGAAGCCACGGCGACGATATACAGCCAGTGCACCCGATCCAGCAGAGCCTGGTAGTTCAGAAAACTCACCACGAACATGCCGGCGACGCCGGCGGCGATCCAGTAGACCTGCTTCAGGTGCGCGCCGGCAAACTTGGTGTGCGCGGTGGCGCTGCGGATCTCCATCACTCCCAGGGCGCAGAGGAGCAGCACAAAGATCAAGAGCACCCAGTCAAAATCGCGGAATGAAACGTATCTTGACATCAGTCGTCCGTCGTCAGTCGTCGGTCTTGCTGTCCTTTAGTCTGTCTGCCATTCCTTCCACTCACTGAGAACCGGGAACTGCGAACTCGAAACTGGGCTTATTCCAAGCCACGCGCCGCGGTGGCCAACGGAAGCCTGGCCTTGCGCCCATGCAGCAGGAAGTGCCCACTGCGGAGCGTCTCACCGTCCCCATCGGGAGCATTCCATACTGCCCCCACTTCGACCTTGCCGGCTCCCTTCGCAACCTTGGTCGGCAGGCGGCGCTGTTTGTCCACGTACGCCTTGATCACCTGCGCGGCAATGCGAGCGGCGAACTGCCCGTGCTCCCCGCCTTCAAACAACACCGCCACCACAATCTCCGGGTTTCGTCTGGGCGTGACCCCCACAAACCAGGCATTATCCTTGAACTTCGATTTGCCATTGACCACTTTCGCCTTGGCCATGTTGCTGATGGTCTGCGCACTCCCTGTCTTGCCGGCAAAATCGATCCCCTGCAGATGCGCACTGCCTGCCGTCCCGAGCGCCGAGGGCACATTCGCCATAGCATCGGTGATGATTTCCCAGTTTTTGGGATCAATCGGAACCTTGACTTCATCCGCGGACGGAGCCGCCGCCGGCACCACGTTCGGCGGTAGCTGCTCGGGAAACGCCACGTGAGGACGGTGCATGACTCCACCGCTGGCGATCCCCCCGATGGCGCGTGCCAGTTGAATGGGAGTAACTGCCACCGCTCCCTGCCCGATGCCGACGGAAATGGTTTCGCCGGCGTACCACTTCTGCTTGAAGTTGCGGATCTTCCACTCTTCCGACGGCATCACGCCGCTCGCTTCCTGGGGAAGATCGATTTGCGTTTTCTGGCCCAATCCGAAGGCGGTGGCGTACTTGGCAATCCGCTGAATACCCAGTTTCTCCGCCAGCGTGTAAAAAAAAACGTCGCAGGACTGATAGATCGCCCTGCTGATCTCCACGAAGCCGTGGGTGCGGTGCTCAGCCGCGATCCAGCATTTGAAATAACGTCCGTAAAACGTGGCCCCGCCGTTGCAGATCACATGCATATCCTGCGCGATGCCCTCCTGCAGGCCGGCCGTCGCCGTGATGATCTTGAACACCGAGCCCGGCGCCAGCTGCGCCTGGATCGCCTTGTTTAACAGCGGGTGATCGTCGTCGTTGACCAGCTTGCTCCACTCATCGCGCGAGATGCGCACGGCAAAATCGTTGGGGTCGAACGTGGGCCGGCTCACCATGGCCAGAATCTCACCATTGCGCGGGTTCATGGCGACAATGGCTCCGTTTTTCCCCTCCAGCGCCTGCTCCGCGGCAATCTGCAGGTCGATGTCCACGGTCAGCTTGAGCTGCCTGCCGGCTTCCGCCTGCTTCTCCTCCAGTTGCTTCACCTCTTTGCCGTGGCTGTTCACCACCGCCTGTCGAGAGCCGTTCTTGCCCATCAGAATCTGGTTGTATTCCAGCTCCACGCCCGACTTCCCCACCACATCACCAGGGTTATAGAACTCAAAGCGCGGCTGGTTGAGCATCTGTTCGCTAACTTCGCCCACGTAGCCGATCAGGTGGGCCATGAATCCGTTGCGCGGGTACAGCCGCCGGTGGGCCATGATGGTATCGAGTTCCGGCAACTCATTACGATGGGCCTCGATGAATGCCAGTTCGTCAGGCGTAATGTCGTCCTTGAGATAGATCGGCTGGTACTGCGGCACGGAGGCAAACTTGCGGATGCGGTCGCGCACTTCCTGCGCATCCAGGTGCAGCCCTTGAGCGATGAGATCTGCGTCCGCGGTGAGGTCGCGTGACGAATCGCGCAGCAGCAGCGCCGTAAACGAGGGATAGTTATCGACGATGATCCGCCCTTCGCGATCCAGGATCTTGCCCCGCGGCGCCAGAATGGGCACGTTACGGATGTAGTTCTTCTCTGCCTGGATGGCGTAAAAGTCGCTCTGGATGACCTGCAGCTGCCACAGCTTATAAGCCAGAACCAGGAAAATGGCGAGGATAATGTATTGCACCGAGGTCAAGCGGACAGGCGAAATTTTTTCGTCGCGGCCAAACATGAATTTAGTGGTCGGTCGTCAGTCGTCGGTCGTCAGGAACGGAATCGCGCACGAACTTTCACGAATCGGGGCAAATCCGCCCGGACAAACTGCTCGAGGTTAACTTCATTGTAAACCTGGTGCGTGTGCCGGGGAATTACTACCGTTGGTGACCCAAGGACATGCCGGTTGGAGTTTCCTGACGTCTGACAACCGACGACTAACGCCTGCCCTCAAGTTCTCTGCTTGAACCGGTCCAGAAAGAAAAACAGCACCACGGCCAGCACCGCGTTGGCCAGGGCGGAGCCTAGCTCATGAACCCAGCTCCACTGCAGCGTCAGCCCCACCAGTCCGCGCGCCACCGTGAAATACACGATCTCGTGGACGACATAGAAAAACAGCGTCACCAGCAGGCGGGCACCGGCATTTTCCACGTCCAGCTTTACTCCCAACGAGGACGCCCCGTAACCCACAACGGTTTTCGCGATTCCGTATACGCCCAGGGGATGATGGGTAAGCGCATCCTGCAACAGCCCAATCGCTGCTCCCGTAAGCAGCCCTGTGACCGGGCTGCGCCGCGCTACGGCAAAGAAAATCACCACTAGGAGCGGAAGATCAAGAATGCTGAAGAAAGGAATCCGCAAGGGCACGAACGCCTGCAGAAACAGGGCCATCAGAGGCACAAGGATGGCTACCGGAAGCGGGAACCGGTAAACCTCGATCTGCTCCTGGGATGTGTAAGTGACGGGCACGCTATTGCGGTTTGTCCTCCGGCGGTACGGGTGGGGTCTGGGTCGGCACAGTCTGGGTCGGCGCGGCCTTGGTCGGGAGAGTCTGGCTCGGCGCCGTCTGGGGCTTGGGCTCGGTGGCTGCCGGCTTCGTCGTCTTTTCCGAGACCTTCGGTGCCGGGGGCGCGGGCTTTTGCTCCGTTGCGGGCTTCACCGCGACCGGTCGACTGGCCGGTTTCGTCTCGGTCGTGCTATTTCCCGCCGGCTGGCTCGAAGTCAACCCTGCATTCGCACCCGGCTGGGGCTTCGTCGTTGCTGGCCCATCTGGCTTGGGTGGCGTTTTCACGAGTCTTGGGCTCGTCCCTGCCGCAGTTGCGGCACCCGGCTTGGCATCGTCCGCCGGCTTGTCCGGCACCGAAGGCAACCGCTGCGCCATGATGTCTGCGGCGCGCACCGGACCGGTCTCGGCCATGGACGGCACCTTTTCTTCTGTCTTCGTGATCACCAGCACTTCTTCCAGCTTGCTCAGATTGGTGGCCGGCTTGACCCAAATGTTGAGAAACGAATCTTGACCCTTGGCAACTCTCTCCACTGTACCCACCGGCAAACCTTTGAGGAAGATCTGATCCCCACCGCTGGTCAGCACCTTTTCCCCGGGCTGCACGGCTTCGTCCGCCATGATCTTTTCCAGGGCGACTTCGCCGGCCGGTGTGCCCCGCAGCACTCCCTGAACCCGCGTTTTCTCCAGGATCGCTCCCACCCCGCTGCTCTGGTCGTCAATCAGCAGCACCTGCGAGGTCGAGTTGTTATAGACGCGCAGCACCTTGCCCACGATGCCGTCGACGGTAATCACTGCCATGTCGGGCTTGATCCCGTCCCGTTCCCCTTTATCGATCAGTATCGAGCGTGATTGCTCGCTGCCACTGGAGCCGATCACCTGCGCGGCCACGGTTTGCGAGATGAAGCGCTCTTTGAACCCCAGGAGCGCCTGCAACCGGCGCGCTTGCTCCGCGTCTCCATTCAGACGTGCCTGGTCCAGGCGCAGGCGCTGGATCTCTTGTTTCAGGTCGCGATTTTCCTGCCGCACTCCGCGCAGATAGAAGTAGTTGTGCCAGAGATTGACGGTGCTGCTCTGAATCCAGACGATACCCTTCTCCAGGGGAGCCACCGCATCGATGGTCCAGATCCGGATCAGGCGGCTGGATTCGTTTTCGGTCGAGCGCTTGACCTGCACCGCCAGCCCCAGCACTTGGGCAAACAAAATCGCCACCAGGACGGTGACGTTGCGGTAGCGGGTAATGATGTTCTCCATGGCACCAGACTCAGGTTCCAGTTTCTGGCTTCAGGTTCCCAGACACGGCCATGGGCCATGGATTTCTGTGGTTCCGGTTCACAGCACATTTCACGCGGAAGAAACCAGAAACTGGAAACTGTTACTCAATCGAAATCTTCCGCAGCAGCTTGAAATCGCTCAGCATTTTGCCGGTACCGAGCACCACACTGCACAGTGGATCGTCGGCGATCGAGACCGGCAACCCGGTTTCCTCGCGGATGCGTTTGTCCAGATTCTTCACCAGCGCGCCACCCCCGGTCAATACAATGCCACGATCGCTGATGTCGGCGGAAAGTTCCGGAGGGGTTCGTTCCAGGGCCACGCGAATCGCATTCATGATGGTGGAAACGCACTCGCTCAGCGCCTCACGAATTTCGCTGTCGTCCACGGTGATCGTCTTGGGCACGCCTTCGATCAGGTTGCGTCCCTTGATCTCCATGGTCAAAGGCTTGTCCAGCGGATACGCGCTTCCAATTTCCATCTTGATCTGTTCCGCCGTGCGCTCACCCACCAGCAGGTTATATTTCCGCTTGAGGTAATTCATGATGGCTTCATCCATCTGGTTGCCGGCCATGCGCACGGAACGCGAATAGACGATACCGCTGAGCGAAATCACTGCGATGTCGGTAGTGCCGCCGCCGATATCCACCACCATATTGCCGCTGGGCTCGGTAATCGGCAGCCCCGCGCCAATGGCCGCCACCATGGCC
>JBGQBN010000097.1:0-6568 GCA_041494805.1 Terriglobia bacterium | reverse complement strand
TCGACCCAGGTCCAGCCCCAAGGCGCAATCCAGACCCAGTGCCCGTAGCGGTACGGGGCCCACTCCGCCGCAACCTGGGTTGGATACCACACCGGGCCATAGTCCGCGACATACTGCCAGCGGCCGTAGTCGTCGAGGTCCTCATAACCAGTCATCTCCGCCGAAATGTAATTGGCAGACTCGGCGCGATCCTCGCGCTGGTCACGGCCTAGGGCCCATTGGTCGAAGTCATCGCGACCGGGGAGCTGGTCGATCTCGTGGTCAAGTTGATCGGTACCGGAAAAGCGTGCCCGCTGGCCGGCAATCACGGTGTAGGAGTCTCCGCCACCGGTGGCCTCACCTCGGCCACTCCAAACCGTGGTGACCGTCTCGTTGCCGTCCGCATTCACGTCGACCCGGTATACGCCGGAACGTTGCAAGTCAAACGCCAAATTGGGCGTGTCGATTTCGTAGGTATCGCCATCATCGATGTGCTTCACCCGGACGATGACCGAACCCGCCGACAACCGCAATTGCACCACGTGGTCGTCGAGTTCCAGAAAGGTAAGGCTGGTTTCCGAATCCATCCGGATGGCGGTGGAGCCGACATGTAATTCAGCCCGCGAATCCTTGTCGGACCACAAATTGTCACCGGTCGTCAGCGGACGGTTGGAGACCGCTTGCACCCAATCGCCTTCGCCCCCAGGTTGAAAGGAAACCGAGCCGCTCGAGTAGTTCAGCCTCGCCACGCGGCTGGAAGGATCCGGGTCTTGTGCCAGGACCGCTGGCGGTACCTGCAGCATCAGCAGGAGTCCCGCCAAGAAAATTCCAACTGCCAGGCCTTTGGGTGTTTTCATATTTTCTTTCCAGGTGCGGTACAACTGCAGGACCCCGCACACTTGTTTAAACCCTGGAACACGCCATAAGTTCCATATACCGTGATTCTAGACCGGTCTGATAAATGATGTGGAATCTACCTAGAAGCTATCTTCATAAATGGCTCGTTAGGGTGCGTCCGAAATAGCTGGTGTAATCGCTGTTTACGTCAGCGAGGGGTACACGGGGCCAGTTTGCGAGGCAGCCAATGTCACACAATCTTCCGGCGAACTAGTGCGCGAAACTCTGCGAGTTGGTCCGGGTCGAACGCACGTTTCGGAATCGGTATAGCCATCTTCGGTGAGGTGAACAGCGCAAGAACACGCTTCTCCTCAACCCACTTAACAAAGGTGGGCCATGCCATGCTGGAATCCACATACTGGGACCGCATGTGGAGTCCGGTTTCGGAAATGGTCAAGGTGACCGGACTCTTCGCAGAAGGTGAGCCGCGCAACTGCGAACGTGCCGAGAAATACGGCGTGACCCAGAGCAGGATGAGCCACATAGCGCCCAAAACAAATATGGGCATGAGGTTCTGCATAGAAACACGACCTGGTGCAAACACCAAGGCGACAATGCCCAACCCGAGCACGAAGATAACAAATGCAACACCGAATCGAAATGCCCAGCGGGTAATCCAGTGTTGCGCCCGATGTGCCTTCATGGCCCGATGAAAATCGTCTGCTGTCAACTGGTAGGTAATTTCCATGAAATCGGGGTATCACTTTTCCAATGTCCGGGGATTATATAGCGTCTGTCTTGAACAACTGTTGATAAATCGCCATTACACCACCAAGCACTGGACGGCGCATTTATCAGATGCGTTCTAGTAGTTCCGTCACTTTGTCTGAAAAAAATGCCAGTCTCCTAAGGAAACTGGCAATACCGATTCTTACTTCGGTTTCTTCCTAGCTCACCGGCTGTTCGTGAAGAAATTTTTCCCGCTCCTCCACGTCCAGTTTCTCTTCGCGCGGCGTGGAGGGCAAGGCCAACTCCAGAACCTCAGCAATAGTCTTCACGTAGTGAACTCTGACGTGCTCGAGCTGTTCGGGCGTAAGGTCTTCGTCCACGTTCATCTTGTTCTCCGCCGGCAAAATGACGGTGCGCACACCGGCACGCTTGGCGGCCAGGACTTTCTCTTTAACTCCGCCGATGGGCAATACGTTTCCGCTGAGCGTGATCTCGCCGGTCATGGCGGTCAACGGACGCTCGGGGCGGCCGGTAAGCAACGACACCAGAGCCGTAGCCATGGTGACTCCCGCGGAAGGACCGTCCTTCGGGATGGCGCCGGCAGGCACGTGCATGTGGATGTCATGCTCCGCGAAGAAATTTTCCTGGATCCCTAGCTCGGACGCATTGGAGCGCACCCAGGTCAAGGCGGCCTGCATCGACTCCTGCATGACCTGGCCGATCTGCCCGGTCATGGTGAAGCCGCCCTTGCCCTTCATCGTGTTGGCCTCGACGAAGAGCACGTCGCCGCCGGTCGGAGTCCAGGCCAAACCCACCGCCACACCGGCACGCTTGGTGCGTTCTTCGATTTCGCCTTCGCTGCGGATTTTGATTCCGCCCAGGAATTCCTGCACCACTTCCTTGGTCACCACCAGTTTGTCCGTTTTGCCTTCGGCCAGACGCCTGGCCTGCTTGCGGCAGATGGTGCCAATGTTCCGTTCCAGGTTGCGCACTCCGGCCTCGCGGGTGTAGTGCCGGATGACGTAGCCAACACCTTCTTCCGGAAACTCGATCTGCTCCGCAGTGACCCCGTTTTCTTCAATTTGCCTCGGAATCAAGTATTGAAACGCGATGTGGACCTTTTCTTCCTCGGTGTAGCCTTGCAGCTCGATGATCTCCATGCGGTCACGCAGCGGCTCCGCTACAGGATCGAGCATGTTAGCGGTGGTGATGAACAACACCTTCGACAGATCAAACGTGACGTCCAGATAGTTATCGCGGAAGGTTGAGTTCTGCTCCGGATCGAGAGCCTCGAGCAATGCCGACGCCGGATCGCCGCGGAAATCGCGGCCTACCTTGTCGACTTCATCCAACATGAACACCGGGTCCTTGGTTTCAGCGCGGCGGATCCCCTGGATAATCTGTCCGGGCAACGCGCCGATGTAGGTGCGGCGGTGACCGCGAATCTCAGCCTCATCATGAACACCGCCCAATGAGATGCGGACGAACTTCCGCCCCAGGGCTCGCGCGATAGACTTGCCCAGCGAAGTTTTTCCCACACCCGGCGGCCCGACGAAGCAAAGGATGGGGCCCTTCATGCCAGGCTTCAGACGGCGCACCGAGAGGTAATCCAGGATGCGGTCTTTTACTTTCTGCAGATCGTAGTGGTCGGTGTCCAGAATCTCTTTGGCTTTGAGAATATCGACTTCTCCGCCGGACGTTTTTGCCCAGGGCAGCACCGCCAACCACTCGATGTAGTTGCGGGTAACCGAATAGTCGGCCGCCATGGGAGACATACGGGATAAGCGGCCAAGCTCCTTCAACGCCTCTTTCTTTACGTCGTCCGGCATTCCGGCGGCTTCAATCTTCTGCCGCAATTCTTCGTTGTCGCGCTGGCCTTCATCCTGCTCGCCCAGTTCTTTCTGGATGGCCTTCATCTGCTCGCGCAGGTAGTACTCACGCTGCGTCTGCTGCACCCGGTCCTGTACTTCCGACTGGATCTTGTTCCGCAGTTGCTGGACTTCGAGCTCCTTGGCCAGATGCTGGTTAATCTTCTCCAGGCGAGCCCGGACGTCGGTGGTCTCGAGCGTGTCCTGCTTGTCAGCCGTGGATAGAGAAGGCAGTGAGGAGGCAATGAAATCCACCAGGCGGCCTGGCTCCTCGATGTTCATGGCCACCGTGGAGAGCTCGTCTGACAGTGTCGGTGAGCCGGCAACAATCTGCTGGAACAGCGTCAGCACATTGCGCTGCAGGGCTTCCACTTCGGAACTCTTGGGTGGAATCGCCTCCGGCACGGATTCGACCCGCCCGCGCATGAACGGCGTCAGTTGGGTGAACTCCGCCAGCCGTACCCGCTCCAGGCCTTCCGCAAAGACGAACAGGCTCTGGTTGGGCATCTTGACCACTTTGTGCACCACCGCCAGGGTGCCCACGGTATACAGGTCGGTGGCCTGGGGGGCGTCCACACGGGCTTCCCGCTGCGCCACTACCACGATGGTCTTGTCCTCGCCCAGGGAATTGATTAACTGGACGGAACTTTCCCGGCCAACGGTCAGCGGCAGGACAGCGTGCGGAAACAGAACCGTATCCCGCACCGGGAGGATGGGCAGGGACCGTTCCTGTTCCTGCTCCGGCTCCTTCGCAGTTTTTACAGCGCGCTCAGTGCGCGGTTTTTCTGCCATGTTGCTCCTTGAGTGTGTTTCGCTCAAGTCTTGGATGACCTACAGGCCCGGAAAGATGCAACCCCGCCTTCTACAGTTATCGGCTGGCGGTTGGATTCTAAACCCTCAGACGGAGGTTTGCACCAGACCAAAGGTGCTGGCAGACGTTATGCCGAATGTACCCTTGAGGCAGCGTTACCTGCGGCTTACTCAATGATCTGAATTGTCTCAAAAAAGCGCGGCCTACCCCTCGGCCTACCCCCTTCCAGGCTGCGCGACCACAGCCCTGGGCCCTGCTGAGACGGCAGCCACCCCTTCAAGCATCAATCATCGCAGGCCGGCATCAGAATACGTGTTGCGCCGAATCTCCCCGAAAAATCAGGCCCTGCAGCACGCGCTCGTTGGCTGCATTGAGGACGTAGATCTGCTGGGTCTTGTCCGCCTTCGCCTTCAGCGGCACTAACTGGCAGTTCACGCGGGCTTCGACCGGCTCCTTGCTGTGCAGTTGCTTGAACACCATGACGTGGTTCGCGCCTTCCATGGTGTGCTGCACCTGGTAATCACCTCTGGGCAGCAGCACGTCTCCAACCCGCACCGGGTTGGCGAAATTGACCTCACGCGTGTCGGCGACGCCGAACTTGTTCTGTCCAGCATTGAGCAGCACGCTCAACCCGAGCACACACAGAGCGATTACAACCATGACTCTTAGGAAGCGCATAAGTCCTCCTTCTCGATTGGCAGTCCCGCAGCGGGACCTCATTAACAAGATAAGGCGGAGAAGACAAATGAGCCGTGTGCTGCATCACGGAGCACTGTGACGGGCGAACCGCAAGTTTCCGTCGCTTCTATCAGGAGGTGAGATTCCGGAAGGGCAGCCGCATCAGCCTGAAATCGGCCAAGCATGCGGCCCACGGCCAGAGCCCTGGGTCAGAGTGGAATCAAGCTGCGCGATAGATTCCCAGCACCTTTACCAAATCGGCCATTTCAGCCAGATGGCGCAGCGCGCCACGAGCCGGGGCAGTGTCTCCACGCAGGAAGTCCACATAGAAGATGTATTCCCAAGGTCGTCCGCGGATAGGCCGCGATTCGATTTTGCTCAGGCTGATACCCCGCAAGGCAAACACGCTGAGCGCATGGAACAACGCTCCGGGCACGTTTTTCAGGCTGAAGGCGACCGAGGTCTTGTTAGCGCCGGGCAGAATGCGGCGCGCCCTGCGAAGCAGAAAAAATCGGGTAAAGTTCCGCTTGTCATCCTCAATTCCGGCGGCCAGGACGCGGCCCCCGTACACGCTGGCTGCGTGCCGCCCCGCGATTCCGGCTGCATCCCTCAACCTGTTCTGGATTACGTGCTTGACGCTGCCGGCCGTGTCATAGAAGGGTACCGGTTCAATCTTTGGATTCTTGCGGAAAAAGTCGCGGCACTGTTCGAGAGCCACGGGATGCGAATAAGCGCGGCGCAGTCCTCCACGCTTCACTCCCGGGAGTGCAATGAGGTTATGCACGATCCGCAGGCGAAACTCGCGTTGGATAAAAACCTTGCGAGCCAGTAACAGATCGAAGTGTTCGGTCACCGGACCCGCCAGCGAGTTTTCGATGGGGATCACCGCGGCCGCAACGGAACCGAGTTCCAGGCGATCGAAGACCTCCGCCGAACGGGCGCAGGGCACGATGCTCGCACCCGGCACCATGCGCCGCGCTGCTTGGTGGCTGAACGAACCCGCTTCTCCCTGGATGGCTACTTTCATGATCGCAACCTAGCGGCTTCCCTTTCCGAAAGCAAATCTTTCTGCATCACGAACGCGTCTACGCCGTTCGAGTAGTAGCGCGGAACCGTCTTTACCACGTCGTATTTGTGCCGCTTGTAAAAAGCCAGGGCAGCGGTATTGTCTACCGCGGTTTCCAGCCGGATGTCGCGGCACTGGGCAGCTCGCAAACGCTCCTCCGCCGCCATCAGCAACTTGGAACCGATTCCAAAGCGGCGAGCCTCAGCCAGCACGTCGATGGTGATGATGTGGCCAGCACCGCGCCGCCGGGCTTCCGCCACGATGAAGCCCAGAATGCTGGCGCAGGGTTTGACCAACTCACCCGATTTCGCTACCAGCGTGAAGGATCCCTGACGCCGCATATAGGCGACCAGCTCCAGCCGTGAGTAGGAGACTCCCGGCGGAAAACACTTCTGGTCGATTGTCCACAAGGTCTGGAAATCGCCGCGCTGGAAATCTCGCAGGATGAACTCCATCTCGTCATTGTAGCTGTAGGCTTTGGGTTTCAGGCTCTGGGCTCTCGGCTCTAGGCTCTAGGCTCTGGGCTTTAGGATCCACGATCGAGCATCACGCCCAAAACCTGGAGCCCAGAGCCTGCCCCTTGCCCTCTTGCCCTCGACC
>JBGQBN010000096.1:0-6791 GCA_041494805.1 Terriglobia bacterium | reverse complement strand
GTTCGCCATGCGGTCATTGAACGTGAATCCGTCGCCATTCAAATCGCCATGGGGCGGGGCCGCGTTGATCGTGTAGTGCCGCGGACTCTGTAGGTTGGTCAGGATCGACGCCTTGAAGTCCCGGACCACCCACGGCCACTGTTTTGGTGTCTCCGCCAGGAGTGCGAGCGTGAAGCGGTGCCGTACATCGTTGTCACCCACCGCACGGTCTAACTCGGGGTGCAGGTAGTTGAGCGGCGTGTTGGGAAGATTGACCGTGGTCGCGATGTCAATCGACTTCGAAAAGGTGTAGTTGGCCAGGAAGTTGAAGTGATGCGAGAAAGACTTGCGCAAGCTGGCCGTGCCCGCGTTGTACAGCGAGAACCCGATCGGCTTCACGTAAAGCACGAAACCGAAATTAGGATCGGCTGCCGCAAAATGCTGCTGCCCGCTCGGAAGAACTGAGTCTGGCACCGCGTTGATGCTCAAATAAACTGGCAGCCGCGAGGCGTGCATCCACTGGTAGCCCAATGAGGCGTACCAGTCCTTGCCGATCTGGTGCTCGACCTCCAGGCTCGCCTGCTCTGAAAAGGGCTGCGGAAAATCCTTCTTCGCGTATCCCAGCGGGAACTGGTGCAAAGCATTGGGAGCCGGGTAGGCGCCGCTGCTCACGAAATTCAGGAAGTCCGTCTTGAGTGTTCCCGGAAACGGTACGCACACGCCTGGAATTGGCACCAGATTGGGATCGCAGGCCCCTACCGCTCCCGATGGCCCAAATCCGATCAGGCTCTGGCTCGGGTTCTGGAACTCCGGAAGCAGCGGCTGGTTCATATAGCTGAATTCCGAAGCTCCCACCCAGCTCACTAGAATGTCGCTATAAATAAACGGCCCGACGAACACGCCTCCCCCGCCGCGCACGACGCCCTTGCCCCCGTTGAACGAATAGGCAAAGCCCACGCGCGGCTGAATGTTGTTGTAATTGGTGGGATGAAATCCGCCTTGCTGCTTAAGCGACGATCCGGAGGGCAATTGATCCACGTCGTAGCGCAACCCGAAGGTGAAACTAAGGTTCGGCCGCGCCTTCCACTGATCCTGCACGTAGGTCGACCACAGAAAATGTTTGTAGTCCACCGAAGTTGCGTCCGTGAAGGCCTGCTGGTTTGGCCCGGCATACAACCCCGCCTGGAAGTTGGGATCGCGGTTGGGAATCTGCGTCCCGAAGAATGACCGCGGCTGCAGAAACAGGAACGCTACCGGCGTTCCCGGCCCCGTTCCCGGCAGGCAACCCGGCATCGCACTCACACAGTTGTCGAAGGGAAACAGCCCGAAAAAACTCGGCGGTGCGAAGACCGCAAATCCTGGGCTGAACAGCGTCACCTGCGTCTTGGTCCAAACCGGCTGAATCTCGCCGCCGAACTTGAACGTGTGGTTGCCGCGGGTGTAGGTCAGGTTCTCCGCGGCCTGGAAGTGCTGCTCCTGGTAGAAGCGCACGCTGCCCACAAAGCCGCCCGACGACATCAGGTTCGGAATGCCCAGCGCCGGTTCGAACCCGAGCCCCTTGGGCTCCAGATGGAAAACCCGCCGACCATACCCCAGCAGTGTCTCCGACGTCAGGCCATGGTTAATCACGCGGATCAGGTTGCCGGCAATGGTCTGATCACGAACCGGATTGTCACGGTAGGACGAGGGCAGGCCTTCGCCCGGCGCCGCACCGCGCACGTTCTTTTTGCGCGTGTCGTTGAACAAATACGTGATATTGAGGGACGTCTTCTCGCCCAGCACGTTGCTGCTCTTGCCGATGAATTTGTCGTAATCGTCGATCTGAAGAATCGACCCCAGGTCTTCCTTTTGCAAGCCCAGTATCTGCTTCACATCGTTAATGCTGGGACTGCTCGGCCCAAAGCAGGGCTGGTTAATACAGTTAAGGATGAAGGAAGAGTAGATCGGCGACTCGGCTCGCCGCTGCCCTTCGTACCCCAGGAAATAAAAATTTCTCTCTTTCTTGATCGGACCGCCGATCGTGACTCCGAACTGGTTGAAGCGCAGCGTGTTGAAACCCGCGGCCGAAAGCTTGTTGTTGTCGTCGAGCTTGTTGTTGCGAAAGAACTCGTAGGCTGAACCATGGACCGCGTTGCCGCCCGACTTGGTAATTGTGTTTACCACGGATCCCAGGTTGCGGCCATTGTCTCCGGTGTAGGGGCTGTCGATCACGCGGAACTCCTGCACCCAGTCCTGCGACGGACTAACGCGCTGCACGCCCGAAATGCTGGTGGTGTAGTCGGCGCCGTCGAGAGCGAAGAACGTGGTGTGACTCTCCCGCACCCCGCTGAAACTCAGCTTCAGCACGGTTTCGGTAAACGGAGACTGCGCCCCGACCGCCGTGCTTCTACCCACGTTGACCGAAGGCGTCAACAGCACAAAGTCAATGAAATCCCGGCCGGAGACGGGAAGATCCGCGATCTTCACCGTATCAATGACCTGGCTGACTTCGGACTTCTCCGTGTCAATACCTTGTGCCGTGTCTTGTACGGTCACCTCTTCCTTGACGGTGATGCCCAGAGTGACTGTGAGCGAGGCGATCTGCCCGACCGAGAGCGTCACCGAGAGTTTTCGCGGATTGAAGCCCTTGGCTTCGGTGGTCATTTCATAGCTGCCCGCAGCTACCCCCGAGATCACAGACAAGCCGTTGGAGGCGGTGCTGTCAGTCCGTTTGGCGCCCGTCTGGTTACTCTGCAGGGTAACGGTTGCGCCAGGAATGGTCGCGCCCGTCTGGTCGGTCACCGTAACCTTCAGGGTGGCCAGTTGTTGAGCGAAAGCTCCGGTGGACAAAAGAGCGACCAAGCAGAACATCGCAGCGGCCTTAGCGAATGGAAGACGGACCATCATTCCCCCCTGAGTGTGGACAACCGATCCCACGCTACCCCTAACCATCTCAAATATCAGCAGCAGAACTGTTCAGTTGCGACTCCTTGCCATTCTGGATGCAACCGCCTCCAGGTCCGCTCGCGCAACTCCATGCCGGTCCGCAATGGCATCCAGTTCGTCGCGGCGCGTTTCTTCCACCGCTTCCACCACGTGCGGGACTACAGCTTCGCGCGTGGGATGCATGTATTGCAAACGCACGATATCGGGCCGTGCATAGTGCCCGACGGTGTCGACGAGTGCTTTCCAGACCTTGATCATGTCCGCTTCGCAATCGGCATAAATAATCGTATCGCCCGGCGTCGGTGGGACGAGCGGAATGCCCAGCGGAGCCACAATCTGGCTGCCACCTTGGGCGTAGCTGAAGTGAAGCTTGTCGGCCAGCGGAAAATCAGGCGGAACGTCTTGCTGCGTGAAGTAGCCGCACGCCGAGAGGGCAAAACATCCAGCCTCCAACGCGTGAGCCCGCGTGGAAGTGTGCCCCCAGAAGAACTTGCCTTCGGTGTCGGCTTCCTCGAGTCGGGGCCCGGTATGGATCGAGAAGGCCCCCGGGAATACGGCAACATGGAAGTCCTCGCCTTGCTCGATCATGCGGGCCCGCACGAGTGTCATCAGGTGCTCGCCGCAGATCAGGCCGCCGATGCGGCCAATATCGGTTTCGTAACTCACCAGGTCGCTGCCGTCGCCGTTTCCCCAGACGGCACGCTCCACAAACGTGGGCACAGTCTTGCGATGCTGCCCAAGAATTTTCCCGGAACGCTCGATGAAAAGGATGGTGTTGTAAATGGTGTGGACACCGGGGCGGCTATCCAGCTCGTTGCAGCCGATCACCACGTGCGCATTCGCTCTTGCGGCTGCATCGCACAAGCGTTCCGTGTCCTCGCTGGGAATTATGAGCGCGTTGTCGTAAAAACGCACCCGCACGGGAAGCCATTTCCCGAGTTCCGAACCCCAACCTTCATCCCAGTAGGGATAGCCTGCGAGCCAGGTTTCTCCGAAAACGATCAGTTCGGCCCCATGCGCGGCAGCCTCTGCGATTTTCGTGCAGGCCTTCTCGATACTTCTCTCGCGGTCCAGAAAGACTGGGGGCGTCTGCACCACTGCCACCTTGACCCTGCTCCGGCCACCCAGAACCTTCTGTTGAGGCTTCATCGCGCTTCCCGGTTGCTCCCTTGAACCGCACTCACTAGTCGGCCGGCATCTCCTCGACCACCTGGGTTTGCGGTTTCTCCACTGCCGGTTTGCGGAAGGTACCCCGGCCCAGCAGGGTTTGCATGACCTGGCGGCGGATTTCATCGTGGTCCGCGTGCCGGCCCGGATGCTTCTCCAACCCCAGATTCTTTGGATAAATCGGCTGTTCGTAGATGCAGCGGTATTGTTCGGTGCGCAGGTCGCGTAGCCAGTTGCCCCACAAAGAACGAGTTCGATACTGGCGCAAGGCCTCGACGTCAATGATGCCCCCGGCGTAAGAAGGACCGGCGCCATACTTGTGCTCGGAAATGATCCGGCCCTGATAGTCGACGATCATCGACTGGCCGCCAAAGGTGTCGAGCGCATCGGTGGAATCCGGCATGAGGTAGTAGTTGGCCGGGTTGGGGGCCACCACGAAGCAGGTGTTGTCCAGCGCCCGGGCACGATTCTGTATTTCCCACAGACCGTTGGCGACGTAGGGCTCAGGGTAGGCGGGGCGGTAAATGATTTCGGCGCCGTTCACGGCCAAACCGCGCGCCGTTTCCGGGAATGATCCATCCATGCAGATGACGCATCCGATGCGCCCGATGGCGGTGTCGGCGACGGGGAAGAACGCGTCCAGCCCGCTCCCGTACAACTCGATCCACTTGTCCCACACGTCATGGGGTACGGTCGAGTGTTCGCGCGCAAAGACCTGCAGCTTATAGTGAATGTGAATCACTTCGCCATGCGGGTCGATGATAAATGCGGCGTTGAAAAACTTCTTGGGAAACTTGGGGTGTTTTACCTTGGCCTGCGCAATGATGAACGCGTTGTGCTGCCGGGCTTGCCGGCCCAGAGCTTCGGTTTCCGGTCCGGGGAGATCCAGCGCCATCTCGTCCACGTATTTTTCGTGGTCCCAGTCGAAAACCTCATCCGTGAAGCTTTGCAGGCAGCCTTCCGGGATGGCAATGAGGCGCACGGGAAGGTCGATGGCGCTGAGCCAGACTGCGGCGTTGATCAATTCCGAGATGTGGCGGATATTGGTCATTACATCCGCCCGCTTCATGCAGCCGCGCATGGTCGGTTGCAGCGCCAATGCCATGTATTGTTCGATCATCGGACTCTGCTCCTCATGAGTGAGGTCGGTAGCACCGGCGAACCCTAAAGCGATTCCCGAGGTTCCAGTGGGCCAAAACTCTGGCGCGAACGGCAGGCCGCCCAACCGGAAACCGCGGGAATGATGCGCCCGGTCCTCTCACTTTGTCAAGTGTTGAAAAGTTGACAGACTACCGTCCTTTCTCGCCAAATGCGAGTTGCCGCCACAGGTCGCGATAATCGTAGTCCGTCTGCAACGCAAGGTTCAGGCGGTTGTAGGACGCGAAGTCGCTCACCAGATGGCAAAGCTGGACGATGCCCTTGTCGGTCAGACCCGCATCTCTCAACCCAGCGATGTCCTGGTCGGTAATACCGGCGGCATCCGCGTTCACCCGCAGAGCAAACTCCACGATGGTCCGGAGCCGCTGATCGGGAATCGAGGCAGCTCCCTGTGTGACAAATCTTTTGACTCCGTCCTCGTCCGCCTTAAGACCATAGTTCAAAATCGTGCAAAAGGCGGCAGTGCAATAGGGGCAGCCATTGGCCTTCGAGACTGCGATTCCGACGTGCTGTATCTCGTCGATCCGCAACTCCCCCATCTGCCACAGAACCTTGGTGGCGCCAAGCTTGGCCTTGAAGAATTCCGGGAAATTCATCTCGACGTAGAAATGGTTGGGGACGGCGCCCTCCATCTCTGTGACCCATTCGAAGATCTCGCGGATGATCGGATCCTCGACACGGTCAGGTTTTACCAACTTGACCCGCGCCATGTTGCCTCCCCTCTCCGGGAGCTACCAATCAGGCTGCATTTGCCAGCTTCTTGATCAGCCGCTCCGCCTCGCCCGCGTCAAACCACCAGGGAGCGTAGTCGGGCGGATTGTTGAAGGCATTGGCGATCTTGCTGGCGAGCTGCGGAATCTGGCTGGCCGCGCCCATCAGTTGCAGCACCTGCGGCGGTGGCGGCGTGAGCAATGAGTTGGTCCACCGCACCACCCACTGGGCATAGTCCCAGAACGCGTCGAACGTCTGCTGCATCCAGGCGGCATCGAAGGGTTTGTTGCCCCGCTCCAGAATGCGCCGCAAGTAAATCGCAGCCGCCTTGCTGGCCGTGTTCGAACCCTGCCCGGTGATGGGATCGTTGGTGGCTACGACGTCCGCCATACCCAGAGCCAGAGCACCCGAGGGCAACTTACAGATCGGTTTGCGGACCGTGGGTGCAAACCTGCCCACCAGGATGCCGTTGTCATCGGTCAGCGAAAGGTTGTGACAGCGCTCGGCCTCCCACGGCAGCAACTTTTGCAATATCTCTTTGCTCCGCTGCAAATGTTGCGCCGGATTCTGCACATCGCTCCAGCAATCCATCGGGCCGCCCGGGACACCCTCAAACACCATGATCTCGCAAGCGCCAGAAGTGGTAAGCGCCGGGAACACGAAATACTCACCGACTCCAGGAATCAGGTTGAACGCCACCGCCGTGAAGGGTTGGCGGGGAGTCATTCCCTTCACGTAGGTCAGGGCCAGCGCTCGCATCGGCTTGTCGAAGGGAGATTTCTCGGCGTCCCTCTCGAAAAGCCGGTTGATCTCTCCCTTGCCGGCCGCGACCAGCAGGAGATCATGATCCT
>JBGQBN010000009.1:0-108011 GCA_041494805.1 Terriglobia bacterium | reverse complement strand
GATATGTCGTGATCCGGGAGATGATCACATACAGCCGCCGGGAGTGGCCGACGCCAGCCCTGATTCATACGATGACATGTGCGTGAACGACGACATCGAACCCGGCCAGGTCACGGACTCGAAACTCGAGATCAATGTCCCCGGCTCCACGGGCTCCCCCGCCGAACTCTACGTGCGGGTCTCAGATTGGAATGGCGGTGTGGGCGCCGGCTCTGACTACCGGATCGTAGTGGCTGGCGTAACTCAGGATTCCTCTCCACTAGAAACGTCGGTGATGCAACAGTCAACTGACCAGGCGGGCCGCGGAAATCCCAATAGGACGGCACGGCCGCGCAAGCGAGGGCGTCATCACGAGAAGCGACGGTAGCCGGCCTTCGAGTTGGTCAGTGGCCTCGCTTCTTCTTGCCGGCGTCTGGCTTGGAATCGTCACCGGCCTGGTGGAAGGCGCGGGCTTGCTTCTGTTCCAAAGGATCAACTGGGCTCGATGGGGCCCGATGATCCATGTGTCGGCGGAAATCCTGTGGATCTCTCCCCTGGTCGATCTTCTCTTCTTCGGGGCTCTGGCGCTGATGATCGGCCTGATAGCCCGCCTGTTCCCACGCCTTCCGGTACACCGGGTGCTTATCTTCCTGCTGGCGTTTCTGGCCACCTATGACTGGCTTACTCTGACCGGTCGCCTTTACCACCGCGCCTGCCTGTTGCTGGCGCTGGGTGTCGCTGTGGCGTTCACCCGCTGGTTCGGCAAGCGGGAGGATATGGTCCGGCAATTCTGGCGGCGGACCGCTCCGTGGGTGATTGCAGCTTTTCTCCTGGCACTGGCTGGGGTTCAGGGCGGCAAGTGGTTGGAGGAGCGGAGTACAGTTTCAAACTTGCCGGCACCTGCCCCCGGTTCACCGAACGTGCTGGTGATCGTAATAGACACATTGCGCGCCGACTATCTTTCTTCCTACGGACACAACCAGCCGACTAGCCCTGAGATTGACCGCATGGCGCAGCAGGGAGTGTTGTTTGAAAACGCGGTCGCTGCCAGCTCGTGGAGCCTGCCTTCGCATGTCTCCCTGCTCACTGGCCGCTACCTTTTCGAACACGGCGTTGGGAATGTACAGGACGGCGCCAGCTTCGGCGGTTACCCCACGCTGGGAGAGTTATTGGAGCTACAGGGATACCGAACCGGGGCGTTTTCCGCCAATCGGACCTACTTTTCACGTGATCTGGGCTTCGGACGCGGCTTCGTTCATTTTGAAGACTACTTTCATTCGCCCGCCGACATGTTTGTGCGGACTCTGTATGGCAGGGAATTTTCTCGAATCTATCTCACTCGCAGCGAAAAGAGCCTGGTCAAGCGCGCGCTTCGAACCCTGGGATTTACCTCCCTGCTCGACCAGGATGCAGAAGGCTCGGGCAGTTATGGAGGAGCCTTCGGAATCCGCAAGCGCGTGGATGTTGTCAACAGCGAGGTGCTAGGCTGGATCGATCGCGACCGCCAACGCCCTTTTTTTGCTTTCTTGAACTATTTCGATGTGCACGACCCCTATGGCGGGCCCAAATCCGGGCCCAGTCTTTCCGGACGCCCGAGGACAACGGTGGAAGAGTACGAAGACAGTGTGAAGTACGTCGATGATTACATTGGGCGGCTGATGCGGGAGTTGGAACAACGGGATCGGCTGAAAAACACCCTGGTGGTCATTACCTCGGACCACGGAGAGTCCCTCGGAAATCACGGCATGCTCACTCACGGCCGGGTCCTTTATTGGGATCTGATCCGCGTCCCGCTGATCATCTGGTATCCCGGGCACGTTCCTGCCGGAACTCGAATCGCCAGACCTGTCACAAATGCTGCTATCCCTGCCACCATCGTGGATCTATTGGGTACAAGCGGAAGAGGGACTTTCCCAGGACCGGCGCTAAGTGCACTCTGGAAGAATCCGGGAGCAGACACCGGTTGGCCGTATCCTCTGTCCGAGCTGGCTCAAAACAAATATGCGGGCAAGCAAGATGAAGCGGTGGACAAACTAATTCCCACCGCAGCCACAGGCTCCATGAAGTCGCTGGTCAGCCCCCAGTGGCATTTGATCATTCACCAAGGTTTAGGCGATCAGCTCTATGACTGGGTACACGATCCCAATGAGTCCAACAATCTCGCCGACACACCCCAAGGCCGGACGGTTGTGCTCGACTTGAAGTCGAAAATGCAAGACATACTTCAGAAGAAGTAACACCCCGATTCCCGTACCTCAGTGCTTGAAGTATTCCGACGCTCTTGCCGCTTCGGGAGGAAAAAGACTTCCTATCGTTTCGCTCCTATCTAAATTCCGCCCGGGCATTTATCCTCAAGTGCATTGGGGGGAAGATGGATGAAGCGTGACTTCGCATCGTTGACGGCACAGGAAGCTCTGCACGTCGCCATCTTTATCGAGGAGCGCAACTCCGAGATCTATCGCCAGTTTGGGGAAATGTTTGCTGAGTTCTGCGATCCCGAGTCGCTGGAGATCGCAACCACCTTCTGGGACATGTCCAACGAGGAGCGTCAGCACGGAACCCTCCTGCAGAAACGGTACTTTGACCGCTACGGCACCCGCCCCTGCAGCGTGACCGAGGAAGACATCGGTGACTTCATCGAAGTTCCCCGCCTGGAAAATGGAGAGATTTTCACTTTCAGCCGTCTGAAGGTCGGCCGCTCACCGCGTCAAATGGCGCTGGAAATCGCCGCCGCCGCGGAGCAAAATGCAGTCCGCTACTACACTCGCCTGGCCGAAGCCACGGAAGACTCAGATCTGCGCGGCCTGTACCGCGAGCTGATGGACTTTGAGGCCAGTCACAGCGGCTGGCTGGAAAAGAAAGTCGCGGAGACTCGTCGTACGTCGGGCGGCACGAAACTGGCGTGAGCTAGGTCGTCAGTCGTCAGTCGTCCGGAAAACCAGACAGAATCAGTAGTCCGTTCAACCCTGACCATGCTCTCCTGACACCTGACGACGGAGGACCGACGACTAATCCTTGTCCTTCCCCATATCCTGAGGAAATGACTTAAACGCTACCTCGCGCGACTTCGATGTGGTCTTCTTGTTGACGTCGGAGTTGTACTGCGTAAGAGTTCCCTTCAGGACGTAGTAGGCCTCGTCTCCCACGTTCTTTCCTTCTCCGCGCTCGACCGTGCCCTTGAAGTCGAACCCCACCCCGTGCACGGTCGTGGTCGTGAAACTCAGCTTCTTCCCGTCCAACTTCCCTGCCTTGAAGAACTGATCGAGGAAGACCCCGCGATCGCTCTCCAGTTCGCCATAGCGGGAAACGAAACCGGTCACCCGCCCCTCGTCTTCGACCGTAACCTGCACAAATTCCCCGTCTTGCAGGAATGCGTACATGCCGGAGTAATCCTCGGCTGGCTTCACGGGAGCAGCATCCTGCTTGGTGTCCTGCCCGGCCAGCAGCACAACATTCAGCAATAAAATCAACGAAACTATGGCCACTCTCTTCATATCGGGTTCACTGGTCTCATGCTTTCCGAAGACGCTATTAGAGCACGGAAAACCATTGGGATGAACTCCCGAATACCTCTGCTGCGGTGCACGCCAGCTATAATGAACCTACTTCCAGCCGGCGGTGGCGTACTGCATGAAACAGGGCCTGGCGCTCTCGAAATCCGTGGTTCCCCCCCAAAAGCGCCTCGTGCTTGTACCCAGATTGCTGGTTAAGCTGGAGCCCTGGCACAGAGTCTTTTTTCGCAATCTGGCAGACCTGGTTTGGCCTCGGCGGCAACCTCCGCTAAGACTGTCTTCCCGCCCGGCTTCCTTTTGGCCGGACGTCTTCGTTACTTCCCGCCTGCCCTGGCGCAGATTTCTGGAGTCCACCCTCTATCACGCCGCAGCGGTGGCTGCCCTGTGGGGGATGGCTCACTTAGGACCACGACGGCCGCAGATCGTGGATCCGCCGGTCTTGAACCGCGCGGACGTGGTCTATTACTCGCCTTCTGAATACTTGGCGCCACTCAACACGGGCGGGGCGGACATCCGTCGGCCACAGAAAGGAGAGCCGGTATATTCTCCTCAGCCGATCATCTCCGTGCCGCCCGAACCGGATAATCGCACCCAGACGATCGTCACTCCTCCTAACCTCAAGCTGAACCGCGAGGTACCACTGCCCAACATCGTAGCCTGGTCGCAAACCCAGGTGGCGATGCCACTGGCGGCGACCGCACGTTCTGCGGCGGAACTCACTTTGCCCGCACTGCCTGATTCCGTGATCGCTCCGCCACCGGAGGTGGCCAGGACCGTGTCTCACCCGGCTCCACTAATACAGCAAGCAGTCGTCGCACCTCCGCCCAGCGTGGAAGCCTCTTTCACCCGCAGGTTGGGAGACATCAATATTGGCCGCACCGAGGTCGTGGCGCCGGCTCCACAATTACCAGTCGCGGAACAACGCACCTTGGCCGGTAGGGCTCAGCCCACCTTGGGCAATTCTGTCCCGGTGGTCGTCCCACCTCCGCCGTCAATGCAAGGAGCAGCAACTTCGAACGGCAGACGCCTGATTTCGCTCGGCATTCACCCGGTTGCTCCCGAAGCTCCCGTCGAGATCCCCGCCGGCAATCGTCGTGGAACTTTCGCCGCAACTCCGGAAGGCAAACCCGGTGCACCTGGAACTCCGGATATCGCGGGCAACGATCATGCAGCTGCCAGCGGAACAGCCCGCGGCCACCACGGAAACAGCAGCGCCAACGGTATTCCGCCTGGCATTTTCGTTGGCGCCGGGCCGCACTCGGCAGACAGCGCCGCCGCGTCCGGACACGGAAACGGAACTGGGGACCATTCCTCACAACCGTCGCCCGGCGACTCTCGCCTAGCGGCGAACATCACTCCATCGCGCGTGACCACCGTTCCACGTTCACCGGCTTCCAACCACCCGACCGACATCGAGAAGCAGGTCTTCGGCGACCGGAAGTTTTATTCCATGATCCTGAACATGCCGAACCTGAACTCCGCCGGCGGCAGCTGGGTCATCCGCTTCGCCGAAAAGCAGGAAAGTGGAACCAGCGGTGAACTGGTGGCTCCCGTAGCCACGCAGAAAGCCGATCCCGCCTATCCCATGGAGCTGATGCGCCGCAACGTACAGGGCACCGTAACCCTCTACGCAGTCATCCGCAGCGACGGATCGGTGGATGCTGTACGGGTGCTGCGCGGAGTGGACGACCGTCTGGACGAGTACGCCCGCACCGCGCTCTTACGCTGGCATTTCCGTCCCGCCACCAAGAATGGGAACGCCGTGGATCTCGAAGCTGTGGTGATGATTCCCTTCCGCCCCGGAAGGACGAAGTAAGGCTTTGGGCTTTGGGCTTTGGGCTTTGGGCTTTAGGCTTTAGGCTTTAGGAGAACCTAGAGCCGAGCGCCTAAAGCCTATTTCCCAGCAGCCGCCTTCCCTTCCAGCGCAGCGTAGATAGCAGGGTTCGAGCATACTTCGTAGTACCAGCGTTCCGTCCAGTGTTGCAGAGAAAAGTTGCCCGGATCGACTTGCGGGATGCGGCTCCCGCGCACCACGATTCTCCGGAAGATATCGTTGCCCAGCGGCACCACCCCACTGTAGAGGCGGAACCCTTCCTTGCCCCAAAGCTCGGGTAATTCCAGCCGGCAAGGTTCGAGTGAGATCTCTTGCTGCAACCTGCGGAATGCCGCTTCGCTCATACGGATGCCGTTCAGGTTGAATTTCAAGATGAAATCCTCCGCATTCTCCCCTGCATCCGCGTCGCTGACGGTTTGGAATGCGTACACGTTGAAAGGACTCTGCAGTGCCTCGATCGGTTTCCGCACGCGTTTGCTGCAGGAAGACAGCCGATCGCTTTCGTTGAGTGCATCGGAGATCATGATCCGCTGTTCGCCGTCCATCAGGTACAAGGGCGCCGAGTCCTGATACGAAATACCTAGCCCCAGCTCCAGGGTTGGAAGCCCGCCCCGCTCCAGCAACTGGTTGTAGCCACGCACGATTTCGATGATCTCGCGGGCCAGCACGCACGCCCGACTCACGGCAAGGCCGGCTTCGCCTTCGCGCTCCAGAATGGCCAGAATGATGGCATCGCCTTCCAGGAAGACTTTACAGGCGCCGTACTTGGACAAGAGCTTGTTGACCGGATCATAGAAATTCAGGCTGAAGTACGAAGCCGGGTTCATGCCCCCTTCGAGCAGCGATCGCGTCAGGCGTGACGAGTCCCGCACATCCGCCTTGAGGATCGCGTGGCGCAGCACTTTCTCCTCGGTTGGCTTCTGTTCCTCTGGCAGCGGGAAGTCATAGAGCGTGCCGTTCATGGCCGAGAGTTCCCGCAACTTGTCGTTCCCGATCAGGTTGACGCTGTCGAGAGCCTCGTTCAGTGCTTCCAGCCTCCGAAAGTCGCGGTGATAGTGCAGAAAGTCGCGCAAGAAACGCGCCGCCACCCTGGCCCGCTCGCCGCCGCGGCAGCTTGCCACTCGAGCCATGGCGGCGTACAGGCTTTCGGGCGAGAGCTTGCCGTGCTGTTCAATGAGCTTTTCCACCCGGTCGCGCTCCTCCCGCGAGATCAGGCCATTCTTCAATTGTTGCGCGTTGATGCGCGGCGAGTATTCCGCCAGCAGCGGCACCACCTCGTAGGAGGCCACCACACAATCCATCACCGCATCGCGCTCCAGCAGTTCCACCCAGACTTCCAGGCGGGTCTTCTGGGACCGCCCTGCGCTCACGCCGTCGTCCGGATTCCCGGTACCCACCAGTTCCTGGGCGTTTTCCGGCACGTTAAGCCAGCCGTCCAGCACGCTTTCGTCCCGGGCTTCGGGGCCCAGGTTCAACGCCTCCAGGAATTCACACACAACTCTGCGGACATTGGAAAAACGGTCTGGGTCGCGGTCAAAATTGCCTAGCATGACGTAATGCTCGGCATTGAGATAGGCATCGCGGCCGTCTTCATTCAGGATCAGCGGGTTCAGGAATAGCTTGTATTCCATCTCGCCCTGGTTCCCGAACAGCGATCGCCGCATGCGCGCCAGCGTTTCCTTCTCGATCTCCCGCAACGTGCGGAACAGTTCCTGCCCGGTTTTGCGCAGGATAATCTTCTTCGCCACCTGGAATGTCGCCACCCATTCGCGGTACTCCAGCGCCTTCTGCTGCCGTACACCCTCGTAGCTCTTGAGCATCATGCGGCAGCGTTCCAGCACCTGGGCGAATTGCGAATTCAGTTCGACTCGCAAGAACTTGATGATCGCCAACCGCGCCAGCACATCGATAGCAGGGTTTCCGGCAGTCTTGGCGCGGTTCAAGGCCGCCACATGCACGGCCGCGAGCAGCGGCTTCAAGTCGGAGGGTTCAGCCTTGGCTCGCGCCTTCGCCATGGGACTGGATCCGATGAAGTGATTGCCCCGTGTACTCTCAGGCGCCTCGGCGGCCAGCAACCCTTCCATGCTGCCGTGGCGCACGATAAGGCGGGCGACCTGCAGCCGGGCCTGCTCCACGAATTTGGGGCTGAGGTGGACGTCGTGCCGGAGGTTATCAACCCCGAGTTGCAGGCCTTTCAGGCAGAGCGAGGGCGTGTAGCTGGTCAGGCGGGGAGGTTCGATCTCCTCCACCGATTGGCCGAGTTTGAAGATGGGGATCCGTGGCATGGTGGCCGTGTCTCCGCCTTTATGGCTGGCGGACCTGGCTGACCAGGCTGGCGCGGAACTGGGGCACCACCAGGGCCTGCTCCACGGTGGGTACGTTCAGCGCGGCTAATTTCGCGGCCAGCGCCCCGGCTTGCTCCGCCGCCCCGGTGTTGCTGTAGGCCTGCCACAACAGCCGCATGGACAGCGGATCGGCGGAATCTTCCTCCAGATGTGGAATAGCCTCAGCGGATTTCCCCTGGGCCATCAGCACCGCTCCGGCGGCCGCGTGATAGCAAAGCTGAATAACCTGGCTGTGGCTGTTCTGCGCCATGCTTTCCAATTGTTTGACCGTACCAGACGCTGAGTCCATCGCCACGGCCTCGGCGGCACGAGTGGCGCGGACCCGCAGAATGCGCGCCTGCTCTTCGTCCCGGTCGCTGCGCGAAATCTGGTGCCGCTCTTGCAATGAGTTCTGGGCCACCTGCAGCTCTTTCAGCGCCATCTTGTAGTCGGGATCGTACATGGCCAGAACCCGGTGGGCTTCCGCTTCCAGGCGAGCCAGTCCGGCCGCGTGCGCATGCCTGGCTACTTCCCGCAGCGACCGCTCCGCCTGCTTGCGATTGCTTTCCCGGATCCAGGTCACGGCCGATTGCAGTTCGTATTCGACTTTGTCGCTCTCGCTGCTGACAAACACGATCGCCCGCTCATATTCGTCGCGGGCTTCTTCTTCCTTCCCCATCACCGCGTAGGTATCGGCGACCCCCAGCTCGGACCCGAAATTGGGGTCGATCCGGATGCTTATGCGGTACTGCTGCAGCGCCGCATCAAACTTTCCCGCCAGGCGCAGAATCTCGCCGTAAGAATCGTGCGGATTGGGCTGCTCCGGCTGCAGGGCCACGTAGCGCTCCATCGCGGCGAAACCCTTGGTGAAGTCACCGCTGAAAGCATAGGCGTACCCCAGTTCGTTCAGCGCCGCCGCGTAGTTGGGATTCAGGGCCACGCCGCGTTCCAGCACCACCACCGCTTGTCCGTAGCGCTCCTGGCGCACCAGCCATCCTCCGGCCAGAAATGCCAGGCGCTCGTCGCCCGGATATTGCGCCAGTAAGTCGTTCATGGCAGCGATCGCCGGCACATAGTTGTCTTCCTGCACCCCAGCCAGCCAGCGGATCAGCGAGCGCTCCCCATGAGTTGTGCGCATGGCCAGTTGCTTGGCTCGGGTGCGGGTAGCCTGCTGCTCATCGGGATCGTGACTCAAGTAAGAAAGCAGAATCAGAGCTTGGGCAAACTTAGGATCAACCTTCACGGCTGTCCGCAGGTCTTGCAGCGAATCGTCCAGGCGCATGTACTCCAAATTCTCCATCGCCTTTTCGAAATGCTTGTGGGCCTTGAGCGAAGAGGTTGTAACCGGCAGGCGATTCGGAGCGGTCTTATGCGCCGCGCCAGCCCGATTGGACTTGGCGCCGGCGAAAACCACCGAGGACAACAACACGACCAGGCAGGTACACCAGAGGCGACGCATCCGCTCCTCGGAAACCGCTGATTTTCCTACTTATTTGAGGAGCGTAGCACGGGCTCGGCAGGCGGCCAACGTTACCTAAGTTACCGCTCCGCAGACCCGTCTTGAGTCGCGCCGAGTGGCGGCCGACTGGCAATTGCTTGACCCATTTTTTCGCCTCACCGCGGACCGGGCCGGAGCAACTTCTGGTTACTCCAGTCATCATGTGCTCACACCAAGGTCAAGGTATGATCCGGGTTGGGACTCCCATGAAAAAGCTGAACTTCGTGGTATCACTTACCACCCACGATAACGACTATCAAATGGAGCAGGCCGTCGCTGCCCAGGAAACTGCGCGTAAGCTGGGCGTGGACGTGCAGGTCATTTATGCGGACAATGACGCCATCACTCAAAGCCAGCAGCTTCTGCACATCATTCAATCGCGTTCGGATTCACATCCCGATGGAATTATCTTCGAACCGGTAGGCGGAACCGCTCTGCCCCAGGTCGCTCGGGCCGCCGCCGCGGCGGGCATCGGATGGGTGGTCTTGAACCGCGATGTCGAATACGTCTCCGAGCTGCGCGGAGCGTACCGTGTCCCGATCTTTGCGGTCGCTTCCGACCACGAGGAAATTGGCCGCATCCAGGGCCGCCAGTTTGCCGCCCTCCTGCCCAAGGGCGGTTCGGTTTTGTATATCCAGGGCCCCGCGGAAAGCCTGGCTGCCAAGCAGCGCACTACCGGCATGTATGAGACCAAGCCGGCTGGCGTGCAAGTGAAAGTCATGAAGGGACAATGGACCGAGGCCAGCGCCTACAAGACCGTCAGCTCCTGGCTGCGGTTGTCCACCTCCCACCAGACCCCGGTCGACGTGGTTTCGGCCCAGGACGACGCCATGGCCATGGGCGCGAGAAAGGCATTCCAGGAACTGCCCAGTAGCTCAGCCCGCGACCACTGGCTCAATCTGCCCTTCCTCGGCTGCGACGGACTTCCCAAGACTGGACAAGCCTGGGTGAAACGGGGACTGCTGGCCGCCACCGTCATCGTGCCGGCGAACACAGGCCAGGCGCTGGACATGCTGGTCCATGCCGTGCAAAACGGCACCATGCCTCCGGAGCGCACGCTGACTGCGGCGACATCTTTTCCAGCGATTGACGTCTTGGGCGCGGCCCAGGCGGAGAAAGCGCGAGTTTTGTCGGCGGGTGGGAGGCTCTAGCCTGCCGGGTGCACGCTTCTCTGTTTGATTCCGCACAGCATTTCCAGAAGGAAAACTTATCTTTTGCTACAGTAATCGTTTCGCAACCCTCTGTAGCCAGGAGAGTTTCATGCCGACCCTGATCTCCCAACCCACTCGCATCCCTTGTGTGGGGACCAAACCCAAACTGATCGATGAATACATCGGACGTGTGAATTCAAAAACTGCCGGCGTGAGCGTCGCTCACATGCGCAGCCCCGAGGGCTGGGAAGAACCGCATCATGTTACGCAGCGCGGCAGACAGCGCTTAACAAACGCCACGCGAGAACAAGTGGTGCACGCATGATTCGTGTCATTTGTACGGTAGCGGCCCCCCGTGGGGGCTGGCCCACCCTTTCGCACCCGCACTATCTTCGGGGGTGCCCCGGCCAACCCCGGGCCATCAGCCTCCCGCATTAGCCTTTCGGAACTTCTCGGCCACCGACTCGGGCAGACTCTCTTCCAGCCGGTGAGAGAGCCATTCTTGCAGTTCCGACTTCTGCGGCTGAGAAAGTGATCGAAACTGCAATCCGGCACGACCGTTTTCCTTGTACCAGCAGATTTCCGATTGGGCCGCGAATTGAGATTCTTTGCCTGGAAGCGTGAATCGGACGGTCGCCGGCACGCAGGCTCGGAGCGGGACCGGGATACTGATTGCCATCCCACCTTCGCTGATGTTGACAGTCTGGCCGTGAACTTCCTGCATATCTTGTCGAATGTCTGCCGGAATCGTAATTGGACAACGGAAGTAGCGGCGACGTTCCCGTATGATCATTCCGTAGGCAGCCTTCAACGTGCGGTCGATCGAGGCCAGAGAAAGAGGCCTTTCCAGCACAAAATGTGCACCGGCCTCAGATGCGGGCAGCTTTCCCTTCTCGCTGTTGCTGATGGCGAAGGTCACGGCCGTTCGGTTGGAGGAAGACGAACGGACCTGGCCCAGGAACGTCTGGGCGGGCTCTCCCAATTGGAGATCGACGATTATCGCGTCGAACTTTCGATGACCCAACAACCGAAGCGCGTCGGGAATCTCAGGACATATTTCCGGCGCCATCGCCAGTTGTTGCATCGATTCAGAGATTTGCTGGATCGCAGTTGTATCTTGGGACACGAGCAGAGCGCTTGCCGCTACGGGTACAGGCTCACCGACACCACCCATATCAGGCCTCCTTTTCTGGCCGTACGTCTTGGTGTGTGACACTCGGTCGTGAACCGGGTGAACAAGTTCTCGACTCTAAGCGCTGTGGGGTGGTCGTTTCGGTAGGATCTTATTTCAGTTCTGTATCTGCCGATCCGCGACGAGTAAGCAATCGCAGCCAAGAGTGCCCCGGGCGCCTCGTGGGAATATTCCAAACCCAGGCCACCGGTGCACGAATCCCCGAACTGCTCCCCCTGTCCATATGCTATTGAACGAGGGAAAGCAGCCCAACAACTACAGAATTTCTGTTACAAAAACGAAACAGCCTGACCTTGCTGTTCCGCGGCACGATCTGACGATTGCCCCCTGTCCTGAGGGCTCATCCCCTGGTGCTACGGAGCTTCGATCAGCTCCATCTTTCCGTCCCGTGTGCGGTGCAGGACCATTACTTTGCCTTTGGGATCGCGGAAGACGAACACGTCACGGTCGCGGAAGTGGGCTTCTTTGATGGCTTCTTCCAGGGTCATGGGACGCATGGCTACGGCTTCGTCGGAACGGACCAGATGGACTTCCGTGGACTTGGCTACCGCGGGAAATTTGTGCACTACCACCGCCACGGCCGTGGTTTCGGTCAGGCCTACGGCGGTTTGCAGGTCTTCCTGAGTGGCATCGCCGTTCCACTTTTTGTGATTGTGGCGTTTGCGGGTGCGCCAGCGGGTTTTGTATTTGACGGCTTGCTTCTCCAGGTGTTCCAGGGCTTCGTTGACGGCGGAGGTCATGTCTCCGGCTTGGGCCAGGCCGACGATGGGCCCGTTGCGGGGAGTAATGGTGATCTCGGCTTTGTGGCGGCGCTTTTCTACCGCCAGAACTACCTTGGTTTCAAATTTGTCGCCTAGAATTTTGCGGATTTTTACGAGGCCGGTTTCTACTTCCTTACGGATGGCGGGAGTAATTTCGTACTGTCTGCCGGTGTATTCCACGTTCATGAGCGCCCCTCCTGGCTTTCGGCACGACTGAGGTCGTGCCCTTCCCATTTGTGAACGGCTCTTCTTTTTTAGTTCTTCACTCTGCGCTGGTGGGTGCTCGGGATGCGCATGTCTTCCCGGTACTTTGCGACCGTGCGGCGAGTGACCTGGATACCCTGCGACTGGAGGATGCGGGTGATCTGCTCGTCGGTCAACGGCCTGGAGGGATCTTCTTCCTCGATGAGCTTTTTGACCCGGCGTTTGAGGATGAGCAACGACGTGTTGCCGCCCTGGGGGCCGTTCACGCTCTCGCTGAAGAAATAACGCAGTTCGAATACGCCTTGTGGAGTGTGGGCGTATTTGTTGGCCACCGCGCGGCTCACGGTGGAGGGATGCACGCCGATTTCTTCGGCCACCTCCTTGATCATCATGGGCTTCAGTTGATCAATGCCTTTTTCAAGAAATTCGGGCTGCCGGTTCACGATGGCATAGCAGACCTTCATGATGGTTTGCTTGCGCTGTTCGATGTTTTTGATGAGCTGGATGGCGCTCTTGTAGCGCTCTTTGACGTAGTTGCGCGTGTCTTTGTCGTTGCTGTCGCGGGTCAGCAGGCGCTTGTAGGCCGGGTTGAGCCGGAGTTGCGGGACGTCATCCTCGTTCATGATTACCAGCCACTCGTCTCCGTGCTTGACGAAGGCCACGTCGGGCTCAATCAGCCGGGGTTGCACTTTGTTGTAGCGCAGGCCGGGGCGCGGATCGAGGGTGCGGATGTACTCCAGAGCTTGTTGCACGGCTTCCACGGGACGGCCGATGGCGCGGGCAATCTCTTTGTACTGCTTGTTCTGCAGAGGACGCAGATGCTGATCCACGATGGCAATCGCATCCGAAAGCACCTGGGCGGTGGCTTCTCCGTTGCCGTTCTTGTGGGTGGCGAGATGCAGCTGATGGTAGCGCAATTGATAGAGCAGGCACTCGCGCAGTCCGCGGCAAGCGACTCCGGGCGGATCCATCTGGCGAACCAGTTCAATGGCCTCGTGAAGATCATCCACGCTGAAGTTGGCTTTGAACACCGGATGCAGGGCGGGGGCGGGTTCTGGCGCCGGTGGGGGCGGAGCGAGAGTAACGGTTTCCGGAGCGGGAGCGACTGCCGTGGCCGTGGCGCTTGCTTCCGAACTCTGTGAGGCGGCGCCGCCCCATTCGGAAGGTAGCAATGAGGCAGCATGGGGCTCGTCCAGCGAGGCGTCCAGGCCAAGTGCCGTGGCTTCCTTTACGACACTCTCCACGATGATGGCATCGACCTCGGGTGGAGCCGGCGGAGCAATGCCCAGCAACTCCTCGTCGCTGGCGATCAGGTATCCATCTTCGTTGAGGTTGCCGATCACCAGGTCGGCGGCCTCGCGTACCTCTGGGCACGTGGGTAGGGCGCCCAGTTGCCACGTCAGGTGGTCGGTGAGGTTGCCAGGTTTGGAGAGGAAATTTTCGAAAGACGGCCGCTCGATCTCTTCCATCTCGCCGGGGCTGCGGTAGCCGGGGTCGAGGTAATCCTGGAAGAAAGAGCCGAAGTCGATCTCTTCGAAGGGGTCCTTCTTCTCGACGGCGGTAACCGTGTTTTCTTCGGGGGCGGGACGTTCGCCGTCTTCTTCGCGGCGAGCGGCATCATCCAGCAGAGGAACGGTATCTTCCAGCTCCTCCAGCACCGGGTTTTCCACCATCTCGGCCGTGATCATGTCCCGGAGCTCAAGCTTGTTGAGAGCCAGAACGCTGACCATCTGCACCAGGCCGGGGGTGAGAATCTGCCTCTGCGAAACCTTCAGATGCAACTTGGGTTGCAACATCACCATAGTGAAGCTCAGTGGCTAGTGGCTAGTGGCTAGTATCCAGCGGGCCTCTACCAGCCACTGGCCACTAACCACTAGTCACTAGCTTTCACACCAGCGAGAAGCTCTCGCCCAAATACACCCGCCGCACTTCGGGGTCGCCGCCCAATTGCTCCGGCGTTCCCTGGCGGAAAATTCGTCCTTCATTAATGATGTACGCCCGGTCCGTCACCGACAGCGTCTCGCGCACGTTGTGGTCCGTAATCAGCACCCCGATTCCGCTCGCCTTCAGATCGCTGATGATCTTCTGCAGGTCGAGTACAGCGATCGGGTCGATGCCCGAAAACGGCTCGTCCAGCAAAATAAAAGTCGGGCTGATGCACAAAGCGCGGGCGATTTCCACGCGCCGTCGCTCGCCCCCGGACAGAGCGTATCCGCGGTTCAGGCGGATGTGCTCCAATCCCAACTGGTCAATCAGCTTCTCCATCTTCTCCCGGCGCTCGTGCCAGGAGATGGGCTGGGCTTCCAACACCGCAAGGATGTTTTCCTCTACGGTCAGCTTGCGGAACACGGAAGCCTCTTGGGGGAGATAACTGATGCCGTACTGGCGGGCCCGGAGATACATGGGCACGTCGGTAATGTCGTCGTCGTCGATTAAGACCCGGCCTGTATCTGGGGGTATCAGGCCTACGATGGCGTAGAAAGTAGTGGTCTTGCCGGCGCCGTTAGGTCCAAGCAAACCAACGACTTCGCCCTGTTCTACGCGAAGGCTTACACCATTCACAACCCGGCGACTGCGATAAGATTTGCCGATTTCGTCGGTGGCCAGCGTGCGCATTTATCGTGCCACTCGCGTGTGGGTAACAGTGGGGGATGTGTCGTTGCCTTCTACGAGCACCCTATCATCGTGTCTAAAGAAAGTCAACGAAACCCCGGTAATCTTGCCGTGTTCGGCATCAAAAATGCTGGGCGGACCGCCGGTCAGGACAAACTTGTCCTCGGCAGCGGTATAGACAAGCTGATCGCCGGTGGCGTGGCGCTCGGGCTGGGTGATCACGACGTGACCCTGGGCTACGATCCGCTCGATCTTTCCTGTTCCCGCACCTGCTCCCGCAAGTGACTGGTTCGCAACCGCTTGACCTTGGGCCTGCAGGAAAACATCCAGTTGGCTGGCGGCGATCGTGAGGTCTGCTCCTTTAGCCAGCACTCCTCCTTCGAAGTGTGCTTTACGCTCATTGTCGGTGTAGGTAAGCCGGGTGGAAGTAACCGCCACGGGCGTGGCCTTGCCGCTTTTGCCGGCCTGGACCAGAACTGTGGAGACCGATTGCGTGGGCGAGCCATGAGCCACCACGGAGCGGTGGTCGCGATCGAACTCGAGGGACGGCGCCTCGACGATGTTGGCGTCCTGCCAAAGGCGAGCTTCCCCGGTATAAAGGGCGATTGCGGGTGTGCCATGTGCCGCCATGCTTCGGGACGTCACGTGGATGGGGGAAGAGGAGGCCAGGAGTGCGCCGCCAGGCTGCGCTTTCAGGTCGCTATAGGTGGTCTTGACATCGGCTTCGGCGAAGGCGTCCCCGGTGGAACGGTTCATGCGGATGGTGCGAGCCGTGGTGGTCATGCCGCCCTCGGCAACACGCGCCGAACCGGTGAGCGTTAACATCTGGTCGGCAGGAGTGTAGCGGGCCCGGTCAGCCCAAGCTTTGCGGCCACCGTCGCTGTAGGCAACGCTCCCCTGCTGCAGGATGGACTCAACGCCCCCGCCCGCATGGAAAGCAGCATCAAGGCTGCTGCTGGTGCTGACCCGGTCGGGCTGGCCGGGATTGGTGCTCACGATGCGGGCGTCCGGCGTCCCATGAACGGAGGCCAACTGGCCCAGGTTATCGAACCCGGCGTCAAACTTTCCGGCGGTGACCAGCGTCTGCTGGCCCATGCTCGGCGAAGTGGGACGGATGGCGATCTGCGCGGCGCCCGAGGTCTCGGCTCGCTGCAGGTGGCGCCCGCCGGCAAGGAAAAAATCGACGATTGGCGCGGTCAGTTCGAGATCCTGTGCGCTGGCTGACGCCGTGGCTGGCTTCTGAGTCTGCAGCAGTTTGACGCTCTCTTCGGTGCGCACCGTCGTAAGCACATTCTTTCCGGAAAAATTGAAGACCACCCTTCCGGCACTACCGTGTATGGGCTGCGGCCCGGCAAATTCCATCTGAACGTCCCCGGAAAGAGTCGCCGTATGCAAAGTGCCGGGCTTTCCCACCATGAGCAGTTCCAGCTGCCCGGCGCGTGCCTGTGCGGGCGGTTTGCCTTCTGATGCAACCTGCACGTTGCCGGCGGCGAGAACCCGTTCCAGAGTGTTGTCTGGACGCAGGAACAGCGTGGCTTGGTCGGCCTCCAATCGCCGCGATCCGTTCTGCAGGTGCGGCTGGTCGAGCACAACTGCGCGTGGGTTCTTGGCAATCGTGCCGCGGACGGCGGTCACCGTCGCCGGCACGGACCCGTTGAGCACGATATTCACTTGCGACTGCAGTGTGAGCACGTTGTTCTTGGCCGTGTATTTCACCCCCATCGCCGATCCAGCGGCTTGTGGAATGCTGAACTCGACTCTCTCTCTGGTGTAGGCGTCGCCCGTTTTCTGGTTGAAGACCAGGCCGCTGGTCTTGAGATGGACAGGATTCTTCAGTTCCTTGGGAGGCGCCTGGTCGGGCTTGGTCAAGCCTTCAGGATTGGCTTCCAGGTCAATCTGGACTTCGTCTCTGGCGGTAACGTCGCCGGATTGCGGATCGTATTCAAAAACTGCGCCGTAGATCTGGTCGAAGCGGCTGGAGTCACGTCCGTAGAGGGTAATGGCCACATCATGCAGTTCGGCCCGCCCGCCTTGCCTGAACTGGACTGCTTTGCTGGCCTGAATCTTGAAGATGGTGCGTCCTTGCTCGGACCGGGAGACGGTGAAGCCCTGCGCGCTCTGCTGGATTTCCAGGCCAATCTTCTCTGGAACCTGCTTCAGCGCGTTCTGGACGCGGTGTTTCGCGTAGAAGTAGGTCCCCACCACCAGCAACACGGCAGCGATAGCGACCACGGCAAACCAGCGGCGGAGGCGGGAGACTGTAAGGGGCATCTGGGGACAGTGTACTGCAGGCTTTGGGCTTTGGGCTTCGGGCTCTAGGCTTTGGGCTCTAGGCTTTAGGCCTCAGACGTCAAGCTTCGCGCGGCGGGAGATTTTGGCACTCGGCGGTCATAGCTGAACTGGAGTTCTTTTTCCCTCTGTCTCCAGTGCGTTGCCCGCGGTTTTCCCTTGCGCTCTGAAATCACGCAAAGAAAGTTCCAGCCCTCCGAATTCAGGATGGTCGTTGTGATCGAGGCTGAAGGCGATGTCCAGAGTATCGCCTGGCAAGAGTCGTGCCTGCTGCACCCGTTCCGCCATGTGCCATCCCAGGGCGTTGAAGGTGACGGAACGGCGCCAGTTGGAGTTCTCATTTCCTGTTTCACGGTTCGCGGCGGGCGGGGAGAGTTTCATCTTTACGTGTTTGTCTTTCATGACCCGCGTTGGCGCGATCAGGCGGACGGCGCGGGCAGCGAAGACTGGTTCGGGATTCCCCATGCCAAAAGGTTCGAGGCGTCGGAGAACCTGAAATAACTCTGGTGACACCTGATCGAGCGGCAGTTCGGCGTCAATATTAAGCACCGGTTCGAAGTCGGCTAGCGTCAGGCGCGCGCGGGCGTAATCCTCCAGATGCGCTCTCAACTGGGGCACGCGCGAGGTGGGGAGAGCGAAGCCCACCGCGTGTGCGTGGCCACCGTAACGGGTGAAAAGGCCAGCGCAGCTCTCAAGCGCGCCCAGTAAATGGAACGCAGGGATGGAACGCCCTGACCCGTGGGCGTCGTCGCCATCGCGCGAGATCACCAGCGCCGGCCGGCCATAGCGCTCTACGACCCGGGTCGCCGTGATGCCGATTACGCCACGGTGCCAGCCGTCGCCATCGATCACCATGCAGAAAGAGTCGCGCAGCGTGAGATCTTCTTCGAAGCGCGACTGGATGGCGTCCAGAATGCGGCGTTCTTCCTCCTGGCGTTCCCCATTGAGTTGGTCGAGGCGGTTGGCGATTTCCCGGGAGCGGACGGGATCCTTCACGCTGAAAAGTTCGATGACGTCGCGGGCCACGTCCATGCGTCCGGCGGCATTCAGACGGGGCGCGATGCGGAAGGCCACTTCACCCGAGGTCAACGGGCACCCAGCGGCTACCTGCGCGACTTCCAACAACGCCCTGAGGCCGGGGTTCACCGGAGACCGCAGGCCCTCGAGTCCGAGCTTGGCGAAGACACGATTCTCGTCGGTGAGCGGCACGGCGTCTGCGATGGTCGCGATGGCCACGATTTTCATGAATGACATCAGCAGGCGCGACTGCTCGTTGGTGGCGAGCCGCTTTTCCATCAGCGCCTGGGCCAGTTTGAAGGCCACGCCCGCGCCACATAACGCTTTGCACGGATACTCGCAGCCCGGCTGATTCGGATTGAGTACGGCCAGCGCGGGCGGCATGCCATCCTGCCCGGGCAGATGGTGGTCGGTAACGATCAGGTCCACGCCCAGCCGCTGGGCAGTCTCGGCCGCTGCGAAGGCGCGGATACCGGTGTCCACGCTGATAATGAGGCGAATGCCGGCGGCGGCGGCGCGCTCGATCACATCGTCCTGCATGCCGTAGCCTTCGCGGATGCGGTGAGGAACGTGGAAGTCGGCAGCGCCGCCGCAGAGTTCGATGGCAGTCTTCAGAATGACGATGGCGGTAGTGCCATCAACGTCGTAGTCGCCGTAGATCAGGATGCCTTCCCTGCGGTCGATTGCAGCTTCCAGCCGGTCGATGGCAGCTCTCATGCCGGTCATCAAGTACGGCGAGTGCAGATGCGCCAGCGAGGGTGTGAGGTAGCGTGCGGCGGCTTCGGCGTCTGAAATTCCCCGCATTACGAGCAGGCGAGCGAGCGTGGCGGCTAGGTGGGAATCGCTCAGGCCGAGTACTGCATCGGAGCGCAAATCTGCGGCGAGAGTTTCGACGGAGGCCGGATCAGCGCTCTTGACAACCCATCTCATGGGGGAAGGAGAATCTTACTCCGGGCGGCGTAGCGCCGGCGTCTCGGCGGCAGTCGGGCGGGCGTCTCGCCCGTCCCCACACGATCCCCCCCACTAGCTTTCGTCGTCCTGGTCGGGCTCGTCGATGGGAATGCCGCCGAAATCCTCCGATAGTTCGAGCAGGCGCCGGTGTCGGTCATACCACTCAGTGGAGGCTTCGTACACCATCATGATGCCCTGATGGGCAAAGCCCAGCTGCACAAACCCGGTCTTGCCAACGTAGGTGCGCAGCCAGCGCGCGTCCTCCAGGTCTTCGTCATTGGTAAATTCGGCATTCGCCAGCCGCTCCAGAAGGTCGTCGAGCTCTTCCCGCTGCAGCAGCCATGAATCCATGGTGAGGAAAGGGGCACCCTCCGCTTTTGCCAGTTCCACGAAGTCCTTCCAGCTGTCCGGATTGTCTCCGGGCTTCCACATCACGCTGTGCACCTCCTCATAGTCCACGCAGCCGGGAAAGCGGCGCATGCCATGGCCTTCGATGAAGGCGATCATGTCGTCTTTGAGAGTGGTCAGATCGTCGGGAAGGGGAGACATAAGTAAAGAAGACTCTTCAAGTCAGCATTGTATGCCGGTTGTTGGTCGTTTGTCGTCGATCACTAGTCGTTGGTCGTCGGTCGTTGGTCCTTGGTCGTTGGCCGATACACCCCTCGTCTCCGATGATCCCTGTGGCCGTAGCGCCTAACGATCGTTGATCGACGATTGTTGGCCAACGACCAAGGACCAACGACAGAACTGCCTGTGCTAGACTATTTGTTTCACACAAGGCATCCGATCCGCATCATGCTTCTTTCCAAAGAATATGTGGGCTATCTGGCCCGCGAAGTCACCAAAAAGCTGATTGCCGGCGAATTCATCGAGACCGCAACCGTGCCCGCGGTCACCGAGAAGGTGCATGCCGCGATGCTCGAGGAATTGTCGCTCGAGGACCGCATCAACGACGAGGTCCGCGTCATCCTGGAAGCCTATTCCGAAGAAATGCGCCAGAGCGGCGCCAACTACCAGGAGATGTTCCGCAAGGTGAAGAGCGAACTGGTGAAGAAGTACAAGGCGGTGCTGTGAGAGTCAGCCGCGACAAGGTCAACAAGGTGGCACACATGGTCACCGACGCGCTGGCCGAGATGAATGCAGTGGATTTTGTCGAGGACCGGAACACCATCCGCCTGGAAGTGCGCAGGCTCATGGAAGAATTGCTGAACCAGGAAGAAAGGATCGACCAGGCGGCGCGGCACAAGATCGAGAATCAGAAGCGCACCATCCTCGAAGGCAGCCAGGAGTGGGATATCCTCTACCGCAAATATTACAACGAGGAAGTCAAGAAGCTCGGGGTTTAGTCGTCGCTTGTGCGTCCTCGGTCGTCAGGCGTTACTCCTTCCGCTCTCAGGATGGCATGCACGACCTTTCCCAAATCACAGCGCTGGTCAAACAAGCGGCTCGTGAGGCTGGCTTTGATCTTGCGGGCGTCGCGCCCGTCCGCGACTTCTCCGAGTTGAATCATTTTCCTGAATGGGTTGACGCCGGATTTGCCGGCGAGATGAATTACCTGAAGGCGCGTGACCAGGACGGATGTCTGAAGCGCGCTTCCCTGCAGGCGGCGGTCCCTTGGGCGCGCAGCGTGGTCGTCTGTGCGATCAACTACAACACGGCTGCGCCTTACTCAACTCAGGCGCACGATTCTGAGCGCGGATGGATATCCCGCTATGCCTGGGGCCAGGAGGATTATCACGACGCGGTGATGCGCAAGCTGCGCGTTGTCGAGGGCAAGCTGAGTCTCTGGTTCGAAGAGCGGGGGCAAGACGCCCTGACGCCGGTGCTACAGACTCGCTGCTATGTGGACACTGGTCCGGTGGTCGAACGGGTCTATGCCAAGTATGCGGGTATAGGCTGGATCGGGAAGAACGCGTGCATCCTCAATCAGAAGCTGGGATCGTGGTTGTTCCTGGGCGTGATTCTGACCTCGCTCGAACTCGAGCCTGATCTGCCCGCGCCTGATCGCTGTGGCACTTGCACCCGCTGCATTGATGCTTGCCCCACGGACGCGCTGATTGCTCCCTATCAACTGGACTCGAATCGCTGCATTTCCTATCTCACCATCGAAAAACGGGGGACCATTCCGGAAGTCATGCGCGAGGGCATGGGCCGGCATGTCTTCGGGTGTGATATCTGCCAGGATGTTTGTCCGTGGAACCGCAAGGCTCCGGCGACGGCCACGCCGGAATTTCAGCCACGCGAAGCGCTGGTGAATCCGGCGCTGGAATGGCTGGCGCAGATGAACGCGGAAGAGTTCCGGGAAAAATTCCGCGGATCTCCGGTGCGGCGGACAAAGCTAAGTGGCTTGCGGCGAAATGCTGCGATTGCCATGGGCAACAGTGGGGATGAGAGATTTGTGCCCGTACTCTCTGAACTAGCAAACGACGAGGACGAGGTAGTCGCCGAGCATGCCCGCTGGGCAAGGGACAAGTGGGCAAAGCACAAACTGGTCTACAGCGTGCAAGATGTCGTAGGCGTTCCGAACAAGTAGGATCAGTTCCCGGGCGCGTGATACATTCTTGAGGTTCGGATTCTTCTTCCTGGCAGGCCCATGCCCCGCGTTTACACCTACCTGCGCCGACTTCTTCCTCCTCTTTTTCTACTGTGGGCGCTGGCACTACTTCCCGCTGCAAGGGCGAAAGACTCCGAACCAAAATGGATCCGTGTCAGTTCCACCCACTTCTCGGTTCTCACCGATGCGGGCGAGAAAAAAGGCCGTGAGGTTGTTCTGCGCTTCGAGCAAATGCGCGGTGTTTTTGCCCAACTGATGATGAAAACCCGGGTGAACCTGTCCCAGCCGCTGGAGATTCTCGCCCTCAAGACTGACGAGGAATATCTCCGGCTCGCACCTGTCCGTCAGGGGCGGCTTATCAGCGAACGGGGATTCTTTCTGGCGGGCGCCGACCGCGACTACGTCGTGCTGAACCTGTTTGAAGACGAAAGCTGGCGGGCCGTGTCCCACGATTTCGCCCACATGCTGTTGAACTACAACTACCCGCCCACGCAAGCCTGGTTCGACGAAGGCTTTGCGGAATACTTCTCCAGCCTTCGCCTGACTGACCAGCAGGTGGAGCTTGGCGGCGATCCGGAATTGAACAGGTCGGGGCGCCAGGACATTCCGCGCAACCAGTCTGAAGTCCGCAATCAGCCCAAGTCACTTACTGACCTGTTAAACCAGCCGGTGTGGATAGCCATGCCCGACTTGTTCACCATGAAAGCGGAAACTTCGAGCTATCCGGAGGCCACACACCACACCTTGTTCTACGCCCAGTCGTGGATGGTGATGCACTACTTGCTCAACCAGAACAAGCTGTCGGAGACCGGAACCTACTTCGACCTGGTGCAGAACCAGAAAGTACCTGTGGAGCAAGCGATCCAGCAGGCTTACGGCATGAGCGCGGCACAGTTCGAGCAGGCGGTGAAAGACTACATTCACTCCCTCGCGCCCTCGCTCCTGGCGCAGGACAAGGCACAGCAGCCGGGCTCAGCCAATCCGGGCAACCCCCTGTATCAGTCCCCTTCCTCGGTACAGCCCGGCACGATTGGAACCAGCACGCAGAAAGTTTCAGATTCGGATGGACAGGCATTGCTGGCGGAGATGTCTTTGCGGCTGCCGGAGCATCGCGACCAGGGGTTGAAAGAACTCGATGACATTGTGAGCAAGCCCAAGATGGAAAATGCGATCGCGCATCGCGCGCTGGCCTGGGCCCACCTGGAGAAGAAGGAATTCAGCCAGACCATGGAGGAATTGGGCAGGGCCATGGAACTCGATGCCAACGATGTCTGGGTGCGGTACTACCTGGCATTGTCGAAGTATCGCGCGGCTCAGTCCAGCGGCCAGCTGTTCCACGGGTTGTCGAACATGATGCAGGATCTGCAAAAGGTGCTCGACTGGGATCCCGACTTCGCCGAGGCGTACAGCATGCTCGCCATGGCGCGAGTCGAAGGCGGCGGCATCAACTCGGCGATGGCGTCGATGCGGACTGCTATCCTGCTCAGCCCGCGTAGCGAAGACTACCAACTGAACATGGGGCTGATCTACATGCAGGGCAAGAATTGGGACGCGGCCACGGCGTTGCTGGAGCGTCTCAAAGGCAGCCAGAATCCGCAAATCGCGCAGGCCGCGAGAAAGAACCTGGAAGACCTTCCTTTCCTGAAGAAGTACGGCCTGCTGCCGCAGCAAGCCCCCACTCCGCAAACTACCGCCTCGCCACCACAGCCCATTGTCCCTCAACGCCCTAGCGCGCCGCCGAAAGCGGTCACCACGCCCGCAGTGACGGCGAACGAAGATGAGGAAGAACGCGCCCAGCCGCCAGAGCCAGCGCCGGACAAGCGGCCCGTCCAGTTCATAAAAGGGAGATTGCTGAGCGTGGATTGTGCATCAGCCCCGGCCGCGCTGCTGACCGTTACGGCGGGAACAAAGACCGTCAAGTTGCGAACAGAAAATTACAAGTCGCTGCTACTGATCGGCGTGGATGAGTTTTCTTGCGCATGGACGAACCGACCAGTCGCGGTCAATTACAAAGCCGGGGGGAAGACCGACGGGGACTTGGTTTCGCTGGAACTTCAGTAGAAGACTATTGTTGATTGTTGATTGGCAGAGCCCATATTTCCAACCTGCCTTCGAAATCAATTGCGGAGGGTATTTCAATCAACAATCAAAAATCAACAGTCAACAATTCTCCCCCCCACAATCGAAACCAGAAACAAGAAACCCTCCCAGGGGAAGCTGAGAGGGTTAGTGAGTGGCTGAATCGGGACTGCTTACACGCGGACGACGTTACCCGCCTGAAAGCCCTTGGGCCCCTTTAGCAGGTCGAACTCTACGGTCTCGCCCTCGTTAAGCGTGCGGTAACCGTTCTCCTGGATGGCGGAGAAGTGAACGAAAACATCTTCCCCGGTGGAGCGTTGGATAAAACCATACCCCTTGGCCCCGTTGAACCACTTGACTGTGCCCTTCTCTCTCACAAAGAAACTCCTTTCGCCTCTGCTGAATTAAGCTCCCGCGCCCCCCGTGAAGCTCATGCTTCGTGCTACCCCCCTTCGAAGGACGTGGAAGTACAACGGTCAACACTTCGCCGGCCGCCGAACCGGGGCTAACAAGAAAGGCTCCTGAGTTCTGCGCCGTCGGCAGAAAGTACGGCGCAAAGCTCCGGAGCCTGTCGTGCTAGCGCGAGTTTCGACTTGCTGAACACGAAACATCAACCTGAAAACAATGGTCTCGCTGCTCGAACTCGACACAACGAGCACAGCATAATATTCAGGAACGTCGCATCTGGCAAGAGGAGAATGACAAGGAGTAAAACGTTTTAACGTTGAGGAGTTGCTATACAGCCTCCGGCAGGCGTAGTGACGGCACACCGCGTGCTTCGTAGTTCAGCCGCGGTTCAGCCAGCTGACGAGTCGCAACTCTCTGATAGGATTAGGAGATGTCAGCCGATGACCTCCAGTCATATTCGACCTCTTCGGTAGCGCCGGCGGCTGCGAGCGCTCGGCCCCGGGCTGCCGGAACTGGTTCCGGGCTGGCTGTTTCAACAGTGAAATATTTGTTACGCACCGAGGTACATACGTTTGCATTCTCGGTCGCGGCTAACGCCATCCTGTCTTTCTTCCCCTTCATGCTGCTGCTGATGATGCTGATCCGGCGTGTATTCCACTCGCCCGTCATGTACGACGTGGTGGTGCAACTGCTTCGCGACTACCTGCCTGCCGGACAAGATTTCGTGATTCGCAACCTGAACGCGATGGTGGACGCACGTCATCGGGCACAGGTGTTTTCGCTGCTGATTCTTCTGATCACTTCCGCCGGAATTTTCATGCCGCTGGAAGTCGCGTTGAACCGCATTTGGCGCTTTCCCAACAACCGATCCTACCTGGGCAATCAGCTCATTTCCCTGGGCCTGGCATTTAGCTGTGGGCTGCTGGCCCTGCTCTCGATTGCTTTGACTGCCGGCAACGTGGCGCTTCTCGCACCCTCCTTGCACGGCTACGGCGCCTTCGTGGTTCGGGTGACCGGTTTTGTAGTCATGAAGATCTTCGCCATCGCGGCCAGCATCGCTATTTTTTTCCTCATCTACTGGCTGTTGCCCAATGGCAAGGTCCCGGCGCGAGCGGTGCTACCGACGGCGGTGATTATGGGCCTGCTGACGGAGGCTCTCAAGTACGCCTACATCCTGGCCCTACCCCGGCTGAACTTCCAGGAAGTGTATGGACCGTTTGCTTTGTCTGTGAGCTTGATGTTCTGGGCCTTCCTTTGCGGACTCCTGCTGCTCACGGGAGCGAATTTGTCCGCGCAACAGCACAGCCGGCGAAGGCTCTAGAACCTATTGGCTATTTCACAAATGCTGTCGGAGGCAACGTGGGAAGGGCACGGCTTCCAGCCGCGCAGGAAGGACTTCGGGAGGGCACGGCTTCCAGCCGTGCCGTAAGGGCCTCCGCATGATTCGGGCTTTAGCCCCTGAGGTCTGCTCTTCCGCAGGCATGTTTGTGCGACAGGTTTTCCTCAGCCAGCCATACCTCTGTCACATGAACCTGTGACCGCCGACACAGTGCTTCATCCTTCCCCTGGCTAACATCTATCTGCTCCCCGTCAACGGCTGGCCTCGATCCGTCCGCGAGGCTCGCTATGTCATCGCCGTTCCGCAGGCTCTTTGCTCTCTGGCCGATTCTGCTTTTCGTGCTGGCACTGCTTCCACCGGCCACCGCGCAGGGGCCCAACCCGCCCAACTTGCAGCAGTTGACCCGAAAGTCCGGCTACATCTTCGCCGGAACGGTAACGGCCGTCGAGCGCGTTGACGCTGCCCAGGCCCATGCCGTGGCGACCACGCGAATCACCTTCCGCGTGGACCAGGCGATCCGTGGCCCGCGCGCCGGACAGACTCTGACGATTCACGAGTGGGCCGGGCTGTGGGACTCCGGGGAGCGCTACCGCACCGGGGAACAGGTCCTGCTGTTTCTCTATCCACTTAGCAAACTAGGCCTGACCAGCCCCGTGGATGGCTCCCTGGGTCGCTTCACGCTGGACCGCAACGGTCAAGAGATCCTGAACCAAGTGCGAATCCAGACTCGGATGCCTGATCCGGAGTCGCCGGCGCAGTTGCGAAACAAACCTGGCATGAGCCGGGGTGACCTTACCCACGGCGTCCAACGCGTAGCCGAGGAGTGAGCATGACGTCACATCGCTGTCTTGCCTACGGAGGCCCTCTGCGACGCATCCTTTATGCGCTGGCAACAGTCGCCGCACTCATCATGTTGCCTCAACCGCTTTGGGCGGGCGGGCCGCACTACATCGCCGGAATCAGTTATTTCGATCCCGGCACCAAGGGTATGCCCTTGACCTGGGCGCAAGGCACGGTTAACTACTACACCGATCAGGGAGACCTTAGTCCAATCCTCCCCCATGCCAGCGCTGATGCCTTCGTGGGCGATGCCTTCAGCCGCTGGACTTCAATTACGACAGCGGCCGTCTCGGCCACGCTTGCTGGGCAGCTCAGTGAAGACGTCAGCGGCCAGAATGTCTTCACCAATGGTGACGGCACCATTACCATGCCAGCAGACATCCTGCCCACCGCAGTGGATAAACCCGTGGCCGTGGTTTACGACGCCGACGGCCAAGTCACAGACGCGCTCTTAGGTCTTGGCGCCGGAGGCATCGACAGTTGCTTCAGCAACGCGGTCTTCGGCGGACTCGACAATCTGAGTACCGACGCTCATCTGCTTCACGCTCTGGTGATTCTGAACGGCAACTGTGCGCAAGCCTCCGCGCAGCTGCCGGATGTGGAATACCGCTTGGTGCGAGTACTGGGACGGGTGCTGGGTCTGGATTGGTCGCAGGTGAATGTGAACGTTCTCACCTTTAGCCCAGCCCCCACGCCGGACGACTATGTCGGCTTCACGATCCTGCACGCCACCGACAGCGTGAGCTGTGTTCCCATTTCCGCCTGTTATCCCAATGCCGATCAGCCCAAGATGGATGATCGCGCCGCTCTCTCCCGGCTGTATCCGGTCACCACCGAGAACCAGAACAATTTCCCCGGCAAGCAACTCTTTTTCGAAAACACAATTCGTATTCACGGGGCCGTTCACTTTGTGGACGGCTCTGGACAGCCCGCCCAAGGCATGCAAGGTGTGAATGTGGTAGCCCGCTGGGTTGATCCGGCAACCGGAAAAGCTTCACGGGCTTATGCAGCCGTGTCGGTTTCCGGCTTTCTCTTCCGCGGCAACGCCGGCAACACGGCCACCGGCTTCAACGACGCTACGGGCCAACCCTTCGACCGCTTCGGCTCCGACGATCCCACGGTCGAGGGATCATTTGATCTCACCGGCCTGGAAATTCCAGACGGCGCCGGCAGCGCGCAGTACCAGCTGAGTGTGGAAGCAATCGATCCCCTGTGGTCGGCGGCGGTCGGACCGTACGGGCCGTGGCAGGTACACCCTTCGGGCGCGGCGCAGCCGGTCATGGTGACGGTTAGCCAGGGTGGCGATGTTCAGCAGGACATCCTGATGCCCGGTAGCACGCTTCAGAAGCAGGATTGGTTCGAGCCTGACGATTACGCCAGCCCCGCATCTGTGCCCGTGGGAGGAGACTGGGCGGCTGCGCTTAGCGGCTATGGCAATGCCGATTACTTCTGGTTCTCTGGCCAGAACAACCGCACGTTGTCGGTGGAGGTAACCGCGCTGGATGAATTCGCGGCGGCCTCGGAGAGCAAATCCCAACCCGTGATCGGCATGTGGTCGCTGGACGACCCTGGAACATATCCGGCGCCCGCCAACACCCCCCTGGCCTTTAACTCCCTGAACTTCGGCATGACGCGCTTGAATGCGGTCCTGCTGGCCACAACCAACTTCCGTATCGGCATATCTGACTACCGTGGGGACGGACGACCCGACTACCGCTACCACGCCCGGGTTTTCTACGGCGATAACGTAGCCCCGGCACGCGCCCGTGTGGGTGGCGGGACGGTGCTGGCTATACAGGGCCTGGGTTTCCGCACAAATACGACGGTCAGCGCCGCATCTACAAACGCACCCGTGCTGGGAGTCTCCGCGAGTCAAGTAGTCGTGACTGCGCCCGCGCAGCCAGACGGAGTGCAGAGCCTCACGCTCAGCGATCCGGCTACCGGTTCGGCCTCGACCATGACCGACGTTCTGACCTACGGCGCGGGACCAAACGACATCATCCGGTTGGTCGTGGGGTCGAATCCAGCGACGCCGGTCGGCGGACAGGCGCCAAATCCAATCCGGGTGCAGGTACTCGACCCCAACGGCGTGATTCCCGTGGCTGGGGCGAGCGTGTTCTTTACTTCTGCACCGGCTGTGTCCTTTGCGGTGTGCGGCGGCGCGGCAAGTTGTACCATCTTCACCGACGAAAGCGGCCAAGCCTCCACTGCGGTCACACCGATCCAGGTAGGTGCCATGACCATTTCCGCTGTGCTGGCTCCCGCGTCGTACGCGATCCCGAAGCAGGTGCAAACCACGCTGGTAGGCAAGTCCTCAGCCTTAGACATTGCCCTCGTTTCTCCTTTTTCCTGGATTGCCCAGGGCGCAACCATGGACGTGGCCCTCGCCGCCCGCGTCCTCGGCAACGGTGTGCCGCTCCCCGGCCGCACCGTCAACTACCAGATACTTAAGGGATCGGGCACGCTGAGTTTTTCCACCACCACGACCGATTCCAACGGTTATTCCCGCACCACTCTGCACCTAGCCGGCCTGGCCGGGGATGTGCTGGTCAGCGCCTGCGTCGAGCCCGGAGACGCCCCCTGCCAAAATTTCACCGAGACCGCCGTGCCGATTTCCTCACTGAGACTAGAGCCAGTTGCAGGCAGCTTTCAGGTCGTCCCAGTCGGCCAGAGCTTTCAGCCGGTGACAGTCGAGGTCACCGATTCGGCGGTGCCGGCAAATCCGGTGTGTGGAGTCGCGATGGTGTTCCAGTCAATCATCGGCCGTGCGGCAGATGACGCGCCGATACTCTCGACCGGAGACGGCATCATCGGCAGGAATCCCATGCCAATCATTCTGGGTTTGTCGCAGGTATCAGTGCAATCGGATACCAATGCCTTTGCCACCATTCAGCCTTCCACGGGCGGTTTTCCCGGTGCCTTGCTGATCCTGGGGACGACTTCGGGAGGAACCAGTGCGTTGCAGTTTGAATTGCAGTCGCTCACGCCGCTCGCGAACCAAGCGCCAGCCCCAACTCAAGAAGAGGTTAACGAGCAGTCCCACAGCAGGTGGTGCGCGGAGGGTGATCGGACCAAGTGGTAGTGGCGGGCTTACTGTGTAGAAATTAGAGCTTTAGCGAGATCCATCAGAAGCGGTCAGCACTACTTCGCCGCATCAGCGGGAGGCGTCCAGGTGAAGCCGTGACTAGTAACGCCGTCGGAGTCGTAGAAGTACCCTACTACCTCTCCAGCGTCATTGATGCCACTGGCAATGGTTTCGTTCGATCCCGGAAACTCCAATGTCTGCAAAGTCTTGTTCTGGTAAACAAATCCAGCGACGACTCCCTGGGATGGGACATAGACGCCCACCAGTGTATTGCCTGCGGGGTTGATTCCGAATACCGGGGCGACCCCTGGAGCACCATGTATTTGTAATTTTTGATACGTCCCCTGGGAGTACGAGAAGCTGAAGGAGTTCTCTTCATAACCCACCAGTTTTCCGGAACCACTAACTCCCCCCACGAGGGTGTTACTCGCATGCGGCGGCGCAATGTGGGTATAGGTCGAGCCAATCAACTCAAAACCCTGGAACTTGGAATGATGGAAGAAATACCCTCCGACTGTGCCCGCATTGTTGATGGAAGTTGCAAAGGTGCCATGAGCGTTGGGATAACGTAACGTGGTGAACGTTTGGGTCTGAAGGTTGTACACAACACCCACGCCGGCGCTGCTGCCCACAATCTGGCCCAGGTCATTTATTCCCGAAAGGATCGTGTTTAGCCCTCTATAGTCAATGGTGGTGTAGGTGCCGCCACTAAGCAGGAATCCATGAATTGGGGCCCCAACAAAATATTCGCCAACGACATCTCCCGCGCTATCAATCCCCAGGCATTGTGTGCTAGTTGACCCCGACACATCAATCTGCGTGTAGGTTCCCTGCGCCAGCGCCAGCGGCGCGGATGCAAACAGTAGAATAATTAACGGCAGAACCACTTTGCGAAGATTCATCACGGCTGACCTCCGCGACCGAGAAGCCCGTCAATTCTGTTCTCAATAGGCCCGGAAAGCAAGATGCAGAATCTTGCACACTCACCGGTACAGGTAGGCGTACCTAAGCCCCGGCCTTCACCGCTTCTCCCGCCAGCCGTTTCAAAGACGCCTCATACGGCGCTCGCGCAATGCCCCGCTCCGTAACAATCGCCGTCACAAACTTCGCCGGGGTAACATCGAACGCGGGATTCTCCACTTCCACGCCCTCCGGCACCATCTGCTTCCCGCCGATATGCGTCACTTCCCTCACGTTCCGCTGCTCGATGGGAATCTTGCTGCCGTCGGAGGTTTCCAGGTCGATCGTCGAGAGTGGCGCAGCGACATAAAAAGGGATGCTGTGTTCCTTCGCCAGAATGGCCACCGTGTAAGTACCGATCTTGTTAGCCACGTCGCCGTTGGCCGCGATGCGGTCCGCGCCCACCACGACGGCGGCAATCTTGCCCTGCTTCATCATGGCCCCGGCCATGTTGTCTGAGATTACGGTCGTGGGTATGCCATCCTTCATCAGTTCCCAAGCCGTCAGCCGCGACCCCTGCAGAAAAGGACGAGTCTCATCGGCATAGACGTGGATCCGTTTTCCCTGCTCCACAGCCGCCCGGATCACGCCCAGCGCCGTGCCATATCCGCAGGTAGCCAGTGCCCCCGCGTTGCAGTGGGTAAGCACGCCGCCGCTCGCCGGCATAAGAGTCGCGCCGTGCCGGCCCATGGCCTGGTTGGCGGCGATGTCTTCCGCGTGCATGGCCTGTGCCTCGTCAATCAGCGCCTGCCGGATCTGCGGCAAGGGCCGCACCCGAAGCAATTCAAACTTCTCGCGCATGCGCCCAATGGCCCAGAAAAGATTCACCGCCGTAGGCCGGGTCTTGCTCATGACATCGCAAATCTGCTCGAACTCCTGCTTAAGCTCCCCAACACTTTCCGCCTTCGAGTTCTTGACCCCGAGCGCAATCCCCATGGCCGCCGCGACCCCAATCGCCGGAGCCCCGCGCACCACCATGTTGCGAATGACGTCCGCCACCTGCTGGTAGGTCTTGCAAGTGACGTACGTCTCCTCAACCGGCAGCTTCGTTTGATCAATGAAGCGCACACCGGATTCGGTCCATTCCAGAGTCTGAATCATGTTTGAACGTTTCAAGGTTTCAAAGTTTCAAGGTTTCAAGGCAGAATTGGATCAAGGTTCTGAAACCTTGAAACTTTGAAACCTGCTCCCCACCGCTGAAACCCACTCCTCAGTCAACAATCGCTGGCATTCCCGGCGAAGTTTCAGCATTCTGCAAAACATGCTCCCTGCGGACATCAACCGCGGTAAAGATCGACACAAACGGCGCGGGCGCGGCAGCCTTTTCCACACCGGGACGCCCGCCAGCTTCCTGCCGCTCCACCAGGCACATCACTCCAACAACGTTGAAGCCAAATTCGCGCGCCGCCTCAATCGCCTGGATCGTGGAAGCTCCGGTAGTACAAACATCATCCACAATCACCACTCGCGCGCCCTTCTCTCGAAAGCCTTCGATCCGCTGTCCCGTGCCGTGTTGCTTCTCCGCTTTGCGCACCAGAAACCCGTCCAGCTCTCCGCTGGTAACCGCCACCGCCACCACGATGGGATCGGCGCCCATAGTCAACCCGCCGATCGCTCGCGGCTTCCACCCGCGAGAACGAATCTCTTCCAGAAACACCTGTCCCGTAAGCCGCGACCCTTTGGCATCCAGTGTGGTGGTGCGGCAGTCCACGTAGTAGTCGCTGGTGCCTCCCGAAGAGAGCTTGAATTCTCCCAGCCGGAAGGACTTCGCCGCCAGCAGACGCAACAGTTCCTGACGCACGGTGGACATGGAAAACCTAAGATAACATGCCGAACGGCGTCGGACCTCAGGCGTCAGGCTTCAGGCTTCAGGAGGACACTGAGTGCTAACTCCAAATTGCTGACGGCGGAAGCCTGACGTCCGAGGTCCGACGCCGCCTCTCGCGCCCGCCTACTGACTCAACTTCTCCAAATGCCGAAATCCATCGCTGGCCAGGAAGAGTAATACGGAGATGGTGCCATTGTAAGCCACATGCATCACCACGCCGGCGGCCACGGATTTCGTGACGGCACGCGTGATGGTTAGCGCCAGTCCGACCATGAATACCACCAGCACCGGTCCCCAGGCGCGTCCCAGCTGAGGCGCATGGATCAAGCCAAAACTCGCGGCTGTAATAGTCACTGCCAGGACAACTCCCAGCCGGCGCGCGAGCACCGGATAAAGAAATCCGCGAAAGAAAAACTCCTCGAAAAATGGCGCCAGCGTCATGCCAAACACTGAAAGGGCCCAGGCTTCACTGGGCGTCTGAAAGAAGCGGTCAATGGGCAGATCTTTGGGCATGGGCAGCACATGCGCCAAGCCTTGCAGTCCGATCGAAAGGATGAATCCCGCGAGCACATAGACCGGCCAGTTTCCCGGCCAGTTCCACCCGATGGCTTGCCAGAACCGTCTCCCACGATTGCGCTCCACCAGCGTAACCATGAACGCCATCACCAGAACGTAGGCCAGCAGCTGCGCCACGAGAGTGACGAGGGGAAACTTGGCGACTTCAACCACGGGCACGCGTGGGTACAGCAACCGCTGCCCTGCGTACGTGATCAAGAACAAGAAAACGATGATGGATACAACCGTCAGGAAGGCGATGGACAACACGTCCCACCCGCTCCAGGCAGGATTCTCGCCCGCGGCTGGCGGTCCGGATGCCTGTGGCTCGGTGCCCACGGGCAGACCGGTTTCAGTCCACGGATTTTGCGGTGAGGACACGCGCCCAAGCTCTTTCTGAATTTACACGAACTGAACTTGCACAAACCGATTTACAAGAATAAAGACAACGAATAAAGTCTAGATTTTCTCTGCGCTCTTCGCGTCGCCTTCCCGCCCTTTGCGGTCAAGAGCTTTCGCGCAACGCCAATCACCCGTTTGAAATCTTGTCCCGCACCACCATTCTCCCGCTCCCATTGAAGAAATGCGCCAGCGCCTGCCCAGTGTAAGACTTCTTCACCCGCGCCACTTGCTCCGGTGTGCCCTGCGCCACAATCCTCCCGCCGTCTTCCCCACCCTCCGGCCCAAGATCAATCACCCAATCGGCGTTGCGAATCATATCCAGGTTATGCTCGATGATGATGACTGTGTTTCCCAGGTCGGTCAGCCGGTGCAGCACGTCCAGCAGTTTCTTAACGTCATCGAAATGCAAGCCGGTCGTGGGCTCGTCGAGTAGGTACAGAGTTTTCCCCGTCTGCCGCTTGCTCAACTCCCGCGCCAATTTGATCCGTTGCGCCTCGCCCCCTGAAAGCGTCACTGCCGATTGCCCTAGGTGAATGTATCCCAAGCCCACATCCACCAGCGTCTGCAGTTTCTGCTTCACCTGCGGAATGTTCTCCAGAATCGGCAGCGCGTCAGAAACCGGCATTTCCAGCAGATCGGCGATCGACTGGCCTTTGTATCGCACCGTAAGAGTTTCGTGGTTGTAGCGCTTGCCTCCACAGACTTCGCAGAGCACGTAGACATCCGGCAGAAAATTCATTTCAATCCGCCGCTGGCCCTCTCCCTGACAAGCTTCGCAGCGTCCACCCGTCACATTGAACGAGAATCGTCCCGGCTTGTAGCCACGTTCGCGCGATTCCGGCAGCATGGCGTAAAGATCCCGAATCTGCGCGAAGACTCCGGTATAGGTCGCGGGGTTCGAGCGCGGCGTGCGCCCAATGGGCGACTGATCAATGCGAATCACCTTATCAATGTTTTCCGCGCCTGAGATCGCCTTATGGCTGCCCGCTTCTTCCCGCGAGCGGTAGAGCTTCTTCGCCAGCGCGCAGTACAGGATGTCATTCACCAAGGTTGACTTTCCAGAACCCGAGACTCCGGTCACCAGGGTCATCACGCCCAGCGGAAAAGTAACATCCAGATTCTTCAAATTATTTTCCCGCGCACCCAAAATGCTGACGCCCGCCCCATTCGGCTGCCGCCGCTCCGCCCGCATCTCGATCTGCGCTCTGCCCGAGATGTAAGCCCCGGTCAGCGACGCCGGCGCCTTCATGATCTCTTCCGGCGTCCCGTGCGCCACCAGCTCCCCACCATGCCGCCCTGCCCCCGGACCCAGATCGATCACGTAATCCGCCCGCCGGATGGTCTCCTCATCGTGTTCCACCACCAGCACGGTGTTACCCAGGTCGCGCAGCTCTTCCAGCGCTCTTAGCAGCCGGTCATTGTCGCGATGGTGCAAGCCGATGGAAGGCTCATCCAGCACATACAACACGCCGCGCAGCTTCGACCCGATCTGCGTCGCCAGCCGGATGCGCTGCCCTTCACCACCGGAAAGCGTAGCTGCCGAACGATCCAGCGAGATGTATCCCAATCCCACCGCATCGAGAAACTGTAACCGTTCCACAATCTCGTGTACCACCCGCCCGGCAATAATCTGCTCGCGTCCACCCAGCTTGATCTTTTTCGCCATCTCCAAGGATCGCGAAACTGGCAGCGAGGTGAAGTCCGCAATCGACACACCGTTGACCTTCACCGCCAAACTCTCCGGACGTAGGCGCATCCCATGACAAGCCGGGCATTCTGTAGCCGACATATAGTCCAGCAGAAACTCGCGGTAAGTCTCCGATGTCGACTCCTCGACCGCCCGCTTCAGATAAGCCAGAATCCCCGTGAAGCCCGTCTTCCCGCCCTTCCCCGCCTCGCCATACAGCAAAAGGTTCTGGATCTTGTCAGGATACTTTTCAAACGGTGTAGCCAGATCAAAACCATGTGACGCCGCAGTGATCTCAAGCATGTGCACCAGGTTCTGCGAGGCCGAACCCGGCCCCAGACCGCCATCCAGCAAAGGCTTCGACCAATCAACGATCACCTTGGCCGGATCAAAGTCATATCGGCTACCAAGACCGTGGCACTCGGGACAGGCCCCGTACGCGCTGTTGAAGGAAAACGACCGGGGCTCCAGTTGAGGCACGCTGATGCCGCAATCCGGACACGCCAGCCGCGCCGAATATAACTGTTCCTCCCCGCCGACGACGGCCACCTGCACCAGTCCGCCCGCCAGCTTCATCGCCAGGCCGACCGAGAGTTCCAGGCGGTGTTCAATCCCGGGCTTCACCAGCAACCGGTCAATCACAACTTCAATCGTGTGGTTCTTGCGCTTGTCCAACTGAATCTCGTCCTCGAGATTCACCAGCTCGCCATCCACCCGCGCCCGTGTGAAACCGTGCTGCACGAGCTTTTCCATCTCCTTCTTGAATTCGCCTTTGCGCCCGCGCACGATCGGCGCCATCACCATGACGCGGTCCTCGGGCGTGAGCGACATCACGCGCTGCACAATCTGGTCGGCCGATTGGCGGCTAATCGCCCGCCCGCACTTGGGGCAATGCGGCACCCCGACCGAAGCGAATAAAAGTCGAAGATAATCGTATATCTCCGTGATCGTCCCTACGGTCGATCGCGGGCTGCGGCTGGTGGTTTTCTGCTCGATCGAGATGGCTGGGCTCAGCCCGTCAATGGAATCCACGTCCGGGCGTTCCATTTGGTCCAGAAACTGGCGGGCGTACGCCGAAAGCGTTTCCACGTAACGCCTTTGCCCCTCGGCATATATGGTGTCAAAAGCCAGGGAAGACTTCCCCGACCCGCTCAGCCCGGTAATCACCGTCAGGGTGTTACGCGGTATTTCTACATCGATGTTCTTGAGGTTATGCTGGCGCGCCCCGCGCACCGAAATCTTGGTAATAGCCATGAAAAACGAGTGTAATGTCCTTCCGTAATATGGACGGGTCCCCAGAAATGTTGGAAAGTAGGGGTGCGCACTTCTACTCACGTATCTTAGTTGCTAACAGCGGCAAGCGTCAACGCGGGTAGAGTGAGATTTCCGTAAGACGTTCCGTGAAAAGATTCGCGCAACCCGATCAAACCTGATCGGGAAAGAGCATCCGGGAGTTGCGGCTGCCGCAACTTACGGGAAAGCAGGCCGAACTTGGGCAGTTTGCTGGTGGCTTTTGTACTCTTTTTCACTGTTCTAACCGTCGTGGTCCTGGGCATCCTCGCCGCCTACGTCGCCGTAGCTGGCATTCTCCACGCCTTTGGATATCGCTCCCGCCAGCAGAGCGCCGGAACCTCCGTGCTTGTGCCCAGCCAGACCCACGCCAGCGGAGACTAGAAGCAATCCCACAAATGTTGTCGGAAGCAACGTGGACGGGCAGGGCCTCCAGTCGTGCCGCAAGAACCTCAGCATCGACTTCGCCGTGGCAGTGGGTCTCTTTGACGCACCCTTCCTCGTTGCACAGGAATCCGGTTGTGAGTGTAAACGCCTGTTTACAACAGTTGACCGTCGCTGACCCGTCTTGGGCATAGTGGGCAGTGGCAAACTGGTGTAAAAACGCCTGATTACGACACTGTGTGTGTAAACTCTTGCACCTTGATTCCAGCCCCTTCCGAGCGCACAATTGCTAGGCTTTTCTTGTCTGAGGTGCGCGGTAATGAATCCTCGCAAGGCAGTTTGCTTCTTGGCTGTGATCCTGATTGCGTGTGCATCACTGGCACTAGCGCAAGTAACCTACACGCAGATTGATTATCCGGGGTCGGTCGGAACCGTGGTAACTGGAATTAACTCCGCGGGCGATATGGTTGGCTCGTACCATCTTGTGGTCGGAGGCCCCGGTCACGGCTTCGTGCTTAGTCAGGGGCAGTTTAGGTCGTTTGACTATCCGGGGGCCGTAGGCACCGGCCCGAACGGAATCAACGACCTTGGACAGGTCGTGGGTACAGCGTGTATCAAGTGTGGATTTCCCTACATGTTTGCATTCTTGTACGACGGGCAGACCTTCACTCAAATTTCGTATCCGGGTAGACCTGGAACCGAAGGAAACGGAATCAACAATGCTGGCGATGTCGTGGGCCGCATTGATGGATATCGCAGTTCGGTGGCTTTCAAGTTCAGAGACGGACAATTCAAAACGATTACGGTGCCAGGAAAATCCCGCAACGAAGACGCTCAAGGGATCAACAACTCCGGCGAGATCGTAGGCGGGAGCTACAAGTACAAGAGGCGTTGGCAAAGCTGGGCAGGCGGTAACGGAACCTTTCACTATCTTCATGTGGGTATCGAAAGTGTTGCCTTTGGCCTGAATGATAACGGCGTGATTGTCGGGTGGTGGTTTGACGGCAGCGCATACTCCGGCTTCGCGTGGTCGAATGGGAAATTCATCTCCTTGCGCTACCCCGGCGCGTATAGCACCACCGCTATCGGCATCAACAATTCCGGACAAGTCGTCGGCTATTATGCCCCGACTTGGGGATCGCCGGGCCATGGATTTGTGACCAGCCCAATAACAGACGCGGATTTCGAGGCGGCGGAGACTGCTCGATGATCCTTGTTCGCAAGACCATTCTCTCGCTCGCTGTTTTCTTGATCGCGTCCGTGCCGCTGGCACTGGCGCAAGGAACCTACACGCAGATTGATGGGCCGGGAGCGGGCTACACCGTTTGTTCGGGCATCAACTCAGCCGGAAACATTGCCGGCACGTATAACTCGGGCGGCACAACGCACGGTTTTCTTCTGAGCGGGGGCACCTACATCACGATCGACTATCCCGGCAGAATATCCACGTATCTCTCGGGGATCAATGATCTCAATCAAGTTGTCGGTTACGCTTTCAACTTCCACAACTTTGTGGGCTTCATGTACGACGTTCAGACCCAGAAATTCACTACGATCAGGTATCCCGTTCGTGGCGGTACGACGCCGACTTCCATTAACAACGCGGGCATAATCGCGGGGTACTATCAGTCCGGCAGAGGGCCCCATGGCTTTGAATTCGATGGCACGACATATGAAGAGATTTTGCCGCCGGGCAAGACTGCGGCGACTATGCATGGCATTAGCGCCTCAGGCGAAGTGGTTGGTGAAGTGGTCACCCACACATCCCACAGGATCAACTTCTCGTTCCAGCAAGGGAAATATCTCAAAATAATGATTCCCAACGCTCCCAAGGCTGCGGTGTTGGGAATCAACAGCTCAGGAGACGCGCTGGTGGGCATCTACAAACCATCCATGGCCATAACAACAGGCACTGGATTTCTATACCAGAACAACACATTGCAGGCCCTGCAGTTTCCGGGGTCGAACCTCACTTTTGCTACCGGCGTCAATGACAGCGGCGAAGTCGTAGGCTACTTCTACGACGCAAACGGCATTCATGGCTTCCTCTGGACGCCTCCCGCTGATGCGGCCACGAAATAGTTGACGCAAAATCGCCATTACACTCATTGACCGGGGTCGTTGGTGTAAACGCCTGTGCGCCCAAGATGCCCGGGACCTTAGAACGTACTTCCAGACGGCTCTGCGAGCCGGGGTAGGTGTTCTCTGACAGCATCGTGCAGGCGTCGGTTTTGCTCTCGCATTGTGAACCTGTCGCGCCGGGGGATGTTGTAGACACCCATGCAGAGCTCCACCACCATCCGATCCAGGGCCAGGAGGATGTCCAGCAACCGGTTGAGGTCGCTGTCGCTGGCGACTTGATTGTGCAATCCGCGCCATTTCCTTTCGCCCTGCTGTGTCATTCGGTTCTCTCTGCTGTCAGCTCCGCCCTTCCGGAGGAATGATTCAACCCTGCAACTGAAAACTACAGATAGCAAATCGAACGCCGAAATGGAAATTGAAACAATTTATCGCTGCTATAAGCGCGGATTGACTCCACAAGTACTTGAGATAACTCGAGTGAAATGGCGTGGACTGCCCTGTGCGCTTATCCGTTACGGACCCGCGGCTGTGGTGTGGCACGTCCTTGTTCCACCGAGGATGCCTCACTGAGAGTCCCGACCACCGTCCACCTTGCCGCCCTTCTCCTCTACCAGCAGAAACCCGACATCCTCTTTGCCTTTGAAGTCCCCCACGCCGATTATCTGACCGAGATCGTTGATGCCATACGCGGATTCCAGTTTCCATCCTGAACTCGCCGGGATCAGGTCATTCAGATCGTGGAACTGTTGCTTCTCGTCCCACAGGAAGGCCTTGCTAGCGTCTGCAAAAGGCCCGAAGCCCCCGACCACGACGTCTGCATTGTTCAAACCCCGAACGTCGGCTGGATTCCCATCCGAGGTCACCAGCCGGATCATCTTGCCTTCGCCTTTGTAGAGATACGCACCCTTCTCAAATTCCTGGATCACGACATGGCCACTATCGTTGATCGCCACCGCCGAACTGTAGACGTCGGGCTCGCCCAAGTACTGCACCCCATGCGCCTGGTCCCAGCGAAACGCTCTATAGCGTCCCTGTTGGTCGTACAAATACCCGACAACCTGGTCACTGCTGTTGATTGCACTGGCCACCCCTCCGCAGCAAGCGCCCAGGTCAGTGATAGTTCCCGCCTTCCAAACCACCGGAGTAGTCGGGATTTTTCCTTTTACTTTCGACTCGCCAACCACCGTGCCAGAGTCATTCACCGCCAGCGCCTTCGAGCCATCTCCCGGGAGCAAAGTCATCTTGCCGCTCTCGTAGATAAACGCGCTTGATTTGCTGTGGTCGTTGTTCAACGCAATTCCGACCACGTGCCCCTTCCCGCTCGAACCTCGAGCCTCAGTCTCAGAAAACCCGCCCGGGATGGCCAGCGGCTGCAAACCTCCGCGCTCGCTCCAGATGGCCGCACGGTTCGCGCCAATAGTCCCCACCACCTCGCCCGAGTTGCTCAGGTGCAAGGGTCGCAATGGTAACTCGATGATCCGGTAGTGCCGCGCGGGAGGAGCCTTGGTTGCCGATTCGCCAGCCAAGCCTGTAACCGCAAATACCACCAAGAAACAAATCCAAACCACACGCCCATGTGCTTTGCCACGGCCTACAATCATTGCCAGATCTCCAGGTCAATAGTTCTCCAGATCAGTGAAACGTGAATTTCAAGCGCCCCGCGAACAGTCGCGGATACCCAAAGTGGGTTCCCGAGAAGGGGTTGCCGAAGTTGTATACGAACGGATGGTTCGCCACATTCTGGACATCCAGCTGTGCGCTCATCGTCATCCGTTCTCTGCGAACCAAGTCCATGCCGCCCGACCACCCGAACACCGCCCACGGCTTCACTCGCTGGGTGGCAAAGTTCACCAGCTCGGCGCCCGGAGCAGTCCTCAGCTTGTCTAACTCGGCTTCTTCGACCTCGATCGGAACTCCGCTTTCGTACTTGCCCGAGAACGAGGCCCACAACCCGTGATGCTGGCCCGTATAAGTGACCGCAAACGAGCCCACGTTGCGCTGGTCGTGGTCAGGAACAAATTCAGTCCCGGGACCAATGTCCATAAAGTCCTGGGTCAGAAATAGCCCGCCATTCAGCGGACCTGTTTCCGTGATTCGGCTGTTGCTATAGCTCAGATGCCCCGACCATCCTCTGCGCTCCGGCACGTCCAGGCGGACATCAATCCCTTTCGCTCTGGCCTCCGCGACACTGTTTGGAAAAATGATAGTTGTGCCAAAAAGAACGTTGGGGTCGTCAATATTGCGGAACGTTCGCCACCAGTAAGCCACGTTGAGTCTCAAGATCCGGGCAAGCTGCTGCACCAAGCCAACTTCAAAAGCCGACGCTTTTTCTGGAAAGATCGCCGCACCCCCACCTCCGGCCTGCGTCGCGAACGGTGAAAGTGCGCGCGCTTGCTCCGAACTCGCCAGCAGCAGGTTCTCCACCTGGGGCGGCATGTAAAGACGGTTGAACGAAGCGCGCAGTACAGTCTTGGTCCGGGTCAAATAGTAAGCCGCGCCGATCCGCGGGCTCACCTGCTGATCGGAGGCCAGCAAATTGGAATGATCAAACCTGAGGCCGGCATTGATGGTCAAATTCGGCAACGGCGAGAAGTCATCCTGCACGTACGCGGACTCAGCACCGCGTGTGACGTGATCCGCAAACAGAAACGGGCTCGCCGGAGTAAAGGCCATCGCCGCCGGAGTCAAGCCCGCCTCTTGTGCCGCTTGCTGGTCGGTGACCGCGAAGCTAAAGACTTCATTCACGGAGACTCGTGCAACCTCAGCTCCCAGCTTGATGGTGTGACCGTGCGTGGAATGCGTCATGCTGGCGATGAATCCCTGCCGGGTGTGATGACGGTTCTGGTCCGCGAACAGCGGAACGTCGAACGAACTGCCGAAGAGTCGCGAGCCGTAGAAACTCCGAAAATAGGCGGAATTAGTAAGCGTATTCGCCGACCATATGTGCTGCCATGAAACCGACTGCCGGTTGTCCCGCAATTCCTGGCGCTGCCGCTGACCCGCCAGCTCCTGGATCAGATTGTTGGGAACGCGGAAGTCGGTGCCTTCCACAGATCCGCCTACAAGGATGGTGTCATCGGTTGTGGGGTGCCAGTCTGTTCTTAAAGACAGGGACGCCGCTCCGCCCTGATTATTGAAATTTCGCGGGTCAACCGGATCAAGAAAGCGATCGGAACGATTGCCCGAACCGGAAAGAAAAAAACCCCAACGCCGGGTTCCCCCTGCCACTGTAGTGGACAATTCACCGGACCGCACACTGCCCGCCCCCACGGAAAGCGTTCCGGTCAATGGCGTGTCGAGTCCCGACTTCGGCTGGACCACCACCACCGCGCCCGTGCGGTCCCCGAACTCAGCCGGAATGTTGCCCGTAATCACGTTTACCGAGCTGATCGTCTCGGTATCGAGCGAACTGGCGGAAAAACCGTCCAGCCGATCCGGAGTAGGAATACCATCCACCACATAGAGTGCCCCGTCGTCCACGCCGCGAATATGCATCAGCCCGTCGTTTTCTGTGCTCCAACCTGGTGTAGTCGCCACCACCGCCTGCAAACGGTTTCTGGTCAGCACCGCCGGCGCCAGTTCAATGGACTTCTCATCGATCGCGGTCTCGCTGCGAGAGATGTCTTTCTGGACCAGATTTGTCGGGGCTCTGACCGTGACTGACTCCCGCGCCGAAATCACCTCTAGGGTAACGACTACCTGGGCAGGAACGTTGGAACGCACACTGATTTCGTGAGCATAGGGTTGGAAGCCGCTCGCGTCTATCCGCAGCAGGTACGAGCCATAAGGCACATTGTCAAACTCAAAAACGCCCTGGTCGTCGGCAAGCCTCTGGCTCTTCCGGCCGGAGAGCGGATTCTCCAGACTTACGCGCGCCCGCGCAACCCGCGCATTGCTCGGATCAGACACCGTGCCTTTCACCGTGCCTATGTCAATCTGAGCGTGAAGCAATTGCGGAAGGTAGAGGGCGAGAATCAGCAGATTCCTAGCCACCGTCAACCCATGCCCAGTTCCCGCATCCGTTCGGCGCATCGCTACCTATTGTGGCGGTGGCGGGGCTTGTGGCGGCTGGCCAGGCTGTGGCGGGAGACCCTCCGGCAAACCCTGCAGCCGGCGTTGCTGACGCTGCAACTCCTGCAGAAGCTGTTCCGGGCTCTTGACGTTTTGCTGGCCATTGGGTTGCTGCTGCACCTGTTGCTCGTCAGCGGGAGCGCCCTGGCCGTCGGGTTGCGTGTCAACTTCCCCTATGTCGTCTGAGAAATCGTCATTGGACAGATCGTCTGCTTCCTGCCCCGGCGGAGTGCCAATCGGAGGCTCCGCCTGGGTATAAACCGGCTGACTGGCGGGCTGGCTGACAGCATTGGCTTGCAGCGCCGCACTGTCCTGCCCGCTCCCCGACTTGGGCGTCAGGATTACCCGCTCCAGCGCCCTAGGGTCGGCCAGCGAACCTAGCATCACGTAGTTGAAATGCGACCCGTTGAGCAACGCGGCCAGCACATCTCGCGCCGGCCCGGGACCAAGGTGACTAACTACGCGTTCGGTCGCGTTCGCCGGGACGTCGACCGCAGCCCCGGTCTGGGTGTGTACGGCCCGTAGAATGTCCCCCAACGTCGAGTTCTCAGCCACGATGGTCAGTTGTCCATTGTGAAACGCGACCTGCGGCAGCGATGACGGCATCTGCTCCAAAGTAAGCAGGACGGGCGGCACAACCGGTGGGGGCGTGGGCGCAGGCTGCTCGTGCTTCACCGGACGTTTGCGCCCCGAATGCCGCTGGGCGGCGTAAACCGGAGTTACCAGTGCCAGCAAGATTGCAAGCAGGGAGATGATTGCGAATTTCGGACGCACAACCAACATCAGAACCCCCAAACCCGGCCCTGTTTCGCGGCGACTCCGGGGGTGGAGTCCTTTCCGCCAAACTCTTAAAATTGTAGCACCAGTACCCCTCCCGGCACAGGACCTTATAGGCCTCATATTCGACAGAAACAAAACAGCTTACCGCGACCGATCCCAATCCTCTGACCTACCCCCTAACCAAAGTCTCTATCCGCTCCTCTCCTTGACATCCAGCCGCGTGGCATAGAAGATGGTCTGCCACGTTAGCCGCTTCGCTGCAGGCTTCCGTCCAGCCAGCCGGATATCGGTTATGCAAACGATCCTTGACCCAGGGGAAACCATGAAATCGTACTCTCCCGCCCTAATCTTCGCGCTTGTGCTCGGGCTATTGCTTCCGGGCTTCGCGCAGGTCAGCGTCACCACTTCTCGCAATGACAATAGTCGTACCGGGCAGAACACCAGCGAGACCGTCCTGACGCCCGCCAACGTCAACGTAAACCAGTTCGGCAAACTGTTCTCCCAAACCCTGGATGGCTACGTCTACGCCCAGCCGCTCTATCTGCCCAACGTGAATATCCCCGGAAAAGGCATGCACAACGTGGTGTACGTGGCCACCGAGCACGACAGTGTTTACGCCTTCGACGCCGACAACAACACCGGCAGCAACGCCTCTCCCCTATGGCAGACAAGTTTCATCAACCCCTCCCAGGGCATTACCACGGTCTCCAGCGGCGATGTTTCCTGCAGTGATCTCGTCCCCGAGATTGGGGTCAGCGGCACACCCGTGATCGATACCAGCACGGGAACCCTGTACGTGCTGGCTAAGACAAAAGAGCAAGGCCGGTTCGTGCAGCGTTTGCACGCCCTCGACATCACCACTGGGGCAGAAAAATTCGGCGCTCCCATAGTTATTAAGGCCAGGGTTCCTGGGACCGGCGACGGCTCCCAGAACGGCCGCGTGAAATTCGACGCGCTGCGGGAGGCCCAGCGTCCAGGCCTGCTGCTGCAAAACGGCAACGTGTACATCGCTTGGGCTTCGCACTGCGACATTGGCCCCTACCACGCCTGGGTAGTGTCCTATAACGCATCCACGCTGGCCCAAACCGGAGTCTGGAATTCCACTCCCAACGGGGGCTTGGGAGGGGTGTGGCAGAGCGGAACCGGCCCGGCGGGCGACGTCCGCTTCAACACCTTCGTCGCCACCGGCAACGGCACCTTTGATGTCAACCAGCACGGGCGTGACTTCGGAGAAAGTATTGTCAGGCTGGCGCCCCCCAGCGCCAACCGCCTGCAGCCGACCGATTATTTCACTCCGTATGACCAGGATGACTTGAACCGCGGGGACGTCGACCTCGGCTCGGGTGGAGTGCTGCTGCTCCCCGATCAAGGAGGCCCTCATAAACGCCTCTTGGTGGAGGCGGGCAAGGAAGGCACCATCTACCTGGTCGACCGCGACCACATGGGACACTACAATCCCAACGACAACAGCCAGATCGTGCAGAGCCTGGACCGCGCCATCGGCGGTGTCTGGGGGGCGCCCGCTTGGTGGAACAATAGCGTGTACTTCGGCGGCAGCGGTGATTACCTGAAGCTGTATGCCTTCGACCCCGTTTCAGGTCTGCTATCCACCTCTCCTACCTCAGAGTCGCCGACCTTTTTCGGATACCCGGGCCCGACCCCATCCATTTCTGCCAATGGAGTCACTGACGGAATTGTCTGGGCGCTACAGACCGATGACTACGGCAGCGGATCCGCGACCCTGCACGCCTACGACGCCACCAATGTCTCCACCGAGCTCTACAACAGCCAGCAGAACTCAGCCCGCGACGATGCTGGAGGCGCGGTGAAATTCACCGTTCCCACTATTGCGAACGGCAAAGTGTATGTGCCCGCGGTCAAGAAGCTAAGCGTGTATGGCTTGCTGGCGGGAGCGCAAAAAGCGCGCGACAAGTAGGCGCGCAACCACTAAAACAGTTAGCAGCCTTGATTTTCCTGCTACTGCCGAGGCGCGTAGTAACCCTTGCGCGCCCTCACCTGGAGGTCTTTCTTCAGCGCGGTAATCTCGATGGAGCGGAAACGCCCGTCGGCGTCGAAGTCGGCGGGCCGGTAGGAAACCACGTATTGGCTGCGCAGTTCATCTTCAATCGCGGAGAATGAGTTCCTGATGTCCTTCATCTTGAACGGAAAGAAGGCGCGCCCACCGGTCGTGTCGGCAAGCTGTTGCAAAGCCTTGTCACCGCGCAGGACCAGACCGCTGTCGTCGGTCGAAATCGCATAAATGATCACTTCGGCGCGCTGCGCCATTTCAATCGCCTGTGCCTTGTTGTACTCGCTCTGATTGTCCTCGCCGTCGCTGATCACGACGATGGCACGGCGAACCGGGTGATCCGCCTTGCCCTTGATCAGCTTATCGCGGCAGGCGTGATAAATGGCATCGTACAGCGCGGTACCTCCGCTGCTGTGCAGATTGTGTACCCCCGTAGCCAGCAGCGTGACGTTATCGGTGAAGTCCTGCGCGATCTGGCTGTGGCCGTTGAATCCCATCACGAAAGCTTTATCGAAATTTGGGCGCAGCGTGCGCTGCAGAAAGCTGACCGCTGCCTCCTGCTCGAAATCAAAGCGCGTGCGTACTGAACCGCTGGTATCCACCAACAACCCCAGCTCGAGGGGCAGGTCGGTCTCGCGGCGAAAATTCACAATGGTTTGCGGCGGCTTGTGATCGTCCAGGATGGTGAAGTCTTTCTGGTTCAGGTTGCGCACAAACTTGCCATGCCGGTCCGTCGCAATAAAGAGAACGTTAACCTCGTCCACCCGTTTCCTGATGGTAAGGATGGAATCCCCGGATTGGTCGGAATCAGGGCTGGATGAAGATGAAACCGCGGGAACAACCGAGCCCGCCGTAGCGACGTAGGGAGACTGCGCCCGCAGCGGCAACCCAGCCGCAGCCAGAATGAGTGCTCCGAGACAAAAAGACCACCCTCTTGTGTACTTCATTCCCAACTTATCCAAAACTTTCACTACAAACCACCGCTAACGGCTTCCTCTTGAGATAGATGCACGTGAGGGGCCGAACGCCGCCGTGGAAGCCATCTTCACTCCTCTGACTTTAGGGGACGCTTTGGCTAGTGCCAAGTTACAAAAGGAGCACGCGTTTGGTCATAGAGAACAACACTCACTCTCTCTGCCACTTAGCGGCTGGTGAAAGACTCTGATTCGGATGTTGTTGGGGAAGAACACGACTTAAGCCCGCACCCCGCTCTTCCGATTAATACGCAGGACCCGCCGCTGGTTTAAAATAAGGGTTCAGACAAAATCTGGAGGACTCATGAAAACCCCGATGGCACTTCTCCTGGTGTGTGCTTTCTTGCTTCCCGCAGCCGCCGACAGCGAGAAAGAAGAAGATCGCGTGAAAGAAGCCGGTCAGGTGTTGCAGGAAATCATCAATATCCCGGATGACATTCCCAAAGATCTGATCGATCGCGCCGAGTGTATGATTGTCCTGCCCTCGGTAAAGAAATTCGCCATCGGGATCGGTGGCAGCTACGGTCGTGGTGTGATGACCTGCCGCACCGGACAGCACTTCACCGGTCCTTGGGGCGCGCCCGCCATGTATGCCCTCGAAGGCGGCAATATCGGTCTGCAGTTGGGTGGGCAGGCCACCGACTTCGTGCTGCTGGTCATGAATCCGCGCGGCGCAGACTCTCTGATGGGCAGCAAAGTAAAGCTGGGCGCCGACGCCGCTGCTGCAGCCGGCCCCAAGGGCCGCGACTCGACCGCCGCCACCGACGTAGTGATGCGGGCAGAAATTCTTTCCTATTCCCGCTCCCGCGGGCTGTTTGCCGGCGTCTCGCTGGAGGGTTCTACGCTGCGCCCCGATAACCGCGCCAATGAAAAGCTCTACGGCCGCAAACTGAGCGCGAAAGAGATCCTGCGCCAGGGCAAAGCCGGAGTTCCAGCCTCAGGACGGGAACTGGTCTCGCTGCTCAACCAGCATTCACCGAAGAATCGGTCCGAACCCAAGTCGCTGCAGTAGTAGTGCGAGTGTGGGGCGGGCGCCCTCGCCCGCCTCTTCGAACCAGCCGACATGATTCCGGAAACTAAGACGACTCTCCCACGTTGCGCCTGGGCGCGCAACCCACTCTCCATCCACTACCACGACGAAGAATGGGGTGTGCCCGCTCACGACGAAGTAATCCTCTTCGAATTCCTCATCCTCGAAGGTGCCCAGGCCGGCCTGAGCTGGGATACGATTCTCCGAAAGCGCCCGAACTATCGCGCCGCTTTCAACGGCTTCGATCCCAGGCGCATCGCCCGCTACGACCGTCGCAAACTCCAAAGCTTGCTGCGCGACCCGGGCATCGTCCGCAACCGGCTGAAGATCAACTCCGCCGTGAAAAACGCAAAAGCATTTCTCAACCTGCAGGCAGAGTTTGGCTCATTCGACCGCTACATTTGGCAATTCATCGGCGGAAATCCCCGGATGAATTCCTGGCGCTCGGCGAAGCAGGTTCCCGCGCGTACGCCAGAATCCGACGCCATGAGCAAAGACCTGAAGAAACACGGTTTCACTTTCGTCGGATCCACCATTTGTTACGCCTTCATGCAGGCCATAGGCTTGGTCAACGACCATGTAGTGGATTGTTTCCGTTACTCCCAGGTCGGCAGGCCTGGATAGCTTCTCAGGCGCAAGATTCTATCCCTGTCCCGCGCTGCCCCGCCATGGACTCCACCGGGGAATCCACCGCGGGACACCAGCGCGGAATGCGTCGTACTCATCCCCAAAACTGCGGCGCAACGCCGGCTCCTCATAGGTCATGACGAAAAGGTGAAAAACCAACCAGACCAGCGTTCCGTAGCCAAGCACTCGAACATTCCCGAAAACCAGGCCTTGCCCCAAGATCACTCCCGCCACCGCAACGTACATCGGATTTCGTACATAGCGATAGAGTCCTGTGACCACCAGATGGCGCGTGGGGAATACTGGCGCTGGAGTTCCCAGTCCCTGTAGCGCGAAGCGCGCAAATGAGTCCAGGAGGACGGGAAGGCCCGCTGCAATCAGTAATACTCCAACCACGCGAAACCCAGCAAAACCCAACAGCGGCGCTTGCATTCGCCAATGGGAGATCCACCACGGCACTAGCCCCGCCACCGTTCCCGGCGCAATCAGGAGGAAGAATAGCGACCCGAGAACTGCGGAAAATTGCCTCATCACTTTTTCCCTGAAGGCTAGTTTATATCGACAAGACGCCGAACCGTCGCCGGGAACCGCCCCAGCCGCAAGGCACTCTGTCTTCATTTCGTGGGGTTGTGGTTCACTCTCCTCGATTGCAGGGGGCGGTGAAGTGCAATGGGGTGCAAGGGTAAGGTGCGGAGCCCTTCGAACCACCGAGGGGATGGCAGAAGCGAAAGGCCCCGCGTATGTCTCATGTGTACACGGGCAGCGCGCAGGAAGTTAACCCTTCGTGTTTTTGTTCCAGATTCAGAACAGACCGGCTCCTTTACAATTAGAGACTGTTCCTGGACTCGTTGCGCCGTGAGGTGGAGGCTATGCCCACCCCCACTTCCATTTGATGACGTGCTCCAAATCGTGCTAGCCTTTGCCGCATGTCACGCCTAATGCTGGGGATCATTTCCGGCCTTGTGTTCGGATTGCTGGACGTTGTTCTGATGCTGCCCATGAGCTTTCCCGACAAGCGTGCTGCCATCACAGGCGCATTCATCAACCGCTTCTCCATAGGTTTGGTGATTGGGGCAATTCAGTTGAATTGGCCGGGCTGGGCCATGGGCCTGTTGATCGGCGTCCTGCTGAGCCTCGCCGATGCGATCATTACCAAAGCCTACGCCCCCATCATCGGCCTGGGAGCGGTCGGCGGCGCCATCATCGGTTTCGTGGTACAGCGCTTCGGACGCTAGCTTGCCTCCGGAAGCGCCAGTGTGATGCCCAGGGTGGTGAAGGTAATGGGGGTGTCACAGGTTTTGTGGGCAAGCACCTCCAAAATCTATTCCAAGGGAACCTATGCCTCGACTGGAAAACATCGAAGCCCTTCAGCGTGCCGCACTCCGATTTAAGACCAGAGACCTGGAAGGCCACCTCGAAATGTACAACAGCTCAGTCATACACCACGGCTTTTCCAGCCGTATCAAACCCGGCATCCCCGGGCTGCGCGACCACTACACCCGCCTGCTGAAGGGATTCCCCGACATGCGGATTGAAATTGATGACATCCTCGCCGACGGCGAGAAAGTGGCCCACCGCTTCACCTTTTACGGCACCCATAGAGGCGAGTTCCTGGGGGTCCCTCCCACCGGGAAGATGGTCACGGCAGCTGGAATCCACGTGAATCTTTTCGCCGCCGGCAAATGCGTAGAAGTGTGGCAAGTGCTGGACACTTTCCGTTTCCTCACCGAAATCGGCGCTGTTCCTCAGCTCCGCGATTTGCGCTAGCCCGCCCGGACGCTCAGCCAACTGAGAAACGCCGCCGAGGCCCCCGCCTGGGCCCCGCTTTTCCAGTCCAGCCCGTTACTTGGTGAGCGTGTAGCTGCCTGTGCAATCCCACGTAACCGTCCCGTCTGCATTCCCCTTCCCCGCACAGGTGCCTTCTCCTTTTGCGTTTGCAAACTTCCCGGTCCCACCCGCCATCGACCACTTATTGTTCCCCAACTGAAATTGCCCATCTTTGGTTGTTCCCTTGCCCACGTTGGCATAGCCGTAGTTCAGCTTGTCGCCATTTGCCAACGTCACCACAAATACCCCATGCCACGTGGTCGTGTCGCCCATTCCTTCATTGAATTGCGTGCCCACACCCTCTTTCTCCCGCACTCCTCCCACTTCACCCTTGGTGGAGGTGCAAGTCGTCTTGTTGACTGCATAGGTATGATTTGCCTGATCCCCTACATCAATGCTGTGTGCTTCCGACGGTTTGCCACAGTTCCACGAGGACACCAGCTTGTCTTTGGCCATCGCCATGGATGCCACCAGGAAAATAGAGCAGACCACCAACCCGAGTTTGCGCATGATTGTCTCCTTGTCTGATTTTCTTGAACCCAGCCGAAAGTGCTGAGCCCGAATCTGATGAAGCACTTCTGCCCAATCGCCCGATTGGGCGTAAGCAAGAAACGCTGGCCGGTTCCAGAACGAAAGGCCGGATTCCTGTCAATATGTGATTCCAGGGAACTGTATCCCTTTGCCGAGACAAGTCAAGAAGATAGTGTGGGGAAGGGCACGACGGAAGTCGTGCCCTCAAAAAACCGAATCTTCATCGTGGTGAAGCCGCAGGCCGCGGCAACGCAACATATCCATAATTGACCTGGTTTGAATCAGTATAGGAGCCCACGAACATCCCTTGGTTGTTGATGCCCGCAATATCGGGCAGCCGCAAAGTCCGAAACTCACCATCCTTCTCGATGAAGCCATGGGACACATCCGCGCTGTCCACATAAAACCCGCTAATCTCCCCCGAATCGTTGATTCCCAGACAGGAGGTTATCGCCGCCCCGGGATAATCGATTTTCGTGATCGCGCCACTCGCGTCCCGAGAGAAGCCGTGCGTCAGAAACGCAGGTGGGACAAGGTAGTTCCCCACCACAGCATTCGCGTTATTGATGGAGAAAGCATACGTAGGATCGCCGTCCACCGTGAACAGCGTCACCGTCCCGCCAATGTCGACAAACCCCTGGTTGTCTCCATTGAAGCCTGCAAATCCAACCAGGTTCCCCGCGTCGTTGATTCCGTAGACCGAGGTCGAGGTCACTCCCGGCACGTCATACTGTGTGAAGCCAGTGCCATTGAGCAGGAAGCCGTGGTTGAACGTGTCCGCCCCTACAAAATCGCCGACCACGGTCCTGGCATTGTTCACCCCGTTGGCTCGGGTGAAATTCACCGCTCCCGGGAAAACGATCGCTTTGTATTTGACCCAGTTATATACGAATCCCTCCAATCCACCCTTGGCATCCTGGAACGAGCCCACCATCAGGCTGCCGTTGTTATTCAACCCGAAAGCAAACGAGAACCCCGTCCCCGGCGGATTAAGCTTCTTCAACTTGAAACCTTTTCCCTGCGCCGACGGTACGGTGACTGCAAACCAGGCCAATAGCAGGAGTAGAGCGCCAACCCTGCCCTTCGACCCCATGCTGAGAACAGTTTTTTCAGAACCAGAGATCCTCGCCAGCCTCACCTTACGCCTCCACTCTTCCGGGGATGAGATTTCCTCAAAGTACTGAACCACCCACAGCCCGGACCAGAGCCCAGTTGCAACATTCTTGTCCCCACCCCAGACCCAGTCAAGATGAAAACGTCTCCCCGAACATTTCCAGCCACAGAAACAAACAGAAACAAAGTGACCCTGTGGTGTCTATCTCGACCCGCAAACCGAGGTCCCACCAGCCGGGGTGCCCCATCCTAGCGCGCCTTTTGCGCTAGGATGGGGATTTTCCTCACTGTGAACTTTCGGCCACAGTCAAATCTTCCGCCGCGACGATCTGCCACTTACCATTGCGCCGGATCCATGTATCCGTCCAAACAAAGCGTCCGCGCTTCGGAGTCCCACTGCGCCGCTCCCACGACTCGCTGCCCTGCGCCACCGCCGCGTCCCCATAAAAGCGCACCTTGACCTCATTCAGATGATTAGACACAAACTCTTTCGGAGCCTCCCGCGTCTCGGCCACCATCGACGCTTTGTCATAATGCTTCCCGTCAGGATCCACGCCCACGAAATCATCAGCCAGTATCCGTTCGATGAGTTTGGAGTCGCCGTTCACCACCGACTCAGCCCACTGCCGCTCACTGTCAATGATGTAGGCCTCAGCCTCTTTCTGCCCAGCCTCCTCAGCCACCAGAACAGAAAAACCACCAAAGAAAAGAACGCAAATCATGACCGCAAGAGATGGCTTACCAATCATCAATTCCTCCTCGAAAGCAGCAGGCCGGCCGATTTCAGATCCGCGCCGGGTGCCCCATCCTAGCGCGTCCTTTGCGCTAGGGTGGGGATTTTTCTATCTCAAATGCTCGACGGCTTGAAAAAGAGCTCAAATCGCCAACTCATCCGCCGCTGTGCTAGCCAGGACGCAGAGCTCCTTGAACACTCTTGCGTTAAACGCATCTCGCGCGCCCGCTCTTCGCAAGATACCCTCGAACTGTGCTCTGAGCACCCGGTAAATCTGCAGCATCTCCGTCACTGTCGGCTGGCGATTGCTTCCCACAAACGCGTTGCCCACCTCACGAAACACTCCCTTGATTGTGCCATCGTGAATGTACGCATCCGTACCCGCAAGATCGCTCAAAGACTTGCTGATTCGATGCCGCATCGATTCGCATACCACCCAGGCATGGTCCGGATGTGCGGTTTTCTCCAAAGCCACCGTGAGTCCAAGCTCAAACGGCATGTTGAAGCGCGGAGTCCTGGGAGAGTTGCGGTCAAGCTGTACCCGCGAAAGATCATGGATCGAATACTTGGATTGCTGAATCAGCGTGAGAATGCGGTCAAGACGTCGCTGGCCAAATGGTATTTCTAACGTTGCGCGAGGAGTGAATCCAAATGCGCTGACGGCGGCGATATAAGCCAGCAGAAGATTTTCAAACCCTGCGTCGTACGGGATATTGAGGAAAACCGATCCCGCGCTAACGCGAGGCTTTGGCGCGCCGCGATTTTGTTTTGTGGACTCTCGTGCTGCCATTGCGGGAGCTATTGTTTCCAGCGATCTTTCTTGAGCCCCTGGCCCGGATCACGACTTGCCCAGTTTTGGCATCCCTATAGATCATTCGCCGTACTTGTCGGACGAGTTCATCGGTCCGCGTTTTCGAGACACCAAGCGTCCTGGCAGTGTCGTGAACCGTGGCTGGCCGACTGTTGTCAACTTTGATCGGGTGCGCCATATATTTATTATAGTCTCGGCCAACCTCCCATCCATCAGGTTCTATGGTGTCTTTTCGACACGCGTTCACCCGAGTCTCTGCTACTGATCGGAATTGTGTTCGCCGTGGCCGAAGTAATCGGGAGGGCACGGCTTCAGCCGTGCCGCAACGCGCTCCCCCAATTTGTCATTCCGAACCGCTTCAGCGGTGAGGAATCTGCTTTGGCGCTTCACCGCCGCGTCAGACGCTCCTTCAGATGGGCTTTAGCCCCTGTGGACTCTACCTTTGATCGCCGAGCGCGTCAGCCTCTTGATCGACCATTTCCCAAGTGATGCGAGGATTCTCAATCTTCGTATTCCCGTAGGCAACGCTCCGCCGCTGCTCTTCCTTCTCGCAAAGCAGGCACGACGCTCTGAGCCTCCAGTCCGCTCTCGCCTTTCAGAAAGTAGCCCGCCTCATTCCTCGGGAAATCCCCGTGATTTTGGAGAGCAGAGTCGAGGAATCGGAGATCGACCAAGAGATGCAGAACGCTCTCAACGCGCTGAGCACGAAGCAACTTGCGTTTGTGGGTGACTAGGATATGGTAGCAAGTATCCGAGTCTAGTACGATGTGATTCAGCCTCTCGGCACTCAGCTAGGAACGTCAATTTGGCGCCATGCGAAAAACTCGTTATCACGAACCCGAAAAGGGGGCCTGCTGCCCAAGTCGGCAGAGACCAGTGGTTCCCATACTATGCGGGATTTTCGAGCGAATTTGCACGGCAACTTATAGCTAGCAGCTCTCTAGCCAAGGGGTCCGCACTGATGGATCCTTGGAATGGCAGTGGAACCACAACCTCTTCTGCCGTGTTGAATGGCTATAAGGCGATTGGATTCGACCTCAATCCAGTCATGGCCGTGGTAGCAAAGGCTAGACTGCTTCCACAGTGCGAAGTTGCGAGCATTGCCCCGTTACTCGCCGACATCCTCAGGAAGGCGGCGCTCACCAGGAGAGGGTACGAGGCTAGAGATCCGCTGCGAATTTGGTTTGCGCCCGATGCCGCCGTAGCTGTTCGTCGCATCGAACGCGTCATTTACGCACTCCTAGTTTCCGCAACAGACGGCGGGGACGCGTTGGACTCAATTCGGGATCTATCGAGCCTTGCCGCTTTCTTCTACGTTGCCTTGTTCCGTGCTGTGCGCTCGCTGCTCCATCGCTTCAAAGGATCGAATCCCACATGGATAACACGGCCTCGCACAACTAGTTCTCGAATTAGGCCGGCGGCATCGGACGTAAGGGAGTGCTTTGCGGATCATGTTACAGAAATGGTGTTCGGTTCTTTGTCAATGCCGGGGGAGTGGGAGCGTTGCGCAGCCGACTTTACGATCGGGGTGGCTTCCTCGGAAAAGCTGCCAGTTCGGCGTGAAGTAATTGATTTCGTGCTCTCATCGCCGCCATATTGCACCAGGATTGACTACGGCGTAGCGACCTCGCCAGAACTGGCGGTTTTGGGCTTTCAGGTCGACACACGCTTGGCCGAACTTCGGAGCCGGCTCATAGGAACACCCACCATCCACGCAGAGACACCCGATCCGAACGCGTCGTGGGGAAACACTTGCCTTGCATTGCTTGAACGAATCCGCAATCACTCATCGAAAGCGGCGAAGTCTTACTACCACAAGACCTACGTTCAATACTTTGCCGCGATGGCAAGATCGTTTTCGGAGGTCAGCCGATGTCTCAAGCGGCAGGCTCAGTGTGTCCTTGTCGTCCAAGACTCATACTTCAAAGATACGCACATCGACCTCGCTGCGATCTTCGCTGAGATGGCCTTTTCAGCCTCCCTCGAGCTTCGCCGTCAGGTTAATTTCCCGATCAGGCGAACCTTTGGCAGCATTAATCCCAGATCACGAAACTATCGAAACGCGAGTTCAGCGACTGAGTCAGTTCTGTGTTTTATCAAGGATGTGTAGCGATTGCAAGGCACTAACTCGCGCCAATGATTTTGCCCTTCGTCTTTGAACTGACGAAATATCCGAACGCCTTTTCCAGAAACAAATGCCGTCTCTTTATGGCATACGATTCAACTGAAGCCTGAGAGATGTATTTTTGAAATCCTTCCAGCACCCCTGGATTTGTGGGCTCTTTGAATTTGCTCAATAGCCTTAGGTTTTCCTTAATTCCCCCTAGTAGTTTTACGTAAAACTCTGCGAACTCCTCGATTTGGGATGGCTTTTTCTGTAAGTACAATTCCTCGCAAAAAAGATACGCCGACACGGCCACAGCCCTACTTGTAATACTCTCCGCCCCCTCACCGAAATACTTCTCCGTGTTCTTGAGCACCGTCCGTATCCGATTTAGGTTTCCGTCGTTCTGGTCCAAATCATCCTTGTCCTTGAAAAAGTCCTCGAGATCGCCATAGCGCGCCCTTACGAAGCCCCCTGTCTCGCTCCGACTAAAGGAATTGATGCAGATTTGGGCGAGCGTAAACTGTCTTGAGAACCTCTTCTCTGATAGTTTGGTACGCCTTAGGAATGGAGCTTCCTTTCCCATTTCCTTGTAGACGAAGTCTCGAATTGTACCTGTGTGCGACTTCAACAGCTCACCAGAATTGAGCCTAACCCCTAGTTGTAGGCGGCGAAATATCTCCCGAAGGAACTCTTCGTCGTCGATCTGAGGGTAAATAACAAACGTCAATTGGTAATTGTCCACTTTATCGGCAAGGGTCGGCAAATCCGACCGGAGCCTTTTATACGTGTATCGTTCTCCGGCGACTCTGACTGTCAGCGGGCTATCTGTCGGTTGTTCCGGCTTGAAGAAATTGAGGAGAGTTGCCATCCTCTGTTTTCCGTCAATACACTCGTAGTCAAAGTTCTCCTTACCTTTTATCCGCGCGAGATAGATTTTCGGTATGTCGATGTTTTGAATGATCGAGTCGATAAGCTTTTCTTGGTCCTCTCGTGACCATATCTTTTCGCGCTGGTAATCCGCATCGAGATCAATCCGATAGACGTAGTCGTCGACAAAGGTTTTTGCTGCAATCGATTTGATTTCCCTTGTTGGGCGAGCCTCTGGTTTCGTCCGCATAGAGTTATCCGCTCACTTTACTACCTTTCTCACATGCTTGGTGAGACCTGCTTTCTTCGCTCCCAGCAGAGCCAGGCTCTTGTACTTGAGCCATGTCTTGAAGGGATTTTCCGGCTCCGCTTCCGGTACGAGGTTACCCTTAATCTGCGTGAGTGTCCGAAGGGCGGGGAAGAATCCATAATTGGAACGGATTCCTTCTCCGACCTTCTCCCTGGCTATGATCTCAATCTCAAGCGCCGTCCCCCTTTCCAAGTGTGCCTTGAAGAGTAGATCGATCAGATGGATATCATTCTGGCTTAGCGAACAACCGATCACACGAAGCGTGTCGCAGCCTATTAGAGTCTCAAGCGCTTGGTTCCAAATGCAGCCATAGGGCGGATGGATGTAGTTCTTGGTCGACCCCAACGGAATAATCTCAACGGTTCTCTTTCTTCCACGAATCTTCCGGTCCTTCCAATTGAAAGAACCATGAAGTTTGAGCAGAGGCACATCGTTCGTTCGCAGGGGCTCCTCTAGCGAAAAGCAGTAACGCGGAGGCCCATGATATTGTTTATACGCACTGTCTAACACGCCGTCGTAGTTCAGCGAAATCAGGCCCGCTAGCTTCTCTTCCCGCAGAGTGGCTGGCTGCTTGTGAAGTTCAAACAGCGCCTTGTGCAAATGGAAGCGGCGAGTTATGGACGTGGAAAGAATTCGTTCAATGTCTTCCCGCACCAGAGCCTTCAGGCGTTGGGTTTTGTACTCCCAGTGCGGAATCTTACTGCTCTCGATCAAGCTTATGAGCAACTCGATGTTCAACGATCCCGAGGTTCCTGAAACCGTGGCCACGTCCTTCACGTATTCTTTGTCCCTCGTGGCTTTTGCAATAACCCGCTTAGATAAATGACTGACAAGAAGTCCGCTTTTCTCGGCCAGATCCGGGTCAATATTCTGAAGTTCAGCGTGAGTTGCCCCAGCACCGAATAGGTAAACGATTCTAGTTGGCTTGGCTTCGGTCACGCGACTCGGCAACGGCTTTTACCCCAAACGGGACATCGGCTACGCTGAAACGAAAAGGGGCCACGGCCTGTGCCGTGACCCCCCTCAGAGCTCAGAACGTTTTTACTCCTGTCACTCGAACTTGTCCAGCCGCTTTCGTTCTACTTCACGCTGCTGCCAACTCAGTTGACACCAGCACTCAGCTGCACCCGCTCGTACTCCCACAACTCATGCACCGATAGCAACTCCCATTCCGCGTCATGATGCTGCCACAGAAGCTGCAAGTTGGCGCATCGCCCAGGTCCACGATTCCCGCCAGAGCATCGGCAGCATGAACCGAGCCACTCTGCAGCGTGGGATTACGAGGTGCCCCGTTCAGGTCTCCATTTTCTGACGGCTGAGAGCTGACCGCTGACGGCTTCAGTCTCAGATTCTCGAACAGCATCTGCTGCTGCCCGGTCAAAAAGCGCAACTGCAGCCAGCGAAAGATGTAATCCATGATCGACTTGGCAAACCCGATGTCGGGATTGTTGGTCCACCCGCTGGGCTCGAACCGTGTGTGCGCGAACTTTTCACACAGCAGTTTGAGCGGGACACCATGCTGCAGAGCAATCGACGCAGCACAGGCAAAGCTGTCCATCAACCCGCTGACCGTCGAGCCTTCTTTCGCCATCGTGATAAACAGTTCCCCCGGACTCTGGTCCGGATAGAGCCCCACGGTGATGTACCCCTCATGCCCCCCCACATTAAATTTATGGGTAATCGAAGCCCGCTCGGCCTGCAGCTTATGCCGCACAGCCCGAGGCGGCCCGTCGAGATTTTCATCCTCAATGTGTGGCGCGGACACTCCTGTCCGCGAGACGGCGTCATCCTTCGATGAAGTAGCAGTCTTCGACCCAGCCGCCGAAAGCGGCTGCGACTTCTTGCACCCATCCCGATAAACCGCCACCGCCTTCAACCCCAGCTTCCAAGCCTGGAGATAGGCCTCCATGATATCTTCCACGGAAGCATTCTCCGGCAGGTTGACCGTCTTAGAAATTGCTCCCGAAATAAACGGCTGCGTAGCCGCCATCATCCGCAAATGCCCCATGTAGTGGATCGACCGAGTCCCCTTAGCCGGCTTGAACGAGCAATCAAAAACCGCCAGATGCTCGTCCCTAATATCCGGCGCCCCCTCGATGGTCCCGGTAGCGTCAATGTAGCTGACAATCTTGTCCGCTTCATCGTGGTCATACCCCAACTTAAACAAAGCAGTCGGAACGGTGTTGTTCACGATCTTGATCATCCCCCCACCCACCAGCTTCTTGTACTTAACCAAAGCCAAGTCCGGCTCCACGCCAGTGGTATCGCAATCCATAAAAAATCCAATCGTGCCGGTGGGGGCTAGGACCGTTACTTGGGAGTTGCGGTAGCCGTGTTTTTCGCCGTGGGCTAGGGCTTCGTCCCAGCAGGCTTTGCTGGCTTCGTAGAGAGCGGGTGGGATGTTGGTTTTGTTGATGTTGTTTACTGAGGCGCGGTGCATGCGGATTACGTCTAGGAATGGTTCGCGGTTGATGTACCAGCCGGGGCAGGCCCCTCCGGGCATGACGTTGGAGCCGAGGTTGGTTTCGGCCAGGCCCTTTTTTGTGGGCTCGGTTGCTGGGGTCAGGGGCGGGCAGAGTTCGGCGATCTTTGAGGACTGAAGATAGGATTCGCCGCACATGATTGCCGTCACGCAGGCGGCGTAGTCGCGGCCGGCGTCGGAGTCGTAGGGTAGGCCTGCGGCCATCAGTAACGCGCCTAAGTTGGCGTAGCCGAGGCCTAGCGGACGGTAGTCGTGCGAGTTGCGGCCGATCATCTCGGTGGGATAGCCGGCGTTGTCTACGATGATTTCCTGGGCGGTGATAAGCACATCGACGGCATGGCGGTAGGCATCCACGTCGAAGGTGCCGTTAGGGGCGAACTTCAGAAGATTCAAGCTGGCCAGGTTGCAGGCTGAATCGTCGAGGAACATGTACTCGCTGCAGGGGTTGCTGGCTTTGATGCGGGACGTATTTTTCGAGGTGTGCCAGCGGTTGACCGTGGTGTCGTACTGCATGCCGGGGTCGCCGCAGCGCCATGTGGCGTCGGAGATCTTGTAGAGCAGGTCTTTGGCTTTGAAGGTGTGCATGGGCCGGCCGTCGCGGACGGCGCGGGTGGAGAAATCGGTGTCACGCAGGACGGCGTACATGAAGTCGTCCGTGACGCGGACGGAGTTGTTGGCGTTCTGGAAGAAGATGGACGAGTAGGCTTCGGAGTCGGGGGAGGAGCCGTCGTATCCGGACGCGATCAGAGCGTGGGCTTTGGCTTCTTCTTTGGACTTGCACTCGATGAAGTCAACGATATCGGGGTGGTCAATGTTGAGAATGACCATCTTGGCGGCGCGACGGGTTTTGCCGCCCGACTTGATGACGCCAGCGAAGGCGTCAAAGCCTTTCATGAAGCTGAGCGGGCCGCTGGCAGTGCCACCGCCGCTCAGGCCTTCGGTCGAAGAACGTAGCGAAGACAGATTTGTGCCGGTGCCCGATCCCCACTTGAAGAGCATGCCTTCGGTCTTGGCCAGGGTGAGGATGGAATCCAGCGAGTCTTTCACCGAATTGATGAAGCAGGCCGAGCACTGCGGCTTGTTATAGCCGGTGACGCCGAATTCGACGCGGCCGGCCACCGGGTTCCAGTGCCAGTTCTGGGCGTCGGAGTTGGGCTCGATGCGGTCGCAGCCGACGTTGAACCAGACCGGGGAATTGAACGCGGCGTACTGGCGGATGAGGATGTGGGCCAGTTCGTCGTGGAAGGCGGCACCGTCTTCCGGCGTCTTGAAATAGCCCTGCGCCAAACCCCAGTCGCGGATGGTCTCCGCCACGCGGGTCACTAACGCGCGCACGCCACTTTCGCGCTCCGGTGTCCCAATCGTGCCATGCAGGTACTTGCTGGCCACGATGTTAGTGGCGGTCATGGACCAGTCTTTGGGGACCTCGACATCCTTCTGCTCGAAGATCACGTTACCCTGGGCATCGGTGATCTGAGCGAGGCGGCGTTCCCATTCGACTTCGTCATAGGGTGAGACGCCGGGCTTGGTAAAGAGACGGCGAAAACTCAGACCAGTGGCCTTCTTGCTGGTGGTCGGGCCCGCAGCAACAGCGGTCTCGGCGGCGGTGGGGGCACCTTTTTCTTTTACTTCCGACATCGCTCTCTCTCCCGCGGGTTCTGCGATCCGCTTGTTGGTCTTATCTTCAGTTCCCGGTTCCCAGTTCCCGGTTCCCAGTTTCTCAGTATCCCTCAAAAGCCGGAAGGCAGGGGGGTTGGAGCTGGGGGTGATGAGTCTCCGCGTTCCATTTCGGCAGCGTTGGTTGCGGAAGCCACTTCCGCCGACGCAGTCAGCCACTGCTGCATGGCAGAGTGGGCGGCGCGGCGCTGGGCGGCATCCTCAACCACGGTGTAGCGGGCAAAGCAGCGACCGGTGGTAAGACGTTCGCGCTCGGGTTTCCCGGGTAAAAACAGACGGCTCAAGGCCATGCCCACGTCCTCGGCTTCCGAGATCTGGAACAGGGCGAGCATGCGTTTGCCGCCGATACCCAGAGATCCCTCGCTCCGCTCGGGATGGCGGCTGCGGGGCTCAGACGCCCCGCAAAGCGCCGCCACCTCACCGGGAGCGATCACCTCTTCGGCCAAGGCGAACAATCCGGGCTGGCTCGGTACCAGCAGCAGGCTGAAGCTGTCTTCGCAGCGGAACCACTTCGACCATTGCAGGCGGCTGGGGTTCAGGGTGGTCTCAAAACCGTGACGCGCCAGCGATTCGCTAACCAGGCGGGCTAGACCTTCCATGGGGGCTCCTCAGCTATCGCCTTGAAAGAAAGGGACTTCCTGCCTTCCTCACGAGGCGTTTTCCACATCTTCTTGTCCCACTTTGTCGTTCCCCGAAGGGATGTCCAGCGAACTGGAACCGGGGAACGGCCACCGCACCTAAAAGCAGGCTCTGGGCTCTCGGCTTACGGAACCTGTTGTGCCGCGAATCCCACCATCTGCCAACCTTGTCTCTTTGGCGGGGCGGCGCGGGGTCACCTCGACCGCGGCGTCCGCCCCTGTTCCTTACCCTTACCCTTGCACCGCTTCCGTTTCCGGATGCGTTTACAGCTCCATGGGATGCAAACAGTACGCCCGTATGTTGGGGCTGTCAAGAGGGTAGCCCTATATATTGTATCTCAAGCTCTTAACGGTTGGGATGCCCGGTTAAACGGTCCGTTTTCCACAGCGGCTTTTCGTTCGCTTGCGGCCAGGATCGTGGCTCGGACCGTAGCCCGGCGTTTCAGCGGCGACACCGGCAACGGATGTGATGGCAACGCGGACCAGTTCTCGGCGGTGAGCCCCATGGGAACATAGACATCCTCGAAGATTTCCCGGGGGGCGATGCGGCAGGTGCCGTCGGAAGACTCGACCAGGTAGTCACCCTTTCGGCCACGATGTTCCCGTCCGAGTGGGTCCACGAAGGTCAGCGGTTTGGTAAGTTGTTTGGCCCTGATCAGAAACCGTGTGCGATAAATCTTCCATTCAGTTTCCACTTTCCTCACTTGCATCCACCCTTGGGGGAGGGGACGTTTTTTAGATTTGAGTTGGACGCCCAGCTCGCGGTATTGGCTGACTGAATTTTTCTCGAGGGTGACGTGAATTTACTCGCAGAGTGCGACGCGGTCAATTCCATAAGTTTGGTGCAATTTGAAAATTATCGGCCGCTGATTTTCGCAGAGTACCGCAGAGGAAGAATGCAGCGAAGTGGCCTGTTTACGCCGCGCCGCAACGACATTTTTTTACGCTTGGGTCCGCATGATGAAAATCTGCTACACTCGCCAGCCGTAATTTCCACAGCTTCGCACAGGAAAGGCAGTTCTCAGTTGGCGGTTTCCGGTTTTTCAGGTTGCACCAACGCCCGGATAGTCTTGTGCCGGATAGGAGCTCAAAGCGATGAAATGGACTTTCCCGATCATAATGCTGCTTACTGCCGTGGTTTCTGCCCAGACTTCTCCCGACCCCTATCTCATGGCCGAGATCAACAAGATCAAAACCGTGGACAATCACACTCACGTGCCCAAGCTGGTCGGGCCGGGAGAAAAAGACGACGAATATGATGCGCTGCCTTGTGGCGGATATCTGGAACCGAATGACGATCCCGCGATGGCGCGGGCGGACAATCCCTTGTTCCTCCAAGCCTGGCAGAAGCTCTACGGTTACAAGTACAACGACAAAGAGCCCGCCCACATTCGTGAACTGCTCGACACCAAGCAGCGCGTCGCTCGCGATCAAGGCAACAACTTTCCGACATGGGTGCTCGATCAACTAGGCACGGAATACATGCTGGCCAACCGCGTGGCCATGGGCCGCGGCCTGAATCCGCAGCGATTTCTTTGGGTGCCGTTCGATGATGCGCTGATGCTGCCGCTGAACGGCCAGGGCATGGTTGACACTCCCGATCGCAAGTTTTTCTATCAGCGCGAGGCTATGCTGCAGAAGCGCTACAGGGGCGAGTCCGGGGTTGCCACGCTTCCGCCGACGCTCGATGAATATGTCGCCAAGGCCGTCACACCCACCCTGGAGCGCCAGCAGCAGGGCGGTGCGGTTGCGGTCAAATTCGAGGCCGCCTACCTGCGCTCGCTGAATTTCGCCGAACCGCAGGAGGACGAGGCTCGCCGCATCTATGTCCGTTATGTGACCGAAGGCGCCCCGAGCAAGGCTGACTACATCAAGGTTCAGGATTTCCTGTTCCGCGTGATCGCGCGCGAGGCTGGCCGGTTGGGACTGGCGGTCCACATTCATACTGGCGCGGGTTGTGGCGGATATTTTGATCTTGCGGGTTCCAATCCAAGTCTGCTCGATTCTGTTCTCAATGATGCTTCGCTGCGCAAGACGAACTTTGTCCTGGTCCACGGCGGTGCTGGACCTTACACGAAGGTGACTGCCTTCCTCTTCAGCAAGCCCAACGTGTACGCGGACTTCTCCGAACAGGACTGGATGCTTTCGCCGCGCGCCTTGAGCGCCGTTCTGCGGGATTGGCTGGAATGGTATCCGGAGAAAATCTTATTTGGCACCGACTTGTTCCCGGGGACGCCGGAGATCGATTGGGAAGAGATCGGCTACATGACTTCGACCACCGGCCGCGAGGCCCTGGCCCTGGCTTTAACCGGCATGGTGGGCGATGGCGAGATCACGCAAGAGCGGGCATTGGAACTGGCAAGGATGGTGCTTAGGGAGAACGCGATCAAGCTGTATGGGCTGAAAAAATAGCAATTTTTGATTGTTGAATGATGATCTGCGAGAGATAGCCTCGCTCTTCAATAATCAACAATCAAAAATCAACAATGCCCTACGCCGCCCTTGCCATCTGCTCATACTCCACCCCGGCGTCGTTGGCGAGCAAGACCCATAGCGTGTAGATTCCCAGCGCGGTCCCGAACGGGGGGTGGAACAAGGCCAAGACGCCCACGATAAGAGCGGCAACCCGGGCCCAGGGCTGGCGCTGCATCAGTCCCCAGCCCACGCAGATTCCGCCCGCCGCCACGACCAGCAGGCTGCCTCCAATCAAATAGAGGACCAGCGGACCCAGAACTCTGACCATCTCTTCCCCGCGGATGGCGAAATGGGCGGCGCTGCCAACCACCAACAGTATGATTGACGGAATCAGAAATATCGCTCCGGCCACGATCCACAAGATTCCCAGAGTCCGGAGATGGCGCTCCAGCCGTCCGGGGCCTTGGGTGGCGACCAACCGGGCAAGGGGCTTGCCGCATTTCGGGCATAGGTTGTAGTCGGGCTGCACCGGGGCTCCGCATTTGTCGCAGAACATTTCAGACCTCCTGAGACCGCAGTTCCTATTTTAGGATACGACAACAGCTGCCGATAAGTTCGGCACTCATGGTGCAAGGGGCCCGGCTTCTCCGTGGCCATTTCTTATCACTCCCATAAAAACTTTGAATTTCCCTTTTGCGGGGAGAGACCGTAAACAGAGACCAGCCGCACGGGCCGCCTCCCCCACCAGGCGGCGGGCTTATTCCGCATCTGAGGAGTCGCTTTGGAGACTAACGTCTACTGGTTGTGGTTGCTGTCCATGGGAAGCTTGATTTTCCTCATGCAGGCCGGTTTTTTCCTGCTGGAAGGCGGGCAAGTCCGGTCCCGTGACGTCACCAACGTCATGATGAAGATGACCGGGCACCTGGGTCTGGGCATCATTGTGTTTCTGCTGGGCGGCTTTGCCATCAAGCAGTACGGATGGCCGCTGGCTTCTCTGCCCAACGGATGGCGTTATCCCTGGCAATTTATCAATGACGGTGGACATTCCATCGCCTTCTACGTGTCGCTGATGTTCGCCCTGGTGTCCTGCGCGATTCCCAGCGGCAGCTTTTCCGGGCGCATGAAGTTCTCGGCCTACCTGCTGTTCGCAGCGCTCTATGTGGGGGTGGTCTATCCGGTCTTCGCTTACCTCCTGTGGAATGGGCCGCTGGCGCGCCTGGGGGTGCAGGATTATGCCGGATCGCTGGGCGTGCACGCGGTGGGCGGGATCGTGGGACTGGTGGGCGCGCATTTCCTGGGACGCCGGCATGCGCCCTCGAAAGCGCACGACGTGCCCATGATGGGCTTTGGCGCGCTGCTGCTGATGTTCTGCTGGTTCGGTTTCAATCTTGGTTCGGTTCCGTCCTACGGCAACATGGCGACTGACCTGCCGCTGGTGGCCATTAACACGCTGGCGGCGATTGCTGGCGGCATCGCGGGATCGCTGGTCAGCACGTGGGCAAGCGACAAACCTGACCCGATTGTCACCCCGAATGGCGGGTTGGCGGGCGCGGTGGCGATTTGCTCGGGCGTCCACCTTGTACATCCTCTCTATGCCATCCTGATTGGCCTGGTCGCCGGAGCGCAGATTCCGTTCACTACGCGCTGGCTGGAAAGGAAATTGAAGCTCGACGACCCCTGCGGCGTGGGCCCGGTACATGCCATCCCCGGCTTGCTGGGAGGTTTGGCGGCGGGATTGTGGGCGCCCATGATCCCCAATGGCTTCCACGGATACTCCGTCCATCTCGGCGCCCAGGTCATCGCCACGGCCGCTGCCGTCATTTACGCAGTACTGGCTTCGATCGCACTGTTCAAGCTGGTGGATGCGATCATTGGCCTGCGGGTGAGCGAAGGAGAAGAACTATGCGGCCTGGATCTGGCCGAGCATGGCATGGCGGCCTATCCGGAGTTCTTCTCCGGCAGCATTGGGACCACGGGCCCGCTGCAGGTGCTGTCTGCGGTGCGCGTGGGTGATGTGATGACCGAGGTACCCGCGGTCGCGCCCGAAGATTCGCTGGATGCGGTGCAGGAAATCATGTTCGGGCGTGAGGTTTTCGCCTTGCCGGTTTTGAACGAGGACGGGGAACTGTGCGGCATCGTCAGCATGTCGGACATCACCAAGATTGATCGCAGTGAGCGCGCCCATGTTCGGGTAGCTGCGGTCTATACCCGCGACCTGCAATCTGCGTATCCTGACCAGACCATTCACGAGGTGGTGGAACACATGCGGGAGCACCACCTGGCCAACTTCCCAGTGGTGTCCCGCCGCGAGGAAAACCGGTTACTGGGCATGATTTCCAAATCGGACATCATGCTGGCCTACCGCCAGGTGGCGATGGACCATGCGGCTTGAGGGATTGATTCATTGAATCATTGAGCCATTGAGACTTTAGCTTCTGTTGTCTCTGGTGGTACATGACCTTTCTCGCCATTGAGCCTCTGGCGTGCTTCGATGACAATCAGGGCACGTAGAGCTACTCTGCGGTAGGGGAGAGGGCTGTGCCTGGTCAACGTGTTCTCAGCATCGCATTGATCATCCTGGGCTGGACGGCAGTGGCTGCGTCCAAAGACATAGCCCTGGTCTCCCACAAGGCTAATGCGGTGACTACGGTCACACTGCCGGAATTGGTCAAGATTTGTAAGGGCCAGAGCAATCGTTGGCCGGACGGCAAGCCGCTCACTTTCATCACACGCGATCCCGGCTCACCCGACATGAAGCTAGTGCTGGAAAAGGTCTATGGCATGTCGAAGGCAGAGGTCGCCGAGGTCATCTCAACCGCTAACCATGGCAGGCTCAACCACCCGGCTATCCTGGTGGTTCCCTCCGATGCGTCCGTGGTCGAGAGGGTTGAATCGACTCCTGGAGCGATCGGCCTGGTGGATGTCTATTCGATTACCGGAGGAATAAAAGTGGTGCGGGTGAGCGGTAAACTTCCGCTCGAACCGGGATACCCGTTGCATGGAAACTAGCTGTCCCTGGTTCTTCACGCTCTCACCGACGAGAGCCTGAACCTGCAAGAAAGAGGGATGAGATGAGCGGCTCTGCGCCCGACCCTAATCCTCCTCCGCGCGTCCCGCGCCGCTTCGCGCGTTACGGGCTCGACATTCGCCTGGTGGTCCAGGTTTTTCGCTCCGGAACAACCACTTCCCTGTGGGGACGCTCCAGCGAGTTGGGATTGGATGGCATCGGCGGAACCCTTACGGGAGAATTGGAACTTGGGGAAGTGGTTTCCATGGAACTGGCTCTTCCCCTGGCTGCCTATCCCATGAAACTGCGTGCCGTCGTGCGTTACCGGATGGGACTGCGCCACGGTTTTGAGTTCCTTGCCCTCAGCCCAGAACAGCACTCTATTCTACGTCGGGTTTGCGATATGCTTGATGCTAGTAGCTGATCGCGAGTTGCAGCAGCTTCTTCCTGTCTGATCGAATTACCTCCGTAACTTTCCGGTATTACCCTGCCGATCTAACATCGAAAATTGTCTCTAGTAGTCGAATGGGGAGGGGTCCGATGGGTGACAAGATCACCCGGCCGGAGAAGTCTGCCGACCTTGTGCGCGCCAAGTTTCTCAAAGAAGCGCTGCAGCGCGGCACCCCAGCCATTTCCCTGACTGGAGATTCCGTAGGCGTAACTACCGCGCCGATGCCCGCACTGGCCTCCGACGGCCTGGAAGTGCAAAAGGCTTATCTCGAACAATTGGTAGAATGCGCCCCTGAAGCCATCAGTATTCTTGATGAGCAGTATCAGATCACGCGCCTGAATGGCGAGTTCACCCGGATGTTCGGCTTTCTTCCCGAGGAAGCCCTGGGCCGGCGCATTGATTCGCTCATTGTCCCGCCCGACCGGAGCTCGGAAACCCGCTGGATCGGGGAGACACTTACCCAGGGACACAGAGTAACGCTGGAAACCAAACGGCAGCATAAGGACGGCACGCTGGTGGATGTCTTTATTTCCGCTGCTCCGGTCGTGATCGGCGGGATGCGGGTAGCGGCATACGTTCTTTATCGCGACATTTCTGAACAGAAGCGGGCTGAGGCGCTCAGTTCCGCCCTTTACCGCATCGCGGAAAAGACCAGTTCCGCGGAAGACTTGCAGCAATTCTATGCCGCGATTCATGGCATCGTCGGCGAACTGATGTACGCCCGCAACTTCTACATCGCCCTGTTCGACCCGCTCACCCAGTTGCTCAGCTTTCCTTACTTTGTGGATGAGGAAGATCCCACGCCGGTACCGAAGAAGCTGGGCCGGGGGCTCACCGAGTACGTGCTCCGCAGCGGCGAACCTCTGCTGTGCACGCCGGACGTGTTCGATGTCCTGGTGCGGCGCGGGGAAGTGGAACTCATCGGCGCGCCTTCTGTGGACTGGCTCGGCGTGCCGCTGAAGGCCGCCAACAACACCTTCGGCGTTCTAGTGGTCCAGAGCTACACCGACAATGTCCGTTTCCAGGAAAAGGACAGGGACATTCTCACCTTCGTTTCGCAGCAACTCGCAAGCGCCATTGAACACAAACGGAACGAAGAGGCCCTGCGGCGATCCGAGGCCCGCTACCGCTCGCTGATTCAGAGCGCGGTGTACGGCATTTATCGCTCCAACCTGGAAGGCAAATTCCTGGATGTGAACCCAGCGCTGATCACGATGCTGGGTTATGGGTCGGCGGAAGAGGTGCTGGCACTGGATCCGCAACGCGATGTTTTTCTCAATCCCGAGGAACAAGCGACCCTGATGCGCGAATTTCTTCGGGGCGCGCGTCTAGACAGTATAGAAGTCCGCTGGAAGCGCAAAGATGGCAACGCCATCACGGTGCGGCTCAGCGGCCGCGCGGTCGGTAATAAGGAGGGATCCGATCAGGTCCTGGAAATCATCGCCGAGGATGTCACGGAACGGCGGGTGTTGGAAGACCAGTTCCGGCAGGCGCAAAAGATGGAAGCGGTCGGGCGGCTGGCCGGGGGCGTGGCTCACGACTTCAACAATCTCCTGATGGTGATCAGCGGCTACACCGAGGTCCTGCTGGAGAACACAACTCGCGATGGACCCCTTTATCCCAAGATTGCAGCCATTCAACAGGCGGCCGATCGGGCCACGACGCTCACCCGGCAGTTGCTCGCCTTCAGCCGCAAGCAACTGCTGGAGCTCAAGGTTGTGGACGTCAACACCATCGTGAGCGACATGGAGCGCCTGTTGCGCCCGTTGATCGGAGAAAACATCGAGCTCACCACCCAGCTGGCAGCCGACCTCGGACGCACCCGGGCCGATGCCGGTCAGATCGAACAGGTGATCATGAACCTGGTGGTCAATTCCAAGGATGCCATGCCCAACGGCGGGAGAATCAGCATCCAAACTGCGAATGTCACGCTGGACGATGATCTGCACCGCGAATACATCTACATTCAGCCCGGCCCCTACGTAATGCTTTGCCTTACCGACACCGGTCACGGCATGGACAAGGAAACCCAGTCACGTATTTTCGAGCCCTTCTTCACCACCAAGGAGAAAGGAAAAGGCACCGGACTGGGACTTTCAACCGTCTACGGCATCATCAAACAGAGTGGCGGTTACATCCTCGCCCAGAGCGAAACGGGGCGGGGCACGACTTTCCGTATCTACCTGCCGCGGGTCGAAGATGCCGCGGAACCTGCAGACATGACGCGCGCCGCCCAGGCGGCTCTGGGCGGATCGGAAACTGTACTGCTGGTCGAAGATGAAGAATCCGTCCGCCAGTTGGTCCGCGAGACCCTGGAAGCCAAGGGGTATAAAGTCCTGGAAGCTGACCACGGAGATGCGGCGCTGCGCATCGCTTCCGCCCACTCGGGCTCGATCGACATGTTGATTACCGACGTGGTGATGCCCGGCATGAGTGGCCGCGAACTCTCCAAACAACTTTGCTCAGCCCATCCACAGACCAAGGTGCTCTACCTCTCCGGTTATACCGAAGACGCCATCGTCCATCAGGGAGTGCTCGATCCGGGCACCGCGTTCTTGCAGAAACCGTTCACTCTGCAAATGCTCTCCCGCAAGGTGCGCGAAGTGCTAAGCAGTCAGCGCCGCTAAATGCTTTCAAATCAGTTGGCTTGAACTGCAACTTTTCTCTGCCATGGCGCGTCTTATGGGAGGGTACGGCGAATCCATTGGTGTGGATGATCCGTACAATGAGTAGAGGAAGGTTTTTATGCTGATAAGGAAGGCTCCTGATATTCCGTCATCCGAGATCACTGGGAAAGGCCTGTATCTGAACCGCCGCAAGTTTCTGGCTAGTGCGGCGATGGCCGGTGCGGCGGCAGTAGCCGGGGTGGGCTTGCGTGAACTGGCTTCGCCTTCGGCCGTGGCGCTGGCAAACGCGAAGATTGACGGCATACAAAAGAGTTCCTTCTCAACCACCGAGACGATCACGCCCTTTAAGGACGTCAGTAATTACAACAATTATTACGAGTTCTCTACGGACAAGTACGAGCCCGCAGGGCTGGCCAAGGACTTTAAGACGCGTCCCTGGACGGTCACCATCGATGGCCTGGTAAAGAAGAAGCAGGTCCTTGATGTAGATACGGTTATCAAAATGGCCACGCCCGAGGAGCGCATTTATCGCCATCGCTGCGTGGAAGGCTGGTCGATCGTCGTGCCGTGGGTCGGCTTCTCGCTGAATGAACTGATCAAGAAGGCGGAACCGTTGGGGAAGGCGAAGTTTGTGGAGTTCGCGACGGTTTACGATCCCAAGCAGATGCCGGGACAGCAGGGACGGGTACTCGACTGGCCTTACGTCGAAGGTCTGCGCATGGATGAAGCCATGCATCCCCTGGCCTTGCTTTGCTTCGGCATGTACGGCGAAGTGCTGCCCAACCAGGACGGTGCGCCACTGCGCATGGTGTTGCCGTGGAAGTATGGCTTCAAGAGCGCCAAGGCCATCGTGCGCATCCGGTTCACTGAAAGTCAGCCGGTGAATACGTGGAACCGGTCGGCGCCGAATGAATACGGCTTTTACTCGAATGTGAACCCGAATGTGGACCATCCGCGCTGGAGCCAGGCCAAAGAGCGGCGCCTGGGGGAGTTTTTTAAGCGTCCGACGCTAATGTTCAACGGCTATGACCAGGTCGCGAGCCTGTACAGCGGCATGGATTTGAAGAAATACTTTTGACCAAGAACTACTTTTGAGCCTTGTGAAGGTCAGCTGGTTCAAGCCCGTGGTTTTTCTCGCCTGCCTCATTCCGCTGGCACGGCTGGGGTGGAAGGCATACAACGGCGCGCTAGGGGCGAATCCGATCGAGGTGATCACCCACTCGACGGGCGACTGGATCCTGAGGTTCGTGCTGGTCACGCTCGCTATCACGCCGCTGCGCAAACTCATCCGACAGCCCTGGCTGATTCGCTATCGCCGCATGTTTGGACTGTTTGCCTTCTTTTACGCAGTGCTGCATTTCCTGACCTATATCTGGCTGGACAAGTTCTTCGATGTGCACGAAATGCTGGCAGATGTGACGAAGCGTCGCTTCATCACGGTCGGGTTCACGGGATTCGTGCTGCTGATTCCTCTGGCGCTTACTTCGACCCGCGGCTGGATCCGGCGTCTGGGTGGCAAGCGCTGGCAGGCGTTGCATCGGCTGATTTACGTGAGTGCAGTCGCAGGGGTGATCCATTACGTGTGGCTGGTGAAGGCCGATCTCCACAAGCCGCTGGAGTATGCCTTGGTGCTGTCTCTATTACTCGGGTACCGTATCGTGAGTTGGGCACTGCCCAAGATCAAGACCCGCCCCGCAGGCGCGCTTCAGCCGAAGCGAGTGAACGTTCCGGAAGTTTAGATTGAAGACCAGTTGTCAGTTGCCGGTTCTCAGTTCTCCGACGAGCCCCGCGCCGTTTCCCCTTTGATTTTTGCAGTGGACAAACGAAATAAAACGATATAAAAAGAAAGCGGAAACAAAAGCACCCTGCGGGGCCTGCAACTCCCCTGCTGCGGCCCTTGCGAGTGAAACTCCGTGCTCAACGAAGAACGCCGGCGCGCCATCCTCGAAATCCTGAACCGTGACGGCCGCGTGCTGGTCACGGAGATGGGCCGGCAGTTTCACACCTCGCAGGTGACGATCCGCAAGGATCTGGAAATTCTGCACGCTCACGGGCTGGTGCATCGCACTCACGGGGGCGCGCTGCCGGCCCGCGAAGGGGCGCTTGAAGATCCCAGTTTGCGGGAGAAGGAGAAGCTGCACCGCAAGGAAAAACTGCACATTGCAGCCGCCGCGGCCCACATGGTTCAGGAAGGACAGGTGGTCATCCTTGATTCCGGCACCACGACCACAGCCATCGCCCGCGCGCTACGCAATTTTCAGCGGCTTACGATTGTCACTAACGCAGTGAATATCGCCGCCGAACTGGCCGGGACTGCGGTGGAAGTTATCCTCACTGGCGGCACGCTGCGTAAGAACTCGTTTTCGCTGGTGGGTCCGATCGCGGAGGAGACGCTGCACCGCCTCAACGCCGACATTCTTTTTCTGGGAGTGGACGGCTTCGATGTGCATTACGGGCTGAGCACGCCGAATCTTCTGGAAGCCAAAGTGAACCGGGTGATGACTGAAGTCGCCAAGCGGACGGTGGCGGTGTGCGATGCCAGCAAGTTCGGCCGCCGCAGCCTTTCACTGATCATTCCGCCCACGGCTCTGCAGGAAGTCATCACTGATCGGGGCGTCCCCAAGTCCGATTTGCGCGCGCTCAAGAAAGCCGGGATCGAGGTGACGCTTGTCTGACGAGAAAGGTGGACGCGGGGCGCATTCCCTGAACGAAATCCTTTCCCAGCCCAGGTGTTGGAGCCAGTGCCTGAAAAAACTGGAGGAGAAGGAAGCGATCGAGAAGATTCGGGAACGCTTTGCGGGAACTCGCGAGTGGCTGTTTGTCGGCTGCGGATCCAGTTACTACATTGGCTTGGCGGCGGCGGCATCGTGGAGTGCCTTGACTGGCCTGCGGGCTCGGGCGATTCCGGCTTCTGAGCTTTTGCTTTATCCAGAATTGGAGCTGGCCGGCGCGAAAGAGACGGCTGCGGTGCTCATTTCTCGTTCCGGACGAACATCGGAAGTTCTGCGAGCAGCCAAGGTTCTCGAAGAGAAAAATATTCGCACTCTGGCCGTGACTTGCGCCAGCGATCAGCCGCTCGAACGGTTGGCCACCACCACACTGGCGCTGTTGCCTGCTGATGAACAAAGCAACGTGATGACGAGGTCGTTCACTTCGATGCTGCTGGGCTTGCAGTTTCTGGCCGCTCGCTGGGCGGACGATCACGGGTTCACGAAGTCGCTTCGCAATCTGCCAGCCGCAGCGGAAACCGTGCTGGACGTTGTGCACACGCGCATTCGCAGCTTCGTGGCCACGCGGAAATTCGCCGATTACGTTTGCCTGGGACAGGGGCCGTTCTATGGTCTAGCCTGTGAATCAGCGCTCAAGCTGACGGAGATGTCCGTTTCCTATGCGCAGAATTTCCATACCCTTGAGTTTCGCCACGGACCGAAGTCGGTCGTCAGCGCCGAGACCCTGCTGGTATTTCTGCTTTCTGAAACCGGATATGATGCGGAGTGCGACGTTCTGGAGGAGGTCAAGCGCCTGGGCGGAACTACTTTGGTGATGGCCAATCGAGCGGACGCGCGTGCTCGGGCGGCTGCGGACCTGCTGATCGAGTTCTCCTTCGACCTGCCGGAACTTGCGCGCCTGGCGCCGTACGTTTTTGCAGCTCAACTCATCGGTCTCTACACGGGTCTGGAGAAGAACCTCGATCCCGACCATCCGCCCAATCTGAGCCGCGTCGTCCTGCTCGACGAAGAAGAGTCTCCCGAGAAACCTGAACATGCCTCGCTTTGACATCACCCTTGCGGGTGAGCTCAACCTGGACTTGATTCTGTATGGGCTGCCCGACGAACTTCCGCCGGAACGGGAACTGCTGGCGGAGCGCATGATGCTGACTTTGGGTGGTTCTTCGAGCATCGTTGCGCATAACCTGGCGGCATTGGGCAGCCGTGTCGGTTTCATCTCACGGATCGGCGACGACCAACTGGGACAGATCGCCCTCGATCGACTCGCCCACAGTGGCGTGGATGTTTCCAAGGTGCGCAGGATCACCGGCGCAACCAAGACCGGGCTCACCGTCATCCTACAACGCCGGGTATGGCGCAACATGGTCACGTATCTGGGCACCATCTGCGAATTGAGTTTTGACGACCTGGACTTCACATACCTTGCAGACTCGCGGCACTTTCACCTGTCTTCGTTCTATTTGCAGCGCGGGTTGCTGCCTCGGGTGGTCGAGCTTTTCCAGAAGTTGAAGGCGGCCGGCTTGACCATCTCGCTCGACACGAACGACGATCCTGATGACACGTGGCAAGGTGGATTGATGGATGCACTTCGCTATGTCGATGTTTTCCTGCCCAACGAGCGAGAAGCCCGCAAGGTTGCCGGCACGGAAGACCTGGAAGGCGCTGTAGCCCGGTTGTCGGCGATCGTGCCTCTGGTGGTGGTGAAACTCGGCGCCCAAGGAGCGATGGCGCAGCGCGGCCAGAACCGCTTCACCAGTTCCCCGGTGAAAGTGAATGTGGTGGATGCGGTGGGCGCGGGCGACAGCTTTAATGCCGGGTTTCTCTCGCAATACCTGCGCGGCGCCGACCTGCCAGTATGCCTGGCTGCGGGCAACCTCGCCGGCGCTCTTTCGACCACCAGACCGGGCGGCACGGAGGCCTTCCGCGACCGTGAGCATCGGGAGCAGTTCCTTCGCGAGCACGCCAGCCAGCCTTAAATGAAACAACAGAGGATCGGTCATCGACGCTTGGGGAAACTTTCTCCGGGCAACCGGGTTTAAAAAAGACGTATGTTTGTCTTTTCTGGACGTCTTCGTGGCACGCCACAGCATCTAAATCCCAAGGAGTCATGCGGCCGCATTGCTGCGCTATCATCATGAAGAAACTGTCTTTGTTTGGAACTCTGTTTGGAACTCTGTTTGGAGCTCTTGCCGCGCTTGTCTTTTCTGTCGCTTGTGGATCCAACAACGGCAATTCCTTCCCGCCGCCCACGGGCAACTTCAGCAACGCCAGCCTGAGCGGTCAGTACGCCTACCAGCTGACGGGAATCGATAGTGTGTCGACGTTTCGGGAAGCGGGCGTGTTTACTGCGGACGGCAGCGGGCATATTACAAGTGGCGCTGACGATTTTGCCCAGGGAACCACCATTTCTTCCGGCTCGAGCTCCGGTTCATACTCGATTAGCGGCGATGGCACGGGTACGGCTACCTTGAACGTCTCTGACGGCAGAAGCCTCGGACTGGCGGTGACCATTGTCAGTTCCTCTAAGGTGTACCTGTTGGTCGCCAATACCCAGCTGGCGGCCACCGGAACCGGGGTTGCGGAGAAGCAGGTTGCGGCGGCGTTTGCGGCTCCACCCAGCGGGACGTTCGTGTTCCGGATGCACACCATAGGCACGGCGGGCTCGGCTGGGGCAGTGGGAGCGATCGCCATCGCGAGCGGCGTAGTTACCGGCAACGAAGACGTGAATACTATCGCTGCGTTTACCTCATCGGGATTGACCGGTTTGTTTAATTTTCCCGACTCCAGTGGGCACGGCAACGGAACGTTTACCGACGATTCCAACGTGACTTCGAGTTTCTTCTATTACGTTATTGACGCCGATACTTTCCTGCTGTTTTCCTCCGATGCGGGAATCCAGGGGCTGGGGCGGGCGGAGAAGCAAAGCGGAGCGCCGTTCTCGGCGGCTTCCCTCTCCGGCGGCTATGTCTTCGGTAGCCGAGGGGATACGCGTACTTCCCTGGATGGAGTGAATACGGTGGGCCAGTTCGGTGCCATGGGTGACGGCACCATCCCTAGCGGCGTCTATGACTTTGTGCAGGACGGTACTTCATTCGCCAGCATCAATCTCGCGGGAACCTACACGATGGACGCCAGCGGCCGGGCAGTCGTCACCCTGACTCCTTCCAATACCGGCACCAACATTGAGGAAGTGGTCTGGATGGTCAGCCCGTCACGCGCCTTCTACGTAATTAATGATCCCAACAAGGTGGAGGAGGGCAGCCTGGATTTGCAGCAAGTCGCTACCTTTTCCAACTCCACGATGAATGGCCAGTTCGTGGTTGTGATGAACGGCTTTGACCCAACCTCCCTGGTAAGCAGAGTGGGCACATTGCAGTGGGATGGCGCGGGAAACCTGCAACTGAATGAATTCCTGAATCGCGGGGGGACGGTTTCGATCCCGGGACTGCTTCCTGGGACGTATTCGGTATCGAGCAACGGACGTACCACCGGGATCATCAACAGCCTATCGAGCAACCTGGTCTTCTATCTGGTTTCCGGAAATGACGCCTATGTCCTGCAGAATGACGCAGGCACGCAGATCGATGGAACGATGAGTAAGCAGTAGTAGATGGAAGTTTCGTGGCCAGCGCCAGCGCAGGTAGCCAGGAATCCTCGCAGGCGCATCGCCCGCAGGGGCTAAAGCCCAGTCTCTATAAGGCTTTAGTGGCACGGCTGAAGCCGTGCCCTTCCCTACCCCTCTAAGGTTACTAGGGCCTACTTCCCGACTTCCAGCAGCAGATGCTCCTTGAATTCCGTCGTCAGCTTCGGCGCCTTGTCCGCCGTGGCTTCGACCGTCCCCAGGTTCTTGCCATCGGTGTAGTCGACTACGTGATACGTCCCCGGCTGCAGGCCGCGCAACTCGACCGCGCCTTTCCACGGAGCTGACGACGGCGCGAAGAACGCGTAATACATCTTGCCGTCCTTTTCGATGGCGTAGCCTTCTGGCACATCGTAGCCAAGGACATACAGGTTGCGGAACGTGCCTTTCGAAAGCATTTTCTGGTTATAGATTCCGATCCACTTCTTCCAGTGGGCTTCCTTTTCCTCGGTCAGGAGCACCGGCTTGTACTTCGCGCCGGGATCAGGCCAGACAAATTTCGTTCCCACCACGCCTCCGGTGCCGATGGTGGACGCGAAATCGTCGCCTTGCTCACGCCAGTTATTGCCAACGCGCGTCATGGCGGAAAGCTCGACGTGGTCGCCATAGACCGCGGCTTCCGGGCCAAGCAGCGCTTTGTACATCTTGATTCGCCGACGCACCTGCACTGCGCCCACGGGATCGGCCGTCACTGCCTGGTCTATATAAGGGAGCCAGGCGAGCGACGGGGGCGTGCCGCAGGGACACGCCTGGGTCACGCTCTCTGGCTTGATTGCCCGCGTGGTCTGGAAAATCGTTTTGTAGACATCGGCCATGGCATTGACTGAATCCTGCGGTGACTTGTGATGATGCGCCGGGTTGTAGCACATGGGCACACTGTAGATGTTGTCGAGTTTCGAGCCATCGAATCCCCAGTCGCGAATGAACTTCTCGGTCAGCTGCTTGTAGTAAGCCTGCACCTCGGGAACCGCAGGGCACAGTGCGGCCAGGTCACGGGTCATGCGGGCGTGCTTGCCGTTCTTGTCGAGAATGAACCAGTCGGGATGTTCCTGCGCTATCTTGGACACAATGTACTTGTGGGATTCCCACTTGCCCTGGCCATCCTCCACGCCCAGGGGCAGCCACCATAGTTGCACCAGGATGCCCTGCTTGTGGAAGTCATCCACCATTTTCTTGATGGAACCGCCGGGAAACGTGTCGGCCCGCGGGTTCCAGTCGCCGTAGGTATCGAACCAGCGGTCGTCGAGTGTTGCCCACTTGATGCCCATCTCCTTTAGCTTGGGGACGGTGCCCAGCATTTGCGCCGGGGTGACGTTGAACTCGTATCCCCAGCCGCACCAACTGACGTTGTAGGCTTCGCTGGAAGGTTTGGGGAGGTCCCAGCCCTCTTTGGCCAGCACACTCGACCACAGATGCAGGGGTTCGTAGAAATCGCCGGAGTAAACTGCCAGGAAGCTTCGCGGCGTGGAGTAGGTTTCTCCGGTTTTCAGGGTCACGTCGCCGGGGATGACCAGGGAGGTGCTCACTCGCCCGTCGCTTTCCACCTTCACCGGAAGCGACACGGACAGAGGCAGAGTCTCGACATGGCCGATGGCTTCGCCCACTTGACCTGTCCAGAACGCGACCACCGGAATACCTCCGCCGTAGCCGCCTTTGACCATTTCGCCCATGACGTTGGGCTGGGTAAAGCTGCGGGTGACTTTGAGCACATCGTCTTTGCCCCAGTCGTAGCTTGAGCCGTGATAAGACCACATGTCGTAAGGCGCAACCCCAGGCGCAACCCTGGGCGCCGCTTTGGGTGCAGCTAAAGCTGCGCTGAAGCGGTGGCTCTGCATCACGGTCTGGTCAATCTTGAGTTGGCTGGCTCCCTCGTTCTTATAATCGAGAGAAGTCAGCAGGATATTTGGGAAGTCGTCGTAGACTTCGACGGTCAGCGTCCTCTGGAGATTTGTCCCTGACGGACCCAGGGGATGCGCGGGAATCTGGATGCGCTTTCCCCGCCCCATTTTCCCGGCCGCCTCCAGGACTTTGGCTTGCGCGAATTCGAGTACGAAATGAATTTCGTTTCCGCCGATGACAAGATAGTCGCTGTCGGTGGGTGAGCCCAGGCGGGGCTCGTCGAGGCTGAGTTTCTTGCCGTCCTTCAACAAGGAAGCTTGGACGTATCCGGAAGGCAGGACCTGGAATTCCGCGGTGCTGGTAGTGAGGACGACGGGCCCGCCGTCATTCACAGTGACCTGGATGGTGGAAGGCTGGGATGGCGGTTCCGCCGTCTTTTTTGGCGTCCGCGCGCATCCGACGCTGAAAAGCAGCATGCCGCCGGCCATGACCAGCAGAAGAATTGCGGCTACGACGAAGAAATAATGGCGAGTCCGTGACTGCCTCATTTTGCCCCCTTTCGTAATTCCGCTGTCCCTTTGAATTGTGCGAAGACCCATTCTGCATTCAAATGATAGACCTTCGCCAGCACCGGGTCCGGCAGTTCTATTCCGTAAATCTCCCATCGCCCCTGCGCCGGAGAGCCCCAGTAATCAAAATACTCGTCTGCCGTTTCCAGCCAACGGAAATGGTTGCGGTACATTTCTTTTTCCATACCATTGTCGGTGCCGAACATGATCCGATCCTGATACTTAAGGAAGAACTCCCGCGCCTGCCGCGGCTGCCGTCCTAACTCCGCTTCGCGCGCACCGAATTCGACCATCACGTTAGGATAGCGGTCGAGCATTTGAGCCACCCAGGGTAGATTCTCCGGCCAGCCCATGTGCAGGGAAACGAAGGTAGTTTTTGGGTGTTTGGCGAAGACCCGATTGCGGGCCTCCAGCAACTGCTCCAGGGATGGAAACTGTGAACCATAAAAACTCCAGTCCGGATGCTCGATCAGTTCCTCGTAACGCTCGTTGCCGGCGTCGGTAGGATGGAAGAAGGCTTCAGGATCGCCGGTATGGATGGAAACTGGAATGCCCAGCCGCCCGCACTCCTCCCAGACTGGGTCCAGCCTGGGATCGTCCACGGGAATCAGCTTCCCGCTTTTATCACGCACGGCCAGACCCAGATCCTTCAGCAGCTTTAGTCCACGGGCGCCGCGCGCTACGGCATCATCGAGCTGTGCCACCATCTGCTGGCTGAAGTTGGGATCGTCAATTTTCGACCAGTCGATCTGGGTGAACACGATGAAGCGCCCGGGGTAGGGCTTCACCATGGTGTCGATGACCTTCTGCAGCTTGGCGCCCCACATGCCGGTCAGGATCACAACCGTCTTCACGTTGGTCGCGTCCATGATTTCGAGCACCCGCTGGGGCGGCATGGGCTCATCGATTCCCTGGGCGTCATTCACGTGGTTGTGCACGTCAAGCACGTAGAACTTTGCGCGATCCAGGTTGTGCGCCGGCCGGTGCAACATGGAATCGGGCTTGAAGTCTCTCAGGAGCAGAGTCTTTTTCTGTTCTGCGTCCTGGGCGGACTTGTAGCCAATCTGGCTTTGTGCCGGGCTCGCGTTCTGGGCTGCCGCCAGGGACGCAATGAGCGCCAAAAGGATGATCAGAGCGGACGCCGCGTATTTCGACATGAGGACCTCGGAATAAGTTTTTCAACGCCGGAAGAGCCGCCAGCTATTGTCCCCGTGCCGTAGGGACGGCTGAGGTGCCCGTTGCCGGCGTCAGGAGTCCGTTTCAGGCGTGCCTACAGCACGCGCCTCGTCCCCCCAAGCTACCCGCCACTGGAAGTGGCGGGCTACTGTCAGAGGTCCCTCCGGGACCTTCGAACCGACACCCGAAAAATCACACTCCTGAGGATGTCAACAGAGCCAACTCTTCCCTTGACAACGCACTAGAACGAAAGTAAAAGTAAGTGTTCGTAACTATACAACAAATCAGGTTCGTCCGACCGGAAAAGCATAATGCCATGCGACTCCTGTCCGCCGTGGTATTGGGGAGTCCATGCGAAGGAGCCTCGTCATGCCAAACGCCGGCACTTCCCGTTTTTCTGCTTTCATTCTTACTCTCTGCCTGACTCTCTCCATCAGCGCCTCAGCCCAAAAAGATACGGGCAGCATTGTGGGCACGGTGAAGGACCAAACCGGGGCGGTGGTTGCTAACGCCAAAGTGACCGTGGCCGATACTGAGCGGGGCATCATTTTTAACGCTACCACCAACGATTCAGGGGAGTATGTGGCCAGTCCTCTGCGGGTGGGCAGTTACACCGTTACCGTGGAGCACCCGGGATTCAAGAAAGCAGTTTCGGTGCCGGTCAACCTTGATGTGCAGCAGCGCATTGCTGTCAATGTTACGCTGCAAATCGGAAGGCTGACAGAAGCCATTGAGGTCACGGGTGCCGCGCCGCTGCTGGAAACCGAGACTTCCGAACTTGGCCAGGTCGTGGACAACAAACGCGTCGCGAACCTGCCGCTCAACGGACGCAATTTCGCTCAACTGGCCTTGCTGACTGCGGGGACGGCGCCCAGCGAGCCCGGAGCCCGTGACGAAGGGGGCTATGGCTTCTCCGCCGGCGGCGCCCGGTCGTTGCAGAACAATTTCCTGCTGGATGGCGTAGACAATAATTCGAATCTTCCCGACCTGCTGAATGAAACCAACTACGTGATCCAGCCTTCGGTCGAGGCGCTGGAGGAATTCAAGGTCCAGACCAACGCTTACAGCGCAGAGTTCGGCCGGGGCAACGGGGCCATCATAAATGCGACCATCAAGTCGGGGACCAACCAGTTTCATGGCAGCGCCTACGAGTTTCTGCGCAACGAAATGTTCGACGCCAAGAACTTTTTTGACGATCCCAACAGTGCCATCGCTCCTTACAAGCAGAACCAGTTTGGTTTCACCTTCGGCGGTCCGATCGTGCGCAACCATACGTTTTTCTTCGTGGATTATGAAGGCCTGCGCGTCCGCCAGGCGCAGACGCTGACTTCTTTCGTACCGACCGACGCCCAGCGCGCGGGGGATTTCTCTGACCAGATTGATTACACGCAGCCGCAGATGGCTTTGGCTAGTGACGGGGTGACCATGATCCCCGCGCTCGACTGCAACGGGCAGCCCACTTATGCCGGCGAGCTGTTCAATACCCGGCAGACGCAGGCCAATGGGGCCTATCTGAGCGCGCTCTGTGGCGTGCCCTTTGGGTATGGTCCGACCGGTCAGCCCATCAACATCATTCCTGGCGGCGCCATGGATCCGCTCGCTCTGGCGATCACCCAGCTGTATCCCCATGCCAATGTCAGCGGCAACCAGGGCTTCAACTTTCTCTCCAATCCAGTTCGTACGGAGAGTCGCAATAATTTCGACGTGCGGATCGACCAAAAATACTCCGAGAAGGACTACGGATTTTTCCGCTTCAGCTACGAAAACCAGCCCAGCGTGATTCCCGGCCCCTTCGACAGCACCGGCGGTGACGGTGGCGGCTTCTTTGGCGGCGTGGAGGCCAACTCCTATCGTAGCTTTGCCACCAGTTGGACGCATCTTTTCCGCCCGCAACTGGTCAATGAATTCCGCCTGGGCTATAACCGGATCAACTCACAACGCCAGCAGATCAATTCCGATAAGACCAGCGAGCAGCTGTTGAATTTCTCTGGCGGATTTCCCGGCATCCCTGACGTGGCGGGAAATGGCGGCTTGCCGCAGTTGACCTACAGCGACGTTTCGCAGATTGGCAGTCCGACGTTCCTGCCCTCCCACGAAATTCAGAACAGCTACAGCCTGCTGGAAAACCTGACCTGGGTCCGGGGCAATCACTCGTTGAAGTTCGGCAGCGAGATTCGGCTCGAAGAATTCACCATCTTCCAGCCCGCCGCGCCGCGTGGCACTCTGGACTTCGGGCCGGTCTTCACCGACAACCCGGCCGCTGCAGGCACGGGCGGCTCGGGCTACGCTTCATTTCTGATCGGCCTGAGCGATGGCGGCAGCATCAATAACCTGCACAACATTGACTATCACCGCCCGGTGTATGCGTTCTATGCCCAGGATGATTGGAAGATCACTCCGAAGCTTACTCTGAACCTCGGCCTGCGCTACGAACTCTTCACCACGATAAAAGAGAGGACCAACCAGCAAGCCACGTTCGACCTTGCCACGCACAGCTTGATCGTCCCCAAGGGCGTGAATGCACAGTTGACTCCGACGCTGGCCAGCATCATTCCGATTCAAGCCACGGCCACCCCCGGGCTGATTCCCCCGGACACCAACAATTTCGCGCCACGCATCGGCCTGGCGTATCGGGCAACTGACAAGCTGGTAGTCCGCGCCGGGTACGGACTCTTCTACGGCGGCAGCGAGGCCGGTCCCTATTCCAACCCCAGCATGGGATTTAACCCGCCGTTCTTTACCATTGAAAACTTTAATAATCCCTGCGGTGAGCCGGCCGCGAATCCCGCGGTGCAGGATTGCAGCCTGCCCGGAATTTCCACACTAGCTACGGGCTTCCCAGCCAACGCCCTGGTCGATCCCAACACCCCGCTGCTGTTTTCTCTTGACCCTCACCTGGTGACGCCGTACATGCAGCAGTGGCACCTCTCCACCCAGTACGAACTGCCTTCGAATACGGTGTTCGAGGTTACCTACGCTGGATCTCGTGGCCTGAAGCAGTACATTTATCTCAACGGCAACCAGGCGCTGCCCGATCCCAGTCCCAATCCTCCGCCAATCGATACGCGGCGGCCCTTCCCTGCGGTGGATGGTTTCATCGGATGGTTCCGCTCGGCGGGCTGGTCGAACTACAACTCTCTGCAGTTGCGCGCCGAGAAGCGCTTCTCCCATGGGCTTACGTTCCTGGCGGCTTACACCTGGGCGCACGCGCTCGACATCGCTTCCAACGCCGATCTCGGCGCCCAGAACGGCGGTGATTTCCGCTTCTATCAGCAACCCGGGCGAGAATATGGCAACGCCGACTTCGACGTCCGCCACCGTTTGGTCCTCAGTTATCTGTATGAACTTCCCGTCGGCCACGGCAAACGTTTTCTGGGCGATGCGACTGGCGTACTCAACTACATCGCCGGGGGATGGCAGATTGGCGGCATCACCAGCATGTCGCGAGGAAACTGGTTCACCATTCTCGACGACAACAGTTTCTCCAACTCCGACGGTCAATCGCGTCCCGACCTCATCAGTGATCCGTTCAAGGCTGGGCCGGTTGGGGCTAATCCTGATCCGGGCTGCGCGACCACCATTTCGCAGGGCGGACTGGCGGCCGACCGTACGCGGACGCAGGGCTCGTGGTTTAACGCTTGCGCTTTCACCGATCCGAACTTCGGCTCGTTTGGCAACGTGGGCCGCAACACCGTCGAGGGTCCGGGCTACCAGATTTGGGATTTTTCCGTGTTCAAGACTTTCCCCATCACCGAACGCACCAAGCTGGAGTTCCGGGCAGAGTTCTTCAATCTCTTCAATCACCCCAACCTGCAGTTTGCCAAGTCGGGACCGCAGAACTCGATTGATACGACCACCTTCGGGACGCCGGAATTCGGCTTCCTGACTGCGGCGCGTGATCCAAGGCAGATCCAGTTCGCGCTGAAGTTGTCGTTCTAGGGAAACAGACCCGGAGAACGGCCAACTAGAGGTTCGAACGTCACCGTGGGAGAGCGACGCTTTGAGCGCCGCGTCACGTCGGTATCTCCGATCACGGGCTTTAGCCACGGCAGCGCCCCCTCGACGTCCCCTCGTCCCACACGGTAAGCTAGATGTTTTCGGAATGGAGGTCGGAGCGCATGCGTGAGGCGGTCGCCAAGCTGTGGCCGGAGATTCAGTGGATCGAAAACAAGAGACTGCGCGAGCAGGTCACTAACACATGGATCAAAGCGTTGGAGCGCAGTCCGCTGAAGCCTGACGACCTGAACCGCATCCCGTTCACCTTGCTCGTGCCCAACTGTCCCATTACTTTCATGGAACACAAGCGCTGCGTGGTACACATTGCGCGCCAGAGTGCCGAGTCCATGCAGGAATTCATGGGACGCGCGCTGCCCATCGACCTGGACACGGTCATCGCGGGCGCCATTCTCGCCGATGTGGGCAAGTTGCTGGAGTACGAACTCGGCCCGGACGGCAAGAGCCGCCAAAGTGAGCGTGGCGAGGCCCTGCGCCATCCCTTTACCGGAGTCGCGCTGGCGCTGGAGTGCGGCGTACCCGATGAAGTCTGCCACATCATTGCTGCGCACGCCGCCGAGGGTGACCTGGTGAAGCGCACCACCGAGGCTTATATCGTGCACCATGCCGACTTCATGGCGTTCCTGCCGTTCAAGAATCCAAAGAACATTAAGGTGAAATAGGAGAGATATTGTCTGCCGGGAAAGAGAGCGCTACGAAAGAAACAATCACCGCCGGGATGGCGCGGTGGGCCGCTGGTCTGGAGTACCAGCACCTGTCCCAGGACGCGGCTTACCATGCGAAACGTTTTCTGCTCGATTCCGTCGGCTGCGCCCTGGGGGGCTACCAGCAGCATGATGTGAAGATCGCGCTCGAAGTGCTTGATGAGATCGCTGGGCGCTGGCCCGCGACCGTCATCGGCACAGGTCAGAAGATCGATGCGGTCTCGGCTTCGCTGGCTAATGCGTTGATGATCCGCTGCATGGATTACAACGACATCTACTGGAAGCAGGATCCGTCGCATCCGTCCGATATTTTTCCCGCTGCCCTGGCCTGCTGCGAACGCGCGAAGAGCAATGGCAAAGAGCTGATCGTCGGACTCGTGCTGGGACACGAATTTGAAATGCGCTTTTGCGAGGCCGCGTTTCCAGGCATTCGGGAGCGGGGATGGCATCATGCGACGTTGACCGCATTTGTTTCGCCCTTCGTTGCGGGACGGGCGTTACGTCTTGGATGGGAGCAGATTCAACATGCGGTCGGCATCTCTGCCAGCCGTCACGCCACTTTGGGTGCAGTCACCGCCGGCAAGTTGACCATGATGAAGAACACGGTTGACCCGATGGCGACGCAGAGTGGAGTGTTGGCGGCGTTGATGGCTGAGAAGGGTTACACGGGCCCGGAACACGTAGTGGACGGAAAGGAAGGGCTGACTCACTGCTTTGGTCCGGAGTGGAAACTAAACATTCTCACCGATGGGCTGGGCGAATCGTGGCGCATCACGCAATGCGGCATGAAAGCGTTCCCTACCGAGGCGCTGACCCACACGCCGATTTCCGCGGTGCTCGACATTGTGAAATCGAACAATCTGAGGCCGGAACAGGTGCAGAAGGTGCAGATTCGGTCTTTGGCGCGCGCGGCGGATATTCTTTCTGATCCGAGCAAGTATGATCCGCGGACGAAAGAGACCGCCGACCACTCGCTGCCTTACGTGATCGCGGCGGCAGTGGCCGACCGGCAAGTCACCCCGGTGCAGTTCGAGATGAAGAAGATCATGGACCCGACCATTCGGGCGCAGTTGAAGAAGGTCGAGGTCGTCGCCGATCCCGAGATTGAGAAGGTTTTCCCGGCGCTGCAGCGGGTGATCGTAAACCTGACCACCACGGACGGCCGCACGTTTACCAAGCAGTTGGATTTTCCCAAAGGCGACCCGCGGAACCCGCTTACGGACCAGGAAGTGGAGGAAAAGTTCGCGGCGCTGGCGGAAGGTGTGCTGTCGAAGGTGGCGCAGAAGAAATTGAAGGACGCCATTTGGGGCTTGGAGAAGGCGGGTTCGGTTTCGAAGCTGATGGGGTTGATGAAGGCGGACGTCAGGGGGCCGAAGAGATCAGCGCGGCGAAAACGGCGCTGAGGACGGAACGAGGACACGGAGGAGACGTAGCAAGCTACGTCTCTACGGATCATGGGGTTTCGCGGCTGTCAGGAGTTTCTTGTATGGCTCAAACCGTGGTTGAAAACATTGCGCAATCCCACCTGGCGGAAGGGCCGAAGCGGCCACTGCGGACTGGGGATTTCGTTTCCATCCGCCCTCATCATGTCATGACCCACGACAACACTTCGGCGGTGATGAGCAAGTTCAAGGCGATTGGGGCGAAGAAGATTTACGATCCGAAGCAGCTGGTGTTTGCGCTCGACCACGACATTCAGAACAAAGAGGATGCGAATCTCTCCAAGTACCGGGCCATCGAAGCCTTCGCCAAGCAGCAGGGAGTGGATTTTTACCCCGCAGGCTCGGGTATCGGGCACCAGATCATGGTGGAACGTGGATACGTCGTGCCCGGATCTTTCGTGGTGGCTTCGGATTCACACTCCAATATGTATGGCGCGTTGGGGGCGACCGGCACGCCCATCGTGCGCACCGACGCGGCTGCGGTTTGGGCTACGGGAGAATTCTGGTGGCAGATTCCGCGCTCGATCGAAGTGGTGCTGGAAGGCAAGTTGCCGGGGGGCGCTACCGGCAAGGACATCATCATCACGCTGTGCGGCCTTTACAACCACGATGAAGTGTTGAACGCGGCGGTGGAATTCTCCGGCCCGGGCGTGGCCAGCCTATCCATGGACGCACGGTTTTCGATCTCGAACATGAGCACCGAGTGGGGGCCGCTGGTAGGCTGGTTCCCGGTGGATGAGGTCACGATCAAGTACCTTCGCGGCGTACATCAGCGCCTTAAGGCAACCGGCATCGAGCGGTTTTCGGAAAAAGACATGGAGAACTGGGCCAAGAATCCACCCCGCCCGGATGCGGGGGCCACGTATGCGGCGCGGATTGTGCTCGATTTGGGCCAGGTCACGCCTCATGTGTCGGGCCCCGATACAGTGCAAGTGATGAGTTCGCTGGCGGAGATGGAGAGGAAGAGGGTTCCTATCCAGAAGGCGTATCTGCTTTCCTGCGTGAACTCGCGAGTGGAGGATCTGGAAGCTGCCGCGACGGTGATGAAGGGAAAGAAAGTCGCGGCGGGCGTGAAGTTTTACCTGGGCGCAGCGAGCAAGTGGGTCCAGGAAGAAGCCGAGAGGCGCGGCATCTGGCAGACGTTGCTGGACGCGGGAGCGAACCCGCTGCCGGCTGGATGCGGGCCTTGTATTGGGCTCGGCATCGGCTTGCTCGAGCCGGGTGAGGTTGGAATTTCGGCCACCAACCGGAACTTCAAGGGCCGCATGGGCTCGCGCGACGCGAAATGTTATCTGGCAAGTCCGGAAGTGGTGGCGGCTTCCGCCGTGGCGGGCTACATCCGCGGACCTCATGAACTGGGGGAGCGTACGCCGGCGCGCGTCTACACCGAGTTTGCCACGGGTGCAGCCGCAGAGAAAGTTGATATCCTCCCCGGGTTTCCGGAGCGGGTGCGGGGGCGGCTGGTGTTCATGCCGCAGGATAACGTCAACACCGATGCCATTTATGGAAAAGACTACACTTACCGCGACGACATGACTCCCGAGATGATGGCCAACGTGGTCATGGAGAATTATGATCCGCAGTTTGCCGGGCGCACGCGCGCCGGCGATGTGATCGTGAGCAGCTTTAATTTTGGCACTGGGTCGAGCCGTGAGCAGGCAGTCACTTGTCTCAAGGCCAAGGGGATTCCACTGGTGATTGCGGCGAGTTTCTCGCAGACCTATCTGCGAAACGCTTATAACAATGGTTTTCTTTGCGTGGAAGTGCCGGAACTGGTGAAGCGGTTGCGCGAGCAATTTGCAGGATCAAAGGAGAAGACGATCATTCCGGGGGATGAGATTGAAGTGGATTTCACCGCGGGAGTGATTCACTGGCGTGGGGAGGAGTTTGGGTTTCCGCCGCTGGGCAGCGTGCCGCAGTCGTTGGTGATTGCCGGGGGGGCGGAGAATCTGGTGGCGAAGCGGTTGGGACTGGCTTAAAGAATGAACACCGCCGAGTACGCTGCGGACGTGGAGGAAGAATTACCTAGGTTCGCGTTAATCCTCTCTTCGCGCTCTCGGCGTCCTCTGCGGTTCAAGATTTTGGTTTTCGGGGAGAGTGAATGGCGAAGTACACCGTAGTCACGATGCCGGGCGACGGGATCGGTAACCAAGTCCTGCCGGAGGCATTGCGGATTTTGAAGGCAGTCGGGTTTGATGCGGAGTATGTTCCTGCGGACATTGGTTGGGAGTGCTGGGTCAATGAGGGCAACGCGCTGCCCCAGCGCACGCTTGACCTGCTGGCGAAACACCAGCTGGGACTGTTTGGCGCGATCACGTCGAAGCCGAACAAAGAAGCCCAGGGTGAGCTGAAGCCGGAATTGCGCGGCAAGGGCTACGTGTACTACAGCCCGATCGTGACCATGCGGCAGAAATTCAATTTGGATGTCTGCATGCGGCCTTGCATCGGGTTTCCGGGGAATCCGCTGAACTATATTCGTAAACGTGCGGATAGCGGGTTTGACGAGCCGCGGATTGACACCACCGTTTTCCGGCAGAACACCGAGGGCATGTACACCGGCGTGGAGTGGACAAATCCGCCGGAGAATGTGCGCGCTACCCTGAACTCCCATCCCAGGTTCAAGGCTTTCGCGAACGTGCCCAGTGCGGACATGGCGGTCAGTGTGCGCATCATTACGCGGCCAGCAGCGCGTCGCATTGCTACCGCCGCATTTGAGTACGCCAAGAAACGCGGCTTCAAGGGCGTGACCATCTGCGAAAAGCCCAATGTGCTGCGCGAGACTTCCGGATTGATGGAAGACGCCGCCAAGGATGTGGCCAAGAACTATCCGGGCATTGCGCTGTGGTCGACGAACATTGACGCGCAGCTGATGTGGCTGAACAAGAATCCGGAAGACTACAACGTGATTATTGCCTCGAACCTGTTCGGCGATATTCTGTCGGACGCATTCGCGGGGTTGGTGGGTGGGCTGGGCTTCGCGGCTTCGGGAAATATCGGCGACGAGATTGCGGTGTTTGAGCCAACGCATGGGTCGGCGCCCAAGTATGCGGAACTGAATCCGCCCATTGTGAATCCGATCGCGATGATTCTTTCCTCGGCGATGATGCTGGACCATGTGGGAGAGGGGGCCAAAGCCGACCGCATCCGCAAAGCGATCGCGGACGTGGTGAAAGAGGGCAAGGTGCGGACCTACGACATGATGCGGATTTCTGGCGGGAGCAAGTCACTCAGTCAGGGGGCGGCGAGCTCGGTCCAGATGGGGGATGCGATTTTGGAGAAGTTGAAGTAGGCTGCGGAGCTGCACTCCGCGGACGGGCGAGTCGCCCGTCCCCACACGGTCTCAACACGGTCCACTATGAGTGCTTCACAACAGACAACGAAAGCGCATCCGGCGGAAGCCGGTCATTGGGGCAAGGATGTGCGCTCGGATTTGCACGTGGCCATCGAGCCGCGGGAGGGCGGGGGTCTGGAGATTACTCTGGAGTCCCGCGTCGCGCCGTACTACGGCGCCTCGATCATGGCACAGGCGCGACAAGTGCTCGGGACGCTTGGCGTAAAGCACGCGCAGGTCGCCATTCACGATGAAGGCGCGCTTCCCTATGTGATTGCTGCGCGGATCGAGACGGCCGCCAAACGCGCGGGCCTGGGCGTCGGGAGGAAAGCCTCTCCTGAAAAGATTGCACTGGGCGAGCCGTCGCGGCGGGATCGCTTGCGCAGGTCGCGGCTGTATCTGCCGGGCACGGAACCGAAATACTTTATCAATGCCGGGCTGCATGGGCCGGATGCCATCATTCTCGATCTTGAAGATTCGGTTCATCACGCGGAAAAGGATGCTGCCCGCGTTCTGGTGCGCAACACTCTGCGCGCGGTGGATTTTGGCGCATGCGAGCGCATGGTGAGGATCAATCAGCTTCCTATGGGGCTCGAAGACCTTGCGGAAATTATTCCGGAAGCGCTGGATCTGGTGCTGATCCCCAAAGTGGAGCAGGCTGAGCAGGTGGCGGAAGTGGACCGGATGATTGGCGAACTGAAGGTCCGCTACGGCATCACTCGTCCGATCTGGCTGATGCCGATTCTGGAGTCTGCATTCGGGATCGAGAACGCTGCCGCGATCGCTATGGCGAGTGCGAATGTGGCCGCACTAACCATTGGGCTGGAGGACTACACCGCCGACATGGGCGTGGTGAAGACCGCGGAAGGACGCGAGTCGCTCTACGCGCGCACGCGCCTGGTGAATGCGGCCAAGGCGGCGGGGATTCAGGCGATTGATTCCGTGTTCGGGGAAGTGGGCGATCTGGATGGCTTGCGGCGCTGGGCAGAGAACTCCCGCGGGCTGGGGTTCGAAGGGATGGGATGCGTTCATCCTTCGCAGATCCCGGTTATCCATGAAGGGTTTGCGCCTTCAGCAGCCGAGATTGAGAAAGCGATGAAGATTGTGGCGGCGTTTGAAGACGCGCAGCAGAAGGGGCTGGGTGTGGTGAGCCTCGGGTCGAAAATGATTGATGCGCCGGTGGTGGAACGGGCGCAGAAGCTGATGGCGCGAGCGAAGCAGATGGGGAAAGCGTAGCTGCCGATAAGAAGGATGCGTCGCCTCGGTGGGCCAGACAGGTGCATAGGTCCTTCGCGGGCTGGAAGCCCGCTCAGGATGACAATGGAACTTGAGCCAAAGGGAGTGGAATGAGCGAGAGAGTGGAAGTGGCACAGAATGCGGCGGGGCGGATGGTGCCGGCCATGGTCAATGGCAAGCCGCAGATTCCTTATCTGGGTGTGGCCAAGTACCAGCCGCGGGCGCGCAAGACTGCGCCGCCGGTTCGCTCGAATAAGGATTATCCGGAGAACGGCGACAAGCGCGTGACGGATCTCGAAACTGCCTTGAGCAGGTGTGGGCTGCGCGATGGCATGGTGATCTCTAATCATCATCACCTGCGGGACGGCGACCGCGTTGCTTTGATGGCGCTTGAGGCGGCGGCAAAAATCGGCGTCAAAGATTTGCTGTGGTTTCCCAGCGCTTCATTTCCCTCGCAGAAAAGTGCGATTGAGCTGATGCAGTCGGGGGTCATTCATCACATTGAAGGCTCGATGAATGGGCCGCTGGGCGACTACTGCACCCAGGGCAAGATGCGGGGCATGGGCGTGCTGCGCTCGCACGGAGGGCGTTGGCAGGCCATACAGGATGGCGAGGTGCACGTTGACATCGCGGTGATCGCTGCGCCGACAGCCGACTCTTTCGGCAACGCCGATGGGTCGCATGGCAAGTCGGCTTGCGGATCGCTGGGGTTTGCGCTGGCGGATTCCATGTACGCCGACCAGGTAATCGTGGTCACCGACAGCCTGGTGCCGTTCCCTTGTCTTCCCTGGCAAATCCAGGGCAACAATGTGGACTTTGTGGTTGAGGTGGAGTCGATCGGCGATCCGACGAAGATTGTTTCGGGGACAACCCAGATCACACGCTCGCCCGATCGATTGCGGATTGCGGAGTTTGTGGCGCGGTTCCTGCGCGAGGCGGGGATCATGCGCAACGGATTTTCCTTCCAGGCAGGGGCAGGCGGGATTGCGCTGGCGTTCGTCGATTATTTGCGACGCATGATGAAAGAAGATGGCGTGAAAGCGCGTTTCGTGCGCGGCGGATCCACGCGGTATCTGGTGGAGATGCTGCAGGAAGGATTGACCGATTACATTCTCGACGGACAGACGTTCGATCTCGACGCCGTGAAATCCATTGCCAGCGATCCGCGACACGTGCCCACGTCTCCGTTCACTTCGTACAACTTTCACGGCAAAGGTTCGTTCGCTTCGATGGTGGATGCGGTGGTATTGGGCGCGACTGAAGTGGATGTGAACTTCAATGGCAATGTGGTGACGCATTCCGATGGGCGGCTGTTGCACGGGATTGGCGGGTGGCAGAACTGTCTGGCGGCGGGATGCACGATTCTGGCGGTGCCGTCGTTCCGCGACCGCATTCCGGTGATCGTGGATGAAGTGACGACGTTGACCGGGCCGGGCGAGCTGATTGATGTGGTGGTGACGGAGCGTGGGATTGCGGTCAATCCGCGGCGTCAGGATTTGCTGGATGCGGTGAAGGGTTCGAAGCTGCCCATCCGGCCGCTCCAGGACATCAAGTCCGAAGTGGAGCGGATTTGCGGCGGGAAGCCGGCGCGGCCGAAGCTTGGGGACCGGCCGGTCGCGGTGGTGAAGTGGGTGGACGGGACAGTGCTGGATACGGTTTGGCAGGTAGGCTAAGGCAGCCCGCGGATCACTTTTCATCAGAGTTTTGTCTTCGTCCTTCAAAGCGGTTAGCATGGGGGCCATGAAGACTCCACTAACCCTCTTTCTTCTCTTCCTGATGTCTGCAATCACGTTGGCCCAGGGCGCGGGACCATCCGCAAATTCTCCAAACCTCTATCCCATGCAAGAGGGATTCGTGGACGCCCATGGTGTGATGATCTACTACAAGATTCTTGGGCGCGGCGAACCCCTCATGATTGTGCATGGTGGGCCGGGGGCGTCGCATGACTACTTCCTGCCCTACCTGCTGCCTTTGGCGCGGCACAATGAATTGATCTTCATTGATGAGCGTGGCTCGGGACGCTCACAGAAGCTGGAGGATGCCTCCGGCTACACCGTCGAGAATATGGTGGAAGACGTTGAGGCGGTGCGGCAGGCGCTGGGGCTGGGCAAGATCAGCCTGCTGGGGCATTCCTACGGAGGCTGCTTGGCACAGGCGTATGCGTTCAAGTATCAGCGCAATCTTTCACACCTGATTCTAGGCAGCACGTTTTCCAGCACCAAGGCGATCAATGAAGTCTTCGTGCACATGAAAGAGAAGATGCCAGCTGAGCTCCGCGACCGAATCAGCAAGATGGAAGCAGCAGGCCTCTATGGCCACGGCAAGGAATACGAGCAGCATCGTTACACGAACGAATACATGATTGCGGCCTGGGGTGAAGGTTATTTTCCGTATCTGTACCAAAATCGTCCCGATCCTAATTATGACCCCGTCGCCAATGGCAACACGGCATGGGACCTCTACCGGGAAATGTGGGGATCCCATGGCGAGTTCATCATTGACGGGAACCTGAAATCGGTGGAGTACACGGACCAGTTGGCGACGATTAAGGTGCCAACCCTTGTGCTGGTGGGCGATCACGACGAGTCCGATCCGGCGATGTCGCAGGTGATGCACGAGAAGATTGCGGGATCGAGGCTGGTGATCTTCCCCAAGGCGGGGCACATGACGTTTGTGGATCAGCCTGACATGTTCGTTAAAGCGGTCGATGACTTTTTGGGAAGATAAGTACAGAGTTTGGTCGCAATGCACGTGCACTGAACGTGAGAGGCGGGATCGGGAGAAAACCAGTTTCCGGTGGTCAGTTCCCGGTTCTCAGTTTTTGGAGTAGGCAACCTTGTGCTGTAGCTTTGGCTCTAGAGCGCACGCGATGGGGATCATGTCAAAGCACGTGGCCGGCCGCGCAACCCTTGCCATTATGTGGTGCGTGCTGGCGGCTTCCCTCAGCTCCCCGGCGCAGCAGGGCGCCGCGATGGGCGGGCCACTCTCAGTGCGGACGACGTCCTTGCCCAAGGGGTATCTGCGGCAAGAGTATCGCTTCCAATTGGAGGCTCAGGGCGGAATCAGTCCTTTGAAATGGCAATTCACTGGAGGTTCGTTACCGCGGGGTATCGCACTGAGTGAAGACGGCTTGCTGGCTGGGATTCCCAGCGAAGCTGGATCGTTTCACTTTGTGGTGACGGTGACCGATAGCGGCAAGCCTGCCCAGCAGCAGAACCAGGAACTCGATCTGCAGGTGGTGGCGCCACTGCTGGTTGCGTGGAGCCGAGATCCCAAGGTAGCGGGAAAAAGGGTGGAGGGTGCGGTCAAAGTTTCCAACCAGACGGGACAGGATTTCGACCTGACGGTGATCGTGCTGGCGGTGAGCGAGAAGGGACGAGCTACGGCGGTTGGGTATCAGCACTTTGCTCTGAAGAAGAACACTATTGATCTCGAGATTCCGTTCGGAGAGAACCTGCCGCGGGGCGCTTACGAAGTGAATGTTGACGTTGTGGCCGAGGTAGCCGCGACCAACACCATCTATCGAGCACGGCTGGTGACGGGAGAGAAACTGCGGGTGCAGCAAGGACCGTGAGGGTTAGGCCCAGACGTAGCGGATGGGGAAGCGCGCATCCCATCCCCGATAGAGCCCGAATTACTCGGAGGCAGGGGAGCGCTGAGGCCTGGCCGCTCAGCGGGGTTGGATTGCGCGCGTCACAAATAAGAATCCCGAGGTGGTGTTAAGCTCATTCGTCTCGGCCAGTAGCTCGCTTTAGACCCTTGCCGACCTGCCTTCGTCGCTTCCCTTGCGGGTCGCAACGCGCGATCGTTGCTCGGGCTCCGGGCTTACCGCCAACCGGATAAACCAGCTTAACGCCTCGGGATCCTATGTTGCCTTCAACATATCTTCTTGTTCGCCTCGACCAGCGCTTTGCTATAGACCCTTGCTCGCCTTCCCTGCATGACCTTGCGGTCTGCAGGTGACTTCGCTTGAGCCCCGGACGCCGCACCAACCGGGAAAACTTCAGAAGCTGTCAAAGAACGATTATTTTCTTACTCCTTCCATTTTTAGAGTCAATACGAAACACAGAACTCTATCCGTCGTAAAATCAATCAAGTGCAGCCGGTCCACAGCCAGGTGAACTGAAAGTGGTGCAATTTGCCGAAAAGGGTTGCCGATTGATCGGCAGCGGATGGCGTTTTTTGCGGATTCCGTTAGCGCCCCTGCGGCAGTCGCTAGAAAAATCTCCCACCCTCAAACTGTGAAAATCTCGCGAAAACCGCGTGGGGAGGGACTTTTGTGGTCTTTCTAGAGCTGGGCCTCGGCGGTTCTCCACGCTGGCCACGGTCGATCTCTCGCGGTCGATCTTTCGCGATCAGCAAGCTGGGTTCTGCTACTTTATTTCTGCCGAACAGGTAAAATGCCGGTCTTCAGGAATTCAAGGAGGGTTTGGTGAGCCGAGCGGCTGGTCTGCTTATTGTTGTTGTCGTAGCGGTAAGTGGGTCGGTTGCCGCAGCGCAAGCCGCTACCGATCCACAGCAGCGCACGGCCCGTTATTTCGACTCGATTCGGCGGCAGCCTCTGCTTCTGCTGGCATTCTTGCGGGACATGCCCAAGGGCGGCGACCTGCACAACCACCTGGAGGGCGCGATTTATGCGGAGAGCCTCATCGACTTCGCCGCCGGCAGCGGTTTGTGTGTTGACCGGACGACCTCTTTCCTGCTGACTCCGCCATGCGATGTTTCCTGTGAAAGGTATACCAGCAAGCCGTGGGTGGCTTGCGCGTATCAGGATCAGGTTCTCTACAACTCCATGATCGACGCCTGGTCCATGCGCAACTGGAACCGCGGGGAGGAATCTGGCCACGACCACTTCTTTGCCACCTTCGACAAGTTTCTAGCCGCGATGCTGAACCATATGGGCGAGTCCATGGCGGAGGCCGCGGCGCGGGCGGCTGCCGATCATGTGCAATACCTTGAACTCATGCACACGGCGGATGGCATGCAGTCCGCACGACTAGGGGCAAAGCTAGGTTGGGACGACGATTTTGGCCGGATGCGCGACAAGCTTCTCTCGGGCGGTTTGAAGGATGTGATCGCGGCGACTGGCAAGCAGCTCGATGACGACGAAGCGAAGATGCGTTCCGCGCTCAAGTGCGGTTCGGCGGAAGCTGATCCCGGCTGCGGCGTCACGGTCCGCTTTCTGTACCAGGTGCTGCGCGGGTTGCCACGAGAGCAGGTGTTTGCACAGATCCTGGCCGGCTTCGAACTGGCAAAGTCCGATCCGCGGTTTGTTGGGCTCAACCTGGTCATGCCCGAAGACTGGTACGTGCCGATGCATGATTTCGAGCTGCATATGAGGATGCTTGACTTCCTGCACGGCGTCTATCCGGGAGTGCACATCAGCCTGCATGCGGGCGAACTGGCAATGGGATTGGTACCGCCGGAGGGACTGCGCTTTCATATCCGCGAGTCCATTGAGCGAGGGCATGCCGAGCGCATCGGGCATGGCGTGTCCGTAATGGACGAGCGTGATCCCCTCGGCTTGTTGCGGGAGATGGCGCAGCGCAACGTGCTGGTGGAGATTTGCCTGACCTCAAACGATGTGATTCTGGGCGTGCGCGGGCAAGACCATCCTCTGCCGGTTTACCAGCTTCATGGCGTGCCAGTGGCGCTGGCGACGGACGATGAGGGAGTCGCGCGTTCCGATATGACCCATGAGTACGTGCGAGCCGTAGAGAGCTATGGCCTGACTTATGCCGAGGTCAAGCGCATGGCGCGACAGAGCCTGGAGCACAGTTTCTTGCCTGGCGCCAGCCTTTGGGTGGAGACGCAGCAATTTCGTCCAGTGGCGGCGTGTGCTGGCGACCGTGCCGACGCGGCCAAGGTTTCATCCGGGTGTGAGAAGTTTCTGGAGGCAAACGAGCGCGCCCGCGGGCAGTGGAAGCTCGAAAGCTCGTTTGCGAATTTCGAGCGGAAGTTCTGAAACGCAGTTCTTAGTTCCCTGTTCTCAGTTCTCAGCGTGGTTCCGGTGGGCCTGCGGCCGAGGTGCTAGAATGCGCCTGCGAATCACCTGCGGAGGAGCTTGAGCCGACTTACTGGCATTCTCGGGCTGATGACCATGGTCGCGCTGGCTTACCTGTTTTCCACCAACCGGCGGGCTATTCGGTTGCGCACCGTTGCCTGGGGCCTGGGGTTACAGATCGTCTTTGCGTTTCTGGTCTTGCGGGTGGAGGCTGGGCGGCGGCTGTTTGCCTGGCTGGGTGATGTGGTCACTCGCTTTCTCGGCTACTCCTACGCGGGTTCGTCGTTTCTTTTTGGGGATCTAGGAAAAAAAGGCCCACCGTTCTACCTCGCTTTCCAGGTCTTGCCTACCATCATATTTGTGGCTGCCTTTTTCGCCGTCCTGTATCACTATGGGGTAATGCAGTGGGTCATCCGGCAGATGGCGCGGGTGATGATGAAGTTCATGGGCACCAGCGGGGCCGAGTCCATGAACGTGGCCGCCAGCATTTTCCTGGGATGCACCGAGGCACCGCTGACCATTCGTCCGTTTCTGCCCAAACTGACGCGTTCGGAACTGATGACCATCATGACCAGTGGCATGGCACACATCAGTGGTGCGGTGATGGCTGCCTACATTGCCTTCGGCATCGACGCCAAGCATCTTTTGACGGCGGTGATCATGACCGCGCCGGGGACGATTCTGGTGGCCAAGATGCTCGTGCCGGAGACGGAGCACGCGGTGACGGCGGGGCGAGTGGAGATGAGCGATGAGGAGATGGGCGAAGATAAGAGCGAGAACCTGCTGGGGGCGGTGGCGAAAGGCACGACCGACGGACTCTATTTGACTCTTAATGTCGCGGCTATGCTGATCTCGTTTCTGGCGTTGATTGCGCTGGCCAACGGCTTATTGGGCGGGATACATAACGGTCTGGCCCACTTCGGATGGAACTGGTTTCCCAGCAGCTTTGAGAAAATCTTTGGTGTTTTGTTCTCGCCCGTGGCCTGGGTGATCGGGGTGCCGTGGAAGGACTGTTCGGCCATCGGCAACCTGCTGGGTACGCGCATGGTGTTGAATGAGTTCGTGGCGTTCTCCATGCTTACAGGACAGAAGGCGGCACTGGACCCGCGTTCCTACACCATCGCCACTTACGCCCTGTGCGGTTTCGCCAACCTGGGAAATATCGGTATCGAAATCGGCGGTATCGGCTCGCTGGCTCCGAACAAGAGGGGCGAACTGGCCAAGTTGGGGGTGCGTGCGATGCTGGCGGGGACGATGGCGAATTTGATGTCGGCATCGATTGCGGGAATGCTTTTGTGAAGCTTTTAGCCATTAGCTTTTAGCTCTTAGCTCATCCCTGGCCGGAGAGCTAAGAGCTAAAGGCCAAGAGCTAAGAGCTTAAATGATCGACGATTTCACTCTTGCAGAATCTGCGGCGAAGTTCCTGCTGTCACGCACCGCGCTGCGCCCGCGGATTGGACTTGTCCTGGGCTCGGGACTCGGGGCCTTTGCAGACGAACTTGCTGAAACTACGCGGATTCCCTACGCGGACATTCCATCCTTCCCACACTCCACAGCGATTGGGCACGCCGGGCAGATGGTGATTGGCAAATCAGACGGCGTTCCCATCGCCGCTATGCAGGGACGGGTGCATCTTTATGAAGGGTACTCGGCGCAGGAAGTTGCTTTCCCGATGCGCGTGTTTGGGCGCATGGGCGTCCGGGCTGTGGTGCATACCAATGCAGCCGGCGGGATCAACCTTGAATACAAGCAAGGGGCGCTGGTCGTCCTCACCGACCACATCAATTTGCAGGGACAAAATCCTTTGGTCGGAGCGAACGATGATCGCTTGGGTGCGCGCTTTCCGGATATGACGCAGGCGTACTGGAAGCCGTATCGCGAGATCGCGGTTGCGGAAGCACGCCGCCTGGGCAAGACGGTTTATCAGGGCGTCTATGCGGGGCTCTTGGGGCCGAATTATGAAACTCCGGCGGAGATCCGGTATCTGCGGACGATTGGGGCTGATCTGGTGGGTATGTCCACGGTCGCGGAGGTGATTGCCGCGCGTCACATGGGAATGAAGGTTCTGGCGATTTCCTGCGTGACTAACATGGCGGCGGGGATTCTGGATCAGGTCATCAATCACGAAGAGGTGCTGGAGACCGCCGCGAGAGTGAAGGGTGATTTTGTGGCGCTGCTGGGCGCGGTGCTGCCGCGGATTGCAGCGGATGTTGGGACTTAGCGCCGCTGAGCTTCGCTCGGATGGGGCGGGCGAGTCGCCCGCTTCCACACGGTCTGATCAGAAGGTGAACTTTGCACCCACCTGGATTACCCGTGGACCGCCGCCGCCGAGACCGGGATTACCTTGAGCAACGTCGGGCGTCTGGGTGATCGTGCCAATCGGACCAACGCCCGGTGTAACCGTACCGTTGGGCAGAGCGAAATTCGGGTGGTTGAAGAGATTGAAGAATTCGGCGCGCAACTGCAAGTTCAGCCGCTCCACCAACTGCGTGCTTTTGCTGACGGAGAAGTCAAAATTCCAGTAGTTGGGGCCGTAGATCGAGTTGCGTCCCAAATCGCCGAATGTGCCGAACGCCGGCTGCGAGAATGCGGCCGGGTTCAGATAGCCGGTGAATGGATTCCAGTTTGGCAGCACGGGATTCACACCTGGCACTACGTTAGGCCGCTGATTGAAATAGAAGCGTCCAGTGGTGTCATCAGACGTGATAATGGGGATGGGCCGTCCGCTCTGCGCAGTCACAATCCAGTTGAGTTGCCAGCCATCCCCCAGCCGCTTGGGCACGCCGCCCCACGTGGGTACCCGATAGTTAATTGCAGCCGTGAAACGGTGCCGGGTGTCGAAGGTGGAGGCGCCGTGTTCGGCCTGCAAGTTGGTTGAGTCCTGCGGGAAAGCCGCGCCGGCAGTGAAATCTATGCCATCGGAAGCATCGTCCAGCGACTTCGACCAGGTGTAGGAAGTGAAACCGGAGAATCCGCCCCAGCCTTGTAGCTTAAACGTGGTCTGCAGAGCGTGGTATGTGGAAGAGGAGATGGGCGCGAGCGTGTGCACGTTGCCGAAGTTGGGATTGGGGAAATTGAAGTTGGCGTCCGGCTGGTTCTGGTCGTATAGACGCACCAAGCGGGTGCCCTTGCTGCCGACGTAACCGACTTCAAACGCTGCAGCGGGTGTCAGTTCCTGCTGTACGTTGAAGTTCCAGTTCTGCACGTAGGGCGCGGGGAAATCGCGGGGCGTTACGAAGATGTTGAATGGAGGTCCGCCGGGCGAGAGAACAGGTCCCGGTACCGAGCCGTTGAACGCGTTCTCGTCATAAAACAGCGGCAACACGGGCTGGGGACCAATCGGGTTGGTGGCCACGCCCGCCGACGGTGTGAAATTCGCCAGCATCAGATGCTGCGGAACATAGTCGTAGTACAAGCCGTAGGCGCCTCGCACTACGGTCTTCGGGTGCACGTTCCAGGCAAATCCCACACGTGGGCCGAAGTTGTTCAGGTCGCGTTCGTAGATGCCGTCCAGACCATGCGTGCCCACCATAGCGAGGGTGCCGTCGGAAGCGAGGTTCGAAAGCAGATTGTTCTTCTCGCTCACAGGACCGAAGTATTCCCAGCGTAGGCCAAGATTCAGGGTGAAGTTCGGGCGCAGGCGAATGTCATCCTGAACAAAAAAGCTCAGACCATTGTTGTAGGTCGTGCGGTTGGTGTCGCCGGTGAGGGCGAGGATGAAAGCATCAAAATTTGGTCCGCCTAGATAGAAATTGGCGAGAGTGTCCACGACAGGGTCCGGATCAAGCCCGGAAGGGCTGAAGGAAAAAATGCCACGCTCCAGGTTGTCATTGAAGTTTTCGATGGCGGCACGGCGATACTCACCGCCGAACTTGATGGTGTGCCGGCCATGCAGCCAGGTGAAGTTATCCAAAATCTGGTAGGTCTGGCTGGTGCGGCCACGTGGAATACTGAATCCTTGCGCACCCAGGTTCTCCAGTTCGGGGACTGAGAAGTCAATCTCCGGGAGGCCCAGCTTCCCGTTGCCAAAATCAATGCCCAGAGTCGAGGGATCGAAGTTGGCGTCCAGCGAACTGAATGATGTGCGATACCGGCTGTATCCAAAGCGCACTTCGTTGATGCGAGTGGAGCTCAGGCTGGAAAGGAGGCTCAAGGAAACTACCTGCACGCGGGCGGGTGAAGTCTGCGCGAACTGGGGCAAGCGCGAGCCATCGCCGAAACCGCCGGCCGAGCCTAGTGGAAATACCTGCTCACTGCGGGCAAAAGCATACCTGCCGGAAAGTTGCTCGGTATTGGTGAAGTTGTGGTCCACCTTGACGATGAAGCTGTCCATGTCGTTCTTGTCCCGCACGACGCCGGCAAACGTACCCGTGTTGCTGACCGGGTAGAAGTCGAGGATTGCGTCCAATGCCGGGTTGATGGCGGTCAGGCCATTGGCCAAGGCCACTTGCCGGGCCGCGGCGCGCTGTGCCGGGGTTGGCACGCCCAGGATGAAGTCCGAACCCACGCGCTCGCGCTGGCCTTCATAGGCGCCGAAGAAGAACGTCTTGTCCTTCACAATCGGTCCGCCGAGTGAACCTCCGAACTGGCTATTCTGGAAAGAGGTCTTGCGCGCCTCCGTATTGAAGAAGTTGCGGGCGTCCAGAGCGGAGTTGCGGAAGAACCCGAAGGCTGAACCGTGCAACTGGTTGGTGCCGGAGCGGGTCAGGATGTTTACCACCGAGCCGGTGTTGCGGCCATATTCGGCGCCGAACTGCGACTGCAGATTGAATTCCTGGATGGCGTCAATGGGCAGCAGTGACGCGGGCGCGCCGGTGATGCCCACCTGGTTGAGCGCGGAGTTGTTGAAGTACGGATCGTTGTTGTCGGTGCCGTCCACGCTGTAGTTGTTGGAGCGGTCGCGGTTCCCGTTGATATTGAACTGTCCGAAGCCGAACTGGGTTCCGGCCACTCCCGAAGGCTCAACCGTGGCGCCGGGCACGAGGGCGACCAGTTTGCCAAAATCGCGGCCATTCAGCGGCAGTTGGCTTACCAGTCTCTGGTCGACGACCTCGCCCAGCACGTCACGCGTGGCCTCCACGAGCGGAGCGGCGCCAGTCACGGTGATCTGCTCCAGCCTTTTTTCCACTTTGGTCAGGTCGAAGTCCGCTGTGGTGTCCAGGCCCACATTGACGACAACATTTTGTGCGGTTGGTGACAGGCTGGGTGCTTCGGCAATTACGGTGTACAGGCCTGCGGGCAATTCGGCCAGAACGTAAGCGCCGTCGCTACCAGTGACGGTTGTGCGGACGAGCCCGGTCTCGCTGCTCTTCGCCGTGACCTTCGCGCGGGCAATCAGGCTGCCGGCCGGGTCGACCACCTTTCCCCGAATCGAGCCGCGGAAGCTTTGCCCTACAACAAGACAGGGCAGGAGCAGGAGCATGGCGGCGATAATCAGACGTCTGAGGCCGTTGGTACTGCGGGCTGAAAGTTGCTGCAGGCTGCTCATGTTGGTCCTCCTCGTTGAAAGCTTTGACGCGGGTGGGATGCAGTACAGATGTCCCAGCTTCAGCGCGAGATTCCTTTTAGTTTCCTGCCCGCGTAATGAAAATCGCCACTGGCGGCTTGATCCCGTAGATGGCGGCAAAGCTTCCCTGATTCACGGCCAATCCCAGGTGCCCGCGAGAATCGATGTAGAGCAGCGGCTTCTTCAGCTGCACGTCACTGAAGGTGCGGACAAATGGAATATTCATTTCCGTCTTGCCGATGGCGACATGCACGTGTTGCCCATGACCGTAGCCCAGCTTCAAGAAGTCATCCCCGCTGATATTCGTGACCAGATTGCCAAAGGGACCATCGGTCGCGATCACTTCGCCGCCCAACCCGCGCTCGTCCAGCTTGGACGCCGCCAGCTTCAATCGTACCAGTTGCTTGAGTTCCGGACCGACTTGCGTCCAGTCTTCGCCGCGCGCCAGATGCGCGCCCACCGGCGAAAAAATGTCACGCCCGTGAAAGGTGGAAGAGAGCGCCGCGCCGATCATCCAGTCGCGATTCGTAACCTCGTGGACACCCTCGATTCCATCGCGATCCTCCACCAACGTCATAAGCCCATTGTCCGGGAGCACGAAATACTGTCCCCGCTTGGACTTCACCACCACCGCCTTGCGCGTGCTGCCTACGCCCGGGTCCACGACCACCACAAACACCGTTCCAGCGGGATAGTAGGGAGTGGCTCCATAGAGAAAGCGTGCGCCGTCGAGAATGGAAAACGGCGTGACCTGATGGGTGAGATCCACGATGCGAAGATCGGGAGCGACCGAATACATTACACCCTTGCAAAGGGCGACCGAGTCGTCCACCGTGCCGAAGTCCGTCATGAAGACGATGGTGGGCGGAGCTTTGGGTTGTGGATCCTGCGCTTGCGACGCGGCCGGCATGCCAGCGAGGAGGGCTAGCAACATCTCGGCCACGACGAACCACAGCACGTGCCACCTGCCTGAACCGGTGTGAGGCATAACCAAGTCTATTGAACTTCAGTAAGGTACAACATTCTAAATGTTCGGATGCCGCAACAGAAGCTGCGATTCCAGATCGGCCTGCCGCCTGCTGGTGGCGCACGTCTATAATGTGGGTTTGCTTCCCGTTGGTCATTCATTTCGGCATTTAGGAGGAATCCATGTCCCAGGCTATCCCCGACAAGTATCGCGATCTGTTCAGCAAGCGTGCTTTTGCCAGCCTTGGCACGGTCATGCCCGACGGGCGTCCGCAGGTGACACCTGTGTGGTGCGACCTCGAGGGCGACTACGTGATCATCAATTCTGCCAAAGGCCGGCAGAAAGACCGCAACCTGCGTCGCGATCCACGCGTGGCCCTGGCGATCATGGACCCGGAGAATCCTTACCGCTATCTCGAAATCCGCGGCCGAGTCGTCGAAATCACCGAGCAGGGCGCGGATGCCCACATCGACAAAATGGCGAAGAAGTACCTGGGTGTGGATAAGTATCCCTACCGGCAGGCGAGCGAGGTTCGGGTCATGTACAAAATCCAGCCCGAACATACAACCATGATGGGATGACCGGGAGCGCCGGCGTTCCGCCGCATGGTGCTCGGCATCCTGCTCAGAGACCTACTGTGGAACCCACTTCGAGGAGACCTACATTCGCACTCATAATCTCTGCCTGCTCGGCTTCGGCAACGTTAATCGGATGCTCGTCCGCTTGTTACAGGAGAAGGAGCGGCAGCTGCAGGAACGCGGTATCGCGTGGCGAATTACCGGTGTTGCCGCACGGCGGCTGGGATGGATAGCAGATGCTGAGGGGCTGGATTCTGCCGCCTTGGTCTCTGGGAACAATTGCAAGACGCGGGCGGGGGAGCCCGCGCCACACTCAGTGCGGGAATGGTTAAACGCAGCGCGCGCGGACGTGCTCTTCGAAGCTACATCGCTTACTCCTCAGACCGGACAGCCGGCGATCGATCACATCCGCGCGGCGCTTGAAATGGGGGCGCACGCTATTACCGCCAACAAGGGGCCGATCGTCCACGCTTATGATGAACTGCACTCGCTGGCAGCCGCGAAAGGCCGGCGCTTTTTGTTCGAATCCACGGTGATGGACGGTGTCCCTATTTTCTGCTTGTTCCGCGACAACCTTCCGGCTATCGAACTGCACGGGTTTCGCGGCATCCTGAACTCGACGACCAATGTCATCCTCGGCGGCATGGAGGCGGGCCTCAGCTTCGATGATTCGCTCCGGCAGGCCCAGCAGATAGGCGTCGCTGAAACCGATCCCAGCCACGATATCGAAGGCTGGGATGCGGCCGTGAAAGTCGCTGCTTTGGTCACGGTATTGATGGGCGTGCGTATCCCTTTGGATGCCGTCGAGCGCGAAGGTATTGCCAGCATTACTGGTGAAATGGCGCGTGCTGCTCGCGCTGCCGGCACGCCTTACAAGCTGGTGTGCCGCGCACGGCGCACTGAACGAGGCGTTACTGCCAGCGTGCGGCCCGCGCAGGTGCCGTTGAGCGATCCTCTGGCCTGGGTCGCGGGAACGTCCTCAGTCGTGTATTTTGAAACGGATATGTTTCCTGGTTTGGGGATCGTAGAAAACGATCCTGGGCCGCAGGCCACGGCGTACGGCATGTTGGCGGATTTCATTCGGGCGGTGGCGGGAGAGACGTAGCAAGCTACGTCTCTACAGCAACGGTAATTAGCAATTCATGCTTACCACGCAAAAGGAAATGACTACACTCGACCTTGCCTGGGTTCGCTCCCAATTCCCCTCCCTCACGCAGACTGTCAACCGGCAGCCTGCGGTGTTCCTCGATGGTCCAGGCGGGACTCAAGTGCCGCAGAGGGTGATTGATGCGGTTAGCGATTATCTGAAGAATTCCAACGCTAACACCAATGGAGCTTACGCCACCAGCTACCAAACCAATGCCACGATTGATGCGGCGCGTGCCGCTATGGCGGACTTTCTCGGCTGCGATCCCGACGAAGTCGTGTTCGGCCCCAACATGACCTCGCTGACCTTTGCTATCAGCCGCGCCATCGGCCGCGAATTCGGTCCAGGCAACGAAATCGTGGTCACGCACCTCGATCATGACGCCAACATTTCACCGTGGCGTGCGCTAGAGGAGACCGGCGCCAGCGTTCGCTTTGTGGAGATCAATGAAGAGGACTGCACTCTCGACATGAACGATCTGGCGCGCAAAATCACAGGCCACACCAGCCTGGTCGCGGTTGGTTATGCCTCGAACGCGGTGGGCACGATCAACGATGTGAAAGAAGTTGTACGCCTCGCTCATGCGAGTGGCGCGATGGCGTATATTGACGCCGTTCACTACGCGCCCCACGGCCCGATTGACGTTCGCGCTCTCGATTGCGATTTCCTGGTTTGCTCGACCTACAAGTTTTTTGGGCCGCACATGGCGTGCTCTATGGCAAGCGCAAACACTTGAAGCTCCTACATCCTTACAAGGTGCGCGCCAATACTGACGCCATTCCCAACCGCTGGGAGTGGGGCACGCTCAACCACGAGTGCATTGCCGGGATCACCGCCTGCGTGGACTACTTGGCCGATCTTGGGCGCAGGGTGGATGGGACGGTATCTACTCGACGAGCGGCCTTGCTCGCGGCCTATGGCGCCATTCAGCAACACGAGCGCGCACTGGCGGAGCGCTTGATTCGCGGATTGTTGGCGGTTCGTGGGCTGAAGCTCTATGGCATCAGCGATCCGAAGCGATTCGACCAGCGCTGCCCGACTGTCGCGGTGCGCATTGCGCGACAGACGCCGCTCGAGCTTGCGACCAAGCTGGGTGAGCGCGGCTTCTTCACCTGGGACGGCAACTATTATGCACTGAACCTCACTGAGCGCCTTGATGTGGAGAAAGATGGCGGCTTTTTGCGGATCGGCCTGGCCCACTACAACACGGCGGAAGAGGTGGACCGGCTATTGTCTGCGTTGCGGGAGATTGCTGCCTAGACCACCCGGCGCCGCAACTCCAGGACTTTGTCGCCCCTTCCGACAAGCACTACATCCGCCATGCCAATAAACAATCCGTGCTCGACCACCCCGGGCACGGCTTTCAGTTCGCGGGCCAGTTCCGGCGGATCTGGAATTTGCCCAAAGTTGCAATCCAGGATGTGATGGCCTTCGTCGGTGATGAACGGCTTGCCGGCTGAATCCGTGCGCAGGCTAACCGAGGCTCCCAACGCTGAGATCTTTTTCTCTGCGAGTCTCAGTGCGAACGGAATCACCTCGACTGGCAGCGGAAATTTCCCCAGCATGGAGACCTGTTTCGTGGAATCGGCGATGATCACCAGCTGCCGCGAGGCTGAAGCGACGATCTTTTCCCGTAACAGCGCGCCGCCGCCTCCTTTGATGAGCCGCAGTTCAGGATCGATTTCGTCGGCACCGTCGATGGTCACGTCAATCTGCGGAAATTCATCGAGTGTAGCCAGCGGAATTCCCAGACCCCCGGCCAATTCTTTGGTGGGGACTGAAGTTGGAATGCCGCGAATCTTCAGCCCGGCTTGCACCCGCTCGGCAAGAAAGCGAACGGCATAAGCAGCGGTCGATCCAGTCCCCAGTCCTACGATGCATCCTTCGCGGACGAAGCGCAGGCTGGCTCGCGCCGCTGCTTGCTTTTCCTGGTCATTGGCCATGCTGCTCCACCGACCGCCTTGGAATTTTATCCGATTGCCCACAAGGCGGCTTGGCGAGACCGCAAAACGCAGGGGGAAGCCCGCTGCTGTGGCTTCCCCGGAGTGACGCTACTTGCTTCGGCCAGGTTGATTTCAGGTTCCGTTGCCGGTCAGCGCGACCTTTTGTGGACTGCCGCCGGCATCGTCGGTGACCTCTACCATTGCTTTGCGGCTGCCCGTGGCGGCGGGTTTGAAGGTCACCTTAATCGAACAACTTATCCCCGCCCCCAGCGTGTTGGGACTGATGGGACAGTTGCTGACCTCGGTGAAGTCGCCAGGGTTGGGACCACCGAGGGCGATACTGCTGATGGTGATGGCGGCGCTTCCGTTGTTGGTCAAGGTCGTCTTCTTCGGTCGGCTCGTGGTGCCTACTTTCTGGTTGCCGAAGTTCAGCTTCAGGGGCTTCAGGCTGACCGCAGACACCACCTGGCTAAGCGGACCAGCAGTGTGACGGTTGAAGTTGCTGTCGCCAGAGTAGCTGGCGGTGATGCTGTGGGTGCCGGCAGCCAATGTAGAGGTAGTAAGAGCAGCGCTCCCGGAAGTGAGCGGGACCGTACCCAGCACAGTTGTGCCGTCCTTAAAGATGACGCTGCCCGTAGGGGAAGGAGAGCCGCCGACACTGGCATTCACAGTCGCGGTGAATTTTACGGGCTGGCCGAAGTCGGAGGGATTGACCGAACTGGTGAGTTTCACGAAGGTCCCGCCGGTGTTCAGCAGCACGGTCAGCAAGGCCTCGATTCCGTTGTTCTCGCTCACCACTACGTCGGAAGCTCCGTCTCGGTTGAGGTCCGCTATGGCCAAGGTATTCGAGGCCAGGCCCGCAATGAAGCCCTGCGCCGCCTGGAAAGTGCCGTCGCTGTTCCCCTGCAGGAACCGCATGCCGAGATTCAAGTTAGGGACGCCGAAGCCACCGACCCGATTATTCGCATTGGCCACGACCAGGTCGAGATTGCCGTCGCCGGTGAAGTCGGCCGCTGCCACGTAGATCGGCGTAGCTTGGCCGCCGACACCCGGTGGGATAATGGGGTAGTTGGCGGAAAAGGTGAAGCTGCCGTCGCCGTTGCCCAGCAGCACAGTTACGTTGTTGTCGGCCTGGTTGGTCACCGCCAGGTCCAGCTTGCCATCGTGGTTGAAGTCACCGGCGGTCACACCCGTAGTCAATCTTCCGGCAGGTACGAGAGTCGGCGAGCCGAGTCCACCTGCGCCATCACCGAGCATGAGG